>NZ_CP123923.1:6605000-7205000 GCF_030450125.1 Streptomyces sp. WP-1
GTAGTCCATCCCGGGCGGTGGTTGTCCCGGGGTAAGGGTGTAGGACGGTGTGTAGGTAAATCCGCATGCCATGTGTCTGAGACCTGATGCCGAGCCGATTGTGGTGAAGTGGATGATCCTATGCTGTCGAGAAAAGCCTCTAGCGAGTTTCATGGCGGCCCGTACCCTAAACCGACTCAGGTGGTCAGGTAGAGAATACCGAGGCGTTCGGGTGAACTATGGTTAAGGAACTCGGCAAAATGCCCCCGTAACTTCGGGAGAAGGGGGGCCACACTCGGTGATGGGATTTACTCCTTGAGCTGGGGGTGGCCGCAGAGACCAGCGAGAAGCGACTGTTTACTAAAAACACAGGTCCGTGCGAAGCCGTAAGGCGATGTATACGGACTGACGCCTGCCCGGTGCTGGAACGTTAAGGGGACCGGTTAGCTCCATTTCGGTGGGGCGAAGCTGAGAACTTAAGCGCCAGTAAACGGCGGTGGTAACTATAACCATCCTAAGGTAGCGAAATTCCTTGTCGGGTAAGTTCCGACCTGCACGAATGGCGTAACGACTTCTCGACTGTCTCAACCATAGGCCCGGTGAAATTGCACTACGAGTAAAGATGCTCGTTTCGCGCAGCAGGACGGAAAGACCCCGGGACCTTTACTACAGTTTGATATTGGTGTTCGGTTCGGCTTGTGTAGGATAGCTGGGAGACTGTGAAGCTCATACGCCAGTGTGGGTGGAGTCGTCGTTGAAATACCAGTCTGGTCGTGCTGGATGTCTAACCTGGGTCCGTGATCCGGATCAGGGACAGTGTCTGATGGGTAGTTTAACTGGGGCGGTTGCCTCCTAAAGGGTAACGGAGGCGCCCAAAGGTTCCCTCAGCCTGGTTGGTAATCAGGTGTTGAGTGTAAGTGCACAAGGGAGCTTGACTGTGAGACCGACGGGTCGAGCAGGGACGAAAGTCGGGACTAGTGATCCGGCGGTGGCTTGTGGAAGCGCCGTCGCTCAACGGATAAAAGGTACCCCGGGGATAACAGGCTGATCTTCCCCAAGAGTCCATATCGACGGGATGGTTTGGCACCTCGATGTCGGCTCGTCGCATCCTGGGGCTGGAGTCGGTCCCAAGGGTTGGGCTGTTCGCCCATTAAAGCGGTACGCGAGCTGGGTTTAGAACGTCGTGAGACAGTTCGGTCCCTATCCGCTGTGCGCGTAGGAGTCTTGAGAAGGGCTGTCCCTAGTACGAGAGGACCGGGACGGACGAACCTCTGGTGTGCCAGTTGTTCTGCCAAGGGCATGGCTGGTTGGCTACGTTCGGGAGGGATAACCGCTGAAAGCATCTAAGCGGGAAGCCTGCTTCGAGATGAGGACTCCCACCCACTTGATGGGGTAAGGCTCCCAGTAGACGACTGGGTTGATAGGCCGGATCTGGAAGCCAGGTAACTGGTGGAGGTGACCGGTACTAATAGGCCGAGGGCTTGTCCTCAGTTGCTCGCGTCCACTGTGTTGGTTCTGAAACCACGAACAACCAAAGTGCCGGTTGATAGTTTCATAGTGTTTCGGTGGTTATAGCGTTAGGGAAACGCCCGGTTACATTCCGAACCCGGAAGCTAAGCCTTTCAGCGCCGATGGTACTGCAGGGGGGACCCTGTGGGAGAGTAGGACGCCGCCGAACTCCTTTTACAGCTCCGGCTCTTGGGCACCAGCCCGAGAGCCGGAGCTTTTTTGCGTTGGGGTAAAGTCAGGGTGCATCGTCGGCTCGTTTTCCCACAGGAGGCCCCCGGGTGGAGGTCCAGGAGACCCGTGTCCAGACAGACCGGGTCCTCACCATCCCCAACATCCTCAGCATGGCGCGGCTCGTCGGCGTCCCCCTGTTCCTGTGGCTGATCCTCAGGCCGGAGTTCGGGGGCCCCAAGAGCGACGGCTGGGCCCTGCTTGTGCTGGCCTTCAGCGGAGTCAGCGACTACCTGGACGGCAAGCTCGCCCGGCGCTGGAACCAGATCAGCAGCCTGGGCCGGCTCCTCGACCCGGCCGCCGACCGGCTCTACGTGCTCTCCACGCTGGTCGGCCTCACCTGGCGGGAGATCCTCCCGGTCTGGCTGACCGCCCTGCTGCTCGCCCGGGAGCTGATGCTCCTGGTCATGGTCGGCATCCTCCGCCGGCACGGCTACCCGCCGCCCCAGGTCAACTTCCTCGGGAAGGCGGCCACGTTCAACCTCATGTACGCCTTCCCGCTCCTGCTCCTCAGCGACGGCAGTGGTTGGATCGCGTCACTGGCCGCAGTTTTCGGATGGGCGTTCGCCGGATGGGGTACAACCCTCTATTGGTGGGCAGGAGTGCTCTACGTGGTGCAAGTCCGCCGATTGGTGCGTGCGGACGCCATGGCCGATTGAGCTCGGCGATTGTCCTGACGTAGCGCCTCAATGGCCCGCGGTGCAAAAGTGCGGGACAATCTGGACGGGTGAAGTCGGCTAGACCGTCGTCTCTCAGAGGAGGACGCTTCCGACATGAAGGCCGTAGTGATGGCCGGAGGTGAAGGCACCCGCCTTCGCCCCATGACCTCAAGCATGCCCAAGCCGCTCCTGCCCGTGGTGAACCGCCCGATCATGGAGCATGTGCTACGGCTGCTCAAAAGGCACGGGCTCACCGAGACCGTCGTCACCGTGCAGTTCCTTGCCTCGCTCGTCAAGAACTACTTCGGTGACGGCGAAGAGCTCGGTATGGAGCTCACCTACGCCAATGAGGAGAAGCCACTCGGTACCGCCGGAAGCGTCAAGAACGCCGAAGAGGCATTGAAGGACGATGCCTTCCTCGTCATCTCCGGTGACGCCCTGACCGACTTCGATCTCACGGAGCTGATCAATTTCCACAAGGAGAAGGGCGCGCTCGTCACGGTGTGTCTGACCCGCGTGCCCAACCCCCTGGAATTCGGCATCACCATCGTGGACGAGGAAGGCAAGGTCGAACGCTTCCTGGAGAAGCCGACCTGGGGACAGGTCTTCTCCGACACCGTCAACACGGGCATCTACGTGATGGAGCCCGAAGTCTTCAACTACGTGGAACCCGATGTCCCGGTCGACTGGTCCGGCGATGTCTTCCCGCAGCTGATGAAGGAGGGCAAGCCGATCTACGGCTTTGTCGCCGAGGGCTACTGGGAGGACGTCGGCACGCACGAGAGCTACGTCAAGGCCCAGGCCGACGTCCTGGAGGGCAAGGTCAACGTCGACATCGACGGATTCGAGATCTCCCCGGGCGTCTGGGTGGCCGAGGGTGCCGAAGTGCATCCCGACGCCGTTCTGCGCGGACCGCTCTACATCGGCGACTACGCCAAGGTCGAGTCCGGCGCGGAGATACGCGAGGACTCGGTGATCGGCTCGAACGTCGTCGTCAAGAGCGGTGCCTTCCTGCACAAGGCGGTCGTCCACGACAACGTCTATGTCGGCCAGCACAGCAATCTGCGCGGCTGCGTCGTCGGCAAGAACACCGACATCATGCGGGCCGCCCGGATCGAGGACGGCGCGGTCATCGGCGACGAATGCCTGATCGGCGAGGAATCGATCGTCCAGGGCAATGTGCGGGTCTACCCCTTCAAGACGATCGAGGCCGGCGCCTTCGTCAACACCTCGGTCATCTGGGAGTCCAGGGGCCAGGCGCAGCTCTTCGGCGCGCGCGGCGTCTCCGGCATCCTGAACGTGGAGATCACCCCCGAACTGGCCGTCCGCCTCGCCGGCGCGTACGCGACCACCCTCAAGAAGGGCTCCACGGTCACCACGGCCCGTGACCACTCCCGAGGCGCCCGTGCGCTCAAGCGCGCGGTCATCTCGGCGTTGCAGGCGAGCGCCATCGACGTACGCGACCTGGAGAACGTGCCGCTGCCCGTGGCCCGGCAGCAGACCGCGCGGGGCAGCGCCGGCGGCATCATGATCCGTACCACGCCCGGCGTCCCGGACTCGGTCGACATCATGTTCTTCGACGGACAGGGCGCCGACCTGTCCCAGGGCGGGCAGCGCAAGCTGGACCGGGTGTTCGCGCGCCAGGAGTACCGGCGGGCGTTCCCCGGCGAGATCGGCGACCTGTACTTCCCCTCCAGCGTCTTCGACTCGTACACCGGTTCGCTGCTGCGCAATGTCGACACCAGCGGGATCGCCGAGTCCGGCATGAAGGTCGTCGTGGACGCCTCCAACGGCAGCGCCGGCCTGGTGCTGCCCAGCCTGCTGGGCAAGCTCGGGGTGGACTCGCTGACCATCAACCCGGGTCTCGACGAATCCAGGCCCACCGAGACCGCCGAGATGCGGCGCAGCGGCCTGGTGCGGCTCGGCGAGATCGTCGCGTCCTCCGGCGCCGCGTTCGGCGTGCGCTTCGACCCCGTCGGCGAGCGGCTGTCGCTCGTGGACGAGAAGGGCCGGATCATCGAGGACGACCGGGCGCTGCTGGTGATGCTGGACCTGGTCGCAGCGGAGCGGCGCAGCGGCCGGGTGGCGCTGCCCGTCACCACGACCCGCATCGCCGAACAGGTGGCCGCGTACCACGGCACCCAGGTCGAGTGGACGACGACCTCGCCGGACGACCTCACTCGTGTGGGTGGTGCGGAGGGCACCATCTTCGGCGGTGACGGCAAGGGTGGCTTCATCGTCCCCGAGTTCGGCAGCGTGTTCGACGGTACGGCGGCGTTCGTCCGGTTGATCGGGCTCGTGGCGCGCACCCAGCTCACCCTGAGCCAGATCGACGCGCGGATCCCGCGGGCACACGTCCTCAAGCGGGACCTGGCGACGCCGTGGGCGGTCAAGGGTCTCGTGATGCGCCGGGTGGTGGAGGCGGCCGGGAACCGCTCGGTCGACACCACCGACGGCGTGCGGGTCGTGGAGTCCGACGGGCGCTGGGTGATGGTGCTGCCCGACCCGGCCGAGGCGGTCACCCATCTGTGGGCCGAGGGCCCCGACGACGCCTCCGCGCAGGCCCTGCTGGACGAGTGGTCGGGCATCGTGGACAGCGCCGGACGGTAGGCCGTACGACGGCTCGGCGGCGCCGCGCGCTGGTCAGGGCCGTAGAACCGCCGCACGCGTGCGTGCCGGACAGGTGCCCCCCGAGGGGGCCCGTCCGGCACGCCGGTGGGGCCATTCGGAGTATCGCGCGTGACATGCGACGATGTGCGGCATGCCGCAGCAACCCCCCGTTCGGAGCAGCGCCACGCGGCCGCGCCGCCTGGACGCCTCCATGTCGTTGATCACCAACGTCATGGACCACAGCCTCGACGACGGGTACGCCGAGGCCGCCGCCCGGAAGAAGTCCTGGGGCGAGGGCGGCCTGCCGAAGACCCTCAGGGCGAAACTGGGCCTCGCGGGCGGCCTCGTCCTCGCGGCCCTGGTCGTGACCGTCGGGGCGGCACAGGCGCGGGTGGCGGCGCCCGTGGTGGCCAAGGAGCGCCAGGAGCTGATCGACCGCGTCGACCAGGAGACCGCCGACGCGGACAAGCTCCAGGGCGGCGTGGACAAGCTGCGTGACGATGTCAGCGCGCGCCAGCGGGCCGCGCTGAGGTCGAGCGGCGGCAGCGCCGAGGCAGACCTGGTGGGCATGCTGTCGGGCGCCACCGAGGTGCACGGCCCGGGCGTCAAGCTCGTGGTGAACGACGCCAAGGAGGCCAGTACCGGCGGCGACGGCACCAACCCGCGGGAGACCGCGGGGTTCTCCGACACCGGCCGGGTGCGCGACCGTGACCTCCAGCGCGTGGTCAACGGGCTGTGGGCGTCCGGTGCCGAGGCCGTCTCCGTCAACGGGCAGCGGCTGACCGCCCTGTCGGCGATCAGGGCCGCCGGAGACGCCATCCTGGTCGACAACAGGCCGCTCGTGCCGCCGTACACCGTGCTGGCGGTGGGGGACGGGCCCCGGCTGAGCAGCGACTTCCAGAACAGCGGCGACGGGCTGTATCTGCACGCCCTGGAGCAGAACTACGGCATCCGCGCCACCATCTCCACCGAGCACGACCTCCGGCTGCCCGCCGCGCCGAGTGTGATCGTACGTACGGCGCGGCCGGTCCCCGACAGCGTCGACGCCAAGAACAGCAAGAACGACAAGAGCAGCAAGAACAGCAAGAACACCGAGAAGACGGAGAAGGGCACATCGTGATCGCCGTACTGGGCCTCGTCGTGGGAGTCGTGGCCGGCCTGTTGGTCCGGCCCGAGGTTCCGGCGGTCGTGGAGCCTTATCTGCCGATCGCCGTCGTGGCGGCGCTGGACGCCGTCTTCGGCGGTCTGCGGGCCATGCTGGACGGCATTTTCGACGACAAGGTCTTCGTCGTGTCGTTCCTGTCGAACGTGGTCGTGGCGGCCCTGATCGTGTTCCTGGGCGACAAGTTGGGCGTGGGCGCGCAGCTGTCCACGGGCGTCGTGGTCGTCCTCGGTATCCGCATCTTCTCCAACGCCGCGGCGATCCGGCGCCACGTCTTCCGGGCTTGAGGCGATGAGCGACAACCAGCACAACGACGGCCACCATCACCACCACCACGGTCACGCGCACGGCGAGCACGCGGCCCGGCCGGGCGACCGGCTGCGCAAGGAGCTGCCCGCCGAGGTGCCCACCCCCGGGCCCGAGGCGGGGCAGCGGCCGGTGCCCCGCCCCGACGACGCGTCGCTGACCGGCCGCCGGCGGCTCGTCAAGGGCCTGTGGCCGCCGCGTCTGACCCGGCCCCAACTCATCGTCGCCCTGCTCCTGTTCGGCCTCGGGTTCGGCCTGGCCGTCCAGGTGGCGTCCAACAGCGACACCGACAGCGCGCTGCGCGGCGCACGCCAAGAAGATCTTGTTCGCATCCTGGATGAACTGGATTCGCGTACTCAGCGTCTTGAGGACGAGAAGCAGGGACTCGAAAAGCAGCGGTCGGAGCTCCAGAGCAGCTCCGACCAGGCCGCGGAGGCACGCAGGCAGACCGCCGAGAAGGAACGGCAACTCGGCATCCTGGCGGGCACCGTGGCGGCTCAGGGTCCCGGCATCACCATGACGATCGAGGACACGAAGGGGACGGTCCAGTCGGACATGCTGCTCGACACCATCCAGGAGCTGCGCGCGGCCGGCGCGGAGGCGATCCAGGTCAACGGCGTGCGCGTGGTGGCCAACACCTACTTCGCGGACGCCGGCAAGAGCGTGAGCGTGGACGGGAACAAGATCAACGCCCCTTATCGTTTCAAGGTCATCGGCAAGCCGCAGGATCTCGAACCGGCGCTGAACATCCCGGGAGGCGTGGTGCAGACTCTGGAGAAGGAGCAGGCCACGGTCTCCGTCGCACAGTCGGGCAAGATCGTCGTGGACGCCTTGCGACAGGCGAAGCAGCCTGACTACGCTCGGTCGTCCTCCCAGTGAACCGGCGGTGCATGGGGGCGGTCCGGCAAGGGCATGAGGTTGCGGGGGGTCGGCGCACCGACGAGGTGACGCGTGGTGGAAACTGTCTGGTGGGCACGGACGTTGTGAGGGTGTCCGGGTCGGCCGGTGTCGGCAATCAGGGTTCGTCCTGCCCCACGGGCGGGTCTGTTTCGGTCAAGGGGAATCGCCCGTGAAGTTGTTTGCGAAGTGGTTCGGCAAGAGCGCGCGAGAGGGTGGCGACAACGCGACCGCTCGTCATCGCGCACAGCCTGACGCACAGGGTCAGCGGCCGCTGTTCCGGGACCAGGTGGCTGGTCCGGGCGGTGACATTTCGGGAGGCCAGGGCGCGCCGTCAGTTGACCCTGCCCAGTCCCGCGGCATAGGTTTCGGGCAACCGTCAACCTCAAGTACGGGTGGAGACTTTGCTCCCGGCCCGTACGCGTCCAATGCCCCGGCGGGGCAGCCGCGGCAGGAGGATCCGTCCATGTCGGCCCTGGTGTGTACGAGGTGCGGTAACCGCAACGCGGAGAACGCCCGCTTCTGTTCCAACTGCGGTGCGCCGCTGCGTCCCGGAGCCGTGCCCGAGCGCGCGTCCGAGACGACGTCCACGATCTCGATCTCCGGTCTGGAGGCCTACGACGCGGAGGCGACCGGGCAGACGCCGATGCCGCTGCTGTCGCCCGAGGCGCAGGCCGCGGTGGACGCGCTGCCGGCGGGCTCGGCCCTGCTGGTGGTGCGCCGGGGCCCGAACTCGGGCAGCCGCTTCCTGCTCGACGGCGACCTGACCACGGCCGGCCGTCATCCGCAGAGCGACATCTTCCTGGACGACGTGACCGTCTCGCGTCGCCATGTGGAGTTCCGCCGCTCCCCGGACGGTTCGTTCACCGTCGCCGACGTGGGCAGCCTGAACGGCACGTACGTCAACCGTGAGCCGATCGACCAGGTCGCCCTGCACAGCGGTGACGAGGTGCAGATCGGCAAGTACCGGCTGGTGTTCCACCCGAGCCGGCAGGGCATCTGACCCGCCCCCGGACACGTTCCGGGGGTAACCCAGGGAAGGTCCATGCTTCACACACCGAGCGGCGGTGCCGGAAGCGGTACCGCCGCCAGGGACAGCGGGTTGATGAGCATCGGCACGGTGCTGAACGCGCTGCGCGAGGAGTTCCCCGAAGTCACCATCTCCAAGATCCGTTTCCTGGAGGCGGAGGGGCTCATCGAGCCGCAGCGGACCCCCTCGGGGTACCGCAAGTTCAGCCCCGGTGACCTGGAGCGCCTCGGGCATGTCCTGAGGATGCAGCGGGACCACTATCTGCCGCTCAAGGTGATCCGCGAGCATCTGGACGCCATGGCGCGGGGCGAGGCCGTCCCGCTGCCCGTGGTCGGGCGCCAGCGCACCGGGGACGACGTCCTGGAGGTGCAGGAGGGGCCCACCGTGGCCCGGGTCGGCCGGTCCGAGCTGCTGGCCGCCGCGGACATCGGCGAGGCCGAGCTGGAGGAGTGGGAGTCGTACGGACTCCTGGTGCCGCTCGCCGACGGTACGTACGACGCGGAGGCGGTCACCGTGGCCGCTCTCGTGGCCGAACTGGGGCGCTTCGGGATCGAGCCCCGCCATCTGCGGGTGATGAAGGCGGCCGCCGACCGGGAGGCCGGGCTGGTCGAGCAGGTGGTGGCCCCGCTCAAGCGCCACCGCAACCCGCAGACCAGAGCGCTCGCCGAGGCCCGTACGAAGGAGCTGGCGGCGCTCACCATGAAGCTGCACGCGGCCCTCGTGAAGACCGCCCTCGGAGTGCGTCTTCCCTGATCCGGGGGCGGGCCGGCGGGGGCCGGATCGGACGGCCGCTCGGGGCCCGACTACCCAAACGTCCCGGGCACGGCCTAGGGTTGCTGTGTGAACGAGCTCGATGTCGTAGGTGTCCGGGTCGAAATGCCCTCCAACCAACCGATCGTGCTCCTGCGCGAAGTGGGAGGCGACCGTTACCTCCCCATCTGGATCGGGCCGGGGGAGGCGACGGCGATCGCCTTCGCCCAGCAGGGCATGGCCCCGGCCAGGCCGCTGACCCACGACCTGTTCAAGGACGTGCTGGAGGCCGTCGGCCAGGAGCTGACCGAAGTACGCATCACCGATCTGCGGGAAGGCGTCTTCTACGCGGAGCTGGTGTTCGCCAGCGGGGTCGAGGTCAGCGCCCGCCCCTCCGACGCCATAGCGCTGGCCCTGCGCACCGGCACGCCGATCTACGGCAGCGACACGGTGCTGGACGACGCGGGGATCGCCATCCCGGACGAGCAGGAGGACGAGGTGGAGAAGTTCCGCGAGTTCCTCGACCAGATCTCGCCCGAGGACTTCGGCACCAGCAGCCAGTGAGGCGGCGGTCGCGCACGAGCGGCTCATAGGGGCCCTGGCCTGCGCGGCCGGGGTTTCGGAGGGTCGGTCGGCGGCCGGACGCGGCCGGATCGCGGGGCAATTGCCACCGGCGATTGAGAGCGTCCTACCGGTTCCCGCGAGGGCATTCGGCTAGCCTTTCCCCGCGGTGGGACACGGGAAACCACTCCTTGGGTGATTATCACTCGGCGTGCCGAGTGTGGCGATCGTTGACGCACCCCTGGTGACTGCCTACCGTCGAGAAGGCAGGTCAAGGACGGAGGTCGGCGTGAGAACCAGCGGCGACGGTACGGCTGGGGGTGCTCCCGTGCGCGGTTACGGGGAGAGCGGTCCGTACCCGGTTCACAGCAGCGCGGTGGATCACGCTCCGCAGCGGCCGACGGCGGTGCCGGGCGGCGAAGGGGCGGCGGCCATGACGTCCGAGGAGATCGGCTACCGGGGGCCCACGGCCTGCGCGGCGGCCGGCATCACCTATCGACAGCTCGACTACTGGGCGCGCACGGGCCTGGTCGAGCCGAGTGTGCGGCCCGCGTACGGATCGGGCACCCAGCGGTTGTACAGCTTCCGGGACGTCGTCGTCCTGAAGATCGTCAAGCGGTTCCTGGACACCGGGGTCTCGCTCCAGAACATCCGCTCGGCCGTGCAGCACCTTCGGGAGCGCGGTTTCCGCGATCTGGAGCGCATGACACTGATGAGCGACGGCGCGACGGTGTACGAGTGCACCTCGCCCGACGAGGTGCACGCGCTTCTCCAGGGCGGCCAGGGCATCTTCGGGATCGCGGTCGGCGTGGTGTGGCGGGACGTGGAGAACGCCCTGTCCCAGCTGCACGGCGAGCGCATCGACACGGGCGAGACGCTGGTCGGGCACAACCCGGCCGACGAGCTGGCGCGGCGCCGCAACCGCGCGGTCTGAACCGCCGCTGACCCGACGGGCCGCCGGGCGCCGCCGGATTGTCAGTGCCGTGGTGCAGCATCGGAGATGTGAGAAACGCGCCCACGATCCTGCATCTCGACATGGATGCCTTCTACGCCTCGGTGGAGCAGGCATCCAAGCCGAGCCTGCGCGGGAAAGCGGTCGTGGTGGGCGGGCTCGGGCCGCGCGGGGTGGTGGCCACGGCGTCGTACGAGGCGCGGGCCTTCGGGGTGCACTCGGCGATGCCCATGGCCCAGGCGCGGCGGCTGGCGCCCCACGCGGCGTATCTGGTGCCGCGCTTCAGCCTGTACCGGGCGGTCAGCGAACAGGTCATGACACTGCTGCGGGCGCTGTCGCCGCTGGTGGAGCCGCTGAGCCTGGACGAGGCGTTCGTGGACCTGGCGGCCTCGGGCGCGGCGGAGGACGCGGATTCGGCGCGGCGCACGGGCGCCCGGCTGCGCACGGACATCCGTACGGTCACGGGGCTCACCGGGTCCGTCGGGCTCGCCGCGTCCAAGATGCTCGCGAAGATCGCCTCCGAGCAGGCCAAGCCGGACGGCCTGGTGCTGATCGAGCCGGGCACCGAGCGGGCCCTGCTGGGACCGCTGCCGGTGCGGACCCTGCCGGGAGTGGGCCCGGCCACCGGGGACCATCTGCGGCGCGCCGGGATCACGACGGTCGAGGAACTGGCCGAGGCGGGCGAGGACGAACTCGTCCGACTGCTCGGCAAGGCCCATGGACAGGCGCTGTACGCCATGGCCCTGGCGCGGGACGAGCGGCCGGTGGTGGCCGAGCGGGAGGCCAAGTCCGTGTCGGTCGAGGACACGTACGACGTGGACATCCATGACCGGCCGCGGATCGGCGTCGAGGTACGGCGGCTGGCGGACCGGTGTGTGCGGCGGCTGCGCGAGGCGGGGCTGTCCGGGCGGACGATCGTACTGAAGGTGCGGCGGTACGACTTCTCGACGCTGACCCGTTCCGAGACGCTGCGGGGGCCCACGGACGATCCGGCGGTCGTGCGGGAGGCCGCCGAGCGGTTGCTGGACTCCGTGGACACGACGGGCGGGGTGCGCCTGCTCGGTGTCGGCGTCTCCGGGCTCGCCGACTACACCCAGGAGGACCTGTTCGCCCAGGCGTCCTCGCAGACGGAACCGGTGCCGGAGGAGGCCGTGGCCGAGCCGGTCGTCGTGCCCCGGGAGCCGGTCCTGCCGCACTGGCGGGCCGGCCAGGACGTGCGGCACGCCGAGCACGGGCACGGGTGGGTGCAGGGGAGCGGGGTGGGCCGGGTGACAGTGCGTTTCGAGACACCGCAGTCGCCGCCGGGCCGGATACGCACCTTCCTCGTCACGGATCCCGCGCTGGAGCCCGCGGACCCCCTGCCCCTGGTCGTCCCGGCACCCGCCACCCCGTGTTCACCAGGACCGTGAACGGCTGCCTGTCCAGGCTCGCCCCGCCGCTCGACGGCAGCGCTCTCGTCGTCCAAGCTCCCTGGCCACCGGGGCTATGTCTCCTCCGAGCCCGCCAGCTTGCCGAAGTCGTGGTCCGGGGCGGCGTCCGGGGCCACGTCGAGGCCGTAGTGGTGGTAGAGCTGGAGTTCCTGTTCGGGGGAGAGATGGCGGCCCACGCCGAAGTCGGGGGCGTCCTTGATCAGGGAGCGGTCGAAGGGGACATGGAGGGTGCCGTCGACCAGCTCGCTCGGTTCCAGCGGGACGAACGCGTCGCGGGAGAAGAGGCCGGTGCGTATGGCCGCCCACTCGGGGATGCCGGTGGCGTCGTCCAGATACACCTCGTCGATCGTGCCGATCTTGGTGCCATTGCGGTCGAACGCCTTGCGGCCGATCAGGTTGCGCGGATCGATGTCGGTCTGCACGGCCCCTCTCCCTCCACTGGTCGCAACTCATCCGTAAGCACTACGAAAGAGCACATTCATCGCGGCGGCCACTTGAGAATCCGGCCGTTGACCTCGCTGGTAGTCTGATTGCGGCTGCTGACCCCGTGCGGGAGAGTCCTCCGACCCACCTCGGAGGCGCCGAAGGAGCAAATCCTCCCCGGAATCTCTCAGGCTCACGTACCGCACGGACGAGGTCACTCTGGAAAGCAGGGCGGGTGTCGACGGCTTCCGCCCTCACCGACGGTGAAAGCCGGCGCCGCGAGGTGCCCGGTGAAGCTCTCAGGTTGAGATGACAGAGGGGGAGGCCGTACGGGCACCCACGCCGTGGTGCCCTTCGAAGGTCGTCAGACCAGGAGGCCTCCGCCATGACCGCCCATCGCATTCCGCTCTCCGAGCTCGAAGCGGGCATCCCCTTCGAACAGCGCCACATCGGGCCCGACCAGGAGGCGCGGGCCAAGATGCTCGCCCAGGTCGGCTACGGCTCCCTGGACGAGCTGACCGCCGCCGCCGTCCCGGACGTGATCAAGAACGCCGACGCCCTCGACCTGCCGGGCGCCCGCACCGAGGCCGAGGTGCTGGCCGAGCTGCGCTCGCTCGCCGACCGCAACCAGGTCCTCGGCTCCATGATCGGCCTGGGTTACTACGGTACCTTCACCCCGCCGGTCATCCTGCGCAACGTCCTGGAGAACCCGGCCTGGTACACGGCCTACACCCCCTACCAGCCGGAGATCTCCCAGGGCCGCCTGGAGGCCCTGCTGAACTTCCAGACCATGGTCGCCGACCTCACCGGTCTGCCCACCTCCGGCGCCTCCCTCCTCGACGAGGGCACCGCGGCCGCCGAGGCCATGGCGCTGTCCCGGCGCATGGGCAAGAACAAGAAGGGCCTCTTCCTGGTCGACGCGGACGCCCTGCCGCAGACCGTCGCCGTCATCCAGACCCGCGCCGAGCCGACCGGTGTCGAGGTCGTCGTCGCCGACCTGAGCGACGGCATCCCGGCCGAGATCGCCGCCCGTGACATCAACGGCGTGCTGGTCCAGTACCCCGGCGCCTCCGGTGCCGTACGCGACATCAAGCCGGTGATCGAGCAGGCGCACGGGCTGGGCGCGCTCGTCACCGTCGCCGCCGATCTGCTCGCCCTCACCCTGCTGACCTCCCCGGGCGAGCTGGGCGCCGACATCGCCATCGGCACCACCCAGCGCTTCGGCGTCCCGATGGGCTTCGGCGGTCCGCACGCCGGCTACATGGCGGTGCACGAGAAGTTCGCCCGCAGCCTGCCCGGCCGCCTGGTCGGCGTGTCCGTCGACGTCGACGGCAACAAGGCGTACCGGCTGGCCCTCCAGACCCGCGAGCAGCACATCCGCCGCGAGAAGGCCACCAGCAACATCTGTACCGCGCAGGTGCTGCTCGCCGTCATGGCCGGCATGTACGCCGTCTACCACGGCCCCGAGGGCCTCAGGACCATCGCCCGGCGCACCCACCGCTACGCGACGCTCCTCGCCGAGGGCCTGAAGGCCGGCGGCGTCGAGATCACGCACGGCGCCTTCTTCGACACCGTCACCGCGCGCGTGCCCGGCAGGGCGGCCGAGATAGTCGCCGCCGCCCGGGACAAGGGCGTCAACCTGCACCTGGCCGACGCCGACCATGTCTCCCTGGCCTGCGACGAGACCACCACGCGGGCGCACCTGGAGAGTGTCTGGTCCGCTTTCGGCGTCCAGGCCGACCTGGCGGCGCTCGACGAGACCGCCGGGGAG
The DNA here is from genome assembly GCF_030450125.1 of Streptomyces sp. WP-1. Lineage (NCBI taxonomy): Bacteria > Bacillati > Actinomycetota > Actinomycetes > Kitasatosporales > Streptomycetaceae > Streptomyces > Streptomyces sp. WP-1. The sequence goes on from NZ_CP123923.1 coordinate 6,619,268, forward strand.
GCGCTGCCCGAGACGCTGCTGCGCGGCGACGACTTCCTCGCCCACCCGGTCTTCCACCAGCACCGCTCCGAGACCGCGATGCTGCGCTACCTGCGCAGGCTGTCCGACCGCGACTACGCGCTCGACCGCGGCATGATCCCGCTGGGCTCCTGCACCATGAAGCTCAACGCGACCACCGAGATGGAGCCCGTCACCTGGCCCGAGTTCGGCGCGCTGCACCCCTTCGCGCCCGCCGAGCAGGCCGCCGGCTTCCTCACGCTCATCCACGAGCTGGAGGACCGCCTCGCCGAGGTCACCGGCTACGACAAGGTCTCCCTCCAGCCGAACGCCGGCTCCCAGGGCGAGCTGGCCGGTCTGCTGGCCGTCCGCGGCTACCACCGCGCGAACGGCGACGAGCAGCGCACCGTCTGCCTCATCCCGTCCTCCGCGCACGGCACCAACGCGGCCAGCGCCGTGATGGCCGGCATGAAGGTCGTCGTCGTCAAGACGTCCGAGGACGGCGAGATCGACGTCGAGGACCTGCGGGCCAAGATCGAGCAGCACCGCGAGCAGCTGGCCGTGCTGATGATCACCTACCCGTCCACGCACGGTGTGTTCGAGGAGCACGTCGCCGACATCTGCGCCCGGGTGCACGAGGCCGGCGGCCAGGTGTACGTCGACGGCGCCAACCTGAACGCCCTGGTCGGCCTCGCCAAGCCGGGCCACTTCGGCGGCGACGTCTCGCACCTGAACCTGCACAAGACCTTCTGCATCCCGCACGGCGGCGGCGGCCCCGGCGTCGGCCCGGTCGCGGTCCGCTCGCACCTCGCGCCGTACCTGCCCAACCACCCGCTCCAGCCGGCGGCCGGCCCGGAGACGGGCGTCGGCCCGATCTCGGCGGCGCCGTGGGGCTCGGCGGGCATCCTGCCGATCTCCTGGGCGTACGTCCGGCTGATGGGCGGCGAGGGCCTCAAGCGCGCCACCCAGGTGGCCGTGCTCTCCGCGAACTACATCGCCAAGCGCCTGGAGCCGCACTTCCCGGTGCTCTACACCGGCCCCGGCGGCCTGGTCGCGCACGAGTGCATCATCGACCTGCGCCCGCTGACCAAGGCGACCGGCGTGAGCGTGGACGACGTGGCCAAGCGCCTGATCGACTACGGCTTCCACGCCCCGACCATGTCGTTCCCGGTGGCCGGCACGCTGATGATCGAGCCGACCGAGTCGGAGGACATCATCGAGCTGGACCGGTTCTGCGACGCGATGATCGCCATCCGCGCGGAGATCGAGAAGGTCGGCTCCGGCGAGTGGCCCGCCGAGGACAACCCGCTGCACAACGCCCCGCACACCGCGGGCGCGCTCGGCGGCGAGTGGACGCACGCCTACAGCCGCGAGGAGGCCGTCTTCCCGGCCGGGGTCTCGGTGGCCGACAAGTACTGGCCGCCGGTGCGCCGTATCGACCAGGCGTTCGGCGACCGCAACCTGGTCTGCTCCTGCCCGCCGCTGGACGCGTACGAGGACTGACCGCGCCCCAGCCGTGCCCCGAGGGCCCCGTCCGGTCATCCGGCGGGGCCCTCGGCCGTCGTGCGGGGCTGAGCCGTGAGGGTCGGTCGTGCGGGGCTGAGGCGTGAGGAGGGGGCTGAGCACTGGGGCGGTGGGAGCACGGGCGCCTCGGTCGCCTACACCGTCTCCAGGGCCACCTCGGTCGCCTTGATCAGGGCGACCACGTCGGAGCCCACGAACAGGCCCAGCTGGACGGCCGCGTCCCGGGTGATGGCGGCGGTCAGTTCGCCGCCCGGGACGGAGATCCGCACGGTCGCCATGACGGCGCCGGTGGTCAGGCCGACCACCGTGCCGGGCAGCTGGTTGCGGATCGACAGGCCCTCGACCTGGCGGGTGGCGACGGAGACCTCGGTCGACTTCACCAGGGCGCGCACCGGAGTGCCGGGGGCGAGGGCCAGGTCCTCGGCGGCCGCCAGGGTGATGGCCGCGGTGAGGTGCTGGCCGCCCTCCAGCCGGACCTCGACGGTGGCCATGGCCTCGCCCGGGTGGACCGCGGTGACGCTGCCGGGGAGCTGGTTGCGGATGCTCAGGGTCATGGGCACCCACCGTAGAGCGCCCGTCGGCTCAGGCGGGGTATGCGTGGGTCCGGGTCGTTTTGACCGTCGCCCACACCGCGGCACCGGGCTGGAGTTCCAGGTCGGCGGCGGCGAGCGTGGTGAGGTCGGCGGCGAGCGGGAGTTCACCGGTGAGATCGGCGCGGATCTGATCGCCGTGCGTCTCCAGACCGGCCACCTCGCAGCGCCACAGATCGCGGGCGCCGAGCCCGGTCGGCCGGTCCCGGAAGAGGGTCACGGCCGAGGGCGGGAAGGCGACGAAGGCCGGTCCGGACAGCTCCTCGGTGATGGTGATCGAGGGCCCGGCGTCCAGTCGTACCGTCTGGCCCGCGGCCTCGCCCCGGTAGAGGTTCAGGCCGACGAGCTGGGCGATGTAGTCCGTGCGCGGGCGGCGGGCGATGTCGGCGGGCGCGCCCTCCTGGACGATCCGGCCGTGCTCCACCACCACCAGCCGGTCCGCGAGCACCATGGCGTCCAGCGGATCGTGTGTGACGAGGACGGCGACCGCCTCGAACTCGGCCAGATGGCGCCGGAGTTGGGCGCGGACCTCCAGCCGGGTACGGGCGTCGAGCGCGGCCAGCGGCTCGTCCAGGAGGAGCAGCCGGGGCTTGGTGGCCAGGGCGCGGGCGAGAGCCACCCGCTGGGCCTGGCCGCCGGACAGCCGGCGCGGCTTCGCGTCCGTGTGCTCGGCCAGCCCCATGCGCTCCAGCCAGCGCGCGGCCAGCGCACGCGCCGCCGCCTTGCCCAGGCCCTGGCAGCGCGGCCCGAACGCGACGTTGTCCAGCGCGGACAGGTGCGGGAAGAGGAGGTAGTCCTGGAAGACGACGCCGACCGGGCGGGACTCCGGCGGTACGCGCTCCAACGGGGTGCCGTCGAGCCGGAGATGGCCCTCGCTCAGCGGCACCAGACCGGCGAGGACGCGCAGCGCGGTGGTCTTGCCCGCGCCGTTGGGGCCCAGCAGCGCGACCACGTCACCGGGCGCCGCCGTCAGGGCCACGTCCAGCCGGAAGCCGGCCCGGTCCACGACGAGCCGGGCGTCGAGCCCCTGCCGGTCCGCCGGTTCCGAGGCCTGGGCGTCGCGTTCCCGGGCGTCGAGGTCCGGGGCGTCGTCGGTCATACGTGCGGGATCCTTCGGCCGTGGCTGTCCGGTGGATGCGGTGCGCTCGGTGGGCGTGGTCCGCCGTCCTCCCGTCATGTCACACCCCTGTCAGCCATCGGTCGCGCAGTCCCGCCAGCACCGCGATGGAGACGGCCAGCAGGACCAGGCTCAGCGAGATCGCGGCCTCGGGGTCGTTCTGGAGGGCGAGGTAGACCGCGAGCGGCATGGTCTGGGTGCGGCCGGGGAAGTTGCCCGCGAAGGTGATCGTCGCGCCGAACTCGCCGAGCGCCCGCGCCCAGGCCAGTACGGCGCCCGCCGCGACACCCGGCGCGATCAGCGGCAGCGTGACCCGGCGGAACGCGGTGAAACGGGAGGCGCCGAGCGTGGTGGCCGCCTCCTCGAAACGCGGGTCGGCGGCGCGCAGGGTGCCCTCCACGCTGATGACCAGGAACGGCATCGCGACGAACGCCTCCGCGAGCACCACCGCGGTGGTGGTGAACGGCAGGGTGAAACCGAACCAGGCGTCGAGCCACTTGCCGATGACGCCGTTGCGGCCCAGCGCCAGCAGCAGGGCCACACCGCCGACGACCGGCGGCAGCACCAGCGGCAGGGTCACCAGGGCGCGCACCAGACCGCGCCCGGGGAAGTCCGTGCGGGCCAGCAGCCAGGCCAGCGGCACGCCGAGCACGAGGCTGACGGCGGTCGCCAGGGTGGCGCTGACCAGGGACAGCTGGAGCGCCTGCCACACCTCGGTACTGGTCAGCTGGCTCGGCAGGCTCCGCCAGGGGGCCCGGACGAGCAGCGCGAGCAGCGGCAGCAGAAGGAAGGCGAGGGCCAGGACACCGGGCAGGAGGAGGGGCAGGGGGACACCGCGACGGCCGGCCACGCGGATGCGACGGGGCGCCGTACCCCTGCCCTCACCGGCAGCCCTGCCCGTACCGACACGGCGGCGCCGCGGCCGGTCCGTGCGGGGACCGGTCGCGGCGCCGGGCTCTTCGGGCGGGGTCACGGCTTGAGGAACCCGGCCCCGTTCAGCACCTTCTGGCCCTCGGCGGACCGCACGAGGGCGATGAACGCCTTGGCGGTCTCCGCGTTCTTGGCGTTCTTCAGCAGGGCGATCGGGTAGTCGTTGACGGCCTTGGCGGACTCGGGGAACTCCACACCCTCCACCTTGTCACCCGCGGCGTGCACATCGGTCTTGTACACCACCGCCGCGTCGGCCTCCTTCAGCTCGACCTTGTTCAGGGCGCTCTTGACGTCCTGCTCGTAGGAGACCGGGGTGAGCTTGAGGTGGCTGGCGGTGAGCGCCTTCTGGGCGGCGGCGCCGCAGGGCACGGTCTTGTCGCACAGGACGACCTTCAGACCGGGCTTGGTGAGGTCCTTCAGGGAGGCGACCTTGCCGGGGTTGCCGGGCAGGGTGGCGATCTCCAGCTGGTTGCGTACGAAGGTGACCGGGGCGCCGGCCGCGTCCTTGGCGTCCGTCACGGTGGCCATGGTCTTGGGGCTCGCGGCGGCGAAGACATCGGCCGGGGCGCCACCGGTGATGCTCGCGGCGAGGGTGTCGCTGCCGCCGAAGCTGAAGGTGACCTTGGTGCCCGGGTGCTGCTTCTCGAACTCCTTGCCGAGGGCGGTGAAGCTCTCCTGGAGCGAGGCGGCGGCGAACACGGTGACCGTGCCGGACAGCTTGGGGGAGGCGGAACCCGACGTGTCCGACGCCGAGTTCGAGGACCCGGAGGACGACGAGCAGGCGCTGAGGGTCAACAGGGCGGCGGTTCCCGCACCGGCCAGCTGAAGCATCCGCCGGGTCCGGCGCACGGAAGGGGTCATCACGGTTCTGCTCCTCGTGTTGTGCGGAACGACTGTCGCGCCCTGGCACGGTTGTACGAACCTGCCGTGCCGCGATGATACTGCCGCATCTGCCACCTGTACGTCCCTTGTCACATCGCATGAGCTGCGATCTTGCGCGGTGTGGCTGGCATGTGCGTTTGTACGGTGCTCCGCCGCGGGTACCGTCCTGCCGGAGATGGTCGCAGGTGACACTCGCCCGACTCGCCCTGAGCGGAGATCTCGTACGCCCTTCCCGGCTGACCGTGCCGGACCTGCTGCGCTGGCCACAGCACCAGGTGGCCGTCAGCTTCGAGTGCGCGACCAGCGGCACCCAGCACCACCGCTTCACGGGGCCCCGGCTGTACGACGTCCTCGCCGACGCCGGACCCGGCTTCGACCCGGCCCGCCGCAAGGACCGGCTGCGCTTCCTGATCGCCGTCAGCGGCACCGACGGCCACCACGCGCTGCTGTCCTGGGCCGAGATCGACCCGGACTTCGCCGACGCGCCCGTCCTGCTGGGCGTGAGCATCGACGGCACCCCCCTGGACGCGGCCGGCCCCCAACTGGTGCTGCCCCAGGACCGCTGCGGGGCCCGGCACATCAGCGGGATCACGGCGATCCGGGTGGACGGAAGCTACCGGTGCGCGCCGGTGGAGGTGGCGGCGGTCCCCTGAGACGTGGTGTGGGGGGAGACGGCCGGAGGCGATCGGTCGGTATGGTCGGTCGCGGTCGGTCAGACGCGGTCGATATGGACGTTTGTCGACTTCACCCGGGCCGTGGCCTCCACCCCGACCTCCAGGCCGAGTTCCTCCACGGCTTCCCGGGTCAGCAGGGACACCAGCCGGTGCGGACCCGCCTGGATCTCCACCTGGGCGGCGACGTCGCCCAGCTTGATGGCGGTGACGATGCCGGGGAAGGCGTTGCGCACGGAGGTGTGGGAGGCCTCCTCCTCGCCGCTGCCGCTCCTGGCCAGTTCGACGGAGAACGCGGCGAGGTCACGGCCGTCGATCAGCCGCCGCCCCGCCTCGTCGCGATGGGTGGCCACCCGGCCCGCGTCGGCCCAGCGGCGGGCGGTGTCCGGGCTGACGCCGAGCAGCCGCGCCGCCTGGCCGATCGTGTAGGACTGCATGCCGAGAACGATAGGGCGCCGCTCAGCCCGTGTGCACACGCGGCCTGCGCTCCCGGTCGGGCTCCGCCTCGCGCAGCACCTCCCGGGTGACCGGCGCGACCTCGCCCTGCCCGAACAGGAAGAAGCGCAGGAAGTTGGCGAACGGGCTGCCCTCGGTCCACTCGAAGTAGATGTGCGGGGTGCAGCCGGTGACGTCCCGGACATGCAGCAGCAGCGCCGCCAGGGCGTTGGGGATGGACGCCGACTCCAGCGTCAGCACCCGGTAGCGCTCGTGCAGGACCTCGCCGCGCACGGTCAGGCCCGCCTCGAACTCGGACGGGTCGGTGACCGTGACCTCGACGAAGACGAAGTCCTCCTGCTCCGGCATGTCGTTGTCGGCGCGGATCTGCTCGACCTTGTCGCGGTACTCGGCCTTGTCCCGGTGGCCGGGCTCGTTGGCGATGAACCGCATCTTGCGGCTGGCCATGTCCCTGATGAATCGTTCCGCCAGGGGATCGAGCGTCACGCTGGTCACGCGCAGCTCGAAGGCGCGGGCCAGCCGGGACAGCAGCGAGACCAGGATGATGCCGACGATGAAGCAGGCACCGATCTTCACACCGTCGGGACGCTCGATGACGTTGACGACCGTGGTGTACAGGAACACCACCGAGATCACGGCGAAGCCGACGGTCCAGCGGCGCTGTCCCGCCTTGCGCGCGGCGATGGTCACCGCGATCGCCGCGGAGCTGATCAGCACCAGCACACCGGTGGCGTACGCGCCGCCCTGCTTGTCCACGTTGGCGTCGAAGATCCAGGTCACCAGGAACGCGACCAGGGTGAAGACGATGACCATCGGGCGCACCGCGCGCGCCCAGTGCGGGGCCATGCCGTACCGGGGCAGATAGCGCGGCATCAGATTGAGCAGGCCCGCCATGGCGGACGCGCCGGCGAACCACAGGATGGCGATGGTCGAGACGTCGTAGACCGTGCCGAAGGCGCCGCCGAGGTACTGGTGCGCGAGATAGGCGAGCGCACGCCCGTTGGCCGGGCCGCCCGGCTTGAAGTCCTTCTCCGGGATCAGCAGGGTGGTGATGAAACTACTGGTGATCAGGAAGCAGCTCATGATGACGGCGGCGGTCGTCAGCAGCTTCTTGGTGTCCCGGATCCGGCCGGTGGGGTGCTCCTCGGTGTCGCCCGGGTCGCCCTTGACGTGGGGCATGACGGCGACGCCGGTCTCGAATCCGGACAGACCGAGGGCGAGTTTCGGGAAGACGATCAGGGCCACGCCGATCATCACGAAGACGTTCCCGTGCTGCACGGTCAGGGCGTTGGTCCAGTCCGTGACCACGTGTTCGGCGGTGAGCACGTGGTACAGGCCGACGATCACCACGACCAGGTTGAGCGCGAGATAGACGCCCACCAGGGCGAACGCGACGCCGATGGCCTCCAGGAAGCCCTTGAGGAACACCGCGCCGAGCAGCGCCACCAGCAGCAGCGTGATCAGCATCTGCTTGCCTTCGAGGGCGTGCGTCAGATGCGGGTTCTCCACCAGGTGGGTGGAGGCGTCGGCGGCGGACAGGGTGATGGTGATCAGGAAGTCGGTCGCCGCGAACCCGAGCAGGGTCAGGACGAACAGCTTGCCCTTCCAGAAGGACAGCAGCCGCTCCAGCATGGCGATGGAGCCCTCGCCGCGCGGGCTCTCCTCGGCCACCCGCCGGTACACCGGAAGCGCGCCCGCCAGGGTGACGAGCACCAGCACGATGGTCGCGATGGGGGAGACCAGACCGGCCGCGAGCGCCGCGATGCCCGGCTGATAACCGAGGGTGGAGAAGTAGTCGACACCCGTCAGGCACATCACCCGCCACCAGCGCTGCCCCTTGTGCGGGGGCTCCGGCTGGGCGTGCGGTCCGGTGTGGCCTCCGCTCTTGCCCATGTCGGACAGGCCCTCCAGCATCCAGGCGCGCAGGCGACCGGTACTGGGAGGGTGTTCGGTCGTGGCCATCGGGGCGCTCCTGATGTGGGGCTCAGCTCTTTTTCGGCCATCCCACGGACGGCGGCACCAGCGTATGCAGAGCGTGACGCCTGGGCCTCCGGATCGGGGCTGGGGAGGCGTCAATCTTGCGTTAAGAATGGCGCGGTGCCATCAGTGGCGCATCAAGAGGCCGAGGCAGGAGCGGGTCACCGGGAGCTGGGCCGATCGAGTGGCGAGGGGCACCCCCTGGGGGTCAGCGGCCACCGAGTGTCATCGCGCGCGGGGTTCGTCGGGGGCACGGTCACTCCAGTCCGGATGCCCGGAAGACCGCCAGGGCCGTCTCGCGGTCCAGTCGGCGGGCGAGCTGTTCGAGGTCGGTGGTGCCGCAGCGCAGGGTGCCGCCGGCCAGGGAGTGGCGGGCGCCGTCGTCGAGCCGGTGCCACACGGCGGGGTTGCGCACCAGCACCTCCGGGTCGATCTCCACCCGGTTCCCCAGCAGGTCGCGCAGCACCAGCCGCTGGCTGACGCCGTCCAGCGGGCGCACCGCGACCAGCAGATCGGTATGGACCCGGCGGGCGCGCAGCAGCCGCCTGCTGGCCAGCCAGCCGTCACCGGCGGACACCTTGGCCGGGAACAGGACGAGCAGCAGGAGCAGGGCCACGGCGGACCAGAGCAGGCCCCGCCACCAGGTGAGGGAGCCGGCCGCGCCGTCGATGAACAGCAGCAGCGCGAGCAGGGCGGCGGCGCAGCGCACGGCGGTGCGCACCTCGCCGGCCCACTCGTGGTCGTACGCGACGGTGGTGGCGGTGGGTGGTGGCTGCGGGCTCGTCACCCGGGCCCGTGTGTCGTCGCTGTGCTCCATGACCTCGACGTTAGACAGTCGCGGGGCGAACGGCACAATGCCTTGACGGCGCTCTGATGGGTGGGGCCGGATTCTTGACGGGTCTCCTACGACGGCGTGCGCCACCCGGCGGGGAACCTCGGGCGGGACCTCGGGTGGACCTGGGTGGGTCGCGACGGGCCTCGTCGGGACCTCGGTGGGGCTTATGCGGGGCACGGCGGGGTCTGCTCACGGGGCTCTCGCGCGAGGCCCGGGCGCTCACAGTCCCCGGGTGTCCATGGGCAGATGCCAGGCGTTGCGCCGGTGGACCGCGACCAGTTGCGACTCCAGCGGGGACGGCGGTACGGCGAGCACCGGGCAGCCGGCGTGGGCGAGGCAGTGCCGGCGGACCCGGCCGGAGAAGGCGCGCTGGAGGCCGCGCCGGCCCCCGCCCACGACCAGCAGATCGTCCTCGCGGTCCGCGATCGCCACCAGCGCCCGGCCGGGGGTGCCGCGGACGACGAGGGCGTGGATCGGCACCCCGGGCCCCCGGTCGCCGAAGATCTCCTCCAGGACCGCGATCAGCCGGCCCCCGGCCAGCCGCTGCCACTCCTCGTCGGGCACGGCCGCGGCGGGCGAGCGGCGGGTGGCCGGATCGCCGCCCGGCGGCTCCCACGCCAGCACCGGCCACAGCTCGGCCCCCAGCCGGCGGGCGAGCGCCCCGGCCCGCCGCAGCGCCGTGACGCTGCCCAGGGAGCCGCTCACCCCGACCACCACACGTCCGACCGCCGAGGCGTCGTAACCGGACATGACTCACCGTTCCTCACCGGTGTCCCGCGCCGTCTCCTTCCATCCCACCCCCGCGGCGGGGATACGACCAGCCGGGGACGCGTCGGGGCCGGCCGCACCGGATGGGTGCGGCCGGCCCCTCGGGTCCTCGCCGTCCTCGCGGCGCCGCCTCGGTCAGGCGGCGCTCATCACCTCGTCCGCCCCGAGCGGGCGGTGCGGGGCGATGACGCGACCGTCGGGCAGCAGCTCACCGGTGTCCTCGAAGAACAGGACACCGTTGCACAGCAGGCTCCACCCCTGTTCCGGGTGGTGCGCCACGAGACGGGCGGACTCCCGGTCGGCGGACTCTGCTGGCGGGCACGGTGGCTGGTGCTGGCACATGAATGGGATCTCTCGCTCTGTGGTGGTCATGGCGTCCCCCGTCATGCAGTCGTTCGGAACCCAGTGTTGCCCCACGGGACTCGATCCGCAGGGATTTCGAGGCACCGCTTCCCACAGGTTGAGGACGCGTCACCCGGGCGGACGGTTCAGCCCAACTACCCTGTCAATTCGGATGGTTCGCCCTGGCCGAGGTGGACTAGTCCGTCCGGGGTCCGGGTCAGGCCGCCGGTGAGCCGAGCAGGGGGAGCCGGGTGGCCCGCAGGGTCAGCACCGGCACCAGATCGGCGACCGGGTGCGGCCGGTGCGCCGCGATGCCGGGCGGTGCCGGGGCGAGCGGCACCAGCAGATCGGTGGCGGCCGGATGCCCCTCCGCACCGTCGGCGGTGGTGCCGCCGTGCAGCCACAGGGTGAGCATGTAGAGGCCGGGAACCGACAACAGTCTTGGCTGATAAGGCTGTTGGAGCGACTCCGCCTGCTTCAGGGCCAGCTCGGTGGAGGCGACGTACGGGCCCTCGAAGAAGTGCGAGAAGGCCCAGCCGTCGGGGGTGAGCATGGTCTCCGCCGCGGCCACCGCCCGGTCGCCGCAGCGGATCAGGAAGCGCCAGCCCGCCAGCCGGGTGGCGGACAGGCCCTGCGGTGTTATGCGGTCCAGCACATGGACGGGCAAAGGGAGTTCAGGAGTCGCTGGACCCTGCGCGGCACGCAGGGAGGGGGTGCGGGCCTCACGGACCGCGGTCGGCGAGCCCAGGGCGGTGAGGACGGAGCGCAGGGCGGGCGCGGGGGCAGGGGCAACGTGAAGCGGCATGGTGGGTCGCCTCTCATGTGACAGGCGCGGGGCGCGAGGGAGGTGGGGCGGACGGCGCTGTCTGCTCACGGAAGGCCGGAGAGGTGGGGGCCGGTCGGTGGAGAACGAGGGTGCGGCGCGCTCCGCCGCCCGTCAACCGGAGCGGCAGGAATGCGGCAGGACCAGGACCGAGGGCGCCACCCTCCCGCCTTGTGGACGAAGTTTATACGACATGTGTTCAGGCGGTGTTTCATCTATCCCAATGCGGCGGGCCCCACAAGACATGAATGGGCCGCTGATTCGCGGAAATCATCCCGGTTTACGGGCGGTCACACGGCGTTGACCTCGCCCTACCCTCCGCTCGCGGACGGCCGAAAGTCATCGGCGTTTTTCACGAGGCGTTCGGGGCACCCGAAGGTGCGCTCGCGACATGCCCCGTGAATGTGCCGCAGGGAACATTCCGACAGCGTAGCGGGCGTCCGGGTGGCGCGGGACGTTATCGATCGCTTTCACTGGGCATTACTCCACCTGACCCGGGAGGCCCGGCGGCCGGAACGCCGGCCCGCCCATCCGAGGAGGGACACTTAGATGGGGGAGAAGGTCGTGGCAGGGCAGTTCGACCTGTCCGATCGCCAGCGCTATCGCGAAAAGCTCCAGAAGTGCTTGACGGGGCTGGAGCGGCTGCTGGCCGAGAAGCGATTCGACCGCCCCAGGAACCTCATGGGCGTCGAGATCGAATTGAATCTCGCCGGGCCTGACGGCATGCCGAAAATGTTGAACGGCCAAGTGCTCGAACGCATCGCGAGCCGTGACTTCCAGACGGAACTCGCGATGTTCAACCTGGAGGTGAACATAGCCCCGCACCGGCTCGGCGGCCGCGTCTTCGACCGCCTCGCCGAGGAGCTGCGGACCTCGCTCGCCTATGCGGACCGCAAGGCCGGGGAGGTCGACGCGGGCATCGTGATGACCGGCATCCTGCCCACGCTCGGCCGGGACGACCTGGTCTCCTCCAACCTCTCCGAGGTCGACCGCTACACCCTGCTCAACGACCAGATCGTGGCCGCGCGCGGGGAGGACTTCCGGCTCGACATCGAGGGCGTGGAGCATCTGGTCTGCACCGCCAAGTCCATCGTCCCGGAGGCCGCCTGCACCTCCGTGCAGCTGCACCTCCAGGTGACGCCGGGCCGGTTCGCGGACGTGTGGAACGCGGCGCAGGCGGCGAGCGCGGCGCAGATCGCCGTGGGCGCGAACTCGCCGTTCCTGTTCGGCCGCGAGCTGTGGCGGGAGTCGCGGCCACCGCTGTTCCTCCAGTCCACCGACACCCGGCCGCCCGAGCTCCAGGCACAGGGCGTACGGCCGCGGACCTGGTTCGGCGAGCGGTGGGTGTCCTCGGCGTACGAACTGTTCGAGGAGAACCTGCGCTACTTCCCGGCCCTGCTGCCGATCTGCGACGACGAGGAGCCACTGGAGGTCATCGCGGCGGGCGGCACCCCGAAACTCGCCGAACTGGTGCTGCACAACGGCACGATCTACCGCTGGAACCGGCCGGTGTACGGCATCGCGGACGGCGTACCGCATCTGCGGGTGGAGAACCGGGTCCTGCCGGCCGGGCCGACCATCACCGACGTCATCGCCAACGCGGCGTTCTACTACGGCCTGGTGCGCGCCTTCGCCGAGGAGTCCCGGCCGGTGTGGACCCGGCTGCCGTTCGACGCCGCCGAGGCCAACTTCGACGCGGCCTGCCGCTACGGCATCGACGCCCGCTTCGTCTGGCCCCGGCGCGGGCGGTACGGCGGCACGGGCGAGATCGACGCGGTCACCCTGGTCCGCGACGAACTGCTGCCGCTGGCCTCGGCGGGGCTGGACGCGTGGGGCGTCGAGGCGGCCGACCGCGATCTCTACCTCGGTGTCATCGACGAGCGCTGCCGGCGCCGGGTCAACGGCGCCTCCTGGCAGGCCGCGACCTTCCACCGTGCGCTGGAGGGCGGCCTGTCCCGGGAGGCCGCGCTGGCCGCGACGACTCGGCGGTACGCCGAGCTGATGCATGTGGGGGAGCCGGTGCACATGTGGCCGGTGGGGCTGCCGGAGGCGGTGCCGACGGGGTGAGCGGGCCGTTCGCGGCGCACGCGTGGCCGGCGGCGGTGCCGGGTGTCGGGCTCGGCGGCCCGGTGCGCGGTTCTCCCAGGTGCTTCTGCGATCCTTGCGGGCAATGCGCAAGGCGCTCGTGAGGTGTGGGAGGCAGGGGTGAAGGTGGCGGCCGGGTTGGGGGACGGGCTGGAGCTGGAGCAGCGGACGCGGCGGATCCTGCGCGACGAGACGATCCTCGTGCTCGCGCTGTCGCTGGGCGCGAGCGGGGTCTCCGCGCTGATCAGTTTCATCGGCTCGGTGACCAAGCCGGGCGGCCTGAAGGACCAGGCCGCCACCCTCAACGCCTCGGCCGCGCCGGGCCGCCCCTGGCTCGACCTCGCCTGGCAGCTGTTCGGCATCGCCACCGCGCTGGTCCCCGTCGCCCTGGTCGCCCACTTCCTGCTCCGCGAGGGCGGGAGCCTGCGCACCCTCGGCTTCGACCGCACCCGGCCCTGGCCCGACCTCGGCCGGGGCGCGGCGATCGCGGCGGTGATCGGCAGTACCGGCATCGCCTTCTACCTGGCCGCGCGGGGCCTCGGCTTCAACCTCACCGTGGTGCCCGAGGCGCTGCCCGGCGTGTGGTGGAAGTACCCGGTGCTGATCCTGTCCGCGGTGCAGAACGCGGTCCTCGAAGAGGTCATCGTCGTCGGCTATCTGCTGCGCAGGCTGGGCCAGTTGGGCTGGGCGCCGGGGACCGCGCTGGTGGCCGGCGCGGTCCTGCGCGGCTCGTACCACCTCTACCAGGGCGTCGGCGGTTTCCTCGGCAACCTGGCGATGGGCGTGGTGTTCGTCTGGCTCTACCGCCGCTGGGGCCGGGTCGGACCGCTGGTCGTCGCCCACTCGCTGCTCGACATCGGCGCGTTCGTCGGATACGCGCTCCTCGCGGGCAGGGTGGGCTGGCTGCCGACGGCCTGAGGCGGTCTCCGGTCACACGTCCGGGCCGGCGTGCAGCTCGCCCTCGACGACGGTGACCGCGCGGCCGGTGAGCAGGGTGCGTTCGCCACGCGCTCCGGTGCGCACCAGGCCGGTGCGGGGGGACGCCTGGAGGCCGGTGAGGTCGGCGCGGCCGAGGCGGGCGGACCAGTGCGGGGCGAGCGCGGTGTGGGCGCTGCCGGTGACGGGGTCCTCGTCGATGCCGACGTTCGGGAAGAAGCAGCGGGAGAGGTAGTCGTAGCCTCCCGCGGGGTCGTCGGCGCGGGCGGTGGCGATGATGCCGCGCGCGGAGTACACGGCGAGCGCCTTGTGGTCCGGGGCCAGGCCGCGCACGGTCTCCTCGTCCGCCAGCTCCACCAGCAGGTCACCGACGTCCGCCCCGGTGTCGAAGGCGGCGACCGGCTCCGCGCCCAGCGCCTCGGCGACCCCGTCCGGCACGTCGACGGGGGTGAGCGGCGCGGTCGGGAAGTCGAGGGTGATCGCGCCGTCCGCGGCGGGCGTGGCGACGAGCACGCCGCTGCGGGTGGCGAACCGCACCGGGCCCTCGTGCGCGCCGGTCGTGTGCAGCACATGTGCCGTGGCCAGCGTGGCGTGCCCGCACATCGCCACCTCGGTGACCGGCGTGAACCAGCGCAGCGCCCAGTCGGCGTCGCCGCCTGCGGGCAGCCGGTGCGCGAAGGCCGTCTCGGCGTGATTGACCTCCATGGCGATGTTCTGCATCCAGCCGTCGGCCGGGAAGCCGTCGCCGTCCAGGAGGAGCACGCCGGCGGGGTTGCCCGCGAAGGGCCGGTCGGTGAAGGCGTCCACGATTCGAATCCGCATCCCCCGAAGCTAGCGGCTCCACAGCCCTCCGGACCAAGGCCAATTCAGGAGTGCCGGCCCGCTTCACGCCGTCCGTCGCCACCGGGGTGCGAGCGGCGGGGCGCGGTCAGTCGCCGATGGCCGCCCGGTAGCCGGCGGCGTCGAGGAGCTTGTCCAGCTCGGACGTGTCCGACGGCCTGAGCTTGAAGATCCAGGCCTCGTACGGCCCCTCGTTGATGAGCTCCGGGCTGTCGGTCAGCTCCTCGTTCACCGCGATCACCTCGCCGCCGACCGGCGCGTAGAAGTCCGACGCGGCCTTCACCGACTCGACGACACCGGCGGGGTCACCGGCCGCGAAGACCTTGCCGACCTCCGTCAGCTCCACGAACACCACATCGCCGAGCGCGCGCTGGGCGTGATCGCTGAGCCCGGTCGTCACCGTGCCGTCCGCCTCCAGCCGAGCCCATTCGTGGCTCTCGGCGAACCGCAGGTCAGCAGGGATGTTTGGCATGCTCACTCCTCATCCGTCCCTTTTGCGTGGCCGACTCAGCATGCCCGACGCGGACGAGGTTCGAGCGGATTGACCTGTGACAGTGATCGTTGATCGATTGCCAGCGAAGGATGATCAACGCTAGTTTGTGCCATCGCAGGTTGATCATTCGGCGTACAGGTGGGCGGGGGACGTGGTGGGGGCATCTCTTGGCGTGTTCGAAGCGGCTGCCCTCACGTCCTTTGACCTGGCCTTTTCCGTCAATGGGGCGCTCGTACGTCGATCGCTTGGGTCTAGCTGGGATACGCCGTTCGAGGCTGTGGACCCGGTGCGGGAGTTCAGCTGGCACAAAGGCGGTCACGGGTTCGCCGGCTCGTACTACTCGGCGACGCTGCGGGATCACGTGGGCTACGAGTCGTGGCTGGAGCGGGACCGACTGATCTTGCTGGACCGTGATCCTCAGGTGGTTGCGATCGCCTCGCAGCCGTTCTGGCTGCACTGGCACGACGGCACACGCAAGCGCCGGCATGCCCCTGACTACTTCGTCCGGCTGTCCGACGGACGAGCCCGTGTCGTTGACGTCCGTGCTGCGGACGAGATGGACGGGGCGACGCGACAGGCGTTCGAGGCGACCGAGCATGCCTGCAGGGCCGTGGGATGGGAGTTCGAGCGGGTCGGGCGGCCCGAGCCGGTGTTCATGGCGAACATCCGCTGGCTGTCCCGATACCGGCGGGTCCGCTGCGGCCGACCGGTGGCGGTGAGGAATGGCCTCTTGGAGGTCTTCCGCGAACCGATGGGGCTATGGGAGGGCGCTGGGCTGGTCGGAGACCGGTTGCAGGTTCTGCCGGTGCTGTTCCATCTGTTGTGGTCCGGCGCTCTGAGGACCGATCTCGCGGGAGGACTGATGGAGAGCGACAGTCTCGTCTGGACGGAGGGAATCCGATGGGCAGCCTGAAGCGGCCGCCGGCCTTGGTAGTCGGCCAGAGGGTCCGGTTCGAGGGCCAGGTGAGGGGTGTTCTCGAGGTCACCGCACGGGCGGCGGTGCTGGAGGACGCCGAGGAACCGCACCGCGTTGTCGCTCTGATCGACCTGTTCGAGACCGCGGACTTCGAGGTCCTGTTCCAGCCCGAACGCATGCCTCTGCCTCAGTCCGGTCTGTTGGAGACCTTCGCACCCGAGGTGATGAAGCGGGCACTGTGGTGGGAAGGACACGTCCTTGAGGTTCTGCACGGCCTGCCGCCAGGCACCGATCCGGGCACACCACCGCGACCGGGCTACGGACCGGGCACATCGGTGACCTCGCGCCAGAAGGCCAAGGCGGCTGAACTCGCCGCCCTCGGCCATGAGATCAAGACCGGAGCGGTGGGCCTCCGGCGACGCCGTTACACGGAGGAAGGCCTGGTCGGCCTGGCTCGGCTGGTCGATCACCGCTCGATCCGCAAGCGCAAGGAGTTCGGTGACGTGCCCGACGCCGTCGTCGAGGCGATGCGGCAGGCGATCAAGGAGGGCGTCGAGACCTCGACACGCAACGGGGCCTACCTGATCTGGAGGACCGGGGAGATCATTCGGGAGAATGACGGGAACCTGGCTGAGTTGCCCTCGCGACGGACTCTCTACCGACTGGTGGCGAAGCTGACGGCAGGCACACATGCGACCGGGTCCGCCGTCACACGCAGGTCGAAGGCCCATGGGGCCGCGGCCCCGTTCGGTGAGTTGACGGTGTCGGCTCCGGGTGAAGTCATGCAGATCGACTCCACACCGCTGGACGTCATAGTCCGCCTCGACAACGGAGTGGTCGGCAAGGTCGAACTCACCGGCATGATCGACGTCGCCACCAGGACACTGGCCGCGGCGGTGCTCAGGCCCACGACGAAGTCCGTCGACGCCAGCGTGCTGCTGGCCCGCACGGTCACCCCGGAGCTGATGAGACCAGGCTGGGTCGACGCGCTGAAGATGTCCCGCTCGGTGCTGCCGCATGCCCGGATGCTGACCCTCGATGAGCGTCTGGAGCACGCGGCAGCCAAGCCGGTGATCGTCCCAGAGATGATCGTCTGCGATCACGGCAAGGTGTTCGTCTCGCGCAACTTCCGGGCCTCCTGCCGGTTCCTGGAGATCGACTTCCAGCCCACGCACAAGGGCTCGCCCTTCGAAAAGGGCCACATCGAGAAGATGCTCGGCTCCGTCGCCACGATGTTCGCCCAGTTCCTCCCCGGCTACACCGGCCGCAACACCGACCACCGTGGCCGTCATCCGGAGCGCGAGAACCTGTGGGCTCTGCCCGAACTGCAGGAACTATTGGACGAGTGGATCGTCGCCCACTGGCAGAACCGCCCTCACGAGGGGCTGCGAGACCCCGACCATCCGGGCCGGCTGTTCACGCCGAACCAGAAGTACGCCGCGCTGGTCGAGGCCTGCGGCTACGTCCCGGTCGCTCTCAGCGGCCAGGATTACGTCGAACTCCTCCCAGCGGCCTGGCGGGCCGTCAACTCCTACGGAATTCGGATCAATAACCGCACCTACGACGCCCCCGAGCTGGGGCCGATGCGACGGCGCGACTCAGGGGTCACCACCAAGCGTGGGCTCTGGGAAGTCCACCGTGACCCCTACGATGTCTCCCGCGTTTGGGTACGCAACCACCGCGGCGAAGGCGAGTGGATCCAGGCAACCTGGAAGTACTTGAACCGCGCGCCCGTTCCCTTCGGTGATCTCGCCTGGGACCACGTCAGCCACCAGCTGCCCAAGGCCACGGAGGAAGAACTCGCCGAGGCCGTCTCCGCCCTGCTGACCCGCGCCCACGCCGGCCCTGAACGGCCGGCGGCAAACAACCGGAAGGCCAAGCGGTCCAAGGCGGACCGTCGTGTCACGGCCCGGACCAAGGCCACTACACCGGCAGCAGCCATGCCTCCGCCGCGACCGGAGATGCACCCCTCGCCGGAGCCGCCGGCGGAGGACGAGGAAACGATGGCCGAAGTGATCCCGCTGGGCATCTTCGACCCGCTTGAGGACCCCTGGAGACGTTCGTGAGCACGCCACTGGCAGACCAGCCGGAAGACGAGTTCGGCCGCTATCTGACAGCCCTGCCCGGCTGGCGCAAGTTCATCACGGAGGCGATCAGCGAGCCGATGGCCATGGTGACGCAGGACGAGTACGACGCCCTGACCAAAGAGGACAGGTATCAGTACGACGAGGACCGGCTCGACCACCATGCCCGCCTGCAGGTGGTCGCCACCTCAACCGTCCGGCACACCGTCACCTGCGGACGCCGCCTGGTCATCCTCAACCGGGGCGCCATCAGCGCCCGTCGGGGCCTCATCGTCACCGGCCCGGCCAACACCGGCAAGACGATCGCCCTGACTCAGCTCGGGCTGGCGCACGAGCTGCAGGACCGCCGCCGGCACCCTGGCCAGGACGAGCGCATACCGGTCATCTACATCACCGTCCCGCCCGCCGCGACACCCCGCATGATCGCGGCTGAGTTCGCGCGTTTCCTCGGGCTCCCGGTCCTGAGAAGCTCCAACATCACCGACCTCACCGAAGCCGTGGTCGGAGTCTGCACCAAGGCCCGCACCGGTCTCGTCCTGGTCGATGAGATCCACAACACCTCACTGCACACCCGCACGGGAGCCGAGGCGTCCGACACACTCAAGTACTTCTCCGAGCGCATCCCCGCGACGTTCGCCTACGCCGGCATCGACATCGAAGGCAGCGGCCTGCTGTCCGGTACCCGCGGCGACCAGATCGCCGCCCGCTTCACCTCGGTGGCCACCCACCCCTTCCCGTACAACAAGGAATGGAAGGGCCTGGTCGCGCAGATGGAGGCGAACCTGCTGCTGCACGAGCACACACGTGGCACCCTGACTCGCTTGGACCGCTTCCTGCACACCCGAACAGGCGGCATGATCGGCACCCTTTCCCATCAACTCCGCGGAGCTGCCGTGGATGCCATCCTCACCGGCGCTGAGAAGATCACCAAGCCCGGCCTGCTGGCGGTCGACCTGGACATCGCCTCCCGTGGCAGGCACCCCGGCGGCCTCTCGGACGCGGACAAGTGACCCACCCCACCGTGGACAGCGAGCCGATCACCAAGCTTCCCTTCCAGGTCCGGCCGATTGCCGGTGAAGGCTGCTACCCCTTCGTCGCCCGCCTTGCCCGCGCCAACTGCCTTCCGCCCGCCTACCTGCGGCGCTTCCTCGCAGGACCGCCCAGATATCAGGGCCGTCCAACTTGGGCACGGATCGCCGCCGTCACCGGCCGTGACCCCGAACAGCTACGGAAGACGCTTGACACCGTCAAGTGCAAGAGATGCGGCTCCGACTTCGCGGTCACCCGCACGTTCGGCGTCATGCCCGTTTACTGCTCGACTCGATGCCGCGTCCCTCAGAAGCATCCAGTCGTGGAACCCTGCCGAATCTGCCGGCAGCCGATGAAGATCCAGTTCGGTCAACGTCACCGGCTCTGTTCCTCTGCCTGCCGCAGAGTGGCCTACATCGAACGTCGTTCCCGCGAAGAGGACGCGGCTGACCAGCAGCCATTCCGCGATTGCGCCGCTTGCGAAGGTCCCATGCCGCCAGCCCCTCAAATCGCCAAGCGTACCTGCTCGGAGACATGCGAACTGCAGGTCTCCCGCTGGGACCTGCTGATCGAGAGGGACGGGCTTCCCTTGCCTTCCAGGACATGCGTGTTCTGCGGCATACCGATAGAAGCGAAGTCGCTAGCCGATCCCCCTCGCCGCTGGTGCAGCCGCCGTTGCCGAACATGGTCGTCTGGGGGTACTGACCCATCCATCTTCTTTGGGCCGGTGTCGTGCGGCCAGTGCCAGAAACCCATTGACCGCCGCAAGGACGGCTGGACTCGGCGATGGTGCTCGCGCAAGTGCTACCGGTTGTCCCGCGGCTGGCCTGAGCAGCCGCGACGAAGTTAGGCCGTGCTCTGAACGTGGCCGGATGACCTCGCTTCCCGCGGACCTGAGCGGCCGGTACGTCGTCCGTGAAGTCGCCAGCCGCGCGCCGGGGCCAGGTCGGCGGACGGGTCAGCCAACAGGGCGCTCTGTCGAGCCTGCTTCACCACGGCCCCTTCGTAGGCGCCGAGGAAGTCCGCGTGGCGCAAGCTTCTTGATCGCTGGAGCGAGCATCTGAAGGACACCGGCTAGCGGGGCGAGCGAAATGACATCTCCCACACGATCACGCGACGGACAGTTACGCGGCGACCCTGGAGTGTGATACGGGTAGGGATCTTCACGTCTGTTGGCGGAGTGGACGTGGAAAAGAACGCGCCCTCATACGGGGCGGGAGCGGGGGACGTTGATGGTCGATGCGTCGGGCGGAGCCACCAGGGCCGAGCGCCCTGCAACTGCCACGGGTCCGGACGGTTCGACGCACGCGATCTTCAGGCTCGCCCCGGGCGAAGACAGCGGCTCGGATACGTTGGGCCGCTACCGCTACCAAGCGGAAGTAGCCGCGCGGGACTGTCTGGCCATGCTCACGCAAGACGCGATCGACTTCATCGTCTGTGAATGGCACGAAGACTTCGTGGTGGCATTCACCGACGGCTCCGTGGAACTCGTATCGGTCAAGCACCGCGAAGAGAACCAAGGCACCTGGACACTCGTCAAGTTGTGCAAGAGCGGCGGTCTTACCCATCTCTTCGACCGCTGGTGCGCCTGCGAGTGCGCCGCGAACGTGCGGCTCCGGCTGGCCACCAACGCGGCCATGAGCCCAGCCAAGGACAATGCCGACCGCCTGACTCGGATGTGCGGGCCGGGGCCTGAAATCACCGACGGCCTGTCGGCCATGGTCGACACGATCGCCCGCCAGATGTTGAAGGTGCGCTGGGAAGAGCCCTATGACAACGTCCCTGAAACGCCCAAAGTGCCACTCGCAGACATCCAGATTCCGGCAGGCTTCGCGGACAAGGTCAGACAATTCCTCACGGTCCTAGAGATCTCGTGTGATCCGCCGCAGCGCGCGTACATCACCGACGTCAACATTCAGAGTCTTCTGGTACCCGCCGTCGAGCAACTGCAGCTGGCGCACGTCGACACGGAGGCCACCTACCGGAACATCGTGGACCGGATCGAGAGCGCCAACCGCGATGAGAGCGACCGCGGCCAACTTGCCGCCTACATCGCCGATCCGAGCCGCGTCCGCTACAGCACGCAGATGCAGCAGCGCATTGGGCGCCGGAGCATCACCCGCGACGTCCTCCGTGCAGAGATAGCGTACGCATCGGCCCAACTAGCCACGTTCCCACGGGGCCAGGTCCCCCTGGTGGCACCGGGGGGCGCCAAGCTCAACCGCAAGCTGCTGCGCGGCCTGGTCCCCTCGGATGAAGCGGCGTTCGCGGAGCGGCTCCGCTCAGCGTGGTACGCCACATGGTCCGAGCGGCGCTCCGGCCTGGCCGGAGATGACACCGATCTGCTGAACTTGTCCACGGACGTACTGGAAGTCGTCTTCGAGTGCAAGCGCCACGCCCGCTCACAGATCCAGGACGGCAGCGCGTACGGCAGCACCATGAATGACCTGCTCACCCAGCGACTCAAAGTCGACGGGCTGTCCACGCCGCCGCCATTCCTGGTGAAAAACCAGCATCTGCTGGGGCTGGCCTACCAGCTGTGCGACGAATGCCTCTTCTACTTCTCCGAGAACTTCGATGCGGACGGTGAAGCGTCATGACGCCGAGCGCCGACTTCGAGGCTGCGGCAGTCCGCATGCGCACCCGGCAGCGGCAGGCCGAGCAGCGCGAGAGCCAGTATCACGAAGCGCGAGTTCTCCTGCTCATTGCGCAGTTCACCACCGCCAAGAGCTGCCTCGCGGGTCTGACTAAGCTCGCCAAGCTCGACTTTCTGCTGCGCTACCCGGCCATGCTGGAGCGTCTCTTGCCAGCCGGTCAGGCCTCCTGGCCCGAAGGAACCGCCCCGTCCCCGGAGGAGCGTCTGGCGGTGGAGAGCCGGATGACCCGCTACAAGTACGGGCCCTGGGACCAGCGCTACTACAGCATCCTGGGCTCCCTCGCCGCCCGCGGCCTGATCACCTACGGTGACACGGCCCGAGCCGAATTCCGCGTCACCGAGCAAGGCGCCACTGCCGCTGCCGCCCTGGCCGCCACGCCGGAATGGGCAGTAGTCGCCAGCCGGATCAAGCTACTCAAGAAGCATTTCAACAAAACAGGATCGGCTTTGAAGAACCTCATCTACGACCGCCTGCCCGACGCGGTGGACCGACCCTGGCGGACGGAGATCTGACATGGCCGTCGACCTGCGCATCCTCTCCCTGACGGTCACCACCGCCGAGACGGAGAAGACCTACCGCTTCAACCGCCCGGCCACCGTGATCACCGGCCCCATCGGGACCGGCAAGTCCAGCCTGCTGATGCTCTTCAAGCACGCCCTCGGCGGCACCGCCATGCTCACCCCGGCCGTCCGCGACCACGTCCTGTCCGTCCAGGCCGAGGTCGTGGCCGGCACCGAACGCATCGTCCTGCGACGCACCATCGGGGGTGACACCGTCGACACCGTCGACCTCCTTGACCCGCACTCCCTCGCCCTTGAGCGCACCCTGCCCCTGCGCAACACGGAGAGCGGTGGAACAACGCTCTCCGACCACCTGCTGGACGCTCTTGGCTTTCCCCGCGTACAGATCGCTGCGCGCCGTGAGGGAGTATCGCGGCAGCAGAACCTCACCTTCAACGACCTGTACACCTACGTCTATCTCCAGGCGCGCGAGATCGACCGCCAGGTCGTCGGCCACCTGGACTCCTGGTTCGAGCCCAAGCGCAAAGAGCTCTTCCGGTTGATGTTCGCGCTGACCGACAGCGTGCTGCTGGAGCTCAAGCGCACCGCGGGCCAGCTCACGGACAGGCTGAAGGCCCGAACCGCCGAGCACGACAACGTCGGCCAGTTCCTGGCCGCCTCCGATCCCCGCAGCGACGACGAGCTGCGGGCCGAGCTCGCGCAGCTGCGCGACACTCTGGGACGGGCCAAGTCCGCGCTGGCGAGTCTCCGCACCGAACTGGAGGAACAGACGGCCGCCGACAGCGCACTGCGGGAGGAACTGCAGGCCGCGATCCACGCCGCACGGCAGGCCGGGGAGGAAGTCTCCGCGGCCGCCGACCTCGTAGAGGCACGACGTGCGGTGGTCGCCCAAGTCCAGCTCGACCTATCCCGTCTCGCACGGTCGGCCACCGCCATCGACCAGCTGTCCCCGTTCGAATTCGTCGTCTGTCCGCGCTGTATGCAGTCCCTGACCACACGGACCGTGGCAGATGACCACTGCATCGTCTGCCTCCAGCCCGATCCCGCCGAGGCCGACGTCGACCCGGCGGCCATCGAAGAAACACGCACTGCCCTGCAGCAACAACTTGAGGACGCGCGGCACATCGAGCAGTCGGACGAGGCGCACCTGCAAGCCTCACGGCAGCGGTCGCAGCAGCTGAACTTCGCTGTTACCAGCTTGCGTCGGCAGCTTGACGCCCAGACCCGCGATGCGGTCGCTCCACGCTTCGACGCAATTACCGATGCGAGCACGCGCGTTGCCACGCTCAAAGCCAGTATCGACGCCATCACCCAGCTGCGGGATTCCTGGGCCCGGGTACGCGCCATCGACAAGGACATCCGCGACATCAGAGCGGAGCGGCGGCAGGTCAACAAGGACATCAAGGAAAAGTCGGAGCAGCTCAAGGCCAGCCAGACATTGCTCGGTGACCTCAGCACCGAATTCGGGCAACTGCTCACCAGCTGGAACCTGCCGTGGGTCGACACGGCCGTCATCGACCGCGACACCTACCTGCCCGTGGTCAACGGACAACCCTTCGAGAGCTTGCAGGCCTCCGGCGGCGGCATCGCCACCTCCGTCAGCCTCGCCTACAGCCTGACTCTTCTTGCCTTCGGTCTCGACCACGCCGACGTTCTCGTGCCATCCCTCCTTGTTATCGACTCGCCCCGCAAGGCCTTCGGCAACAACGACTCCGACCGGCAACGCGCTACAGATATCTACAGCCGCTTTCGGACGATGGCCGACGCATACGGTGAGCGCCTTCAACTGATCATCGCCGACAACGACCCTCCGCCAATCACCAGCGACTCTTTCGGCAAGGTGGAGTTCGACTACGAGAACCCCATGGTGCCCGGCGTCGATCATCCGGGCCCCGATCGTGTGACCCGCATCGAAAACCAGACGCTGGACTGACTCCGCGTCCAAGGCTCGGCCCGGCACCGGGCACAGACACCCAGCCGAGCGAACGGACGTGCGGCGCCGAAGAGACCGGTATCGGTGGGCGGGTGCGGGCGGCGGCAGACGCACCGGCGATCCCACTGCCGGCTCGGCAACACCTGATGGATACTTCCGGCATGGACACGGGCACCCCCGGCGAGTCGGCCAAACCAGGCGACGTACTCCGGGCGCGCTACCGCCGCCGCTTGCCCGAACGACTCACAGCCTGACAGGCCCCCACCCGTGGGTGGTGGCGCTTTCCCTGTAGGTGCCCTGGTCTGGCCCGACCGGAAACAGCAGGAGAAGGTGCTCAGGTCCGGCGTGGCAGTCTCGCCTGCGGCCAATCCGCTTCTAGAAGGAGGTCGAGCTTCTCGGCGTACGCGAAGAGCAGCCTCGCATCCTCCTCGAGGTCCTCAAGGGTGCAGACGATGTTGGCGCCATCCTGTTTCCTGAAGAAGCGGGAGCGCATGACGCCCACGCCGTCCCAGTTCCACCAAGAAGCGTGAACGGCATCGTCGCGGCGGCGCTTGAGCTCGTTGACCTCGCCCCACTGAAGAACCTCGGCGAGTGCGGTGGCCTGTGGAATGCTCCTGCGGGATTGCGCCACCAGCAGTTTGTGAAGGTCGGACCATGTTTTGTCGACGAGCGAGAAGCCGCCCTGCTCGTCTCTCAGTAGCAGTATGAGCCGCTTCATGGCCGCCTCGACATGGCCGCCGGCGACCACGATGGCGCCGATCAGCCCGTAGAGGCGTTCACGGTAAGCGAGGTCGGCTTCGTCCGGCCCTCCGTGGCGCCCGACCCTGAAGGTGGAGATGTCCACGCTCGACCGGGCTCTGGGAGTGGTGATGTCCAGGTCGAAAGACGGTCCACCGTCCAGCTGGGTGCTCATCCGGTAATAGAAGGAGTGCCCGGGCGGGGGCCATTCGTCTGACATACCTGGATCCTGTCGGTTCTGGCTCTCCGGAGCCACCGCTTTCTGCGCCGCCGCAAGGGCCAGCCCGCGCCTCGCCGAGTCCAAGTGATCGGCTTCTGAAGCACGGCCTAGCAGGCGTTCGACCACGGTCCCAGACGGTCGCCGAGGCGATCAACCTTCACCGAGAGAGGTCAAACACGCAGCGGTCAGCCTGAGCTGACACAAAATGCCATGTGGTCACTCATCGCAGGCACAAACGAACTTTGATCAATCCTTTCTGGCAGTCGATCAACGTTCGCTGTCACAGGTCACGGATTTCGCGAGGAGGGCTTGGCAAGCCGATCGGTTCCGATATATCGTTGACGCATCGCGAACGATACGCGATGCAGACGCAATAGATCAGCGATGGAATGGAGTGATCACCATGCGTGGACATGGATTCGAGCGGCACGAGGGTCGCGGCCGGCGTGGCGGGGGCATGGGCGGGTTCGAGACGCGGCGGGCCGCGTTCGGGCCGTTCGGGCCCGGCGGGCCGGGGGGTGGTCCGGGCGGACCCGGGTTCGGGCCCGGTGGGCCCGGGTTCGGCGGGCCCGGTTTTGGTCCGGGCTTCGGACCCTGGGGGCACCGGGGGCGGGGCGGTCCCCGGGGGCGGGCGCGGCGCGGTGACGTGCGGGCGTCGATCCTGGCCCTGCTGAAGGAGCGGCCCATGCACGGCTACGAGATGATCCAGGAGATCGCCGAACGCAGCGGCGGCGCCTGGAAGCCCAGCCCCGGCTCGGTCTACCCGACCCTCCAGATGCTGGAGGACGAGGGCCTGATCGCCAGCGAGAGCGAGGGCGGCAAGAAGCTGTTCTCCCTCACCGACAGCGGCCGCACCGCTGCCGAGGAGGGTCCGGAGGCGCCCTGGGAGGAGGCCTCGCGCGGGGTCGACTGGGAGGCACTGGGCGAGATCCGGCAGGCCGGCATGGGGCTGATGGAAGCCTTCGGCCAGGTCTGGAAGACCGGCACCAAGGAGCAGCGCGAGAAGGCGCTGGCCGTCGTCAACGAGGCCCGCAAGAAGCTGTACCTCATCCTCGCCGACGAGGGCTGAGCCGTCGTACGAGGGTCTCGGCCCTCGGAGAACTCGGAGAAGAAGAGGACGGGAACCGGGTGCCCCGCGGAGCGCTTCCGCGGGGCACCCTCCGTGTCTCCGCCGTCCGCCCGCCCGCTCGCCCGTCTCAGCCGACCAACCCCTCCAGCTTGCGCAGCGATTCGGTCAGGGCCGTCGTCGCCGAGTCCTTGAGCCGGGCCGCCGTCAGCGACACCGCGGCGCCGGTGAACTCGCCGTCGACGCGAAGACGCGTGGCGTTTCCGTCCGGGATGAGCGTGTAGCGGGTGGCGACGGTGACCGCCATCGGGCCCTTGCCGCGGATCGCGAACACCCGGGCCGGTTCCAGCTCCTCGATCGTCCAGTCGACCTCGGCCGGGAACCCCATCAGCTTCATGTTCTCCCGGAACGTGCCCCCTACGGCGAGCGATTGCGGACCGCCCGCGGGGAAGCCGGTGTGGGTGGCGTTCCACTCCCCGTACGACGACCAGTCCGTGAGCTGCGCCCACACCT
The DNA here is from genome assembly GCF_030450125.1 of Streptomyces sp. WP-1. Taxonomy (NCBI): domain Bacteria; kingdom Bacillati; phylum Actinomycetota; class Actinomycetes; order Kitasatosporales; family Streptomycetaceae; genus Streptomyces; species Streptomyces sp. WP-1. The sequence goes on from NZ_CP123923.1 coordinate 6,646,211, forward strand.
TGTCGGCCGGCGCCTCGATGCGTGCCTCCGCGCTGACTTCGGCCATGCGACCACCCCTTCGGTTCGGGCGAATCCGGCTACGGTGTCGCGGAACGTAACCGCAGGGCCGTGAACATTCAATACTGATGAACCGTCAGGATGCGGGGAGAGCGCGAGCCTCGTCAGCCGATGTGCCGGAACTCCGCCGCGTCGAACAGGTCCCCGGCGCGCGGCAGGGCGCTCTCGTCATGGCAGTGCCACGCCTGCCAGAACAGGTCGGCGAGCAGCGCGTCCCGGGGTGCGTAGACCCGGTACACGTACTCCTTGCCGTCGATCGCCGGCAGTGCGACGAGCCAGCACCCGCCCCTGCCCTCCATGTTCTGAGTGACGTACGACGGCGTACGGCGGTTGCGCGGGTGGTGGCGCGCAAACCGGCGCGCGCCCCCGAGGTGGATCGGCCGAAATCTCCTCCCCAAGGATGAGATCGCCGACGGCGATGTCCACTCTGCGTGGGACGCCCAAATGGTTCCGCTCGAGGATGACTCGGCCCGTTGTGGCTGATGGGGTGGGGTTGTGCACTCCCGTACCGCCCGTCCGCCCGCCCCCGACGCCCAGGGGGCGCAGTCGCACCAGGACGCCGCGGGGCTCGGTGTCGAGCTCGCGACGGTGGTCGCCGGTGCCCGCCGCCGGGCCGTACGGGACGGCGACCGGCAGATCGACACCGCCCATCTGCTGCACTCGCTCCTCGAACAGGACCCCGAGGTGCGCTCCGTCGTCGGTGGGCCGCCCCAACTCGCCCGGCTCCTCGGCTACCTGGTGCAGCGCAGCATCGGCTACGGCCTGCGCTGGCAGGGCAGCGTGGAGGACTCGGGCGCGATTCCCGTCGTACCCCGGCCCGCCACGGGCGACGCGGGGGACTGGTCCCCGGCGGCGGCCGCCGCCCTGCACCGGGCCCGGGAGCGGGCGCGGCGGAGCGGCGGGTACGCGGCCGACGTGCCCGAGCTGTTCGCCGCGCTCGTCGCCGACCCGGACTGCCGGGCCGTCGAGGTACTCGAACGCGCGGGCATCGACGCGCACGAGCTGTCCGGCCGTATCTCCGCGCTGATCACCGACCGGAGCGCCGAGCGGGCTTTCGGCCCGGGTGGCACCCCGATCGAGGACGGTCCGGGGGAGTTCGCGCAGGGCGCGGCCTTCTGAGGCCGTGCCGAACCGGCGCGGATCCCCTTCCGGCGTCCATCTCCTGAGACAGGTGTCAACGAGGATGACGCTCCTGTCGCCGCCTGTCATCATGTGCCGGTGCGTACCTCTGAGAGCAGTGACAGCGGCGGCAGAGGCGTCGGGCTGGGTCTCGCGCTCGTCTCCGCGCTGGCCTTCGGCGGGTCCGGAGTGGCCGCCAAGCCGCTGATCGAATCGGGCCTCGACCCGCTGCACGTCGTGTGGCTGCGGGTGACCGGCGCCGCCCTGGTCATGCTGCCGCTCGCCTGGCGCCATCGCGCCCTGCCGCGCCGCCGCCCCGCGCTGCTCCTCGGATTCGGACTCTTCGCCGTCGCCGGTGTCCAGGCCTGCTACTTCGCCGCCCTCTCCCGGATACCCGTGGGCGTGGCGCTGCTCGTCGAGTACCTGGCGCCCGCGCTGGTGCTCGGCTGGGTGCGGTTCGTGCAGCGGCGGCCCGTCACCCGCGCCGCCGCGCTCGGTGTCGTCCTCGCGGCCGGCGGGCTCGCCTGCGTGGTCGAGGTCTGGTCGGGGCTGAGCTTCGACGCGCTGGGCCTGGCGTACGCGCTCGCCGCCGCCTGCTGCCAGGTCGGCTACTTCATCCTGTCCGACAAGGGCAGCGACGCGGGCACGCGGGCGCCGGACCCGCTGGGCGTCATCGCCTACGGCCTGATCGTGGGCGCCCTCGTGCTCACCGCCGTCGCCCGCCCCTGGGAGATCCACTGGTCCGCGCTCACCGGCTCGGCGCGGATGGACGGCACCGCCGTACCCGCTCTCGCCCTGCTCGTCTGGATCGTGCTCGTCGCCACCGTGGTCGCCTACGTCACCGGGGTGCTGTCGGTACGACGGCTCTCCCCGCAGGTCGCCGGGGTGGTGGCCTGTCTTGAGGCGGTGATCGCGACGGTGCTGGCCTGGGTGCTGCTCGGCGAGCACCTGTCCGCGCCGCAGGTCCTCGGCGGCCTCGTCGTCCTGGCCGGCGCGTTCATCGCCCAGTCCGCGACGCCCGCCGAGGGGTCCCTGGAACCGGTGGCCGCCGGCGGCCCGGAAAGGGCGTTGTCCGGGCCGCGCACCTCCGCCTGAAGTGCTGGTCATGCCGTCCACGCTCGTCCTTCCGCCGCCCACCGCCTGAGGCGGGCCTCCGGGACACCCGCCCGGCGCGATCGGCGCCGGGCCGGACGGTGCTGCCCGCAGACGAAGTCAGCGCGACCCGATCGATCGGGCCGCTCCCGAACTTCCGCACCGCTCGGGTGCGTTCTGCGGAGAAACTTCCTTGTCGAACTCGAACTCGAACTCGAACGCGATCGTGGAATCGAGTGCTTCCACCGGCCTGCCCGACCCTGCTGACCCGCCGGTGGGGCCGGGACGACGGCGCCGCCGAGACCACCGTACGGGCGTTCGCGGTGACCACCCTGTGCCTGCTGCCGTTCGCGCTGCACGAGGGACTGCTCCCGCACACCGGCCACCCGGCCCGGCTGCTGGGGCTCCTGTGCTGCATCGCCGCCGTGCCCACGGCGCTCGCGTACGCCCTGTACTTCGCGGGCGCGTCCGTCGTCCGGTCCGCCACCGTCTCCGTGATCATGCTCCTCGAACCGGTGACCGCGGCCGTGCTCGCCGTGCTCCTGCTCGGCGAGCGGCTCACGGTCACCGCCGTGGCCGGCACCCTGCTGATGCTCACGGCGGTCGCGGGCCTGACCGTGAGCGAGGCGGCGCCGCGCGGGGGCGGCCGTCCGGCGGGTCCCGGTGACGACCCGGCCGCGCCGAAGGGGAGTCACTCCCCGGCGAGGTAGTCCGGCAGCTCGATCCCGGACGCCAGGTCGGCGTTCGGGATCGGGGCGTCGTACCCCTTGCGGAGCGGGACGACGCCGGCCCAGACCGGGAGGGCGAGGTCCTCCGGTTCGTCGTTGGCGCCGCCGGTGCGGATCTTCGCGGAGACCTCGTCCAGGTCCAGGCGGATCACCGCCGTCGCGGCCAGCTCCTTCTTGTTCGCGGGCCGGGAGTCGGCGGCGCGCCCCGCCACGACATGGTCCACCAGGGCGTCCAGCGCGCGGCGCCGCTCCTCGGGGTCGGTGACCTCGTGCGCGACGCCGTGCACCACCACCGAGCGGTAGTTGATCGAGTGGTGGAAGGCGGAACGGGCCAGCACCAGACCGTCCACATGGGTCACGGTCAGGCAGACCTCAAGGCCCGGGTCGGCGGCGCCGGTCATCCGCAGCGGGCGCGAACCCGTCGAGCCATGGATGTAGAGCCGCTCGCCCACCCGGCCGTACAGCGTGGGCAGCACCACGGGGGCGCCGTCGCGCACGAAGCCCAGATGGCAGACGTACCCCTCGTCCAATATCGCGTGCACCACCTCCTTGTCGTACGACGCCCGGTCCGCGCCGCGCGTGGGCACGGTGCGGTCGGTCGGGGTGTAGGCGATGGGCTGGGTCTGCGCGGTCGTGCCCGGCATGGCGGTCCCTCCAATGCGATGCCGACAGGCGATCGCGTTTGTACTAGTGCATAATAGGTTTTGTGCTAGGAGAGTATCGGATCGAGGGCCGCGGCGCAGCTGAGATCGCGGCCGATGTCGAACGCGCGGTGGGTACCGGGGAGCTGCGTCCCGGCCAACCCCTGCCGCCCATGCGGGAGTTGGCCACGCGGCTGGGGGTGAATCCGAATACCGTCGCGGCCGCGTATCGCACCCTGCGCGAGCGCGGGGTGATCGAGACGGCCGGGCGGCGCGGCAGCCGGGTGCGGGCCAAGCCGGTGACCACCGGACGCGATCAGCTGCGGGTGGAGGTGCCGCCGGGCGCCCGCGACCTTTCCACCGGCAACCCGGACCCGGACCTGCTGCCCCGGCTCGCCCCGGCGCTCGCGGCCGCGGCCGAGGCGGGGGACCGGCGGGCCGTCCTCTACGGCGGCGACCCCGTCGACCCGGGCCTGGCCCGCGTCGCCCGCGCCGAACTCGACGCCGACGGCGTCCCCGAGGGGCCCCTCGCCGTCACCTCGGGCTCCCTCGACGCCATCGAGCGCGTCCTCGCCGCCCGCCTCAGGCCCGGTGACACGGTCGCCGTCGAGGATCCCGGCTGGGGCAGCGCCCTCGACCTGATGCCGGCGCTGGGGCTGCGCACGGTCCCGGTGGGCGTGGACGACGACGGGCCGTCGCCCGAGGACCTGGCCCGGGCCCTGGCCGAAGGGGCCCGCGCGGTGCTCGTCACCGCCCGCGCCCAGAACCCGACCGGCGCGGCCGTGACCGCCGCCCGCGCGCGTGCCCTGCGCGCGGTGCTGCGCGCGCATCCGGACACCCTGGTGATCGAGGACGACCACGGCCACGGCATCGTGGACCTGCCCCCGCACCCCCTCGCGGGCACCACCCGGCACTGGGCCTTCGCGCGTTCCGCGGCCAAGACCTACGGCCCCGATCTGCGCCTCGCCGTCCTCGCGGGCGACCCGGTGACCGTCGACCGGGTCCGCGGCCGGCAGCGCCTCGGCCCCGGCTGGGTGAGCCTGCTGCTCCAGCGGGCGGTTGCCCAGCTGTGGAGCGAGGGAGCGGTGGACCGTACGGCGGTGGCGGAGTCGTACCGCTCCCGGCGGCAGCCCTTGATCGACGCCCTGGCCGCGCGGGGCATCGAGGCCCGCGGCCGTACCGGCATGAACCTCTGGATCCCGGTCCCGGACGAGACCACCGCCGTCGCCCGCCTGCTCCAGTCCGGCTGGGTCGTCGCCCCGGGCGCCCGCTTCCGCCTGGCCAGCCCCCCGGCCGTCCGGATCACGGTGTCCCCGCTGACCCCGGCGGACATCGAACCGCTGGCGGGGGCGATCGAGGCGGCCGTACGACCGTCACCGTCACGTGTCTTCGGCTGACGGCGCGTCCCGGAGGGGTGCGGGGAACCGCGCGGCGAGCCACCCACGACCCGCGCGCGCCGCCCCCGCGCCCCACCCCGTCAGGCGCGCTTCTTCCCCCGCACCTGTGTGAGCGCCGCGCCCGCGAGCACGATCGCCGCGCCCACCGGGGTGTTCCAGTGCAGCGACTCCCCGAGGATCGCCACGCCCGCCGCGGTCGCGATGACCGGAATGAAATACGTGACCATCTGCGCCGTCGTAGGCCCGACTTCGGCGACCAGACCGTACTGGAGGAGCACCGCGAGCCCCGTGCCGAGCGCTCCCAGCGCGGCGACGGCCAGCAGCGGCACCAGGGCGAAGTGCTTCGGCATTCCGGTGAACAACGGCGTCACGACGGCCAGTTGCACCGTCGCCACCAGCAACTGCCCACCGGTCATCGACAGATGGGAGTTGCCCGTACCCGCCAGCGTCCGGCGGACGTAGATCCAGCCCACCGGGTAGCTCAGCGAGGCGAGCAGGGCCATCGCCGTGCCGGTGGCGTCGAGGCCGTGGAAGCCCTGCCAGGCGCCGAGCACCGTCAGCACCCCGAGGAACCCGAGACCGAGCCCGGCCACCCGGACCCGCGTGGGCCGGTCCTCGGAGAGCGCGACCACGGACAGCGCCATGCCCCACAGCGGCGAGGTGGCGTTGCAGATACCGGCCAGCGTGGACGGGATGGTCAGCTCGGAGTAGGCGAAGAGGGAGAACGGCAGGGCGTTCAGGAAGAACGCGGCGACCGCCATGTGCGCCCACAGCCGGGCCCCGCGCGGCAGCCGCTCCCGCTTGACGGCCATCGCCGCCACCAGCACCGCCGTGCCGAAGACCAGCCGACCGAGGGTGACCTGGAACGGCGCGTACCCGCTCGTCCCCACCTTGATCAGCAGAAAGCTGAAGCCCCAGATCAGCGACAGGGCGCCGAAGCGCAGCCGCCAGTCGAGGCGGGGGCGGGGAGGCGACTGGTCCGGGGTGGTGGGGGACTGCGTCTCCGGGGTGGCGGGGGACTGCGTTCGGGATGCGGCGACCGTGCTCATGACGACAACCATGCGGGACCATACCTCGTAGCACAATCGAGAAATCTCACCGGGTATCTCGTAGGGTCGCTTATATGTTGAACCTGGAACGCCTGCGCACCCTGGACGCCCTGGCCCGGCACGGCTCGGTCAGTGCCGCCGCCGACGCGCTGCACGTCACCACGTCCGCCGTCTCCCAGCAGCTGGGCAAGCTGGAGCGCGAGATCGACCAGCAGCTCCTCGCCAAGAACGGCCGGGGCGTGCGGCTCACCGACGCCGGACGGCTGCTCTCGGAGCACGCGGCACGCATCCTGTCGCAGGTGGAGCTGGCCGAGTCGGATCTGGAGGCGCACCGCGGGCAGGTCGTCGGCGAGCTGCGGCTCTCCGCGTTCCCCACCGCCGCCCGGGGCCTGTTCCCGGTGGCGCTGCGGGCGCTGCGCGCCGAGCACCCGGGGCTGCGGGTGCGCTCCAGCGAGCTGGAACCGGAGCAGGGCATCGCCGCCGTGGTGCGCGGCGACCTCGATCTCGCGGTGGTCCTGGACTGGTACAACAAGCCGATGCCGGTACCCGACGGACTGGTCAAGGCGCCGCTCCTGGACGATCCCGCCGAGGTCGCCGTGCCCGCCGGACACCGGCTCGCCGGCCGCGAGGAGGTGGACCTCGCCGAGTTCGCCGAGGACGAGTGGATCACCTGGGGCGAGGGCGAGTTCTGTCACGAGTGGCTGATGTTCACCCTGCGCTCCAAGGGCGTCGAGCCCATCGTCGGCCATCGCGCGGGCGAGACCCACACCCAACTCCAGCTGGTGGCGGCCGGGTTGGGGGTGTGCATCGCCCCGCTGCTGGGACGCCACCCGGTGCCGGAGGGCGTGGTCCTCGTACCGCTCACCCAGCGGGTGCGCCGGCACGTCTATGTCGTCTGGCGGGCCGACGCCGACCGCCGGCCCTCCATCCGCGCGGCGGCCGAGGCCCTGCGCACGGCCGCGCGGAAGGTCGACTGACCGGGCTCCGGAGGGGCTACAAGCCTCCGACTCGCCTCACAGCGAGCCGAGTTTGCGGAAGTCCCAGGAGGCGATCCGCTCCGGCACCAGCCGCGCCCACGCGTGCCGGCCGTCGTGCGGCAGCTCGTCCAGGCCGAAGTACTTGCGGGCGAACGCCGTTTCCACGGCGGCGAGTTCGGGGCACGGCAGCCCGGTGCGGGGCGCCTCGCCGACGAACTCCACGCGGCCCGCCAGCTCGGCCCCCCGCAACTCGCCGTACACCTCGCCCGTGTCGACCACCACCGCCACCCGGGGATCGCGGCCGAGCTGGGTCCAACGCCGACTGCGCACCAGGGAGTAGAGCCACAGCGCGCCGCCGTCCCAGAGGAACCAGAGCGCGCTCGCGTGCGGGGCGCCGTCGGCGGAGACGGTCGCGACCCGGCAGGTGCGCTCCTCGGCCAGGAACGCGTCCAGCTCGCCGGGCGACATCATGATCCTGCGGCCCCGGCGCTGCGGAGTGACGGACATGCGGCCCCCTCGTCGTCGTACCGGAAAACCCTTCCGCCGGTGATCCTCTGACATGACATCAGGAAAGGGAACAGCCCGGCCCCCTCGTCTTCCCTCGCCCGCGCGCGGCCGTTACCCTCACCGTCCGGGCTTCGGAGAAGGGCACGCGGTGGCGGCGTACGAGCGACTGGGCGACCTCCTCGATCCCGCGCGCACCGTGCTGCTGACCGTGGAGTGCCAGCGGGGTGTGGTGGGACCGGACGCCGCCCTGCCCGAACTCGCCCGCGCGGCCCGCTCCTCGGGAGCCCTCGGCAATGTCGCCCGGCTGGTCGACGGCGCGCACCGGGCCGGTGTCCAGGTGATCCACGCGATCGCCGAGCGCCGCCCGGACGGCCGGGGCGCGAGCCGCAACGCCCGGCTGTTCCGCGCCGCCGAACGGCTGCCCGTGCACCAGCTGTCCGGCAGCACGGCGGTGCGGGTCGCGCCGCCGATCGAGGTCGCCGAGGAGGATCTCGTCGTACGACGGCTGCACGGGCTGTCCCCGCTGCACGGGACCGGCGTCGACGCCCTGCTGCGCAACCTCGGCTGCCACACCCTGGTCGTCACCGGCGTCTCGGCCAACGTGGCGATTCCCAACGCGGTGTTCGACGCGGTCAACCTCGGCTACGCCGCCGTCGTCCCGGCCGACGCCATCGCCGGGGTGCCCGCCGACTACACCGCCGCGATGATCCGCCACACCCTCGCCCTGGTCGCCACCGTCACGACCACCGACGAGGTGCTCGGCCGCCTCGCGCCCCCGCGCCGCGGCCGGCCCCAGTAACCTGGGGCGATGCTCAAGGAAGTCACCGTGACCCGCTACATCACGCCGCTGCGTGAGGGCGGCTCGCTGCCGGGGCTCGTCGAGGCCGACGACTTCGGGACCTACGTCATGAAGTTCACCGGAGCCGGACAGGGCCGCAAGACCCTGGTCGCCGAGGTGGTGTGCGGCGAACTCGCCCGGCGCCTCGGCTTCCGCACGCCCCGCCTGGTCACCGTCGAACTGGACGCCGTGCTCGGACTCGGCGAACCCGAACAGCAGGTGCAGGACCTGCTGCGCGGCAGCGGCGGCACCAACCTCGGCATGGACTTCCTCTCCGGCGCCCTCGGCTACGACCCGCTCGCCTTCGCGGTGAGCCCCGAGGAGGCCGGGCGGATCATCTGGTTCGACGCGCTGATCAACAACGTGGACCGCTCCTGGCGCAACCCCAACCTCCTGGTCCACCGGGGCGAGCTGTGGCTCATCGACCACGGCGCCACCATGATCTGGCACCACAACTGGCCCGCCGCCGAGAAGTCCGCGGCCCGCCCCTACGACGCCGCCGAGCACGCCCTCGCCGGCTTCGCCCCCGACCTCGCCGCGGCCGCCGCCGACCTCGCACCCCGCGTCACCGAGGACCTGCTCACCGAGGTCACCGCCGAGATCCCGGACGCCTGGCTCACCGGCGAACCCGGCTTCGACACCCCGGACGAGCTGCGCCGGGCCTACGCGCGCCCGCTGCTCGCCCGCGCGGCCGTCATCGCCGAGCGCATCACCGGCACCGGCACCGGCATCCAGGAGGACAAGTGAGCGAGACACATATCCACATGGCCGGTCATGTGACCGAGCGCCACATCACCCGGGCCGGCCAGGGCGGCGACCGGGACGTCTTCGAGTACGCGCTGATCAGGGTCGTACCCCGGATCGAACGCGGGGAGTGCCTGAACGCGGGCGTGGCCGTCTACTGCCGCGCCCGGGGCTACGTCGGCGCCCGCACCCACCTGGACGAGAACCGGCTGCGCGCCCTGGACCCGGCGGCCGACGCGGCCGGGATCAGGGCGGCGCTCGGCGCGATCGAGCGGCACTGCGCGGGCGGCGCGGAGGCCGGGCAGGCGGCCGGGGACGACGCCGGGCGGCGGTTCCGCTGGCTGATCGCGCCCCGCTCCACCGTGGTCCAGCCCGGCCCGGTGCACACCGGCCTGACCGCCGACCCGGCCGCCGAGACGGAGCGATTGCTGGACCTCCTGGTGAGGTAATGGATCACAACGGCCGGATGAGCCGTTGACACCGAGTGTCAGGGCTTCTAGCGTCGTGTGGGCTGAAGATACTAAGCGGTCGCTCACCGCGCCGGAAGGTCCTCCCGAAGGGCCGGACGGGATCTCTCAAGGGCGAGGAGAAACAGCACATGTCCACCACTGAACAGCGGGTCGCGGTCGTCACCGGCGCCGCGCGCGGCATCGGTGCCGCGACGGCCGTACGGCTGGCCGCCGAGGGCCGCGCCGTCGCCGTGATCGACCTGGACGAGGCCGCCTGCAAGGACACCGTCGAGAAGATCACCGCGGCCGGCGGCAAGGCCATCGCGGTCGGCGCCGACGTCTCCGACGAGGCGCAGGTCGAGGCCGCCGTCGCCCGGATCGTCGCGGAACTGGGCGCCCCGACGATCCTGGTCAACAACGCGGGCGTGCTGCGCGACAACCTGCTGTTCAAGATGAGCGTCTCCGACTGGGACACCGTCCTGAACGTGCATCTGCGTGGCTCGTTCCTGATGACCAAGGCCGTGCAGAAGCACATGGTCGACGCCGGCTTCGGGCGTGTCGTCAACCTGTCCTCCTCCTCGGCGCTCGGCAACCGCGGCCAGGCCAACTACTCGGCCGCCAAGGCGGGTCTCCAGGGCTTCACCAAGACCCTCGCCATCGAGCTCGGCAAGTTCGGCATCACCGCCAACGCCGTCGCCCCCGGTTTCATCGCCACCGAGATGACCAAGGCCACCGCCGACCGCGTCGGCATGGGCTTCGATGACTTCAAGAAGGCCGCCGCGGGCGCCATCCCGGTGCAGCGCGTCGGCGAGCCCGAGGACATCGCCAACGCCATCGCCTTCTTCACCGGCGAGGCGGCCGGATTCGTCTCCGGCCAGGTGCTGTACGTCGCCGGCGGACCGCTCGACTAGGGGACACCGCACATGACTTCCGCAGAACTCCCGCCCCTGTCCGGCAAGGTCGCCCTCGTCACCGGCGCCAGCCGCGGCATCGGCTACGGCGTCGCCGAGGCCCTCGTCGCACGCGGCGACCGGGTGTGCATCACCGGCCGCAACGAGGACGCGCTCAAGGAGGCCGTCGACAAGCTCGGCGCCGACCGGGTCATCGGCGTGGCCGGCAAGGCGCACGACCTCGACCACCAGAGCGAGGCCGTCGAGCGCACCATGGAGGCCTTCGGTCGCCTCGACCACCTGGTCAACAACGCGGGCACCAACCCGGTGTTCGGGCCCATCGCGGACCTGGACCTGAACGTCGCCCGCAAGGTCTTCGAGACCAATGTGATCTCCGCCCTCGGCTTCGCCCAGAAGACCTGGCACGCCTGGCAGAAGGACAACGGCGGCGCGATCGTCAACATCGCCTCGATCGCGGGCCTCGCGCCCTCGCCGTTCATCGGCGCCTACGGCGTCAGCAAGGCCGCGATGATCAACCTGACCCAGCAGCTGGCGCACGAGTTCGCGCCCAAGGTGCGGGTCAACGCGATCGCCCCGGCCGTGGTCAAGACCAAGTTCGCCCAGGCCCTGTACGAGGGCCGCGAGGAGGAGGCCGCCGCCTCCTACCCGCTGGGCCGGCTCGGCGTGCCGTCCGACATCGGCGGCGCCGCGGCTTTCCTCACCTCCGCGCAGTCCGACTGGGTCACCGGTCAGACCCTCGTCGTGGACGGTGGACTCTTCCTCAACGCCGGGGTGTGACACCAGCTCCCGGGCGCCGGAATCCGGACGGACCGGCGCCCGGGACACCGCCCATCGGACACCGGGCGGGATGACAACGACGTCATCGCCTTTTCGATCAAGTGGCCATGTTCCAGGGGAGGTTGGGCGCGCTGGCGCTGCGGTAAGGTCTGCCGACCTTGGTAGGCGGATCGAGGAGCGTGCGCGTGTTCAACCGGAACCGATTCCTGCGGAGAGTCGCGGCGATCGCGTCCGTGTCGCTGGTCGCCGGCGGCTGCGGTCTGCTGTCCGACGGGGACTCGGGCAAGGGGGGCCCGATCGTGGTCGGCACCACCAGCGCGCCCAGCACACTGGATCCGGCCGGAGCCTGGGACGGTTCCTGGGAGCTGTACCGGAACATCTACCAGACCCTCCTCGCCTACCCGAACGGCGCGACGACCCCCCAGCCCGACGCCGCCCGGAGCTGCTCCTTCGCCGACTCCTCCAGCCGCACCTACCGCTGCACGCTGCGCGCCGGACTGAAGTTCGCCGACGGCGACCCGCTGGACGCCGAGGCGGTCAAGTACTCCGTCGACCGCATCCGCGCCATCAACGCGCCCGCCGGACCCGCGGGACTGCTCGGCAGCCTCGACAGCGTGGAGACCTCCGGCGACCGCGAGGTCGTCTTCCACCTCGGCAAGTCCGACGCCACCTTCCCGTTCGTGCTGGCCACCCCGGCCCTGTCCATCGTGGATCCCAAGGACTACCCGGCCCGCGCCCTGCGCACGGACCCGGTGGCCGACGGCTCGGGGCCGTACAAGCTCCAGTCGTACCAGGAGGGCCGGCAGGCCGTCCTCACCGGCAACGGCAACTACCACGGCTTCGCCCGGCGGCAGAACGACGCGGTGACCATCCGCTACTTCCAGGACTCCGCCGGGATGGTCAAGGCACTGCGCGACAAGCAGATCGACGTCACCTACCGCGGTCTCGGCGCCGACGACATCCTCGCGCTCCAGCAGCAGGGCAACTCCGACCTCCAGCTCGTGGACGGCGCCGGCACGGACATCAGCTACCTGGTGTTCGACCCCAAGGACCCCTGGGCCGGGCGGCCCGCCGTGCGCAAGGCGATCGCCCAGCTCGTGGACCGGGGCGCGATCGCCCACAAGGTGTACAAGGACACCGTCGACCCGCTGTACTCGATGGTCCCCAAGGGCCTGGTCGGCCACACCACCGCCTTCTTCGACGAGTACGGCGACCCGAGCACCAGAAAGGCCCGGACGACCCTCCAGGACGCGGGCATCCACCAGAAGGTCCCGCTGACCCTCTGGTACACCACCGACCGCTACGGCTCCGAGACCGCCCTGATGTTCAAGGAGCTGAAGCGGCAGCTGGAGGGCTCCGGACTGTTCACCGTCGCGCTCGAGAGCCGCCCCTGGAAGAGCTATGTGGTCGGTTACCAGAAGGGCGAGTACCCGGTGTTCGGCCGCGGCTGGTCCCCGGACTTCCCCGACGCGGACAACTTCATCGCGCCCTTCACCGGCGAGCACAACGCGCTCGGCACGCCCTACCCGGCCAAGGACATCACCGACCGGCTGCTGCCGCACTCGCGGGCGCAGAGCGATCGCGCCAAGACCGTCGGCGACATGGAGCGGGCCCAGCGGATCATCGCGGGCGACGCCCAGCTGCTGCCGCTGTGGCAGGGGCGGCAGTACGTGGCGGCCAGCGACGACATATCCGGCGGCGAGCAGGCGCTCGACCCCTCGACGATCATGATGATGTGGATGCTGCACCGCAAAACCAGCTGGTGAGCGGTGGGGAGCGGACCTGCGGGGCCCGTTGTCAGTGGTCGCCTGTAGGTTCGGGATCCTGAAGTGACCGCACGCGGTAATTGATCGACATCGTGAGGACGTTGACGTGACCGACATCGCCATGCTGCCCGAGTCCTGGCGCGGGGTTCTGGGCGACGAACTGGAGAAGCCCTACTTCAAGGAGCTGACCGAGTTCGTCGAGGAGGAGCGGGCGAAGGGCCCCGTCTACCCGCCGCGCGAGGAGGTCTTCGCCGCGCTGGACGCCACGCCGTACGACAAGGTGAAGGTCCTCGTCCTCGGCCAGGACCCGTACCACGGCGAGGGCCAGGGCCACGGGCTGTGCTTCTCGGTCCGTCCGGGCGTGAAGACCCCGCCCTCGCTGCGCAACATCTACAAGGAGATGCAGGCCGAACTGGACCTGCCGGTCCCGGACAACGGCTATCTGATGCCGTGGGCCCGGCAGGGCGTGCTGCTGCTCAACGCGGTCCTCACCGTGCGGGCCGGCGAGGCCAACTCGCACAAGGGCAAGGGCTGGGAGAAGTTCACCGACGCCGTGATCCGCGCGGTGGCCTCCCGCCCCGACCCGGCGGTGTTCGTGCTGTGGGGCAACTACGCGCAGAAGAAGCTCCCGCTGATCGACGAGGAGCGGCACGTGGTGGTCAAGGGCGCGCACCCCTCCCCGCTGTCCGCGAAGAAGTTCTTCGGCTCCCGCCCCTTCACCCAGATCAACGAGGCGATCGCCCGCCAGGGCCACGAGCCGATCGACTGGCGCATCCCGAACCTGGGCTGACGGTGGCGTCGGCGCCGCCTGACCGGTAATCCGGGTGGCGCCGGTTAGCGTCGGTGCACGACAGCGGACGATCGCCGGAGGACGCGGTGGCGGAGCGACGGGAACAGACGGCCCTGGACGAGGTGCTGACGCGGATCGGCCAGGTCGTGATGCTGCACCACGCCGGTGACCGCGAGGAGGCCCGCAGCCGCTTCCTCGACCTGTGGACGGAGGTCGGCGAGGACGGGGATCCGCTGCACCGGTGCACCCTGGCGCACTATCTCGCCGACACCCAGGACGACCCCGCCGACGAACTCGCCTGGGACCTGCGGGCCTTGGCGGCGGCCCGGGAACTGCCCGACGGCGGCCCCCGGGGCGTGCCGGGCTTCTTCCCCTCCCTCCACCTCAACCTGGCCGCGGACTACGTGAAGCTGGGCCGCACCGAGGCCGCCCGCGCCCAACTCGCCCATGCCCGCACGGCCGCGGACGCCCTCACGGACGACGGCTACGGCGAGGGCGTCCGGGCGGCGATCGGGCGACTGGAGTCGCGGTTGGAGGAGGGTGGGTCAGAGGGGCCAGAGGGGCCAGGGGGACCAGGTGGACCAGGAGGGCCGGGGGGACCAGGAGGCGGGGGGACTTGGGGACCGCCCAGGCAGAGGCCCAGTTGAGGGGGCGGGATGGGGTGCGGGGGGATGCGCCGTCCCGTCGATGCCGGGGGAGGGGCGGGCGGCGTGGATGTGCGGTCGTGGGATCGGGCGGGTGCCGAGGCAGGTCGGTGATGGTGTGGCGGCCGGGCGTGTCCCGTGGCGGATGCTTGTTCTGCTACCGGGGGCAGCCGTTGGCGGTGCCAGCCGTCCGGGCTGCCCGCCGCAAAGGACATCGGCTGCCGGGGATGCTGCCACGGGGGAGCCCACCGCTGAAGCTGCCTGCTCACCGCACCGGTTGCCCAGCGCACCGGTTGCCCAGCGCACCGGTTGCCCAGCGCAGTGGGTGCTCGCCGCCGGGAACGCCACCGCCATGGGGATGTCACAGTGCGGGGTGCACCGGCGCGTGCTGCCCCCGCTGCGAGGTGTCACCGGCACGAGATGCCATCGGCACGAGATGCCATCGGCGGGCGCGCCGGTCGTCCCGGCGCCGCCCGTTCAGTGTCGTCCGTACGTCCGCTCGCAGATCTCCGACTCCGGGCTGTTGCCGCGCCAGCCGCCGTACTCGCGGCCCAGGTCGCAGACGTCCGCGGGCACGCGCTGGGAGGTGCGTGGCGGGGCCTGGGCGGGGTGGTGGGCCTGGGGCGGCCGGGCCGGTGGGGGAGCGAAGGCACGCGCGGGGGAGTGGCCGGGCGCGTGGCGGCCGGGGGCTTCGGGTGCGGCGGGCTTGGGGGAGGCGGCCGGGTCCCCGGAGGGGCCGACCATCTCCAGGGCCTCGCGGGCCGGTGCCTGCACCACCCGTGGTGACGCGCTGCCGTCCGTGCGGGGCGCCGGCTGCTGCGCGGGCGCGGCACTCGGCGGCGGTCCCGGTGCCGCCGTGTGCCGTACCGTCACACAGCCGGTGAGGGCCGAGACGGCGACGGTGACCAGAAGCGCTGCGGTGGTCGTCGTTCGATGCACCCGGGCAACGATGCTGGTTCCGGACCCGGTTGGCATCAAAGAGTCGAGCCGGATGCCCCCGCCCGGGTGAACTCCCCCACCGAACGAGGGGTTTCCGCCCCACGCGGCTGACGGCTCAGGCGCCGGTGCTCCCGTCGATCCGCTCCCGGAGCAGATCCGCGTGCCCGTTGTGCCGGGCGTACTCCTCGATCATGTGGGTGTAGATCCAGCGGAGCGTGAAGTGCTCCTTGCCGGCGCGGTCGGTACGCCGGGACAGCTCCTCCAGGGAGCGGCCCGCGGTGTCGCGCCGCGCCCTTTCGACCTCGGCGCGGTGGGTGGCGTGGGCCTCCTCCCAGGTGTCCGTCTCCGTGACGTGGAAGTCGCCGTCGGCGTCGTCGTCGGAGCAGTAGAGGACGCCGAGATCCTCGTCCAGCAGCACCTCGTGGAACCAGAACCGCTCCACCTCGGCCATGTGCCGCACCAGCCCCATCAGGGTCAGCTCCGAGGGCGGCACCGAGGCGGTCCGCAGCTGCTCGTCGGTCAGCCCCTCGCACTTCGCGATCAGGGTCTGGCGGTGGAAGTCCAGCCAGCCTTCCAGCATCTCCCGTTCACCGGCGTTCAGGGCGGGTTCGTCGCGTTCGCTCGTCATGCCCTCATCCTCACCGGTCGAGTGCCGCCGCTGCCAGGGGATTTCAGCGGCCCAGCATCCCCGCGAGCAACTCCCGCACGCCCGCCCGGATCCGCGCCCGGTTTGGCACCTCCGTGCTGAACGACCCCGCCGCGCACGCGAACATCAGGCCGTCCGCCCAGGCGACGAGGGACAGCACATGCCGGTCCGGGTCGGGGGAGCCGACCGCCGTGAGCAGCAAAGCCAGTTGCTCCTTGAAGACGGCGCCGACGCGGTCGTAGCAGGCGCGCAGCTCCGGGCGGCGGGTGGCCTCAAGGGCGAGTTCGTAGCGGGCGATCAGCAGCGCGCGGCCCTGGGTCAGCGAGCGGTGCACGGGGAGTACGGCGGCCGTCCTGGACCCGGGCGGGGCGGGGCAGCCCGCCTGGGTGCGCGTCGAGCCTGCCGATACCGCCGGGCCCGCCGCCCACGAGGGGCTGGAGGCCGAGCTGGTCGTCGGTGCGGACGGCATCAACTCCCGTGTCCGCGTCGCCCTGTTCCCCGCCCATCCGGGGCCGGTGTACGCCGGGTTCACGACGTGGCGGCCCATGGCCCCGCTGCCCGGCGTCGCGTTCGCCTCCCATGAGAGCTGAGGGCGGGGGCCCTTGTGGGGGACGCATCCGCTGCGGGACGGACGGGTGTACGCCTACGCGGCGGCCGTCACCCCGGCGGGCGGCCGGGCCCCGGACGACGAACGGGCCGGACTTCTGCGCCGCTACGGCGACTGGCACCACCCCGTCCCCGCCGTACTCGCCGCCGTCCGCCCCGCCGACGTCCTGCGGCACGACGTCCACCACCTCGCGATCCCGCTGCCCGCCTACCACGCGGGCCGCGTCGCTCTCCTCGGCGACGCCGCGCACGCCATGCCGCCCACCCTCGGCCAGGGCGGCAACCAGGCCGTCAGGAACGCCGTCGTCCCCGCCCACCACGCCCTCGACCTCGCCGCCTACACCGCCGCCCGGCTCCCGCGCCCGACGGCCATCGCCCGGCAGGCCGTCAGGATCGCCCGCGTCGACCTGGCTCGCGGCCGCGCCGCCGTCGCCGTCCGCGACACCGCGACGGCCGCCCTGTCCAGGCTCCGCCCCGTCCTCTTCCCGCGCGGCTTCGACGGCATCGCCGACTGGCGGCCCCCGTATGCTGCCGGGGACGTACAGGTGGGCGAGCCGCAGGGGAGAGACACGTGAAGGTCGGCTGCATCGGACTCGGGGACATCGCGCGGAAGGCGTATCTGCCGGTGCTGGGCGCGCTGCCCGGGGTCGATCTCCATCTGCACACCCGCACCCCCGCCACCCTCGCCCGGGTCGCCGACGGCCTCCACCTGCCCGCCGGGCAGCGGCACGACAGCCTCGACTCGCTGCTCGCCGCCGGGCTCGACGCGGCCTTCGTGCACGCGCCCACCGCCGCCCACCCCGAGCTCGTCACCCGGCTGCTGACGGCGGGCGTCCCGACGTACGTCGACAAGCCGCTCGCCTTCCGACTCGCGGACTCCGAGCGGCTGGTGGAGCTGGCCGAGCAGCGCGGCGTCTCCCTCTTCGTCGGCTTCAACCGGCGCTACGCCCCCGGGTACGCGCAGTGCCTGGAGCACCCGCGCGAGCTGATCCTGCTCCAGAAGAACCGGGTCGGGCTGCCCGAGGAGCCCCGCTCGATGATCCTGGACGACTTCGTGCATGTCGTCGACACCCTGCGCTTCCTCGCGCCGGGCCCGGTCGAGGACGTCACGATCCGCGGCCGCGCCCGGGACGGGCTGCTGCACCATGTGGTGCTCCAGCTCGCGGGCGACGGCTTCACCGCGCTCGGCGTGATGAACCGGCTCAGCGGCTCGACGGAGGAGATCCTGGAGGTCTCCGGGCAGGACACCAAGCGCCAGGTGCTCAACCTCGCCGAGGTGATCGACCACAAGGGCCAGCCGACCCTGCGCCGGCGCGGCGACTGGGTGCCGGTGGCCCGGCAGCGCGGCATCGAACAGGCGGTCCACACCTTCATCGACGCGGTACGCGCAGGGCAGCCGCTCAGCGCCCGGGACGCGCTGGCGACCCATGAGCTGTGCGAGCGGGTGGTACGAGCGGTTCAGGACCTCCCCGGCGCAGCCTGAGCGCCCGGACGCCCTCGCCGGCGCACAGCGCGGCCAGCACCAGCAGCGCGGCGTGCACCGGCCAGTCGCCGTAGCGGACGTACGGCGTGATGCCGTGCGCGAGCGGCACGTCGTACACCTGTGCGGTGCTCGCGTCGGTCCCCAGCCAGGGGCCGAGCCGCTGTCCGCCGGGCCCGTACACGGCGGAGACGCCGGTGAGGGTGGCGTGCACCATCGGGCGGCCGGTCTCGGCGGCGCGCAGCGCGGCCAGCGAGGCGTGCTGCTCCGGCGCCCAGCTGTGCTGGAAGGTGGAGGTGGAGGACTGCCCGAGGAGCACGTCCGCGCCGTCCTCGGCGAGATGCCGGCTCATGTCGGGGAACGCGGTCTCGAAGCAGATCAGCGGGCCGATCCGCAGCCCGTGTCCCACGTTCATCACGACCTGCTCGGTGCCGCGCCTGCGGTCCTCGCCGGCCGCCTTGCCCACGGAGGTGGCCCAGCCGAGCACGGAACGGGCGGGTATGTACTCGCCGAACGGGACGAGACGCATCTTGTCGTACCGGTCGCCGGTGGGGCCGTTCGGGCCGATCAGCACCGAACTCTTGTAGATCCCGGGCCGGTCGGAGCGGCGGGCGTCCACGTTCACCAGGACGTCGGCGCCGGTCGCGCGGGACAGTGCGGCGATCCGCCGGGACAGGTCGGGCCGGTCGGCGAGGTCGTAACCGACGCTGGACTCGCCCCACACCACCAGGTCGACGTCCTGCCCGACGAGCCGCCGGGTCAGCCGCTCCTCCCGGTCGAAACGCAGCTCCGGGCTGTCCCGTCCGGCCACGACGCCCGGCTGTACGACGGCGATCCGCGTCCCGCCGTCGATCTGCGGCCGGGGTGCCCAGGCCCAGGCGGCGGTGGTCGCGGCGGCGGTGGCGACCACCGTGGCAACGGCGGGCATCCGCGCTCCGCGCACCGCGATCAGCACGGCCGCCGCCACGTTCACCGCCACCACTAGGAAGCTGAGCAGCCACACCCCGCCGACCGAGGCCAGCCGCAGTGCCGGGGCCACCTGCCACTGGCTGGCGCCCAGGATGCCCCAGGGGCCGCCGAGTCCCTGCCAGGAGCGGACCAGCTCCACCAGCAGCCAGCCCGAGGGCAGCACGAGGAGAGCGACGGCGCACCGGCCGGGGGCGGGGGTGCCGCCCAGGTACCGGCGCACCAGCCAGCCCCAGGGCATCCAGAGCAGTCCGAGCAGCGCGCCGATCAGGAAGATGAACACATGCAGGCTCGGCAGCAGCCAGTGGTGCACCGCCACGAGATATCCGAAGCCGCCGCACCAGCCGTCGTACGCCGCCCGCCGTCCGGTCGGCGCCGAGCGGGCCAGCAGCAGCCACGGGACCAGGGCGACGTACGCGAACCACCACAGCGACGGCGCGGGGAACGCCAGCACGGGCAGGGCACCCGCGAGGGCGACGACGGCGGAGCGTCGCCAGGGGGAGGCCAGCCAGCGGTCGATCGTCGTCATGCGGAGCCTCCCATCCCCAGGGCTCCAGTGTGCGCGCCGCAAGCGATCTACGACAGGGGGCCTGCCGGCCTCCGCGACCGGGGGCCTGCCGGTCCCCCCGATCACCGCTCGGGAGCCGTCACTTCGCCTTCCCCCGCCCTCGCCTTTCCCCTTCCCGGACCTCACCGCCCGGTGGCCGTCCTCCGCCACTTCTCCGTGACCACGACCTCGCCGATCCGCCAGCCCTCGCGGGTGCGCAGGAGCCCGAAGTCGTACCGGCCGCCGCTCTCCAGATCCGGCGCGGCCGGGCCGTCCCCGCCGGTGCGGCGCATCGGATTGAAATAGTCGGCCCGCACCCGCGCGGTGTCCCCGGTGTCATGCTCCAGGACCCCGAACCGCACCCGCCGGTTGACGATCAGATGCTGCCGTACGGCGAACCGCGCCAGGTTCTCGGCCAGCCACCCGGCAACCTGCCCGGCCTCGCCCTCGATCCCGCCGGACGACCGGTAATCGGCCCTCCCCCCGGACGTGAAAAGGCCCGGGTACGCCGTCCAGTCACCGTCGTCCACCGTCACCGCGTACGCGGTCACCAACTCGTCCACGGCCAGCCGGTCCAGTACGGTCGCGAGTTCCGCACGCTGCGTCATCGGCTCAGTCTTGGCCACGGCGGGGACGGAGCCAAGGGGCGGGCAGGGAAATTCGGCGGTTCGGGCGAGCGGGAGAACCCGTGGCGGTGCCGCACCGCTCCCACTCGGCGGTGTGGTCCGTCGGTATCGGCGGGGCGGGAAAACGGGTGGCGCGGGCGGGGGTGAGCGTCGAATCTGGCACGCGTGAACGATCAAGCCCTCGCCCCCGAACCGAAGTTCCGCATCCGCGCCCGATATACGGACACCACGATCACCGTCTACCAGGCGTACCGCCCCGCCATCGGCCTCGCCGCCGCTCGAACCGGTCGGTTTCCGGGGGAGTGGAAGCGGGACCGGATGACCTGGATCAAGCCGTCGTTCCTCTGGATGATGTACCGCTGCGGCTGGGGCACCGAGGAGGGGCAGGAGACGGTGCTCGCGGTCGAGATCGACCGGGCCGGATTCGAGTGGGCCTTGCGGCACGCCTGTCTGTCGCACTACGCGCCCGGGGTGCATACCGACCGGGCGGCCTGGAAGCGGGAGTTGGGGCGGGCGCTGGCGCGGGTGCAGTGGGATCCCGAGCGGGATCTGCACCACAACGCGCTGCCCCACCGCTCGCTGCGACTCGGGCTCGCCGGAGAGGCCACGCGGCGGTACGCCGATGAATGGGTCGTCGGCATCGAGGACGTGACGCCGCTCGCCCGGGACGTGCACGCGGCGGTGCGGGCCGGGGAGCGGGAGAAGGCCGAGGCGTTGTTGCCCGAGGAGCGGGCGTACCCGGTGGCGGACGGCGTGCTCGCCCACCTGGGGGCGTAGTCAGGCCGCCTTGATGATCTCCTCGCGGATCGCCTTGGCCCACTCCACGACCAGCAGCTCGTACGCCGTGCGTTCCTGGGCCGAGAGGAAGCCGCCCGTGCGCAGCCAGAGCGCCCGGATCTGCTCGTTCACCTCGGCGGCAGACCGTGCGGAACCAGGGGGCGGGAAATGGGGGGACATACGGAACAGCCTAGGGGCAGGGTCTGACACTGCGCTACCGCACCGCTACGGAGAACGTATGTGGTTGGTCACCGGTGCCGCCGCTCGCGCCCCGTGGTCGACCCAGTTCAGGTGGCATATGCCGGGCTGAGTTGACGCCGGGCGGTGTCCGCGAGATGGCCGAAACGGGGGCGCGGGCACCCGGCGAGACCGGTTGCGGGCGGGGCAACCGCCCTGTTCGGGAGGGAAGTTCAGGAAGTTCGGGAACTTCAGGAGGGCGTGGCGGGGCCCTTGACCGTCCAGCCCGGGGTCTGCGGGTGGGCCGTCAGGTCGTCGTGATGGACGGGGGAGCCGCAGGCGCGACAGGTGACCACCGGGACCAGCTCATGGCCGCAGCTGTGCTCCATGGTCATGGGCAGGTCGGTGTTGTGCCGCAGATGGATGTCGCCCCACTCCTTGAGCGCCATCAGGACCGGCTCCAGCTCCAGGCCCGCCGCGGTCGGCCGGTAGTCGAAGCGCTGGGGATGCTCGCTGTAGACGCGCTTGGTCAGCACCCCGGCCTCCACGAGCCGGCGCAGCCGGGTGGCCAGGATGTCGCGCGGCGCGCCGATGTTGCGCGCCAGCTGATCGAACCGGCCGTTGCCCAGGCACACCTCCCGCAGTACGAGCAGGGAGTACTTCTCTCCCACCACCGCGAGGGTGTCGGCGATGGAGCAGGGGCGCGGATCCTTCGGTGCGGCCATGCGGCCCAGTTTAGTTGAGAGTTTGGTTTTCCAACCCATGCGAAACGGTATGCGTTCGCCCCGCGCCCGGTCATGGGTTTGATTTTCCAACCCACCCCGCTATGGTGAGTTTGAATTTCCTACCCACCGGTAACCATGCTCGTGAACGAGCCCGCTCCGCCGCAGGAGGCCGCACCATGCGAGACGCAGTGATCGTCGAGGCCGTACGCACCCCGATCGGCAAGGGCAAGCCCACCGGTGCCCTCGCCCAGGTGCACCCCGTCCAGCTGCTCGCCCACACGCTGAAGTCCCTGGTCGAGCGCTCCGGTGTCGACCCGGCGCTGATCGAGGACGTGATCGGCGGCACCGTCGACCAGGTCGGCGAGCAGGCCATGAACACCACCCGGTACGCCGTGCTCGCCGCCGGTCTGCCCGACACGGTCCCGGCCACCACGGTGGACCGCCAGTGCGGCTCCTCCCAGCAGGCCGTGCACTTCGCCGCCCAGGGTGTGATCGCCGGCGCGTACGACATGGTCGTCGCCTGCGGTGTGGAGTCGATGAGCCGGGTGCCGATGTGGTCCAACGTGCCCGCCGGGAAGGACCCCTTCGGGCCCGGCGTCGCCGCGCGCTACCCCGAGGGGCTGCTGCCGCAGGGCATCAGCGCCGAGCTGATCTCCGCCAAGTGGTCGCTGACCCGCGCGGAGATGGACGCCTTCGCGGTCTCTTCGCACCGCAAGGCCGCCGCGGCCTGGGAGGCGGGGCTCTTCGACGCCGAGACCGCGCCCCTGGAGGGCGTCACCCGCGACGAGTGCGTACGGCCCGACAGCACCCCGGAGATCCTCGCCGGGCTCAAGCCCGCCTACCACGACCCGAACTTCGCCGAGCGCTTCCCGCAGATCGAGTGGAACATCACCGCGGGCAACACCAGCCCGCTCAACGACGGCGCCTCCGCCGTCCTGATCACCTCCAGCGAGACCGCCACCCGGCTCGGCCTGCGCCCGCTCGCCCGGCTGCACAGCTTCGCGGTCACCGGCTCCGACCCGCTGCTGATGCTCACCGGCGTCATCCCGGCCACCGAGAAGGTGCTCGCGCGGGCCGGCCTCTCCCTCGGCGACATCGACCTGTTCGAGGTCAACGAGGCGTTCGCCAGCGTCGTCCTCGCCTGGCAGCAGGAGACCGGCGCCGACCTGGCCAAGGTCAATGTGAAGGGCGGCGCCATCGCCCTCGGCCACCCGCTCGGCGCCAGCGGCACCCGGCTGACCACCACCCTGGTGCACGCGATGCGCGAACGCGGTGCCCGCTACGGCCTCCAGACGATGTGCGAGGCGGGCGGCCTCGCCAACGCGATGATCCTGGAAGCCGTCTGACCAGAGGTCACGCATTCCCGGCTGCCTGAACAGAGGTCGGCGCATCCCCGGCCGGCTGACCCGGGGTCAGCGCATCCCCGGTCGCCTGCTCCGGGGGCGGTGCGCCCCAGGTCTCCTGACCCGGAGTCAGCGCACTTCCGGTCACCGGGCCCTCCTCACCGGGCCCTCCGTCACCGGCCGCGCAACCGGTGCCGCTGCCGCCACGCCACCACCGTGCCCGCCAGGGCCGGTACGGCGATGCAGGCCATCGCGAGCAGGAACGCGGGCGACGTCGGCGCCGAGGCACGGGCGCCGGCGACCGCGTAGGCGGCGGTGTTCGGGACCGACCCGAGCGCCGTCGCCAGCAGGAACGGCAGCCAGCCCATCCGGGAGACCGCCGCGCAGTAGTTCGCCGCCCAGAACGGCACCCCCGGGAAGAGCCGCGCGGCCAGCATGGAGCGGAACCCGTGCCGGCTCAGCTGCCCGTCCGCCGCCCGCAGCCACCGGCCGCGCAGCAGCGGGCGCAGCGCGTCCTGCCCGAGCAGCCGCCCGAGCCCGAAGGCCACCCCGGCCCCGAGCACCGTCCCGGCGAGCGCGGTCCCGAGGCCCAGCCGGGAGCCGAACAGCGCGCCCGCCGCCAGGTTCAGCAGGGGCCGCGGTACGAACGCCACCGTGCACAACCCGTACCCGGCCCCGAACGCCAGCACCGCCATCAGCCCGCCCGCCCGCGGCGGCCAGCCCTGGGTCAGCAGGCGCTGCGGATCGAACAGCAGCACCAGCGCGCCCGCGGCCGCCAGCAGCACCAGCAGCAGCGACAGCCGCGCCCACGGCGACAGCAGCGCGCGGGTGCAGCGGGCGGCGAATTTCGCGCGGGGCGCGGGCGGCGCGGGGACGGTGGTGGCATCGAGCACGTGACCCCCTGGGAGACATCGACGGCCGAAGCCGATGATAGAGGGCGCCCCGGACGTCCCCGTCGCAGGCGCGGACCGGTGCGGCTGACCGGGTACGTGACGGGAACACGCGGCCCGACGGCGGCCCCTCACGGAGCGTGACTGCTCCGTATGCCGCGCATGACGCGAAAACAACGCTCATCGCCGCCCGGCGTACCCGCACGGACCTCCCGGCCGGCCGCGGCAGGCCTGTCCCTCGCCCTCGGCGTGGGCGTCTCCCTGGCGCTGGGCACCGGCGAGCCTGCGAGCGAGCCCACCTCGGCCACCGTCACGTTCACGGCCACACCGGAGCCCCCGTGCCCCGGCTACGGGAACACGCCGGACGACAGGGGCGGCTACGACAAGCGGGGCCGCCACCGCAGGATCTGACGCCCCCTCCGCACCGCACCGGCGCCGCCCCGGGCAAGGACGGCGCCGGTCGTCCGCGCGCACCCGCTCCGCGCGCGGGGGAGGCCCCCCGAGGTGACACGGGCCGCCTGCCACCGAGCCGCACCCGCTCCCCGCGCGGGGAAGGGCCGCCGCCCGGAAACCGGTGGAAAACCATTCGACGCCGGACATCCCGTCGGCGATGATCGAGTCATGTTCCGGTACGCCTTCCACCTCGCAGCATCCGCGGTCGCGGATGTGCCGAAGGCTGCCGTTCCCACGCTCGCGGCCGCTGTCGACGGCGCCCGAAGCTGACCCTCCCCGGATCGTCCGGCGGACCCCGCAGGGGGAGGGTCGGCCACCCGGCGGGGTCCCGACTTCCGTACGACAGCGAAGGCTTCGAGGTACAGCCATGTCCAAAACGGCCTACGTGCGCACCAAGCCGCACCTGAACATCGGCACCATGGGTCATGTCGACCACGGCAAGACCACCCTGACCGCCGCCATCACCAAGGTCCTCGCCGAGCGCGGCACCGGCACCTTCGTGCCCTTCGACCGCATCGACCGCGCCCCCGAGGAGGCCGCGCGCGGCATCACCATCAACATCGCGCACATCGAGTACGAGACCGACACCCGGCACTACGCCCATGTGGACATGCCCGGCCATGCCGACTACGTGAAGAACATGGTCACCGGCGCCGCCCAGCTCGACGGGGCGATCCTCGTGGTCTCCGCGCTCGACGGGATCATGCCGCAGACCGCGGAGCACGTCCTGCTCGCCCGGCAGGTCGGCGTCGACCACATCGTCGTGGCCCTCAACAAGGCGGACGGCGCGGTCGACGAGGAGCTGACCGACCTGGTCGAGCTGGAGGTCCGCGACCTGCTCACCGCGCAGGGCTACGCGGGCGACACGGTACCCGTCGTACGCGTATCGGGGCTGCGGGCGCTCGCGGGCGACCCGCGCTGGACGGCGTCCGTCGAGGCGCTGCTCGACGCGGTGGACACGTACGTGCCGATGCCCGAGCGGTATCTCGACGCGCCGTTCCTGATGCCGGTGGAGAACGTGCTCACCATCAC
This sequence comes from Streptomyces sp. WP-1, assembly GCF_030450125.1. Classification (NCBI taxonomy): domain Bacteria; kingdom Bacillati; phylum Actinomycetota; class Actinomycetes; order Kitasatosporales; family Streptomycetaceae; genus Streptomyces; species Streptomyces sp. WP-1. The sequence goes on from NZ_CP123923.1 coordinate 6,671,904, forward strand.
CGGCCGGGGCACGGTCGTCACCGGCGCCGTGGAGCGCGGCACGCTGCGGCTCGGGGACCGGGTCACGGTGCTCGGCGCGGACGGCGTCGAGACCGTCGTCACCGGCCTGGAGACCTTCGGCAAGCCGATGACCCAGGCGCAGGCCGGGGACAACGTGGCCGTGCTGCTGCGGGGCGTGCCCCGGGACGCGGTGCGCCGGGGGCATGTGGTGGCGGTGCCGGGCAGCGTGGTGCCGGCGCGGCGGTTCACGGCGCGGGTGTACGTGCTGTCGGGGCGCGAGGGGGGTCGTACGACACCGGTCGCGACGGGGTACCGGCCGCAGTTCTACATCCGTACCGCGGACGTGGTCGGGGACGTCGACCTCGGCGTGGCGGCCGTGGCCCGGCCCGGTGAGACGGTGGAGATGACCGTCGAGCTGGGGCGGGAGGTGCCACTGGAGCCGGGGCTGGGCTTCGCGATCCGCGAGGGCGGGCGGACGGTCGGCGCGGGCACGGTGGTCTCCGTCGGTTCGTAGGGCTCCGCCGGTTCCTGGGGCCCCGCCGGTCGTAGGGTTCCGCCGGGTCGTAGGGCTCCGCCGGTTCGTAGGGCCCCGTCGGGGCGCGTCACAATGAACCTGTGACCGAGCAGATACCCGTCTTCCGCACCACCGACCACGGCGCCGCCAAGCTCATGCCCGATGTGGACCGGGAGCGGGCCTGGCTGCTGACGGTCGACGGGGCGCCGCAGTCGTACGTCGACCTGGACGAGCCGACGCACCTGGAGTTCGAGTACGCGCGCCGGCTCGGGCACGCGCTGGACACGGCGGCCCCCGAGGGCCGGGCGCTGGACGTGCTGCACCTGGGCGGGGGAGCGCTGACCCTGCCCCGGTACGTCGCGGCGACCCGGCCCGGTTCCCGGCAGGACGTCGTGGAGGCGGACCGGGGGCTGCTGGACCTGGTCGCCGAGTATCTGCCGCTGCCGAAGGGCGCGGGGGTCGCGGTGCACGCCGCCGACGCCCGCGCCTGGCTGGGGACCGCGCCGGACGACACGGCCGACGTGCTGATCGCGGACGTCTTCGGCGGCTCCCGGGTGCCGGCCCATCTCACCACCCTCGCCTACGCCCGGGAGGCCGAGCGGGTGCTGCGGCCCGGCGGGAGCTATCTCGCCAACCTCGCGGACGCGGCGCCGTTCGCCTTCCTGCGCTCCCAACTGGCCACGTTCGCCGCGGTGTTCGAGGAGCTGGCGCTGGTCGCCGAGCCGGGGGTGCTGCGCGGGCGGCGGTTCGGCAACGCGGTGCTCATCGCCTCGCACCGGCCGCCGGACGTCGCCGCGCTGGCCCGCCGGGTGGCGGCCGACGTCTTCCCCGCCCGGGTCGAACACGGCGCCGCCGTACGGGAGTTCATCGGTTCCGCACGGCCGGTCGAGGACGCGGACGCGGTGCCGTCGCCGGTGCCGCCGGGCGGCTCGTTCGGCATCGGCTGAACGCCGGGTGCGCGGGGAGGTCCGCCCTTCGCACCCGGCGCCCCGCGTCAGTCCAACGTGGGGGTGCCGTGCAGCCGGACCGAGCCGAGGATCTTCATGATCGTGGCCTGCGGGACCTCGTCCTTGACGCCCTTGGCGCCATAGAAGTTGAACGACACGTAGTCGTGCGCCGAGTTCTGGAAGCCGAAGGTGAGGGCCTTGCCGTCGCTCGCGCACTTGCCCTTCTGCGGGGTGCCGCTCGACCGCGCCCAGGCGTAACTGCCCTTGATGCCGGACGTCGTGGTGAAGGGGGTGGCCTTCTTGTCGAAGGTGATGGTCTTCTTGTCCGGCTGGGTGTAGCCGCCGTAGACCCACCAGGCCGGGGTGTTGACCGCGATCTGGTCGGTGTTCTTCGCGCCGCTCGCGCCCTTGCTGCCGACGACCGCGAGCGGGGTGTCGTCGGTGCGGCCGTCCTTGTCGTCGTCGGACGTGCACCACTTGGGCTGGTCCTCGGCCGTGCCCGACATCACGATCAGCGGTTTGCCGTCGGTGGACTTGTGGTCCTCGAAGCCCACCTCCATGTCGGGCGCCTGGGCCTGCCAGTCCGAGGGCACGTCATAGGCTATGCCCCACTTCGGGTTCACCACGACCTTCCAGCCCGGCACGGTCGGCTTCTCGCTCTCCGCGGCCCGCGGGTTGTCGGTCGAGGCGGGGCTGGACGAGGCCGCGGTCGGCGGCCGGCCGGTGTGCTTGCCGTCCGCCTTGTCGTCCTTGCCGTCCTTGGAACCGCCGAGGACCAGCACACCGGTCACACACGCGGCGACGACCACGGCGGCGGCCGCGACGATCGCGATCAGCTTCGTACGGTTGCCGCCGCCGTTGCCGCCGCCCTTCGGGGGCGGCTGCATCGGCACGGTGGGCGGCTGCTGCCCCCACTGCGGCTGCTGCTGCCCGTACGGGCCGGGAGCCCCGGGGTACTGGCCCGGCCCCGGCTGCTGACCGGCCCCGGGGTGCTGGCCCCCCTGCGGGTACTGCTGGTACCCCGGCTGCTGGTACGGATTCGGCTGCTGCTGGTAACCCGGCTGCTGGTACGGGTTCTGCTGCGGGTTCTGCGCGCCCCCGGGCGGCTGCTGATCTGGCCACATGGCCGACAACACTAGTGCGGCGGCGGCACGGTTCGGTCACGGGATCTCGTCAGGGCCGTAGCGAAGCGGTGTGAAGGGCATGGCGCGCGGGTGGAGACCGCGCTGGTCAGGATGGCCTACTCGCCGGTAACATCACGTCCATGACTGTTGACAGCGCCTCGATGGGCGAGATGCTTGCCACCGCGGTCCCGATGGTGCGGACCCTGAACCTGGAGTTCGTCGAGGTGACCGCGGAGCGCGCCGTGCTGCGCCTCCCGGACCAGCCGGACTACCACAACCACATCGGCGGCCCCCACGCCGGCGCCATGTTCACGCTGGCCGAGTCCGCCAGCGGCGCCATCGTGCTCACGGCCTTCGGCGACCAGCTCTCGCGCGCGGTGCCGCTCGCGGTCCGCGCCGAGATCGGCTACAAGAAGCTGGCCATGGGGCCGGTGACGGCGACGGCGACCCTGGGCCGTCCGGTGGCCGAGGTCGTCGCCGAGCTGGACGCGGGCGGGCGGCCGGAGTTCCCGGTCGCCATCGCCATCGAGCGCGAGGACGGCGCCGTCACCGGTGAGATGACGGTGGTGTGGACCCTGCGGCCGAACGGCTGAGACGACCGCTGAAGAAGGGCCCCCGGCGCGTGCCGGGGGCCCTTCTTCGCTGTGCTGTCCGGCGCCGGGCTCATTTCAGGTCTTCTGGCGCTTTCCGGCCCGTGCGCATCCTCGCCAGGGGCCAAAGGTCATGCGGAATTTACAGACACGGTCCCGGTGTCACGGCGTGTTGCCGCCGGGTGAGTGAACGGTGAAGCGGGCGCGTGCTTTGACGGGCTTGTGGCGATGTGGCGCGTGGGCTCGGGTGAGCGGGGGCCCGCACCGATGACCCGGAAGCGCCGATTTCTCGGCGCTTGCGGCGAATTCGGCGGCCTGGCCGGATCACGGCCACGGCGGGCGCGCGGCGGTCGTCGTTGTTGACCCGCGAGTAGCCCCTCGCTAGTTTCCGATGCCCTCGCACCGACGAGTCCCGCCGCACAAACCCCCACCGTGCTTCTGCCGATTGTGTCGGAGTCTCATGACGTCCCCTGTGCGCGCCCATGATCTGATCCTCTGCCTCACCCCGTTCGGCGAACCCGACGCGGGCCTCGCCGCGGCCGCCACCGGTGCCGGGGCGCTCGGCGTCCTCGATCTCGGCGACGGCGACCGAAGATGCCGGCAGGAGCTGTCCCGGCTGAGAAGAACGGCGCCCGGCCCGTACGGCGTCCGGGTGGGCGCCCGTTGCTCCCTCACCCCGGCCGACCTCGCCGACGGCCCCGGCCTCGTCGTCCTCGCCTCGGACCTGACGGCCGCGGACACACCCTGGAGCATCGCCGAACTGGCTCCGGAAAGGCGGGTGTTGGCCGAGGTCACCGATCTCCCGCAGGCGCGGGCCGCCGTCCGGGCCGGTGCCCATGGGCTGATCGCCCGGGGTGCCGAGAGCGGTGGCAGGACCGGTGGGCTGAGCACCTTCGTGCTGCTCCAACAGCTGCTCGCCGACGATGAGTTGACCGAGTTGCCCGTCTGGGCCTGCGGTGGTGTCGGGCCGCGTACGGCGGCCGCCGCACTGGCGGGTGGCGCGGCCGGTGTCGTCCTCGACAGCCAGCTCGCCCTGCTGCCCGAGTCCCGGCTGCCGGAGGCGGTCCGTGCGGTGCTGCGGTCCCTGGACGGCGCGGAGACGGTGGTGACCGGCGGGCACCGGGTGCTGCGCCGCCGCGGCCCCGACGCGCCGCCGCTCCCCGCCGACGACCCCGCCGCGATCGCCGCCCTCCTCGGCGCCCGTGATCTGTCCCGCCAGCTGCTTCCCCTCGGCCAGGACGGCTTCCTCGCCGCCCGGTTCGCGGAGCGCTGGGGGGATGTGCGGGGCGTGGTACGGGGGATGACGGCGGCGATGCGGCCGGAGTCGGAGCCCGGCCCCGGGCAGGCGCTGCGGCCCGGGTCGGCGATGAGCCGGGCGCTCGGGACCCGGCTGCCGGTCGCGCAGGGCCCGATGACGCGGGTCAGCGACCAGGCCGGATTCGCCGCCGCCGTCGCCGGGGACGGGGCGCTGCCCTTCCTGGCGCTGGCGCTGGCCGACGGCGCGCGCACCCGGGCGATGCTGACCGAGGCGCGGGCCGTGCTGGACGGCCGGCCCTGGGGTGTGGGCGTGCTCGGCTTCGCGCCCGAGGAGATCAGGAACGCCCAGCTGGAGGTCGTACGGCAGCTGCGGCCCACGCACGCGATCATCGCGGGCGGGCGGCCCGCGCAGGCCGAGGCGTTGGAGCGGGCCGGGATCCGCACCTTCCTGCACGTGCCCTCGCCGGGGCTGCTGCGGCAGTTCCTCCAGGCCGGGGCGCGCAGATTCGTCTTCGAGGGCTCGGAGTGCGGCGGGCATGTCGGGCCCCGGGCGTCGTTCCCGCTGTGGGAGGCCCAACTGGCTGTCCTGGAAGACTTCTTGGCCGACGCCGGGCCCGAGACGGCGGCCCGGGTGGAGGTGTTCTTCGCGGGCGGCGTCCACGACGAGCGGTCCGCCGCGATGGTCGCCGCGCTCGCCGCGCCGCTCACCGCGCGGGGCGCCGCGATCGGGGTCCTCATGGGCACCGCCTACCTGTTCACGGAGGAGGCCGTCGCCCACGGTGCCATCCGGCCGCTCTTCCAGGAGCAGGTCCGCGCGGCCACCGCGACCGCCCTGCTGGAGACCGCGCCCGGCCATGCGACGCGGTGCGTGCCCAGCCCGTTCACCGACGACTACCGGGACCGCGAACGCGCGCTGCGCGCCGGAGGGCTGCCCGACCGCGAGGTGTGGGAGACGCTGGAACGCCTCAACGTGGGGCGGCTGCGCATCGCCAGCAAGGGCGTGGAACGCGCGGACGGCGGCGAGTTGCGGAACGTCGACGAGCAACGGCAGCTCACCGAGGGGATGTTCATGGCGGGAGAGGTCGCCGTCCTGCGCTCCGCGACGACGGTCATGGCGGCCCTGCACCGCTCGGTGACCGACGGCGCCGCCGACTTCCTCGCCGCCCGCGGGCGGCCCCCGGTCACCGAGTGGGAGCCGGCGCCACCCGCACCGCTCGACGTCGCGATCGTCGGCATGGCCTGCATGTTCCCGGGCGCACCCGACCTCGCCGCCTTCTGGGCGAACATCGTCGCGGGCCGCGACGCGGTCACCGAGGTGCCCGCCGACCGCTGGGACCCGGCCGTGCACCACGCCGCCGGGCACACCGCCTCGAAGTGGGGCGGATTCCTGCCCCGCATCCCCTTCGACCCGTTGCGCTACGGCATCCCGCCCACCTCCCTCGGCAGCATCGAGCCCGTGCAGCTGCTCTCCCTGGAGGCGGCCCGGCGGGCCCTGGAGGACGCCGGATACGGCGAGCGGGGACGGGAGTTCGACCGCTCCCGCACCGCCGTGGTCTTCGGCGCGGAGGCGGGCAGCGACCTGTCCAACGCCGTGACCCTGCGGGCCGTACTCCCCTCGTACTACGGCAAGGTCCCAGGCGGACTCGACGGCCAACTGCCCCGGCTGACCGAGGACTCCTTCCCCGGCATGCTCGCCAACGTCATCTCCGGCCGCATCGCCAACCGCCTCGACCTCGGCGGCGCCAACTTCACCGTGGACGCCGCCTGCGCCTCCTCCCTCGCGGCGCTCGACGTGGCCTGCAAGGAACTCGTCTCGGGCACCAGCGACGTGGTGCTGTGCGGCGGCGCCGACCTGCACAACGGCATCAACGACTACGTCCTGTTCTCCTCCGTCCACGCCCTCTCCCCGACCGGCCGCTCCCGCGCTTTCGACGCCGAGGCCGACGGCATCGCGCTCGGCGAGGGCGTGGCCTGCGTGGTGCTCAAGCGGCTCGCGGACGCCGAGCGCGACGGCGACCGGATCTACGGCGTGGTCAAGGGCCTCGGCTCCGCCAGCGACGGCCGCTCCCTCGGTCTGACCGCGCCCCGCCCCGAGGGCCAGCGGGCCGCGCTGGAGCGGGCGTACCGCAACGCCGGTGTCTCGCCCGCGCAGGTGAGCCTGGTGGAGGCACACGGCACCGGCACCGTGGTCGGCGACCGCACCGAACTCACCGTCCTCGGCGAGGTGTTCACGGAGGCGGGCGCCCGCACCGGCGGCTGCGCGCTCGGCTCGGTCAAGTCCCAGATCGGGCACACCAAGTGCGCCGCCGGGCTCGCCGGACTGATCAAGACGACCCTCGCCCTCCACACCGGGGTCACGCCGCCCACCCTGCACATGGATCGCCCCAACCCGGCCTGGACCGAGGACGACAGCCCCTTCGCCTTCCACGCCGACGCCCGGCCCTGGGCCCGGCCCGCCTCCGAACGCTTCGCCGGGGTCAGCGCGTTCGGCTTCGGCGGCACCAACTTCCATGCCGTACTGGCCGCGCACGGGGACGCGGTACCGCCCCGGCAGACCCTGGACGAGTGGCCCGCCGAACTGTTCCTGTTCCGCGGCCGGGACGAGCAGGCCGCACACCGGCAGGCGGCGGAACTCCTCAAGGCCGCCGAGACGGTCGGGCGGCCCTGGCGGCTGCGCGACCTCGCCCTCGCCGCCGCCCACCGCGCCGACACTTCGCGCGAGCCGGTCCAAGTCGCCTTCGTGGCACGGGATGTGGACCAGCTGATCGAGCGGCTGCGGGGAGTCCTCGACGGAGACGGCGGCGCGGACGTCCGCCGCTCGGACCCGGTGGATGGCAAGGTCGCCTTCCTCTTCCCCGGACAGGGCAGCCAGCGCACCGGCATGCTTGCCGAACTCCTCGTCACTTTGCCGGAGTTGCGGGACCATCTGCACGCGGACCAGGCCGATGTCGTCTATCCGCCGGCCGCCTTCGACGACAGTGCGCGCGAGCGCCGCCGGGCCGCCCTGACCGACACCCGGGCCGCGCAGCCCGCCCTGGGCGCGGCGGGCCTGGCGGCCCACGCCTTCCTCGGCGCGGCCGGTGTCCAGCCGGACCTGGCCGCCGGACACAGCTACGGCGAACTGGTCGCCCTCGCCGCCGCCGGTGCCCTCGACCCGGACACCCTGCCCCGGCTCAGCACCGAGCGGGCCGCCGCGATCCTGGCGGCGGCGGGCGAGGACCCCGGCTCGATGGCGGCCGTGGGCGCACCCGCCGAGGACGTCCGCGCCGCCCTGCGCGAGGCGGGGGCACCGGAGTCCGTCGTCGTCGCCAACCTCAACTCGCCGCAGCAGACAGTGATCTCAGGGCCGACGCAGGACATCGACACCGCCGTACGACTGCTGCGCGCGGCCGGGCTCGGCGCGAAGCGCATCCCCGTGGCCTGCGCCTTCCACAGCCCGCTGGTGGCCGGGGCGGGCGCGCGGTTCGCCGAGGCCCTCGCGGAACAGCCGGTGCGCGCACCCGAGTTCCCCGTCTGGGCCAACCGCACCGCGGCGCCGTACCCGCCGGACCCCGACGGGGTGCGCGCCGAACTCGCCGCACAGATCGGGGCGCCGGTCGCGTTCGCCGCGCAGATCGAGGCCATGTACGAGGCGGGCGCGCGGATCTTCGTGGAGGCGGGCCCCGGGGCGGTCCTCACCCGGCTCGTCGGACAGATCCTCGGCGACCGCCCGCACCGCGCCATCGCCCCCGAGCCCCGGCCCGGGGACGGACTGCCCGGCTGGCTCGACGCCCTCGCCCTGCTCGCCGTCGCGGGCGCCCCGGTGCGCACCGCCTGGCTCTTCCAGGGCCGCGACGCCGTCGACGCGCTGCGCGCCCCCGCTCCCGCCCGGCCCGGCTGGACGGTCGACGGACACCTGGTCCGCACCGCCGACGGAGCCCTGCTCGCCGGTGCCCTCGCACCGGCCCGACGCGTCGTGGAGACGACTGTGACCACCGACCAGCCCAGCAAAACCCCCGTCGACCGGGACGCGTTGATCACCGAATTCCTGCGCAGCGGACGCGAGATGATCGCGGCGCAGCGGGATGTGCTGCTCACGTACTTCGGCGGGACGGGATCACCGGTGGCACCCGTGGCTCCGGTCGCGTCCGTCGTGCCCGTCGCTCCTCAGGCATTGCCTGCCGCCGAAATCGCGTTTCCGAGCGCGGAGTTGACCGCTCCCGCCGTGGAGGAGGAGACGGTGGCCGCGTCCGGCACGGACGTGGGGCGGGTCGTCCTGGAGATCATCAGTGAACGCACCGGCTATCCCGTCGACATGATCGAGCCCGATCTCGATCTGGAGGCGGACCTGAGCATCGACTCCATCAAACGGGCCGAGATCGCGGGGGAGCTGGCGAAGCGGCTGGGCATCGCCGGGGGCGCGGAGCTGCTGGACGACGCCGAGCTGGAGGAGCTGACCAAGGCGCGTACGGCGGCGGCGGTGACCGCGTGGCTGGCGGCACGGGTCGGCGGCGGTACGGGATCCGGCCGGCCGGAGGAACAGGCACCGGAGCCGGACACGGCACCGCTCGGGGTGGCGCCCCGGCGCTTCGAGACGCGGACGGTCGCGCTGCCCGACGTCGAGCCGACGGCCGCCTGCGCCCTCGCCGGGCAGCGGTTCTTCCTGCTGGGAGACGGCGGGGGAGCGGCGGCCGAGCTGGCGGCGCGGCTCGACGCCCGGGGCGCGGAGACCGTCCTGGCCGACCAGGGGCATGTCCTCGGGGCGGCCGACGGGGCGGTGGCCGCGGTCGTGTACCTGGGCGCGCTGCCCGGCCCCGACCTGCCGGTGCTGCCGGACGCGTTCCCCGTGGTCAGGGCGGCGCTGACGTGCGGCGCGGGCCGCCTGCTGGCCGTACGCGCCACGGAGGGCGAGGGTGCCGTACGCGCGGCCGGGCTCGACGGGCTGTTCCGCACCGTCGCGCGGGAGTATCCGGACGTGGTCGCGCGGGTGGTGGCCGTCGGGGACGTCACCCCGGCGGCGGTGGCCGAGGCCGTGCTCGCGGAGCTGTGCGCACCGGCGCGGACGCTTGAAGGGGCCGACGCCTCCACCCCGCTCGATGGCTCCGCCCCGCTCCCCGCCTCCGCCCCGCTCCCCGTCGTCCTGCGCGCCGCCGACGGAACCCGCCGGGGCCTGGACCTCCTCCCCGTACCCCTCGGCGCCCTCGGCAGCACCGGCGCGGGCCCCGCCGGGGTCGGCACCGCGGAGGCCGCGGCGCTCGGGCTCGACCGGGACTCCGTCGTCCTGCTGGTCGGCGGCGCCCGGGGCATCACCGCCCGGTTCGCGGCGACGCTGGCCGCCGCCTGCGGCTGCCGGATCGAACTGCTCGGCCGCACCCCCGCCCCCACCGCCCCCGAATCCCCGGCGACCGCCGCCGCCCGCACCCCCGTCGGACTGCGCGCGGCACTCGCGGCCGGGCCCGGCGCGCCGAAGCCCGCCGAGATCAACCGGACCGCCGAACTCCTGCTGGCCCAGCGGGAGATCACCGCGACCCTCGACGAACTCACGGCGCTGGGCAGCGCGGCCCGCTACCGCGCGGTGGACTTCCGGGACCGGGACGCGGTACTCCGCACGGTCAAGGAGATCCACGCCGAGCACGGCCGGCTCGACGGGGCCGTGTTCGCGGCCGGGGTGATCGAGGACCGGCTGATCGCCGAGAAGACCCCCGACTCCTTCCGGCGGGTCTACGACACCAAGACGGCGGGCGCCGGTGCCCTGTTCGCCGCCCTGGACGAGCTGCCCGGGGCGCCCGCGTTCACCGTGCTGTTCGGCAGCATCGCCGCCGTCCTCGGCAACCGGGGCCAGTGCGACTACGCCGCCGCCAACGACGCCCTGGAGACGCTCGGCGCCGACTGGGCGGCCCGCACCGGGCACCGCGCGCTCACCGTGCACTGGGGACCCTGGGCGCCGTCCGGCACCCACACCGGCATGGTCGGCGCGGAACTCGGCCGCGAGTACGCCCGTCGCGGGGTGGAGATGATCGACCCCGAGGAGGGCACCGCGGCCCTGCTGCGGGAACTCGCCTGGGGCGACCCGGCGGCCCGCGCCGTCGTCTACACCGCGTCGGGCTGGTGAGATGACGAACAGCCGACTCCCCGTCGCCATCGTCGGGATGGCGGTGCTGCTGCCGGGCGCCCGCGGACTCGACGCCTACTGGCACAACCTGCTGGGCGGCGTCGACGCGATCGGCGAGGTGCCCGCGGGCCGCTGGGACGCCGACTACTACCGACCGGCGTCCGCCGCCGGGCCCGCCGCCCCCGACCAGGTGTACTGCCGGCGCGGCGGCTTCGTGGACGCCCTGGCCGAGGTGGAGGTCACCCGCTACGGCATCATGCCCGCCGCCGTCTCCGGGACCGAGCCCGACCAGCTGATCGCCCTCGACGTGGCCGCCGCCGCGCTCGCCGACGCGGGCGGCGAGCGCGGGCTCCCGGCCCGGGACCGGATCGGTGTGATCCTGGGCCGGGGCGGCTACCTCACCCCCGGCCTGGCCCGGCTGGACCAGCGCGTCCGCACGGCCGGCCAACTCGTCCGCACGCTGGGCGAGTTGGTGCCGGACCTGTCACCCGCCCAACTCGACCGGGTCCGGGCGGCGTTCACGGAGCGGCTCGGCCCGGACCGCCCCGAGTCCGCGATCGGCCTCGTCCCCAACCTCGCCGCCTCCCGCATCGCCAACCGGCTGGACCTGCGCGGCCCCGCCTACACCGTCGACGCGGCCTGCGCCTCCTCGCTGGTCGCCGTCGACCAGGCGGTCACCGAACTCACCGCCGGACGCTGCGACATGATGCTCGCCGGGGGAGTGCACCACTGCCACGACATCACCCTGTGGAGCGTCTTCTCCCAGCTGCGCGCCCTGTCCCCGACCGAGCGCATCCGGCCCTTCCACCGGGACGCCGACGGCATCCTCATCGGCGAGGGCACCGGGGTCGTCGTACTGAAACGGCTCGCGGACGCCGAACGCGACGGCGACCGGGTCTACGCCGTGATCCGGGGCACCGGCGTCGCCGGCGACGGCCGCACGGCGGGCCTGGTCAGCCCAGATCCGGGCGGGCAGACCCGGGCCGTGCGGCAGGCCTGGCGGGCCGCCGGGCTCGACCCCGCGGCGCCCCGCTCCGTCGGCCTGCTGGAGGCCCACGGCACGGCCACCCCGGCGGGCGACGGCGCCGAACTCACCACACTCGCCGAGGTGTTCGGTCCCGGTTCGGGCCTCGCCGAGGACGAGCGCCCGGTCCTCGGCTCCGTGAAGTCCATGATCGGCCACACGATGCCGGCCGCCGGGGTCGCGGGCCTGGTCAAGGCCGCCCTCGCCCTGCACCACGCCACCCTGCTGCCCACCCTGCACTGCGACGACCCCCACCCCCGCCTCGCCGCCACCCGCTTCCGCACCCTGGCACAGGCCCGCCCCTGGGATCCGGGCCCCGGCGAACCGATCCGCCGGGCCGCCGTCAACGCCTTCGGCTTCGGGGGGATCAACGCCCATGTCGTGCTGGAGGAGGCCCCGGCCGCCCACCGCACCACCGCTCACGGGCACCCGGCCACCGCAGCCCCGGCGGCCCGCCGGACCACCGCTCCCGGCCCCGCTCCGGCCGCCCACCGCACCACCGCTCCCGGGCGCACGCTCGCCCCCGCACCGGCCACCCGTCGTACCGCTATTCCCGGGCACGCCCCCGCCCCGGTCGCCCGCGTCGCCGAACCGGAGCGCGTCCTGCTGCTCGCGGCCGACTCCGTCGAACGCCTCGCCGCGCTCCTGGACGCCGACGACTCCGCCGTCCTCGCCGCCGGGCTCGATCCGGCCCGCGCGCACCCCGGGGCGGGACCGGCCAGGCTCGGGATCGTGGCGCCCGACGCCAAACGGCTCGCGCTCGCCCGCCGGGCGGCCGAGAAGGGCCGGGCCTGGCAGGGACGCGGTGACGTATGGCTGCGGCCCACCCCGCTGCTGGGCGGGCCCGGGGACCGGCTGGCGTTCGTCTTCCCCGGTCTGGAGGGCGAGTTCACCCCGCCGCGCACCGACGACATCGCCGACCACTTCGGCCTGCCCGTACCGCGGGACACACGAACGGCCACCGGGGTGGGCGCGCGGGCGGACACCCGCGTCGAGGACATCGGACGGCACGGACTCGATGTCGTCGGCGTGGGCCGGCTGCTGGACCGGGCGCTGCGCGCGATGGGTGTCGTACCGGACGCGGTCGCCGGACACAGCGTCGGCGAGTGGACGGCCATGGCGGCAGCCGGGATCTACTCACCCGACCAAGTCGACGACTTCATGGCCGAGTTCGACCCGGACGCGCTCACCGTCCCCGGGCTCGCCTTCGCCGCGATCGGCACCTCCGCCGCACAGGTCCGGACGGCGCTCGCCGACGCCTGGGCGGGCTCCGGGATCGTGCTCTCCCACGACAACGCGCCCCGCCAGTCGATGGTCTGCGGACCGGACTCGGCGGTCGAGGACCTCGCGCGGTCCTTCCGCGCGCAGGGCGTGATCTGCCAGGTGCTGCCCTTCCGCTCCGGCTTCCACACCCCGATGCTCGAACCGTACCTCGCCCCCATCCAGGAGGCCGCCGACCGCTTCCGGCTGCACCCGCCGACCGTCCCGGTGTGGTCCGGCACCACCGCGCGGCCCTTCCCCGCGGCCGAGTCCGCCGTGCGCGCGCTGTTCGTACGGCACCTGCTGGAACCCGTGCGCTTCCGCGAGCTGACCGAGGCCCTCTACGTCGCCGGACACCGCGTCTTCGTCCAGCCGGGGCCCGGCCGCCTCACCTCCCTGATCGACGACACCCTCGGCGACCGCGACCACCTCGCGGTCCCGGCGTGCTCGCCCCACCACGACGGACTGCCCCAACTCCGGCGCGTGGCGACGGCGTTGTGGACGGCGGGGGCGGCGGTGACGCCCGCGCCGGCGGGGACCCCGGCGGTCTCGGCGGCGCCCGCGATCCTGGTGAACCCGGCGGGCGTCGACCGGCCGCCCGTCCGGCTCGACCTCGGCGGCGCCCTGGTGTCCCTGGACGGCGCCGTACTCGACGAGCTGAGGGGGGAGTTGGGGCGACGAGGGGCGCCGGGGTCGCGTCCGGCCGCCTCGGGCACGCCCACCGGTTTCGCGGCCTCGGACACGGCCGCCCTCGACGGGCTCGCCGCCCGCTTCCCGGCCGCCGCCGAACTGTCCGCCCTGCTGCGGGACACTGCGGACACGGCGGCCGAGGTGATGGCGGCGGGGGGTCGTACTCCGGCCGCCGCTCAGGGCCGTACCCCGGCCGTGCGCCCGCGCACACACCCCGCGACGACCCCCGCCCCCGTCGCTCCCACGGCCTCGACACCCGCTCCCGTCGCTCCCACGGCCCCGACGCGCACCCCTACCACCCCACCAGCCCCGACGCGCACCCCAACCGCCCCACCGGCCATCCCCACGACCCCCGCCCCGGAAGCCCCCACGACGACCACCCTCCACATCTCCCCGCACGCCATGCCCCACCTCCTCGACCACTGCTTCTACCCGCAGCGCCCCGGCTGGCCGGACCTGGAGGACCGCTGGCCGGTCGTGCCCGCGACCACGATCGTGCGGCACATGATGGACGCGGCGGAGGCGGCCGTGCCCGGGATGCGGGCGGTGGCCGTGCACGGGGCGCGGTTCGACCGGTGGCTGACCGCCGTGCCCGCCGTGGACGTACCGATCACGGTCACCCCGCTCCCCGGACAACCGCACCACCGCGCCGTCGCCTTCGGACCCACCGCCCGCGCCGTGATCGAACTCGCCCCCCACCACCCGGCACCACCCCCACCGGCGCCCCGCCCGGACGCCCCCGAGCGGCGCCCCGAACACACCGCCGCCCAGATCTATCGTGAGCGCTGGATGTTCCACGGCCCGGCGTTCCAGGGACTGACCGAGCTGTCCGCGATCGGCGAGCGGCATGTGCGCGGGGTGATCACCGCGCCCGCCGCCCCCGGCGCGCTGCTGGACAACGTGGGCCAGCTGCTCGGCTACTGGATCATGGCGACCCGCACCGAGCGGACCGTCGTCTTCCCCGTGCAGACACGGCGGATGACGTTCCACGGGCCGCAGCCGGCGCCCGGCACACCCGTCGACTGCCTGGTGCGGATCACCTCCCTCACCGACACCCTCCTCGAAGCCGACGCCCGGCTCACCGTCGACGGCCGGGTGTGGGCCGTGCTCGACGGCTGGCAGGACCGCCGCTTCGACAACGACCCGACGACCCGTCCCGTCGAACGCTTCCCCGAGCGCCACACCCTCTCCGCCGTCCAACCGGGCGGCTGGACGCTGCTCCACGAGCGCTGGCCCGACCTCGCCTCCCGCGAACTGATCATGCGCAACTCGCTGGGCGGCGCGGAGCGTTCGCAGTACGCCGCGCATCCGCCCCGGGGCCGCCGCCAATGGCTGCTCGGCCGGATCGCCGTCAAGGACGCGGTACGCCACCGGCTCTGGGAGCAGGGCGAGGGGCCCGTCTTCCCGGCCGAGATCCGGGTGCACAACGACGCGGCCGGGCGCCCCCGCGTCACCGGAGTGCACGGCCGGACCCTGCCCCCGCTGGACGTCTCCCTCGCGCACCGCGCCGAGGCGGGCGTGGCGATCGTACGGCCGCGCGGCCTGCGAGCCGGTTCCGGCGTCGGCATCGACATCGAGGAGATCGCCGAACGCGAGCCCGCGACCCTCGCCACGGCGCTCGGCCCGGAGGAACTCCGGCTGCTGCGGGCGCAGTCGGGGCCGCGGGCGGAGTGGTTCACCCGTTTCTGGGCCGCGAAGGAAGCCGTCGCCAAGGCCGAGGGCACCGGACTCGGCGGCCGGCCACGGGACTTCAGGGTAGTGGAGGCCGCCCCCGACGGCAGCCGGCTGCTCGTCGCGGGCCGGCTCGCCGACGCCTACCCGGTCCACTGCGCCCGGGTGGCCAACCCGCCCGCCCTGGCGCCCCGCGCGTACGTGGTGGCCTGGACCACCGGGCCCACCACCGCGTCCACGACCGCGACCCCCGCCCGGCCCGCCTTCGAAGCCGCCGCACCCCACGATCCCGCAGCCGAGGAGACCCCCCGATGAACCCCCCGCTCATCCCCACCCAGCCGGCCCCCGACGCCGTCCTCGCCGACCTCACCGGCATGCTCCGCGAGGTCCTGGCCGAGTACGGCGACGACGACACGGTCATCGGCATGTCCACCACCTTCAACCGCGATCTGGAACTGGAGAGCATCGACCTGGTCACCCTCGCCGGGCTGATGGAGGAGCGGTACGGCGGGCGGGTCAACCTCGCCGAGTTCCTCGCCGGGATGGAGTTCGAGGAGATCATCGAACTGACCGTCGGCAGGCTCGTGGAGTACGTGGTGTGGAGCCTGCGCAGCGCCCAGGCGGGCTGAGCCATGGCGATGGTCGACGCCGGTGGCATCCGGCTGCACGTCCAGCGCATGGCCCCCGCCCAGGGCAGCGCCCCGCACGGCACGGTCGTCCTGGTGCACGGGCTGCTCACCGACAGCCTGGCCAGCTACTACTTCACCGTCGCCCCCGCCTTCGCCGCGGCCGGACTGGACGTCCTCATGTACGACCTGCGCGGCCACGGCCGCAGCGAACGCCCCGCCCGGGGCTACACGTTGGACCACAACATCGACGACCTCACCGCACTCCTCGACCGCCTCGGCGTCACCGCTCCCGTGCATCTCGTCGGCAACTCCTACGGCGGGACCATCGCGTTCGGCTACGCGGCGCGCGACCCCGAGCGCGTCGCCACCCTCACCCTCGTGGAGTCCGAACCCGCGACCCCCGCCTGGGCGGGCAAACTCGGCGGCATCCTGCACCGCGTCGTGACCCAGCTCGCCCACAACGAACGGGACGCGATCGCCTGGATCACCGCCAACCGCGGCCACAACACGGCCCGCCTCGCCAAGGGCGCCGCCCGGCTCGCCCGGGAGACCAGCCTCGGCCGGGACATCCCCGCCAGCCGGGTGCACACCGAGGCCGAGATCGGCGCCGTACGCTGCCCGGTCCTCGGGGTCTACGGCGGCGACTCCGACCTCGCCGACCTGATCCCGCTGCACGAGGCGCGGCTGCCGGACTTCCGGTCCGTGGTGCTGGCGGGGCACGAGCACTCGGTGCTGGTGGAGGCGCCCGGCGCGGTCGGCGGGCACATCCTGGACCTGATCCGGGCCGGCGCGGGCGCCGTCCGGTGAGCGGCTTCCTGTTCGTCGTACCGCCGCTGACCGGGCACATCAACCCGGCCGTCGGGGTCGCCGACCGGCTCGCCGCGCGCGGTCACCGGGTGGCCTGGGCCTGCGCCGACCCGGGCCTGGTGCACCGGCTCGCGGGCCGCGGCGCGCTGGTGTTCGGCTGCGCGGGCCCGGTGCCGGGCACCGGCGGCGTCGTACGACCCCCGGACCTGCGCGGTGCGGAGGCGCTGAAGTTCCTGTGGGAGTGGTACCTGCTGCCGCTCGCCGAGGCGATGGCGCCCGGAGTGCGCGCGGCCGTCGAGGAGTTCGGCCCGGACGTGGTGGTCGCGGACCAACAGGCTTTCGCCGGGGCCCTGGTGGCCGAGCGGCTCGGACTTCCGTGGGCCACCTCCGCGACCACCTCGGCCGAATTCAGCGGCGCCTACGACGGGTTGCCCAAGGTCGCCGAGTGGCTGCGGCAGCGGCTGGCCGAGCTGCGCGACCGCCTCGGCAACCCCTCGGGCACCGCCGACCCGCGCTCCTCGCCACATCTGCTGCTGATCTTCAGCAGCCCCGAACTCGTCGGCCCCCAGGCCCCGTCGGCGCCGCACATCCACTACGTCGGCCCCTCCCTCGCGGGCCGCCCGTACCGGCCCGGCTTCCCCTGGGGGTGGCTGACTCCCGGCCGGGCGAAGGTCCTGATCACCCTGGGCACCGCCAACGCCGACGCGGGCGGCCGCTTCCTCGCCGTCTGCCGCGAGGCGCTGCGCGAACGCGCCGACCGGGTACAGGCCGTGCTGGCCGACCCGGGCGGGGTGCTGCCCGCCGAGGAGGGCGGCAAGGACGTGCTGGTCCTGCCCTCCGTGCCCCAACTCGCCCTGCTGGAACGGATGGACGCGGTGATCTGCCACGCCGGGCACAACACCGTGTGCGAGGCGCTGTGGCACGGCGTCCCCCTGGTCGTCGCCCCCGTCCGGGACGACCAGCCGGTGATCGCCGCGCAGGTCGTGGACGCGGGAGCCGGACTCCGGGTGAAGTTCGGCCGGGTCACCGCGGACCGGCTGGGCACGGCCCTCGACACCGTCCTGCACGACCCCGCCCACCGGGCCGCCGCGGCCCGGGTCCGCACCGCCTTCCGCGCGGCCGGCGGCGCCCCCGCCGCAGCCGCCCACCTGGAACGACTGGCAACGGAGAGCCGATGAGCGACCCCAGCGACAAGCGGGCGAAGGCCGAACGCGTCGCCGCCCTGCGCCCCGCCTACCGAGCCGATCTCGCCACCGGCCCCGCCCGCTTCCTCGGCCCCCGCCGCACCGCCTGCCCCTGGTGCGGCTCGGGTCGGCTGAGCGACCGCCTGCGCACCACCGACCTGCTCCAGCACAAACCGGGCCGCTTCACCCTCGACCGCTGCGCCGACTGCGGGCACATCTTCCAGAACCCCCAACTGACCCAGGAAGGACTGGAGTTCTACTACCGGGACTTCTACGACGGCCTCGGCGAGCAGCGGATGAGCGGCACCTTCGGCGGCCGGGGCGCCATGTACGAGGGCCGCGCCCGCGCGATGCTGCCGTACGACCCCGCCCCGAAGACCTGGCTGGACGTCGGCACCGGACACGGCCACTTCTGCGCCCGCGCCCGCACCGTGCTGCCCGGCACCTCCTTCGACGGGCTGGACTTCACCGACGGCGTCGAACTCGCCGTCCGCGAGGGCCGTATCGACCAGGCACACCGGGGCGCCTTCCCGGACCTCGCCCCCGAACTCGCCGCCCGCTACGACGTGGTGAGCATGTTCCACTACCTGGAGCACAGCACCGACCCCGACCGCGAGCTGCGCGCCGCCCACGAGGCCGTACGCCCCGGCGGCCACCTCCTCATCGAGGTCCCCGACCCGGACAGCCGCTACGCCCGCCTCCTCGGCCGCTGGTGGCTGCCCTGGCTCCAGCCGCAGCACCTGCACTTCATCCCGGCCGGCAATCTGCGCCGCCGGCTCACCGAACTCGGCTTCACGGTCCTCGCCGAGCAGCACGCCGAACCGCACGACCCCGTCGATCTGCTCGCCGCCGTCTGGCTGGCCCTGGACCACGCCGCGCCCCGTGAGGACGCCCCCTGGCTGCCCGAGCCCCCCGGCCCCCTGCGCCGGACCCTGCGCGGCGCGCTCCTGCTCGCCGGGGTGCCCGCCCTGCTCACCGCCACCCTCCTCGACCGCCTCGCGATCCGCCCGCTCGCCCAGCGTCTGCACCTCGCCAACGCCTACCGCCTGGTGGCCCGCCGGGAGTGAACACACGGTGATTCACAGCACCTTGGCCCGGATCAGCGCCGACAGCACCAGCGCGCCCGGCAGCAGCGGCAGCCAGTCCGTCACCACCCGGTAGCCGATCACGGTCGCCGTCGCGGGGGCGGGCTCCGCGCCGAAGGCGACCAGCGTCCACACCAGCGCCGCGTCCACCGCGAACCCGCCGGGCACCGGGGCGGCACCCACCGCCGTGCCCGCAGCCAGGAACGCCAGCGCCACCTCCGCCCAGGACAGCCCGAGCCCGAGCGCCGCCCCGACGCAGCCGAGCGCGCCCGCCTGCACCAGCGGCATCGCCACCGCGCCGCCCCACAGCGCCAGCGCCCGGCAGGGCCGCGCGTGCACCACCCGGACATCGGCGAGCGCGGTGCGCACCAGCCCGGTCACCGGCCGCCGCAACGGCCGTACGACGGTCAGCAGCACCCCCGCCCCGGTGACCACCCCGCCCGCGACCGCCGCGACCGGGACCAGTTCCGGGCCGTCCGGCACCAGCTCGCCCAGGCGCCGCCAGGCCGGCGAGACCGCCAGGAACACCAGCAGCACAAGGGCCTTCGAGACGCCCTTGACCAGCGAGTACAGGCCGATCGACGCGGTGGCCCGGTCCAGCGGCACGCCGCGCGCCCGCAGGAAGCGCACGGTGACGGCGTGCGCCCCGAGCCCGCCGGGCAGCGCGTGGTTCGCGGCGCCCGCGGCGAACTGCGAGGCCAGCAGCAGCCCCGCGGGCAGCCGGTCCGGCAGCGCGCCCTGCCGTACACAGGAGGCCGCCACCCAGGTCAGACACGTACAGCCGAGCCCCGCCAGCAGCCAGCCGGGATCGGCCGAGACGAGCCGCCGTACCCCCTCGTACACCACGGGCCGGTGCGCGACGGCCCAGCACAGCGCGATCAGCAGCGGGGCCAGGCACAGGGCGAGGCGCAGGGTCCGGCCGGACCCCGACGGGGCGGTCCGGGCCGGTGCCTCGGGTACGGGGCCGTCGGGAGCGGTGACCAGGGGGGACGGTGCGGACACGGCGACGTCGTCCTTCCGCGGCGGGGCCCGGGGCAGGCGGTGCGGGCGAAACCGGGGGGAGCCTTCCCGCGCCGGGTGACACCGGGATGTCCGCGAACCCAATGCTCGGGGGCGGGCCGGTGCCGCCCGGAGGGCACACATTGAGCGGCCGTTCGGCGCCGACCGGGTAGCCTTCTTTGGGGAGCGCTTTACACAACGCTTCCGCGCAAGGTCAGCGGCAGGGGAGGATCCCGCGGTGCACGTCCAGGAATGGCTCGACTCGGTCCCGGCGGTAGCCGTCTACGCCGTGGTGGCCCTGGTGATCGGCGTCGAGAGCCTCGGCATTCCGCTGCCCGGCGAGATCGTCCTGGTCTCGGCGGCGCTGATGTCCTCCCAGCACTCCCACATCGACCCGCTGATCCTGGGCGCCTGCGCCACCGCGGGCGCGGTGATCGGCGACTCCATCGGCTACGCCATCGGCCGCAAGGGCGGCCGGCCGCTGCTGGCCTGGCTGGGCAAGAAATTCCCGAGGCACTTCGGCGAGGCCCATGTGGCCACCGCCGAGCGCTCCTTCCAGAAGTGGGGCATGTGGGCCGTCTTCTTCGGCCGCTTCATCGCCCTGCTGCGCATCTTCGCGGGCCCCCTCGCCGGCGTCCTGCACATGCCCTACTGGAAGTTCCTGATCGCCAACATCCTCGGCGGCATCTGCTGGGCCGGCGGCACCACCGCCGCCGTCTACTACGTGGGCGTCGTCGCCGAGGGCTGGCTGAAGAAGTTCTCCTACGTGGGCCTGGGGGCGGCGGTCGTCATCGGTCTGGCGACGATGCTGATCGTGAAGCGGAAGACGAAGAAGACCCAGCAGGAGCTGTCCCAGCGGGAACCCGTCAACGCCGGCGAGTGACGGCGCCCCACAAGCGCCACTTCGAGCGCCACTTCAAGTGGCGCTTATAGGGGCGACCGCGCGACGAACCGCAGACGACCGTTCGTCGCCCACCCGCCTAGCGATGCACATCCTTGTGCGCCTGAGCCAGGTCCGCGTACAACGTCCCGTTCAGGGTGACCCCCTCCCGCTCCTCCGGCGACAGCTCGCGCCGCACCTTCGCCGGTACCCCCGCCACCAGCGACCCCGCCGGCACCACCATCCCCTGCGGCACCAGCGCCTGCGCCGCCACCAGCGATCCCGCCCCGATCACCGCGCCGTTGAGCACGGTCGCCCCCATCCCGATCAGGCAGTCGTCCTCGACCGTCGCCCCGTGCACCACCGCGTTGTGCCCGACGGACACCCGCTCCCCGATGGTCACCGGGAACCCGGGATCGGCGTGCAGCGTCACGTTGTCCTGCACATTCGCCCGCGCCCCCACGGTGATCGTCTCGACGTCCCCGCGCACCACCGCGCCGTACCAGACGCTCGCCCCCGCGCCCAGCGTCACGTCCCCGATCACCGAAGCCGTCGGCGCCACGAACGCCTCCGCGTCGACCCGCGGCTCCTTGCCGCCGATGCCCACGATCAGTGCCCGCTGCGTCATCACCGTCTCCTCGCGCCGATAAGTACTCCGACAAGCACTCCGCACGGTACGACAGCGGGTGGGGCAAAGATCACAGCGGTCCGGCCTCTCGCCGGACGCAACCCGTGAGTAACGTGACCCCGTGCCGAAGCGCAAGAACACGTTCTCATCCTGGCGCCATGGCCTCGCCCAGCGTGCCGTCCACGCGGCCTGGGCCTGGGTCCAGCGGACCGGCTCCGTCACGGCGGAGCACCCCGGGCGCCTCCGCTTCGGCGCCATCGGCGAGGCCACCCGGCTCGCCTTCCCGCTCGGCA
The DNA here is from genome assembly GCF_030450125.1 of Streptomyces sp. WP-1. Lineage (NCBI taxonomy): Bacteria > Bacillati > Actinomycetota > Actinomycetes > Kitasatosporales > Streptomycetaceae > Streptomyces > Streptomyces sp. WP-1. The sequence goes on from NZ_CP123923.1 coordinate 6,693,577, forward strand.
CGGTCTTCGGCGAGCCCTGGATCCGGCTCGGCTCCCACTGCATCATCGCCGAACAGGTCACCCTGACCGCCGGTCTGATGCCCGACCTGGACCTCGGCCCGGACCCGATCCTGCGCATCGGCGACGGCGTGGTGCTCGGCCGCGGCAGCCATGTCATCGCGGACACCACGGTGACCATCGGCCGCGACTGCTACTTCGGGCCGTACGTCTACGTCACCTCGACCAACCACTCCTACGACGACCCGCACGAGCCCATCGGCCGGCAGTGGCCCCGCATGGAGCCGGTGGAGATCGGCCCCGGCTGCTGGATCGGCACCGGCGCGGTGATCCTGCCCGGCGCGCGGATCGGCCGCAACGTGGTGGTCGCGGCCGGTGCCGTGGTGCGGGGCACGGTGCCCGACCACGCCGTGGTGGCCGGCGCCCCCGCCAAGGTCGTACGCCGCTGGACGCCCGAGGGCGGCTGGCAGCCGCCGCTGCGGACCCCGGCGCCGGTGCCGATCCCGGACGGGACGACCCCGGGGCAGCTGCGCGCGCTGGCCGAACTGGACGAGTCCGCGGTGGCCCGGCTCGCCGAGCTGGAGACCGAGGGCTGAGCCCCTCAGCCCGTCGCCGAGCACGGCGCCGCCCACCGCGGCATCGGTCAGGCGCCGCACGAACAGCGAGAGGTACAGGCCGGTGACCGTGGTGGTCGCCTCGGCGATCAGGGCGAACACCGTGCCGAAGCCGAGCGCCGCGACCAGCGTCAGCAGGGCCGTGCCCCGCTCCACCGGCGCGCCGCGCGGCTGGGGGCCGCCCGCGAGGACCACCCCGCCGACGGCGTCCGCGATGCCCGCGAGCTGGACCGGCCCCGGGCGCTCGCCGAGGAACAGGCCCACGCCGACGGGCACGGCGACGCTGAGCGTGGCGAGCAGCGAGACGACGCGCATCGGGCCGAGGGCCAGGGCCTTGTAGAAGGCCAACAGGGCGATCGGACCGACCAGGCCCGCCGCGAACGCGAACCACAGCCGGGGCCCGGCCGCGCTCCAGGCGCCCGCGGCGACGACGATCGCGCCCAGGACGGCACCGCGACGGCCGTCGTACTGCCTCGCAGTACAGTTTGTTGAACGAACGGGTGCGCTGCACCGTAGTTCAGTGGATTGAACTACGTCATCCAAGAAATGAACCATCTCGGATATGGGACGGAACGGGACCGGAACGTGTCGGACCTCGAATTGCTCACCCGGTCCCTGGCGCGCAACGTCAGGCACTGGCGCTCGGTGCGCGGTTTCACCCTGGACGTGCTCGCCGCCCGCGCCGGGGTCAGCCGCGGCATGCTGATCCAGATCGAGCAGGCCCGCACCAACCCGAGCATCGGCACCATCGTCAAGATCGGCGACGCGCTCGGCGTCAGCGTCACCACCCTGCTCGACTACGAGCGCGGCCCCCGGGTCCGTATCGTCCCCGCCGAGCGGGCGGTACGGCTGTGGCACACTGCCTCCGGCAGCTACAACCGGCTGCTCGCGGGCACCGAGGCGCCCGGCCCGCTGGAGATCTGGGACTGGGCGCTGATGCCCGGGGACGAGAGCCCCTCGGAGCCGCACCCGTCCGGCACGGTGGAGCTGGTCCACGTCACGGCGGGCGAGCTGACGCTCACGGTCGACGGCGAGGACCACCTCGTGCCGACCGGCGCGAGCGCCACCTTCGAGGCCAATGTCCCGCACGTCTACGCCAACCGCGGCGAGGTCCCGATGCAGATGATGATGGCCGTCTCCGTGCCGCCCGTGCAGTGATCGCCCGGCCGCCCGCGCGGTGATCTCCGTGCCGCCCGCGCGCTGAGACGCGTCAGCGCCGGGCCGCCGCGCCTTGTTAGCGTGCGGCCATGCGCGCACCCATCGGAGACTTCGAGACCGCGACCCCGGTGACCGACTGCCTGGCCGAGCTGACCGAGCCGGTGGCCGAGGCCGTACGGAACTGGTCCGCGGGGATCCCGGCCGACCAGGTCCTGTACGTCGACACCGACCCGGACCGGGCCGACACCGCCGTCTTCGTGGAGCACTACGGCGACGACCTGCCCGAGCGGTCCGCGAACTGCGTGGTGGTCGCCGCCAAGCGGGCCGGCGAGACCACCCTCGCGGCCTGCCTGGTGCTGTCCACCACCCGGGTCGACGTCAACGGCGCGGTCCGCCGTCGACTGGGCGCCCGCAAGGCGTCGTTCGCCCCGATGGAGACGGCGACGGGGGAGAGCGGCATGGAGTACGGCGGCATCACCCCGATCGGACTGCCCGCCGACTGGCCCCTGTTGGTGGACCCGGCCGTCGTCGACCTGCCGTACGTCCTGGTCGGCAGCGGCCGCAGGCGGGGCAAACTCCTGGTACCGGGCAAGGTGTTCGCCCAGCTGCCGGGGGCCGTGGTGCTGGAGGGCCTCGGCGTGGCCTGACCTCAGCCGGCGAGGTGGTGGGCCAGCGCCAGATGGGGGTCGCGCTCGCCCGGCACCGGTGCCGGATCCGCGTGCACCAGCGCGGCCGACAGCTTCGGCAGGGCGTGCAGCAGGGCGTGTTCGGCCTCGACGGCGATCGCGTGCGCCTGTCGCAGGGTGGCCTCGCCGTCCACCACGACCGAGAGTTCGGCCCGCAGCCGGTGCCCGATCCAGCGCAGCCGCAGCTCGCCCACCCGGTCCACGCCCGGCACCGCGCGTACCGCCCGCTCGGCGCGGTCCACCAGCGCCGGGTCCACGGCGTCCAGCATCCGCCGCAGCACCTCGCGCGCCGCGTCCCGCAGCACCAGCACGATCGCGGCGGTGATCGCCAACCCCACGACCGGGTCGGCGAGTTGGAGGCCGAGCGCGGAGCCGGCCGCGCCCAGCAGCACGGCGAGCGAGGTGAAGCCGTCGGTACGGGCGTGCAGCCCGTCGGCGACGAGCGCGGCCGAGCCGATCCGGCGGCCCGTCCGGATCCGGTACCGGGCCACCCACTCGTTGCCCGCGAAGCCGACCAGCGCGGCCACCGCGACGGCGGGCACGTTCGCGACCGGGCGGGGGTCGAGCAGCCGCCCGACGGCCACCCAGGCGGCGAAGGCGGCGGAGGCGGCGATGGTCAGCACGATCACCAGACCGGCGAGGTCCTCGGCGCGGCCGTAGCCGTAGGTGAACCGCCGGTTCGCCGCGCGCCGCCCCAGCACGAAGGCGATGCCGAGCGGTACGGCGGTCAGCGCGTCGGCGGCGTTGTGCACCGTGTCGCCGAGCAGCGCGACCGAGCCGGAGACGGCGACCACGCCCGCCTGCGCCAGCGCGGTCGCGCCCAGCACGGCGAGCGAGACCCACAGGGCGCGCAGGCCCTGGGCCGAGGACTCCAGCGCCGCGTCGAGCTTGTCGGCGGTCTCGTGGGAGTGCGGGGTCAGGAGATGGGCCAGACGGTGGCGCAGGGAGGAGGTGCCGTGCCGGTGCGGGCCGTGGTCGTGGGCGTGATGGTGGCTCACGGGAGTCCCCTTCTGCTGGGCTGCGGTGGACGCGGGGCGCCCACGGAGCCATTATGTGCGTATGAGCGCACGCATGCACCTATCACCTGCGCACCCTGCGCATCAGCGCACCCCGGGCGAGGAGCAGTTCGCGCTCGCGGCGGAACTCCTCGCGCTGCTCGGCGACCGCACCCGCCTCGCCCTGCTGCACGCCCTGACCTCGGGCGAGGCCGACGTCACCACCCTCACCGAGGCCTGCGCCGCCGCCCGCCCCGCCGTCAGCCAGCACCTGGCCCGCCTCCGCCTCGCCGGCCTGGTCGACACCCGCAAAGAAGGCCGCCGGGTCATCTACTCCCTGCGCCACGGCCATCTGCGCCGCCTGGTGGACGAGGCCCTGAAGACGGCGGACCACCAGTTGTCGGAACGCCGGAACCGCTCCCGCGACCGGGCGTCGGCCCCGTGACGCGACGGTGCCCCGCCGGCCGGGGAGTGGCTGGCGGGGCACCCGGGGGAGGTGGTGATCAGTGCGCGGGCGCGTCCGTCACGACGACCTCGTCGATGCTGCGCTCGATCGCCTCCGTCGTGGAGGCGGTGGCCTTGGCCCAGTAGTAGATGCCGAGGGAGAAGACGGCGATGACCAGGATGTCCCAGTACAGCTTGATGTGGCCCTGGCTGCCCTCGCCGAAGCTGCCCTGCCAGGAGATCAGGCCGATGCCCAGCAGGTAGACCGGCAGCCACTGCGCGGCCTTGAAGTCCATCCGGGGGGCGTCCGGCTTGCCCTTGAGGTTGGCCCACAGGGCGTACGAGCCCATCAGGACGTAGCCGAGGAGGATGGCGAAGGCCAGCCGCCACAGGATGTTCCAGCCGCTCCAGTAGATGATCAGGTTGGCGACCACGAAGGACGCGGGCGAGATGAACTTGCCGAAGGGCAGCCGGTAGGGGCGCTCGAAGTGCGGCAGACGGTCGCTGAAGACGCCGTAGGCCAGCGGCGCGCCCGCGTACATCAGCACGCTCGCCGAGGTGATGAAGCCGACCAGCTCCTGCCAGCTCGGGAAGGGCAGGAAGCAGAGGATGCCGGTGACGAAGGTGACGATCAGACCGATCCACGGCACGCCGCGCTTGTCGGTCCTGGTGAGCGCCTTCGGGGCGTAGCCGTTCTTGGCCAGGCCGTAGGAGACGCGGGAGGTGGCGGTCGTGTAGATCAGGCCGGTGCCACCGGGGGAGATGATCGCGTCGACGTACAGCACCCAACCCAGCCAGCCGAGGCCGACCACGGTCGCGAGGCCCGCCCAGGGGCCGCTGATGCCCGCGTAGGCCAGCTTCCCCCAGCCGTGCACGAAGGAGGCGTGCGGCAGCGCGGCGATGAACACGATCTGGAGCAGGATGTAGATACCGGCGCCGATGGCCACCGAGCCGAGCGTCGCGCGGGGCAGGTCGCGCTGCGGGTTGCGGCTCTCACCGGCCAGCTGGATCGCCTGCTCGAAGCCGAGCAGCGCGAAGATGATGCCGCTGGAGCTGATCGCGCCCAGCACACCCTTGGCGCCGAACGGGGCGAAGCCCTCCGAGGTGAAGTTGGAGCCGTGGAAGTTGCCGATGGCGATGATGAAGATCGCGGCGAGCGGGATCGCGATCTTCCACCAGGTGGCCGCGCTGTTGGTGTGCGCCAGGGCCCGGACGCCGAAGAAGTTCACGCCGACGAAGATCGCCATGAGCACGATCGCAGTAACGATTCCGCTGGTGGTCAGCGTCTCGTCGGCGTGCTGGAGACCCTGGGCGAACTTCCAGTGACCGGCGTAGCCGATCATCGCCTCGACCTCGATGGGGGCCACGGTGGCCGCCTGGAGCCAGGAGAACCAGCCGAAGGACATGCCGGCCAGGCCGCCGAAGGCGTAGTGCGGGTAGCGCGCCGTACCGCCCGCCACCGGGAACATGCCGCCGAGCTCGGCGTGCACGAGCGCCAGCAGGACGATGGCCACCGTGCCGATCACCCACGAGATGATCGCCGCGGGGCCGGCCACGACGACGGCCTTCTCGGCGCCATAGAGCCAGCCGGAGCCGATGATGGACCCCACGGAGGCCCACATCAGGCCGATGAGCCCCACGTCGCGGCGCAGGCCCCCGGTCTCACTCGTGGCTACCGGTGCAGCCTGGTCGACTTTCGTCATGCAAGTGGCCCTTCAGATCGTAAACGCGGTTTTAACGGGGAGGGAGGCCACAGGCTAGGAACGGTTTCCGCGTCGGCAAAAGACTGATTGCCAAATCTTGACCCAGGATCTTGTCCATCTTGGGGACAGGGTTTCCACAGCTCAGTCACCATGTGCGAATGTCAATATTCATCAGCGAATTGTGATGAAGAAGTTCTGACACTAGCTCAAGCGTGGAATTTCGATCGCGGGACAGCGGTCCATGACCATGTCCAGACCAGCGGCCCGGGTGCTTTCGCAGGCGTCCTCGTCGACGACGCCGAGCTGGAACCAGACCGCCTTGGCGCCCTTCGCCACCGCCTCGGCGGCCACCGCGCCCGCCAGTGCGCTGTTGACGAAGACGTCCACCACGTCGACGTCGAAGGGGATGTCCGCGAGCGAGGCGTACCCCTGCTCGCCGTGCACCGTCTCCGCCTTGGGGTGCACCGGCACGATCCGCTTGCCGTACCGCTGGAGCACCTGCGCCACCCGGTACGCGGGCCGCGCGGAATTGCCGGACAGCCCGACCACCGCCCAGGTATCGCCCCGTTCGGTCAGAATCCTGCGAATCGCCGCCTCTTCGTCGTACACGTCCGCCTCCTGTGTGGTGTGTGCAGCTTTCCGATGCCGTCGACCGGGCCCCGGAGGCACCGATTCCCGTCTCCCTACCCCGCCACGGTGTCCGGAATCGGCGCGCGGTGCCAGCGCAGCGGCCCTCGCGCGCCTACGCTCGGCCCGTGCTGCGCATCCTCGACGCCCGAACCGGTGAGTCCGTCGCCGCCGCGCCCGCCCGCCGCGGCCTGACCCGTATCGAGGCCCGGGCCCCCGGGCCCGGCCTCACGTCCCTGCGGGTGCTGCTGACCGCCGACCTCCTCGCCCGCGCCCTCGAACTGAACGGCCTCCAGGCGTGGCCGACCGCCCCCGGCCAGTCCCCGAAGCTGCGCCCCGCCGCCGACGCCCTCGCCGTCCGCCCCTTCGAGGAGGCGCACGGGCCGGGGTTCGCGGAGACCGGGGTGGTGCGGGTGACGGCGGGGGAGGCGGACCCGGCCGCCGGGAGCGACGGGCCGGTGGTGGCCGTGGCGCCCGTGGTGTGGGCGGGAGGCGAGGAGCCCCCGCTGTCCGGCCCCGCGCTGCTCGCCGACCCCACCGCCCTGCGCCTCGCCCTCCTCTCCGTCCCTCACGGGGAGACCGTCACGCTGGACGAGGCGACCCTGAGGGGTGCCGCCGAGCGGCTGGCCGGGTGGCGGCGGGACATGGCCGGCTGGGCGCGGGGGCCCTCGCGGCCCGTGCCGGAGGCGGTGCGCACGCGGCTCACCGAGGCGTGGGAGGACGATCTGGGCATGCCGGGCGTGCTGGCGGCGCTGACGGCGGCCGCGGCCGATCCGGCGGTGGCCGACGGCGCCCGGTTCGAGACGTTCGCCTACGCCGACCGGCTGCTCGCCCTCGAACTCGCCCGCGACCTCGGGACCCTCGGGTGAGCGACCGCGCGGGCACCGGCCCACTGCGCCGGCTCGTCGTGCTCAGACACGCCAAGTCGGCCTGGCCCGAGGGCGTGCCCGACCACCGCAGACCGCTCGCGCCGCGCGGTCTGCGCGACGCCCCCGCGGCCGGCCGCGCCCTCGCCGAGGCCGACCTGCTGCCCGACCTCGCCCTGTGCTCCACCGCCGTACGCGCCCGCCGCACCTGGCAGCTCGCCTCCGACGAATGGGGGACCCCGCCCCGGGTGCGCTACGAACCCCGGCTGTACGAGGCCGACGTACCGGCCCTGCTGGAGGTCGTGCGCGAGGCCCCGCCCGAGGTGGAGACGCTGCTGCTCGTCGGGCACAACCCGGGCCTGGAGGACCTCGTCCTGACGCTGGCCGGGGACGGACTGGACGACAGCCTGGAGCGGCTGCGCGCCAAGTTCCCCACCTGCGCCGTCGCGGTCCTCGCCTGGCGCGGCACCGGCTGGGCCGCCCTCGCCTCGGGCGTCGCCCTGCTGACCTGGTTCACCGTGCCCCGGGGCAAGACCCACGCCTGAGGCGCCCCGGTGCCTGCGCATAGGCTGGCGGGATGCAGGACGAGTACCGCACAGTGGCCCGCGCGGGCGTGCACGAGACCGAGATCAACCGTTCCCGCTTCCTGTGCGCCCTCGCCCCGGCCGCCACCGAGCGGGAGGCGCAGGACTTCGTCGCGGCCGTCCGCAAGGAGCACGCCGACGCCACCCACAACTGCTGGGCGTACGTCATCGGCGCCGACGCCTCCGTGCAGAAGGCCAGCGACGACGGCGAACCGGGCGGCACGGCCGGTGTCCCCATGCTCCAGATGCTGCTGCGCCGCGACATGCGGTACGTCGTCGCCGTCGTCACCCGCTACTACGGCGGCGTCAAGCTCGGCGCCGGCGGGCTCATCCGCGCCTACGGCGGTGCCGTCGGCGAGGCCCTGGACACCCTCGGCACCCGCACCCGGCGCCGCTTCCGGCTGGCCGCGGTCACCGTCGACCACCAGCGCGCGGGCAAGCTCCAGAACGAGCTGCGCGCCACCGGCCGCGAGGTCCGCGACGTCCGCTACGGCGAGGCCGTCACCATCGAGATCGGCCTGCCGGACGCCGACGTGGACGCCTTCCGGGGGTGGCTCGCCGACGCGACGGCGGGTACGGCCGCCTTCGAGCTGGGCGGCGAGGCGTACGGGGACGCCTGAAGCGTGGTGACAAAACGGGCATAACACCCTTGTGGTGTCCGGGGTATGACGGGCGATACGGGCGGGACCGGCCGTGTTGTCGTACCCGGCCGTTAGTCTCGGGAGTCATGAGACTCCTGCACACGTCCGACTGGCATCTCGGCCGGGCCTTCCACCGGGTGAGCATGCTCGGGGCCCAGGCCGACTTCATCGGACACCTGGTCGCCACCGTGCGCGAGCGCGAGGTGGACGCGGTGGTCGTGTCGGGAGACGTGTACGACCGCGCGGTGCCCCCGCTGGCCGCCGTCGAGCTGTTCGACGACGCCCTGCACCGCCTCGCCGGGCTGGGTGTGCCCACGGTGATGATCTCGGGCAACCACGACTCGGCCCGCCGCCTCGGCGTCGGCGCGGGACTCATCGACCGCGCCGGCATCCATCTGCGCACCGAGCCGTCCGCCGTCGCCACCCCGGTGGTGCTCGCCGACGCCCACGGCGAGGTCGCCTTCTACGGACTGCCGTACCTCGAACCCGCCCTGGTGAAAGACGAGTTCGGGGTGGCGAAAGCCGGGCACGAGGCCGTCCTCGCGGCGGCCATGGACCGGGTCCGCGCCGACCTCGCGACCCGCCCGGCGGGCACCCGCGGCGTCGTCCTCGCCCACGCCTTCGTCACCGGCGGACAGGCCAGCGACAGCGAGCGGGACATCACCGTCGGCGGGGTCGCCGCCGTACCCGCCCAGATCTTCGACGGCGCCGACTATGTGGCCCTCGGGCATCTGCACGGCTGCCAGACCCTCACCGAGCGGGTGCGCTACTCCGGCTCCCCGCTCGCCTACTCCTTCTCCGAGGCCGACCACCGCAAGAGCATGTGGCTGATCGACCTCGCCGCCGACGGCGCCGTGACCGCCGAGCGCCTCGACTGCCCGGTGCCCCGCCCGCTGGCCCGCGTCCGCGGCACCTTGGCGGAGCTGCTCGCCGACCCGGACCTCGACCGCCACACGGACGCCTGGGTCGAGGCCACCCTCACCGACGCCGTCCGCCCGCCCGAGCCGATGGCCAGGCTCACCGAGCGCTTCCCGCACACCCTGAGCCTGGTCTTCGCCCCCGAACGCGCCCCCGACGACCCCCGGGTCTCCTACGCCCGCCGCCTCGCCGGCCGCAGCGACCAGCAGATCGCCGAGGACTTCGTCGCCCATGTGCGGGGCGCCGGGCCCGACGAACGGGAGGCGGCCGTGCTGCGCGAGGCGTTCGACGCCGTCCGCGCCGACGCCGTCGTACGGGAGGTGGCCAAGTGAGGCTGCACCGGCTCGACATCACCGCCTTCGGCCCCTTCGGCGGCGCCCAGAGCGTCGACTTCGACGCCCTGTCCGCCGCCGGGCTCTTCCTGCTGCACGGCCCCACCGGCGCCGGCAAGACCTCCGTCCTGGACGCCGTCTGCTACGCGCTCTACGGCTCCGTCCCCGGCGCCCGTCAGAGCGGCACGGGCCAGGGCATGAACCTGCGCAGCGACCACGCCGAGCCCCGCACCCGCACCGAGATCCGGCTCGAACTCACCGTCGCCGGACGCCGGTTCGAGGTCACCCGGCAGCCGCCCTGGGAGCGGCCCAAGCTGCGCGGCACGGGCACCACCGTCGACAAGGCCCAGACCTGGCTGCGCGAGTACGACACCCAGGCGGCCGCCTGGAAGGACCTCAGCCGCTCCCACCAGGAGATCGGCGCCGAGTTCGAGCAGCTGCTCGGCATGAGCCGCGAGCAGTTCTGCCAGGTGGTGCTGCTGCCCCAGGGCGACTTCGCCCGCTTCCTGCGCGCCGACGCCGAGGCCCGGGGCCGCCTCCTCGGCCGCCTCTTCGACACCCGGCGCTTCGCCGACGTGGAGAAGCGGCTCGCCGAACGCCGCCGCGCGGCCGAGGCCCGGGTGCGCGAGGGCGACGCGGCGCTGCTCGCCGACGCCCACCGCATGCAGCAGGAGGCCGGCGACGCCATGGAGCTGCCCGAGCTGGCACCGGGCGACCCGGGTCTGGCCGAGGCCGTGCTCGGCGCCGCCGCCGTCGCCCGCAGCACCGCCCGCGAACGCCTCGCCGTCGCCCACAGCCGCCTCACCGCCGCCGAGTCCGCCCACACGGGGGCCCGCCGCACCCTCGACGGCATCCGCGAACTCGCCCGGCTCCAGGGCCGGTTCGCCGAGGCGCGGCGCCGGGCCGAACACCTCCAGGCGCGGGCCGCCGAGCACCTCGCCGACCAGGAGCGCATGGAGCGCTCCCGCAAGGCGGAGGCGGTCGCGCCCGCGCTGGAGCTGCGTGCGGAGGCCGAGCGGGAACACCGCGTGGCCGACGCCGCCGAGGCCCGCGCCCGGGGCCCGCTGCCCGCGCCCCTCGCCGCCGCCGACGCGAGCGGGCTCGCCGCCGCCGCGCGCCGCGCCGCCGAGGAGCTGGGCGGCCTCGACGCCGCCCGTCGCGCCGAGCGCCGCCTCGCCGAACTGGTCACGGAACGCGCCGGATTGGACCGCCAGGAGCGCGCCGACGAGGACGTGCTGCGCGAGGCCGACGTCTGGCTGGACGGCTGGGAGGGCACGCGTACGACGCTCCAGGCGCGCATCGACACCGCCCAGGAGGCCGCGACCCGCGCCGAACAGCTCGCCGTCCAGCGCGAGCCGATGGGGCGCCGCCTGACCGCCGCCCGCACCCGCGACGCCCTCGCCGCCGACCTGGAGACGGCCCGGCGGCGCGCCCAGGAATCCGCGCAGCAAGCGCTGGACGCCCGCGCCCACTGGCTCGAACTCAAGGAACAGCGCCTCGACGGCATCGCCGCCGAACTCGCCGCCCACCTCACCGACGGCGCACCCTGCGCGGTCTGCGGCGCCATCGAACACCCCGCGCCCGCCCGCAAGGTCGCCGGACATGTGGACCGCGCGACCGAGGAGCGCGCCCACACCGCCGCCCAGGAGGCCGACCGGCGGCACACCGAAGAGGAACGGCACGCCGGTGACATCGGCAAGGCCCTGGCCGTCGCCACCGCCGAGGCCGGCGAGACACCCACCGCCCGACTCGAAGCCGAGGCGGCCGAGTTGGAGCGGGAGTACGCCCGCGCCCATCGCGCCGCCTCCGCCCTGCACGCCGCCCGGGAGGAGCTGCGGCGCGCCGAGCAGGAGCGCGAGTGGCGCCTCGCCGACCGGCAGGAGGCCGCCGTACGGGCCGCCTCCCGGCTCACCCGGCGCGAGGCCCTGGAGCGCGAACAGACCCGGTTGGAAAGCGAGTTGACGCAGGCACGCGGCACCGCCGACAGCGTGGCCGCGCGCGCCGCACAGCTGGAGCGGCGGGCCGCCCTGCTCACCGAGGCCGCCGACGCGGTGCGCGCCGCCGAGAAGACCGCGCAGCGCCTCAAGTCCGCCGACGCCCGGCTCGCCGACGCCGCCTACCGGGCCGGCTTCGCCACCCCCCAGGAGGCGGCCGACGCCCTGCTCACCGACGCGGCCCACCGCGAGCTCCAACACCGGCTGGACGCACGGCAGTCGGAGGAGGCCGCCGTACGCGCCGTACTCGCCGAGGCCGACACCGCGGCCGCCGCCCAGCTGCCGCCCGCCGACCCGGCCGACGCCGAACGTGCCGCGATCGCGGCCGAGCACCGGCTGCGGACGGCCGCCTCCGCCCGCGACGCCGCCGCCCGCTGCTGCGCCGAACTGGACCGCCTCTCCACCCGCGCCACCGCCGCCGTGCGCCAATTGGCCCCGCTGCGCGCGGAGTACGACCGCGTCGCCCGGCTCGCCGCCCTCACCGCGGGCACCGCGGCCGACAACGAGCGCAAGATGCGCCTGGAGTCCTACGTGCTCGCCGCCCGCCTGGAGCAGGTCGCCGCCGCCGCGACCGCCCGCCTCCAGCGGATGTCCTCCGGCCGCTACACCCTCGTGCACTCCGACGGCCGCAGCGGACGCGGCCGCAGCGGGCTCGGCCTGCATGTCGTGGACGCCTGGACCGGCCGCGAACGGGACACCGCGACACTGTCCGGCGGCGAGACCTTCTTCGCCTCCCTCGCGCTCGCCCTCGGCCTCGCCGACGTCGTCACCGACGAGGCCGGCGGGGTCCGCCTGGACACCCTCTTCATCGACGAGGGCTTCGGCAGCCTGGACGACCAGACCCTGGACGAGGTCCTCGACGTCCTCGACGGCCTGCGCGAACGCGACCGCAGCGTCGGCATCGTCAGCCATGTCGCCGACCTGCGCCGCCGCGTCCACGCCCAACTGGAGATCGTCAAGGGCCGAACGGGGTCGACGCTGCGGCACCGGGGCATCGACTGACCCCAACTGTCCGCTGCGGCAGGCGAGTTCGGTGCTCGTCCGGCGGGCGTGTAGGTTCTTCGCCCATGGCTCGGTTTGAAGATCGCGGAGTGCTGGAGTGGGTGGAGTCGGGCGGCGGCCCCCTGATCGCCGTTCCGGAGGTGGTCCTGCCGTTCTGGGCGGGTGCCGACAGCGAGGAGCTGGACACGGACTACGACCGGGCCTGCGAGGTCTCCGGGTACGCCGGGCTGCTCCCGGTCGGCGACAGCGCGGCCCTCGTCCTCGGTGACGAACCGGCCGCCACCTCCTATCTGCCCGAGCACCACGCCTTCGTACGGTGGTCGGCCGCGGACTCCGAGCGCGACCTGCTCGCCGGGGTGCCCGCCGCGCTGGAGACGGCGGTGTGGGAGCAGGAGCTGCGCTGGGAGGTGCCGGGGCCCGTGGTGCTGTTCGACTCGGCCTGGCCGGGCGGCGAGGCGGACCGGCAGGAGCACCTGCGGATACCGCTCACCGCGGGGTCGTACACCGTGCGCACCGCCTACGCCCAGCCGGGCGCCGAGACCTGGGTGGGACTGGTCCAGCTCGACAGGATCGCCTAGGAGCGCGGGGGTTTCAGGGCCGGATGCCGTCGAAGGTGATCTCCAGATGGCGGGGGCCGCGCAGTACCGCGTTCGGCCGGTACGGTGGCGGGTCCTGTACCAGGCGGGGGTTCTCCAGGCGGCGGGCCAGCTCGGTCAGTGCGATCTGGGTCTCCAGGCGGGCCAGCGGTGCCCCGAAGCAGATGTGGATGCCGCTGCCGAAGCCGAGGTGCTGGATGTCCTCGCGGTCCGGGTCGAACCGCTCGGGGTCCTCGAAGCGCTCCGGGTCCCGGTTGCCCGCGGCCAGCACCAGCCAGATCCGCGAGCCCTTCGGGATGGTCACCCCGCGCACCTCGATGTCGGTGATGCAGGTGCGCTGCGGCACCAGCTGCACCGGCGGCTCGTAGCGCAGCAGTTCCTCCACCAGCCGGGGCGCGAGATCCGGCTCATGGCGCAGCCGCTCCAGGACGTCCGGGTGGCGCAGCAGCGTCAGCATGCCGTTGGTGATCAGGTTGACGGTCGTCTCATGGCCCGCGATCAGCAGCAGGACGGAGGTGCTGAGCACCTCCATCATCGTCATCGCGCCGTCCGGGCCATGGCTGTTCACCAGGTCGGACAGCAGATCGTCGCGCGGCTCCTTGGCACGCTCCTCCGCCAGCCCCGCCAGATACATGCCGAGCTGCATCCGGGCCTCGCGCGCGGTCCTGGCGAACTCCTCGTCCGCCTCCCGCCGCGTCCCCGGGTCGAGGCTCGCCACCAGCGGATCGACCCAGGCGCGAAAGCGCGGCTCGTCCTCCCGGGGTACCCCCAGCAGCCGGCAGATCACGGTCACCGGGAACGGGTAGGCGAACTGGTCGACCAGGTCGACCCCGCGGGCGTCCCCGAAGCCGTCGATCAAGTCGGTGACGATCTTCTGGAGTTCGCCCCGCATCCCGTCGATCCGGTGCGGCCGGTGCGGCGGCCCGAAGGCGCTGTTGGCGATCCGCCGCAGCCGGTCGTGCTCGGGCGGGTCCAGGCGCAGGAACGACGGCGGCAGCCCGCCCGTCTCCTCCGACTGGAGCAGGGCGTCGTCCCCGGCCGCCGCCAGATTGGCCGCGTCGGAGCTGATCCGCGGATCGTGCAGCAGCGCCTCGATGTCCCAGTAGGAGCTGATGACGTAGGGGCCGCCCTCCTCCTCGTGCAGCACCGGTGTCCCGCGCAGCTCCCGGTAGACCGGGTACGGGTCGGCACGGTTGGCGAAGTCGGTGATCCGGCGCACGATCGAGTCTTGCGTCATGGGGAGTCCTCGGGGCGCAGCCGGCGGTCGGGCGCCGGTCAGTGGCGGGCGGGGTGGAAGACGAGCTGGGTGTCGGCCGGTGAGTAGCCGCTCAGGGTCACCATCGGGCCGTGGGTCGGCAGGGACGGATCGGGGAAGTCGGCCGGCACCGGGCGCCGGTTCTCGGGGCGCCGGTCCAGCGTCGGGTGCTCCACCGGGAACGGCGCGCCCCGCTCGATCGCCCGCTGGTAGAACTCCAGCCACCGCGTGTTGTCGAAGCTCACCGCGGCGACCACCCGGCCCTTGTGGCCGTAGACCCCGACGAACCGGCGCTCCGCCGTCGAACCCTGGGTGATCATCAGCTCCTCGCCCATCGGGGGCACCCCGACCGACTTGATGTTCACCCCGAACTGCGAGGACCAGAACGCCGGCATCCACAGATGCGGGTGCCGGTCGGCACCGTCGCAGATCATGTTGTGCGCGGCCGTCTCCGCCTGCGCCACCGCGTTGCCCCAGTGTTCCAGGGACAGGAACTGGTACTCGAACAGCGCGTGCGGGGAGCGCGCCACATCGCCCGCCACGAACACGTCGTCGGTGACGATGCCCCGGAAGTCGAAGGCCCGGCAGCCCGCGTCGCAGGCGATGCCCCGGGGGCCCGCGCCGAGCCCCGACCCGTTCAGCCACTCGGTGTTGCGCAGCGAGCCCAGCGAGACCACGACCACGTCCGCCTCGACCACGCTCTCGTCGGACAGATGGACCGCCCGCACCCGCCCGGCCGCGTCGCCCTCCAGCGCGGTCACCGTCACCCGGGTGCGCAGATCCACGCCGTGCTCGCGCATCAGATCCGCGGCGACCGCCCCGACCACCCCGCCGAGCGCGCCCACCAGCGGCGCGCCCGCCCGTTCCGCGACCGTCACCTGGACGCCCTGCTCCCGGCAGGCGGAGGCGACCTCGCAGCCCGCGAACCCGGCGCCGATCACGAACACCCGGCGCGGCCCCGCGCGCAGCCGCTGGTACAGCCCGGCCGCGTCGTCCCGGGTGCGCAGCACGAAGACGCCGTCCAGCCGGGCCTCCGACTCCCTCGGCCAGGGCCGGGCGCGCACCCCGGTGGCGATGAGCAGCCGGTCGTACTCCACCTCGTCCCCGTCGGACAGCCGCACCCGCCCGGCCGTCAGGTCCAGCCCGGTGGCCGCCACACCGAGCCGCCACTTGGCGTCGATCTCCCGGCGCCGGGGCAGCTCGGTGCGGAGCGGATCCGCCCGGCCGAGCAGCACCGCCTTGGACAGCGGCGGACGGTCGTACGGCTCGTACGGCTCGTCCCCGATCAGCGTCAGCTCCCCGGCGAAGCCCTCCGCGCGCAGCGTCTCCGCCGCCCGCAGCCCGGCCAGCGAGGCGCCCACGATCGCGATCCGGCCCTCGCGGCGGAGCCGGTCCATGTGCTCAGTGGCCATCGGGGGCCTCCGGGCCCCGGAAAGCCCCGTGGCCGTCCACCCCGTCGGCCGTGATCGCCTGCACCGGGCAGGCGGCCACGGCCCGCGCCAGCCGCTCGCGCTGCTCGTGGTCGGGCTGCGGGTCGTAGACGAGCGATTCCTCGCCGTGCATGGCGAAGACGTCCGGCGCGAGGAACGCGCACTGCGCGTACCCCTGACACTTGTTGAGATCGACGACGAGCCTCATCGACGCCCTTCCGGTGGCCAGGGTCCGGAGCGCGCACCACGCGGCTGGCGCGTACGGCGGCCCGGACGGCGGTCGTCCCCCGTTCGCCAGCATGGAAGCGAAGCCGGGTGACCCGCGCGCCGGGCACGCCGATCGAGTGAGCGGGGCGCTCGGAGTCCGGAGCGCTCGGAATCAGGAGCACCCGGCGTCCGGAGCACCCGGCGTCGGGAGCGCTCAGGGGCCGGAGCGCCGGGCTGCCGGAGCGCTCAGAGGCTGGACAGCTCGTCCACCAGGTCGTCCAGGCCGAGCGAACCCTGGGAGAGGGCCGCCATGTGCCAGGACTTCAGGTCGAACGACGCGCCGTGCCGCTGCTGGGCCCGCTCCCGGCCCAGCAGCCAGGCCCGCTCGCCCAGCTTGTAGCCGATGGCCTGGCCCGGGATGGTCAGGTAGCGGGTCAGCTCGCTCTCCACGAAGTCCGCGGGGCGGCTGCTGTGCGCCCCGAAGAACTCCTGCGCCAGCTCCGGCGTCCAGCGCTCGCCCGGGTGGAACGGCGAGTCCGCCGGGATCTCCAGCTCCAGATGCATGCCGATGTCCACGATCACCCGGGCCGCCCGCATCATCTGCGCGTCCAGGTAGCCGAGGCGCTCCTCCGCGTCGCCGAGGTAGCCCAGCTCGTCCATCAGCCGCTCCGCGTACAGCGCCCAGCCCTCGGCGTTGGCGCTGACGATGCCCACCGTCGCCTGGTAGCGGGACAGGTCCTCGGCCACGTGCACCCACTGCGCGAGCTGGAGGTGATGGCCGGGCACGCCCTCGTGGTACCAGGTCGACACCAGGTCGTAGACCGGGAAGCGGTCCAGGCCCATGGTGGGCAGCCAGGTGCGGCCGGGCCGGGAGAAGTCCTCCGAGGGGCCCGTGTAGTAGGGGGCCGCCGCGCCGCCGGGCGGGGCGATGCGCGACTCCACCCGCCGCACCCGCTCGGCGAGTTCGAAGTGGGTGCCGTCCAGATCGGCGATCGCCCGGTCCATCAGGCCCTGGAGCCAGCCCTGGACCTCGTCCGCGCCGATGTGCCGGCCGTGCTCGTCCAGGTGCGCCAGCGCCACCCAGGGGGTCTCGGCGCCGGGCAGGATCTTCTCCGCCTCGCGCTTCATCTCGCCGAGGATGCGGTGGAACTCGGACCAGCCGTACGCGTACGCCTCGTCCAGGTCCAGGTCGGTGCCGTTGAAGTAGCGCGACCAGCGCGCGTACCGCTCCCGGCCCACGACGTTCGGGGCGCCCTCGACGGCCGGCGCGTACACGTCCCGCAGCCAGTCGCGCAGTTCGGCCAGGGCGGCGGTGGCGGTACGGGCCGCCGCGTCCAGCTCGGTGCGCAGCGCGTCCGGGCCGGCGGCGGCGAACTCCTCGTACCAGCCGAGACCCTTGCCGTCCGTGTCGATCCACTCGCCGAGCTGCCCGATGAAGGTCTCGGTCGGCCGCGGCGCCGCGAACAGCTTGCGGTCCAGGCCGAGTTGAAGCGACTCGCGGTAACCGGCGATCGCGCCCGGCACCGCGCGCAGCCGCTCGGCGATCGCCGCCCAGTCCTCCTCGGAGTCCGCCGGCATCACGGTGAAGATGTCGCGCACCGAGTGGCCGGGCGTGTGCATGTTGCCGACGGCGCGCAGATGCTCCTGCGCGTCGTGCACGGCGAGTTCGGCGGTCAGCCGCTCCCGCAGCAGCCGTCCGCAGCGCCGCTCCACATCGCTGTCGTCGCCGGGCCCGCGCTCCGCCTCGTCCAGCTTGGCGAGGGTGGTCCGGGACAGCTCCGCGAGCGCCTCCTGGCCCGCGGGCGAGTAGTCGGGCAGCGTGCGCGAACTCTCCGGCACACCGAGGTAGGTGCCGATCACCGGGTCGAGGGCGATCAGCTCGTCGACGTACGCGTCGGCGACCTGGCGGGGCAGCGGGGTGTTGATCTCAGACATGCCGCCCATCCTCGTACGAGAGAGATCTCCGCGTCACCCGCGGCGGCGGGGATTCAGCTGTCGGCGTGGCCGGGCGGCAGCAGCGGCCCGCACTCCCACTGCTGGAATATCAACCGGGTCTCCACCCGGGCGACTTCGCGGTGCGCCGTGAACTCGTCCAGGACCAGCCGCTGGAGGTCGGCCATGTCCGCGACGGCCACATGCACCAGGTAGTCGTCGGGACCGGTCAGATGGAAGACCGAGCGGGCCTCCGGCAGCGCCCGCACCCGCTCCACGAACGGCCCCACCAGCTCCCTGCGGTGCGGCCTGACCTGCACCGAGAGCAGCGCCTGCAAGCCGCGGCCGAGCTTGGCCGGATCCAGTCGCAGCCGGTGACCGAGGATCACACCGCAGCGGCGCAGCCGGGTCACCCGGTCGAGACAGGTGGACGGCGCCACCCCGACCTGGGCGGCGAGATCGCGGTACGTGCTCCGGGCGTCGTTCTGCAACAGCCGCAGCAGCTGGAGATCCACCGGATCCAGTACGACAGATTCGGGCATCGGCCGAACATAGCACGGGGTTCAACGACCACAACCCGTTCGATGTTCACCCTTCCCGTCATGGACACAGCGACCACGGGTGCCTACGACGACGTACGCCCCGCACCGAGAGCCCTCGCCACCGAGGCCGTGCACGCCGGCCGCGACGATCTCGCCCGCCAGGGGCTGCACGCCCCGCCGATCGACCTGTCCACGACCTACCCCTCCTACGACAGCCGGGGCGAGGCCGCGCGCATCGACGCCTTCGCCACCGACGGCGCCGACCCGGTGGGCCCGCCCGTCTACGGCCGCCTCGGCAACCCGACCGTCGCCCGCTTCGAGACCGCGCTGGCCCGCCTGGAGGGCACCGAGTCCGCCGTCGCGTTCGCCAGCGGGATGGCCGCGCTCAGCGCCGTCCTGCTCGCACGGTCGGCGACGGGCCTGCGCCATGTCGTCGCGGTACGGCCGCTGTACGGATGCAGTGACCATCTGCTCACCGCCGGGCTGCTCGGCACCGAGGTGACCTGGACCGACCCGGCCGGCATCACCGACGCGCTGCGCCCGGACACCGGCCTGGTGATGGTCGAGTCCCCGGCCAACCCGACCCTCGCCGAGCTGGATCTGCGGGCCGTCGCGCACGCGTGCGGCTCGGTGCCGCTGCTGGTCGACAACACCTTCGCCACGCCGGTGCTGCAACGCCCGGCCGAGCAGGGCGCGCGGCTGGTGCTGCACAGCGCCACCAAGTACCTCGGCGGCCACGGGGACGTGCTGGCCGGGGTGGTGGCCTGCGACGAGGAACTGGCCGGCCGGCTGCGCCGGATCCGCTTCGCCACCGGCGGCGTCCTGCACCCGCTGGCCGGGTACCTCCTGCTGCGCGGCCTGTCCACCCTGCCGGTCCGGGTCCGGGCGGCCTCCGCGAGCGCCGCCGAGCTGGTTCGCCGTCTCGCCTCGGACCCGCGGGTGTCCCGCGTCCACTACCCGCGCATCGGCGGCGCGATGATCGCCTTCGAGGTGACGGGAGACCCGCACGAGCTGATCTCCCGGGTACGGCTGGTCACCCCCGCGGTGAGCCTCGGCAGCGTGGACACCCTGATCCAGCACCCCGCGTCCATCAGCCACCGCATCGTGGACGCCGACGACCGCCGGGGCGCGGGGGTCGGCGACAAGCTGCTGCGGCTCTCGGTCGGGCTGGAGGACGTGGACGACCTGTGGGCCGACCTGGACCAGGCGCTGGGGGAGCCGGCCCGGGTGCCGGCCGGGACGGCAAAGGCGACGGGCTGACGGACCGGTGAGCCTCTCCCGGTGCCCTGGAGGCCGGGAGAGGCGGTCCCGCCGCGCCGCGCCGATGTCGGTCCCGCCGATCCCGCGCCGGTGTCAGTCCCGGCGGGCCGTCCCGTACGCCGGGCGCGGCGAGGGCTCCGCGGCCAGGCGCGCGGTGATCACCAGCGTGCCCTCCTCCACCTGGTAGTCCAGCGGCAGCCCGAGGCCCCGCATCGCCGCGACCATCCCGGTGTTGGACGCCTGCGTCACCGCGTACACGCTGTCGCAGTGGGCCTCCCGGGCCATCCCCACCAGCCGCCGCAGCAGCTCGGCGCCGACGCCCCGCCGCTGCCAGTCGTCCTCGATCAGCAGCGCGATCTCCGTCTCGTCGCCGTCCCACAGCAGATGCCCGAGACCGACGATCCGCCCGGAGGACGTCTGCGCGGCGAGCGTCCGCCCGAAACGGGGGCTGAGGAGATGGTGGAGATAGCGGTCGGCGTCGCCGACGGGCCCGTGGTAGCGCAGTGTCAGCGTGCGGGCCGAGCAGCGCTCGTGCATCGCCTTCGCCGCCGCCAGCTCACCGGTGTCGATCCGCCGTACGGCGATGTCGTCGCCCTCGGGCAGCGTCAGCACGTCCTGCCCGTCCGGGATCCGGGGCCCCAGCCGGGCGTCCAGCTCCACCAGCGCCCGTGCCCGCGCGAACTCGGTGGGCGTGAACGGCAGATACGGCCGTTCCACGCTGAGCACGCCGCCCTCCGGCGCCCGCAGCCGCATCACCGTCTCCTCCAACACCCCTTCCGCCGGCACCGATTCCCGCTCGCGGCCCCGGCCGGGCAGCGAGCGGATCGTGCACCGGCCGAGCAACTGGCGGAGCGCCAGCGGCAGTTCCGCCGCGTCCAGCGCCGTACGGGTGGCCAGGCCCAGCACCCGGGTCGGGGCGTCGACCAGATCGTGGGCGTCGGCCCGCTCGATGTACGTGGACGCGCCCCCGGCCGCCGCGACGGCCCGGGTCAGCTCCGCCGCGCTCAGCGCCCCGGGCGCCCGCAGCAGGAACTCGTCCACGGTGCCGTCGGCCAGCGGGTGCGTCTGGAGGCTCAGGATGTCCACCCGGTGCTCGGCCAGCGCCGTGCACAGCGCGGCCAGCGAACCGGGCGCGTCCCTGACCGTCGTCCGCATCCGCCACAGCGTGCTGGTCCCCGTCACCCCGTCGGCGCCGTCGCCCGGCCCGGCCGACCGCGCGGAGGCGGCCGGCCGGGCACCGGTATCAGCGGCCGGGGGCGGGGGCGGTGCATGGCCGTGGCGCCGTGCCCACCAGGTGTGGAAGCCCGCCGTCGCGGCCAGCGCGAGCGCCGAGATCATCAGCAGGGCGGGGCCGTCGGGGCCGTGCCCGATCAGGTTCGCCACCCCGTCGGCCACGGCGACGGCGGTGAAGAGGGCGGCAAGTTCCACGAGGTCCCGCCGCCAGTGGTGCACGGGCCGGCCGTGCCGGGCGCGGGTCACATCAGACATATCCGGAGTCATACAACCACTGTGAAGGAAGCGTGTTGCCTGATCACGAACTGTTTGTGACCGACAGGTAAAGCATGCTCCGCCCCATTTGTTCCCTCGCTTGCGATCGCTCGCGCCCGGTTCCTGGTCGAAGGGGCCCGGCACGAAGCCCGGCACGGCGGTAAGTCCCGCTCGACGCACCCGAGTTGAGGGTGCCGCGCGCCGGGGGATGACGCCGGCGCGCGACCTGGCTCGACAGCGTACGGGAAGCCCTCGGCGGGCCGCGCGCAAACCCGTGTTCGTGCGGGACTTGACGGGCGCGGCGCGGACCCCCGGGCCGGTGAACGCGTGTGAGCCGATCGGGTGAACCGGGCGGGAACGGATGGATCGGCCCGGCGCCCGCGCGATAGCTGTGGAGCGAGCCCGTGATCCAAGCGGGAGCGTCGGCGGTGAGGACGAGCGTGCGAGCGAAGGCGATTCTGGTGGCCCTGGCCGCGGCCGGTGCGGCGGTACTGGGCCTGACGGCCCCCGCGCGGGCGGCCGCGTCGGGAGACGTCGTGGTCTTCTCCACCGAGGCGCAGCCGCTGGACGTGTACCGCGACCCGGCCGGCTGCCAGCGGCTGCCCGCGCTCGCCCACGTCCTGTCCAACCTCTCGGACCAGCCGGTGCGGATCTACGGCAACCCGTTCTGCCTCGGCCCCTCACTCGTGGTCCAGCCCGGGTACGGGACGCATGTGCCGGGCGGCGCGGGCTCGTTCTCGGCCTAGAACTCCTGCGGCGCGTCCTCCCGGCTCCCGTCGAGGATCACCCGCGCGACCAGCGCCGGATCGTCGTTCATCGGGCAGTGCCCGCAGCCGGGGAGCCGGACCAGGCGGGCGTGCGGGATGGTCTGCTTGGCGCGGACGCCCTGGCGGCGCAGCAGGAGACGGTCCCTGGTGCCCCAGGCGACCGTCACCGGCAGTCCGGGGAGCGGGTCGGTGAAGCGGACGGTGTTGCCGGACCGCAGGGTCGCCGTGAAGCCCGCGGCCTCCGCCAGCGCGCGGGTCTCGGCCACCACGGCGGCGGGGTCTCGGCGGGCGGGCCGGGCGTAGATGGTGCTCATCAGCGCCGTGCGCCCCGCCGTGCTGCGGCTGAGCCGCTCCACCAGGGGCACCGGCAGCCGCCGGGCGATCCCCCGCATCGTGAGCAGCGTCGCGAAGGCGTACCGCCGCTCGGTCTCCGTCCAGAACCCGGCGGGGGACAGGGCGGTGACGAATCGTACGAGCTTCTCGCGGCCCAGCTCCAGCGCGAGCAGGCCGCCCAGCGAGTTGCCCGCGACGTGCGGGCGGTCCAGCTCCAGCGTCTCGAACAGGGCGCCCAGTACCGCGTTGGTCGTGGGCAGGTCGTAGGCGAGGGCGGGCGGCAGTGACGGGGACGCGCCGAAGCCGGGCAGGTCGACCGCGATCACCTCGCGCTCGGTGGCGAGGATGTCCACCACCGGGTCCCAGGCCTGCCGGTGGTGCCCGATGCCGTGCAGCAGCACCAGCGGCTCGCCGCGCCCCACGCGCGCGTAGGAGACGGCCACGTCCTCGGGGCCGCGCGGGGTCGGGACGGTGAAGGAGGCGGTGGCGGACATGGGTGCTCCTCGGCTCGACTGCTGACGGACGCCGTAGACAGCTTGTCAGCAATTACTACCGACGGGTAGCCCCGGGATGCGGGCCATGACCGGCAGGCGGGTGCCACCGCACCGGCGTCAACCCGCCTGCCGCACCTCGATGTTGAAGTCCCCGTGCCCGAACACCCGCGACATCTGCAACCACAGCGGCAGATACATCTCCGTCGCCCGCGCCGCCGCGATACCCCCGAGATCCAGCACCCGCGCGGGCGGCCACCCGAACTCGCCCAGCCACGCCGTCACCCGCTCCTTCGCGACCGAATCCTCCCCGCACACGAACAGATGGTGCTCGCCCGGCACCCGCCCCGGATCGGCCATCACCTTGAAGTTGACGGTGTTCAGCGTCTTGACCACCCGCGCCCCCGGGAACGCCCGCTGGATCCGCTCGCCCATGCTGTCCGACTCCACCGGGTCGAGCCGGGGCAGCCCGCCCTCGAAGGACAGCGGGTTGCAGACATCGACCAGGATCTTGCCGTCCAGGTGCTCGGCGCCCGCCGCCCGCAGCGCGTCCAGCGCCACCCGCCCGCTCACCGCGTTGATCACCGCCTCGCCCGCCTCCGCGGCCCGCGCGAACGTCCCCGCGTGCGCCCGCCCGGCCACCGCCGTCGCCCACTCCCGCGCCACCGGGTTGTCCGCGGTGCGCGACCCCAGCGTCACCTCGTGCCCCAGCTCCACCAGCCGCCCCGCCAGCGTCCGCCCCACCTCGCCCGTGCCCAGCACCCCGAACCGCATCGCACACCTCCGGTCACCGGCCGCCGGGCCCCCGGCGGTCCGCGCGGCCATTGTGATCCGGCGCGTTCGCGAGCGGCCTGATTCCGGGTGGACAGCGCCGGGGCGTGTCGGATGGGATGAAGGCATGACCGCCGACCCCGCGACCGACGTCTTCGAGTGGGATGCCGATCCCGCGACCGACGTCTTCGAGGAGCACCGGACCCTGCTCACCGGCGTCGCCTACCGCATGCTCGGCCGGGTCGCCGACGCCGAGGACGTGGTCCAGGACGCCTGGCTGCGCTGGTCCCGCGCCGACCGCGCGGAGGTCCGCGAACCCCGCGCCTATCTGGTGCGGATCACCACCCGACTGGCCATCGACCGGCTGCGCCGGGCGCAGTCGCGCGCCGAGTCGTACGTCGGACCGTGGCTGCCGGAGCCGTACGTCACCGAGTACGGCGACACCGTCCCGGACGCCGCCGAGCGGGCCGTCCTCGCCGACACCGTCTCCCTGGCCGTCCTGGTCGTCCTGGAGTCGCTGTCGCCCCTGGAACGCGCCGTGTTCGTGCTGCGGGAGGCGTTCGGCTTCCCCTTCGCGGAGATCGCCGCCCTGCTCGACCGCGGCGAACCGGCGGTACGGCAGCTCGCCGGACGGGCCCGCCGGCATGTGGAGGAGCGGCGGCCGCGCTACGACGTCGACCCGGGCCGGCGCCGCGAGCTGACGGAGCGTTTCCTCGCCGCCGCGTCCGGGGGCGATCTGGACGGGCTGATGTCGGTGCTCGCCCCGGACGTGCGGCTGGTCTCCGACGGCGGCGGCAAGGTCAAGGCGGCCCTGCGGATCATGCGCAGCGCGGACAAGGTGGCCCGCTTCCTGGCCGCCGTCGCCCCCGCCGTGGGATCCGCCGCCACACTGCGGCCGCTGGAGGTCAACGGCGGCCCGGCCGTCCTGGTGCTGTCCGGCGGCAGACCCGACAGCCTCTTCCAACTGGACGCCAGGGAGGGCCGCGTGACCTCGGTCTACATCCAGCGCAACCCCGACAAACTGCGCCACCTGGCCGAGCGCTGAACCGCGTGCGGAACCGAGCCCCCGTCCCGCGACGGGGGCTTTGCCGCGATGTCACCCGGATCACCGCGTACGAACGCCTCGTGAACGCTCCGCTGCGGCCCTCCTCCGCGTTCGCCCGGGGAAGGAGGATTGGTCTTGACCAAGGGTGTCGGCCGCCCTATGGTCGGCAGAGAAGTGCAACAACCTTTAATAAACAAGGGCGCTAAAAACCGCCGCACCACGGCTCTTGCGGAGGACAGGGTGGGGACCACGCAGCTGGATTCGGTGCAGGAACCGAAGTACTGGCATCTCAGGACCGTGCTCAGCGAGGCGCTCGACTCCGAGTTCTCGGTCGGCGAGATCCTGCCCAACGAGCGCGATCTGGCCGCCCGCTTCGGCGTGGCCCGCGCGACGCTCCGTCAGGCCCTCGAACAGCTGGAGCTGGAGGGCCGGTTGCAGCGCCGCCGGGGCGTCGGCACCACCGTCGCACCGCCGCGCGTGGGCGTGGCCGTCGGCGGCGAGCAGCACGCCTGGCCCGGCGCCGCCGGGGACGCCTGGCAGGCCGTCGACTGCGTCCAGGAGATCCCGGCCGCGGCCGTCGCCGCCGCCCTGGAGACCGGCGCGGACGAGCCCGTGCACACCGTGCGCCGCTCCCGGATGTCGGGCGGCCAGCTGGTCGCCACCGAACTCCTGCACATCCCGGCCGCCTCGGTGCCCGGCCTCACCGCGATCGACGCGCCCTCCGGCGCGGCCCGCGCGCGTGCGGTGCTGCGGGAGCTGCACCACCTGGACCTGGAGGGCCAGGACCGCGCCGTCGAACTGGGCTCGGCCCGCGCCGACGACGCCCGGGAACTGGACCGGCTCCCCGGTTCGCCCGTCCTGGTCGTCACCACCCGCTTCACCGCCCAGGGCCGCACCGCCGCCCTCTCCGTGGCGACCTACCGCGCCGACACCTGCCGGCTGACCTTCGGCGACAGCGCGGGCGTCGAGATCCACCACGACCCGGCCCAGCGCGCCTCCTGAACCCCGCGGCGGGCCGCCTGACCCGGCAGTGGCGGCCGGCACCACGTCCCGGTGCCGGGGAGACGGGTCCGGGGCCCTGCCGCCCGGCCGCGTGACGCTCCTATGATGTCGCCCGGCACGCACCGCGAGGAGGCCGGTCAGCCATGAGCCGCATCCAGCCCGCAGCAGGGGTACCGGCGCACGAGGAGCTGCGGGTCCCCGTGCGCGGCGGCGATCTGGCCGTACTGCGCTGGCCCGCCGCCGACCCCGCCGCTCCCGTGGTGCTGGCCCTGCACGGCATCACCGCCAACGGCCTGTCCTGGGCTAGGGTCGCCCACCATCTGGCCGGCCGCGTCACCCTGCTCGCCCCCGACCTGCGCGGCCGCGCCCGCAGCGCCGAGTTGCCCGGCCCGTACGGCATCGCCGCGCACGCCGACGACATGGCCGCCGTGGCCGCGCGGCTGGCGCCCGGTCCGGTGGTGCTCACCGGCCACTCCATGGGCGCCTTCACCGCCGCGCTGACCGCCGTACGCCACCCCGCTCTGCCCTCCGCCCTGCTGCTCGTCGACGGCGGCGTGACCTTCCCCGTGCCGACCGATGTGGCGCCCGACGAGCTGATCGCCGCCGTGCTCGGCCCGGCCATGGCCCGCCTGTCCATGACCTTCGAGGACCGGGACGCCTACCGGGCCTTCTGGCAGCGTCACCCGGGCTTCGCCGCCGCCTGGTCGCCCTGGGTGGACGCCTACATCCAGCGCGATCTCGTCGGCGAGGAACCCGGGTTGCGCTCCTCCTGCGCGCTCGAAGCGGTCCGCGTCGACGGCATCGACCAGCTCGGCGGCGAGGTCGCCGACGCGATCCACCGCCTGCCGCTGGCCGCCCGCCTGCTCTGGGCGGAACGTGGCCTGATGGACGAGCCGCAGGGCCTGTACGACGAGGACCGCCTCGCCGCCGCGAAGCTCGGCCCCGGGCGGGTCCGCACCCGCCGCGTCCCCGGCACCAACCACTACACGATCCTCGTCGGCGACCCGGGCGCCCGCCTCGTGGCGGACCAGTTGCTGGCCGAGGCGGGCGTCGCGGCACCGTAGCGGGGCCGGGGGAGGGGCCGTACGGTTCCCGTCAGCGGCGCGCCGTCACCGTGCCGTCCACCGCGAACAACTGCTCCTCCACATGGTCGAGGGCCAGCCGCAGCGCCCCCGTGGCCACGGCCGCCTCGCCCAGGGAGGACAGCGCCACCCGGGGCGGCCGCAGGCAGTAGCGGGCCAGTTCGCGGCGCAGCGGTTCCAGGACGCCGTCCAGTCCGGCCGCCCAGCCGCCGACCACCACCAGCTCCGGATCGAGGGCCAGCACCAGCGCGGCCACATCGTGCACCAGCCGCTGGATGAACCGCTCCACGGCCGCCCGCGCCCGCAGATCGCCCTCCCGCGCCAGCGCGAACACATGGGCCACCGCCTGCTCGTCCAGCGGGTGCAACGGCTCGTCGGTGGTGGACAGCAGCGTCTCCGGGGTGACCTCCCGGCCCAGCAGATGCAGCGCCCCGATCTCCCCGGCCGCCCCGCCGAAGCCGCGGTGCAGCCGGCCGCCGATCAGCGCGCCCGCCCCGGGGCTCAGCCCGGCGAGCACGAACACCACGTCGTCGGTCCCGTCCGCCGCGCCCTTCCAGTGCTCGGCGACCGCCGCCGCGTTGGCGTCGTTCTCCACCAGCACCGGACACTTGAAGGAACGGCTCAGCCGCTCACCGAGATTCAGCCCCGTCCACTGCGGCAGCGCCGTGCTCAGCCGGACCGTGCCGTCGGCCGCCACGATGCCGGGCGTGCCCACGCCCACCGCGCGCAGCGAGTCCCGGGGGACCCCGCAGCGCCGCAGCAGCTCGGCGACCGTGCCCCGCAGCCGGTCCAGACGCTCGTCCGCGGGTGCCGTCTCGGTGACCGCCTTGGCCTGCCGGCCCAGCACCCGCCCGTCCAGGTCGGACAGCAGCGCCGCGACCCGGTGCGGGCCGATCTCCAGGCCCAGCAGATGCCCCGCCTCGGCCCGGAACCGGAACCGGCGGGCCGGGCGCCCCTGCCGGCGCGCGATCCCCTCGTCCGCGGCCCGCTCCACCACGAGCCCCGCCTCGATCAGGCCCTCCACCACGCCCTCGACCGTGGGCCGGGACAGCCCGGTGACCCGGGCGATCTCGGTGAGCGTCGCACAGTCCGTGGCCCGCAGCGCGTGCAGCACCACCGCGGAATTGATCCTTCGCAGCAGCGAGGGATCGCCGCCGGTCAGCTGGCCCACCGTCCGTCCTCCCAGCTCGCGGGCGTGTTGGCCGGATCGTACTCGTCCCGCCCCGCCCCGGCGAGCGCCGGGCTCGACCGGCCCCGCCGGTTCGCCGCCGAGGCCGCCGCGATCACCCTGCCCGCGCTCGCCGTCGGCGTGCTCACGGGCGCGGTGACGCTGCTGGCCGGCGAGACCGTTTTCGGCGCGGGCGGCCCGACCTGGGCTGAGGGGCCGCGCGGTGCCGACGGCTGCGGCCGCCAGCTCACCTTGACGGCCCTGTTCGCCGGGGGCCTCGCCGACTTCCTCCCCGACCGCGCGGGCCAGGTCGTCCCGCACAGGGACGGCGGCCCGTCAGCCGCGGGGACACCCGAGCTACTCCTCCAGCCGCAAGGACGCCCGAGCTACTCCTCGGCCGCCACCCGCAGCCGCCCGTACTCCTCCGCCATCGTCGCCGCCGTCCAATGGGCGTTCAGGCCGCTGGGGTTGGGGAGGACCCAGATCCGGGTGCCGCCGATGGTCCACTGCTGGGGGCCTGTTCGGGCGGTGCGGTCGGCGAAGGCGGCGCGGTAGGCGGTCACACCGACCACGGCGAGCCAGCGCGGCGCGAGCTGCCGTACCTTCTCGGTCAGCAGCCGGCCGCCCTCGGCGTACTCCTCGGCGGTCAGCTCGTCCGCCCGGGCGGTGGCGCGGGCGACGACGTTGGTGATGCCGAGGCCGTACGACAGCAGGTCCCGCTGCTCGGCCGGTTTCAGCAGGTGCGGAGTGAAGCCGGACAGGTGCAGCACCGGCCAGAACCGGTTCCCGGGGCGGGCGAAGTGGTGGCCGGTGGCCGCCGTCATCAGGCCCGGGTTGATGCCGCAGAACAGCACGCGGAGGCCGCCCGCGACCACGTCCGGGACGAGACGGTCGCGGGCGGCCTCCAGGTCCGCCTTCGTGGGACGGGGGGTCAGAGGATCGCTCCGGGGGTGTAGCCGGCGGCCTCCGGGCGCTGCTTGACGATCTCCTCGATCCGGCCGACGACCACGCCGACCTGGTCGGCCGCGGCGCCGGTGAAGGACAGCTTGTCGGCCATCAGCGCGGCCAGCTGCTCGCGGTCCAGCGGCAGCCGCTCGTCGGCGGCGAGCTTGTCCAGCAGATCGTTGCGCTCGGCGCCCTGCTCGCGCATGGCGAGGGCGGTGGCGACGGCGTTCTCCTTGATCGCCTCGTGCGCGACCTCGCGGCCGACCCCGGCGCGCACCGCGCCCATCAGCACCTTGGTGGTGGCGAGGAACGGCAGGTAGCGGTCCAGCTCACGGGCGATGACCGCCGGGAACGCGCCGAACTCGTCGAGTACGGTCAGGAAGGTCTCCAGCAGCCCGTCCAGCGCGAAGAATGCGTCCGGGAGTGCGACCCGGCGCACCACGGAGCAGGACACGTCGCCCTCGTTCCACTGGTCGCCCGCCAGCTCGCCGGTCATCGAGGCGTAGCCGCGCAGGATCACCATCAGGCCGTTGACGCGCTCGCAGGAGCGGGTGTTCATCTTGTGCGGCATCGCCGAGGAGCCGACCTGGCCGGGCTTGAAGCCCTCGGTGACCAGCTCGTTGCCGGCCATCAGCCGGATCGTCCTGGCCAGCGAGGACGGCGCCGCCGCCAGCTGCACCAGCGCGGTGACGGCCTCGTAGTCCAGCGAGCGCGGGTAGACCTGGCCGACCGAGGTGAACGCCTGGGAGAAGCCCAGGTGGGAGGCGATCCGCTGCTCCAGCTCGGCGAGCTTGGCCGCGTCGCCGCCGAGCAGGTCCAGCATGTCCTGCGCGGTGCCGACCGGGCCCTTGATGCCACGCAGCGGGTAGCGGGCGAGCAGCTCCTCGATCCGGCCGTAGGCCACGAGCAGCTCGTCGGCGGCGGTCGCGAAGCGCTTGCCGAGGGTGGTGGCCTGCGCGGCCACGTTGTGCGAGCGGCCGGCCATGACCAGCTCGGCGTACTCGCCGGCCAGCTTGCCCAGGCGGGCGAGGACGGACACGCTGCGGTCGCGCATCAGCTCCAGGGAGAGCCTGATCTGCAGCTGCTCGACGTTCTCCGTGAGGTCACGGGAGGTCATGCCCTTGTGCACGTGCTCGTGCCCGGCGAGGGCGTTGAACTCCTCGATCCGCGCCTTCACATCGTGCCGGGTGACCTTCTCGCGCTCGGCGATCGAGGCCAGGTCGACGGTGTCGAGGACACGCTCGTAGTCGGCGATCGCCTCGTCCGGCACCTCGATGCCGAGGTCCTTCTGGGCCCGCAGCACGGCGAGCCAGAGCTGCCGCTCCAGCCTCACCTTCTGCTCGGGCGACCAGAGCGTGGCGAGCTCGGCGGAGGCGTAGCGTCCGGCGAGGACGTTCGGGATACGGGGCTTGACGGGCGCTGAAGTCACGTGTCCAGAGTCTACTGGCGATTTATGCAGGCCAGCGCCACGCCCCCGTTCGTCGGAAGCTACGAGAGCGGGCCGCCCCCGGTCATGCCCGGCCCTCGTACGCCTCCCGGGCCTCGGGTGTCGCGTACGGCAGCAGTTCCGGGCGCTTGGCCGGCAGGCCGTCGCCGGAGGAGCGGCCGGTCAGTCGTCTGCCTATCCAGGGCAGCAGATGCCGCCGGGCGAAGCGGACGTCCGCCGCCCGGCGGTCGAGCCAGGCCGGCGGCGCGGTGGCCGGCATCGGCACATGCCACTCGGTGTCCTCCGGCGGGTAGCCGAGCGTCTGCCAGACCGCCTCGGCCACCCGGCGGTGCCCGTCGGCCGTCAGGTGCAGCCGGTCCACGTCCCACAGCCGGGGGTCGGCGAGCGCGGGGGCGCCGTACAGGTCGACGACGAGGGCGCCGTGCTTCGCGGCCAGCTCGTCCACGGTGGCGAACAGCTCCTCCATGCGCGGCCGGAACCGCTCCAGGACCGGGCCCTGGCGGCCGGGGCTGCGCATCAGCACCAGCCGCTCGCAGGAGGGGGCCAGCCGCTCCACGGCCTCGGTGAGCAGCCCGCGCACCCGGCCCATGTCGCACTTGGGCCGCAGGGTGTCGTTGAGCCCGCCGACCAGGGTCACCACGTCGGCGTTCATGGCGGCGGCCGCGTCCACCTGCTCGTCGACGATCTGCCCGATCAGCTTGCCGCGCACGGCGAGATTGGCGTACCGGAAGCCGGGGGCGCTCGCCGCCAACCGTGCGGCGAGGACGTCCGCCCAGCCCCGGTAGGAGCCGTCGGGCAGCAGGTCCGACATGCCCTCGGTGAAGGAGTCGCCGATCGCGACCAGGCTGGTGTACGGGGGAGGCGTGGGATTCGTCTGCATGGCGACAGCGATGGTATCCCGGCTCCATACCCAGCGGTCGGTCGGTAGGGGGGGCGGTGCGGTCAGACCGGCTGCCCGAACAGCTCCCGCAGCACGTCCTCCATGGTCACGAGCCCGGCGAGGCGTCCGTCGTCGCCGAGGACGGCCGCGATGTGGTTGCGGCTGCCCCGCATCGCGGTGAGCACGTCGTCCAGCGGGGTGTCCGCCTTCACCCGGGCGATGGGCCGCATGTCGCGCGGCTCGAACGGCAGGTCCTGGGGCAGGGCGTCCAGCGCGTCCTTGACGTGCAGATACCCGAGGATGCGGCGGCCCGGATCGACCACCGGGAAGCGGGAGAAGCCCGACTCGGCCGACAGCCGCTCCAGCTGCTCCGGGGTGACGCCCACCTGTGCGTACACCACCCGCTCCAGGGGCACCACGACGTCCCGCACCGGGCGGCTGCCCAGCTCCAGGGCGTCGTGCAGCCGCTCCTGCGCCCGGTCGTCGATCAGGCCCGCCTCGCTCGCGTCCTTGACGATCTCGGCGAGTTCGGCGTCCGTGAAGGTCGCCGCGACCTCGCCCCTGGCCTCCACCCGCATCAGTCGCAGCAGCGTGTTGGCGAACGTGTTCACCGTGAAGATCACCGGGCGCAGCGCCCGGGACAGCGCGACCAACGGCGGCCCGAGCAGCAGCGCGGCGCGCACCGGCTCCGCGAGCGAGATGTTCTTGGGCACCATCTCGCCCAGCAGCATGTGCAGATAGGTCGCCAGGGTCAGCGCGATCACGAACGACACCGCATGGCCCACGCCCAGCGGCACGCCCACCGCGTGGAACACCGGCTCCAGCAGATGCGCGATGGCCGGCTCGGCGACCACACCGAGGACCAGCGTGCACAGCGTGATGCCGAGCTGGGCGGTGGCCAGCAGCGCCGAGACGTGCTCCAGGCCCCACAGCACGCTCCTGGCCCGCCGGTCGCCCTCCTGCGCGAGCGGCTCGATCTGCGAGCGGCGCACCGAGATCAGCGCGAACTCACCGGCCACGAAGAACGCGTTGACCACGAGGGTGGCCAGACCGATCAGCAGCTGTACGGCGATCATCGCGCCCCCTCCGCCGTCTTGTCGTCGCGCTCGTCGTCCAGCGGCGCGTGCAGCAGCACCCGGGCGGCGCGCCGCCCGGCGGCGTCCACCACGTCGAGGCGCCAGCCCGCGAGCTCGACCCGGTCGCCCGCCTCGGGTATCCGGCCCAGCTCGGTGGCGACCAGACCGGCCAGGGTCTCGTACGGCCCGTCGGGCACCCGCAGTCCGACGCGCGCGAGCTGGTCGGTGCGGGCGGCGCCGTCGGCCGAGTACAGGGCCCGGCCGCTCTCGTCCGCGCCGGCCGGGGCGATGTCGGGCGTCTCGTGCGGGTCGTGTTCGTCGCGGACCTCGCCGACGACCTCCTCGACGATGTCCTCCAGGGTGGCCACGCCCGCCGTGCCGCCGTACTCGTCGATGACGACGGCCATGGTGCGGCGGCCGGAGAGCCGGTCGAGGAGCCGGTCGACGGTGAGGGACTCGGGCACCAGCAGCGGCTCGCGCATCAGATGCGAGATACGGCGGTGGCGGCGGTGCTCGGCGGGCACCGCGAGGACGTCCTTGATGTGCACGGTGCCGACGACGGAGTCGAGGTTGCCCCGGAAGACCGGGAAGCGGGACAGGCCCGTCGCCCGGGTCGCGTTCGCCACGTCCTCGCAGGTCGCCTGCTCGTCCAGGGCGATGACCTGGACGCGTGGGGTCATCACGTTCTCCGCGGTCAGGTCGGCCAGGTTCAGCGTCCGTACGAACAGCTCGGCGGTGTCCGCCTCCAGGGCGCCCTGCTTGGCGGAGTGCCGGGCGAGCGCGGCCAGCTCCTGCGGCCCGCGCGCGGAGGCCAGCTCCTCGGCGGGTTCGAGACCGAGCCGCCGTACGACATGGTTCGCCGTGTTGTTCAGCTGGGCGATGAAGGGCCGGAAGGCGGCGCTGAACCAGCGCTGCGGGGTGCCCACCCGCTTGGCGACGGCCAGCGGCGAGGAGATCGCCCAGTTCTTGGGCACCAGCTCGCCGACGACCATCAGGAACACCGTGGACAGCGCGGTGCCGAGCACCAGCGCCACCGACTGCGCCCCGCCGACCGACAGACCCATGGCCCGGAACGGTCCGGCGAGCAGCTTGGCGACCGAGGGCTCGGCGAGCATGCCGACGACCAGGTTGGTGACGGTGATGCCGAGCTGGGCGCCGGACAGCTGGAACGTCAGGTTCCGGACGGCCTTCAGGGCGCCCGCGGCACCCCGCTCGCCGCGCTGCGCGGCCCGCTCCAGCTCGCCGCGCTCGACCGTGGTCAGCGAGAACTCCGCGGCCACGAACGCGCCGCAGGCCAGCGACAGCAGGATCGCCACCAGAAGAAGCAGCACTTCGGTCATCGGGTCACCCCCGTCCCATGATCGGACAGGGAACGGCGGGACGCGCGGTGTCGCGGGCCGGGGGGCTCGCCCATGGGAAGACGCTCACTACCTTTCACAGAGGAACGAGTGCTCCGTCCAGGGTAAAGGATGGGCAAAGCAGTGCCGGAGAGCCTGTGGACAACCCCGTCTCAGCCGGTGAGCGGCTTCACCCAGCGCCGCCACTGCTCCTCGGGCCCGTACCCGGCCGCACTCGCTGGTGCGAAACGAGCGGGCGGGGTACGCGCGGCCGTGGCGATGCCCTGGTGCCGGCGCCCGGGAGCCACCGCGAGCCGGTACGGATGGCAGCGCCAGCCGTCGAAGCCCGCGATCACGGTGCCGACCGGCTCACCGCCCCGCTCGGCCAGGATCAGCGCCCGGGCGTCGCGCGCCGCCAGACGCTCCACCCCGGCGCGGTCGTCGCTGATGCTGGTGCCCTCGGCGGCCGTCCGCCAGAAGGCCGGCACGCCGTCGAGGCCATCGGGTACGGCGGGACGTGTGCGCAGCTCGTTCATGCGGCCACCCTGACCGCGGCCGGGCCCCGCGCGCGGGGGTTTCCCTCATGCGGACTCGGCGCGCAGCCGCTCGATCACCGGCGCGAACGCCTCCATCTGGGGCTCCAGAACGGTCAGGTTGGTGAATCCGTACCGCTCGCGCTGCGCCCTGACCTTCGCCACGACGTCCTCCAGCGGTCCCGCCAGCATGACGGGCAGCGCCAGCAGGGCGTCCAGGGTCTGTTCCGGCCGCCGCTCCAGCACCGGCCCCAGCGCCGCCCCGGGATCGTCGGTGACGGCGACCTGCTGGACCAGCAAATTCAGCTCGGCGGGCTCCGCCCGGCCGGCCGCCAGCTCCCGGTAGCGCCCGACCCGTTCGTCCAGCTCGTCGGCGGTGAGCGGTTCCAGTGACGTCGTGTTCCCCGTCCGGACGCCCGAGAAGGCCGCGATATCGGCGTGCTCGGCGGTCAGCCGCAGCATCCGGTCGCCGTTGCCGCCGATCAGCAGCGGCACCCGGGCCTGCTCCGGCCGCGGCCGGTACTCCGCGGAGCCGAGCAGCCGTTCCAACTCCTCGACGGTGCGCCGCAGATGGTCCACCCGCTCGCCCGGGGAGCCGAAGGGCAGCCCCGCCGCCTCGTGCTCCTCCCGCACATAGCCGGTGCCCAGGCCGAGTTCGAGCCGCCCGCCGGTGAGCGCGTCCGTGGTGGCGACCTCCCGGGCCAGCAACGTCGGGTTGAAGAAACCCGCGTTGAGCACGAGCGTGCCGACCCGGGCCCGCTCGGTCGCCTGCGCCGCCGCGACCAGCGCGGGGAACGGCGCAACCCGGCCGAGATGGTCGGGGACGAGGATCACGTCGTAGCCCAGCTCCTCGGCGCGACGGCACTTCGCGCGCCACTCGGCCGCGGACGCGGGCGTGAGCATGTTGACCCCGAAGCGGAACGGGCGCGGCATCAAGTCTCCTCAACCGTCGGCGAATCGACCTTCGACCGGCATTCCATCACAGCCGCTGCCGGCGCATCCGGCAGGCGCTCGCTCGTGGCCGCGGGTCCTTCGGCGCGGTGCCGGGCGCCGCGTCACGTACAGCGCGGCGTCCGGCCCGCG
Source organism: Streptomyces sp. WP-1 (assembly GCF_030450125.1). Classification (NCBI taxonomy): domain Bacteria; kingdom Bacillati; phylum Actinomycetota; class Actinomycetes; order Kitasatosporales; family Streptomycetaceae; genus Streptomyces; species Streptomyces sp. WP-1. The sequence goes on from NZ_CP123923.1 coordinate 6,728,808, forward strand.
CCGACGTACGGCCGGGCCGCGGGCGGTGTTCCGGTGCGCCCCGGTGGGACGCGCCCGTGCGCCCCCTTCTGCCCCCGCCCCCGCTTGTGTGCCCCCGCCCCCGGCTTGCCCCTGCTAGCACTCGGGCGCTAGCGTCGAGGTATGGCGAAGACCCAGCTGAACGTGCGCGTGGACGAGGGCACCGCCCGCGCGGCGCGCGAGCGCGCGCTGGCCCGCGGGATGAGCGTCAACCGCTACATCGAGGAACTGGTCAGACAGGACACCGGTGAGGCCGGCCGCACCTTCGTGGAGGCCGCCGCCGACTTCATGAAGCAGTACGAGTCCGTGTTCGCCGAGGAGTTCACCGAGGCGCGCGGCACCGCTCCGGGCGAAGGACGCAGCTGATCCCTTGAGCGACACCCCGAACGGCCTGAGCATCGACCTCGCCTGGCTGCTCATGCTCGCCGAACAGAAGACGCCCGGGGACCCGCAGGTCACCGACTGGGGCGCGCTGATCGCCGCCGTCGCCCGGCACCGGGCGGAGATATTCGGCGTGCCGGTGTACGAGACGCCGTACACACGCGCCGCCGCCCTCCTCCAGCTGCTCATCCACGTACCGGCGCTGGAACGCTCCAACGCGCTGTTCGCCTCCGCGGTCGCCTACGCCTACCTGGTCGCCAGCGGCGCCAAGGTGGCCACCACGCCGGAACAGGTGCGCGACCTCGCCCGGCTGGTCAAGGACGGCGCGGCGAGCATCGACGACATCGCCGGGGAACTGCGCCGCTGGAGCCTGTGATCAGCGGCCGCCCGGTCCGTCGTCCGGGCGCCAGGCGGTCCCGAGCACGCAGTACGAGGCCGGCAGCCGCGGCCCGCCCCCCGGCAGCGTCAGCTCGCGGTACGGCCCGAGTGCGAACCCGGCGCAGCGCAACGCGGCCACCGGGTCCCGGGCCGGATGGCAGCCCCCGGCGAGCGCGGGCCACACCGTGCGGTCCAGGGCGCGCCGGGTCAGCCGCATCGCCCGCCCGCCGCCGCGCCCGTGCTCGAAGAACCGCACCTGCCCGCCCGGCCTGAGCACCCGCCGCGCCTCACCCAGCGCCCGCGCCACATCGCGCACACCGCACAGCACCAGGGACAGCACGACCGCGTCGAACGCCCCGCTCGCGACGGGCAGCGCCTCCGCCGCGCCGGGCACCACGTCGACCGGCACCGGTGCGCGGCGCGCCGACTCCCGCGCCAACCGGCCCAGCAGCGGCTCCGGTCCGACGGCCACGACCCGTGCGACGGCGGCGGGACAGCGGGCGAAGCCGGGCCCGTTGCCCGCGCCGACCTCGATCACCCGGCCGGACAGCCCGGCGAGCAGCCGCCCCCGCACCCCGGCGAACCCGAGCCGCGCGTCCGCCCCGGCGCCGACCCGCGCGTAGTCCCGCGCGAACACCGGATGCCGCACGGCCCCCGGCCCCGGCGCCTCGGACCCCAGCCGCATACCGATCTCCCGGACATCACAAACCTGGGGGAAGTATCCCCGCGGTCCGCCCCGGCGAGCCCCCTCGGCGCCCCGGTCAGGCCCCTTCCCGCGCGCGGAACGCCTCCGCGTCCCACGTGCCGTCCAGCCGCGGGGACAGCCAGCCCGGGGCCGCCGCCCTGAAGCCGGCCGGGGACAGGGCGCCCGCGCCCGAGGGCAGGGCGCCCAGCAGGGGCGCGGCGGAGACCTCGGGCAGATCGGCGACATTGCAGCGGGTGGCCAGATCGGGATCGGCCGGCCAGCTGCCGATCACCACGCCGAGCGGCTCCAGACCGTGGCGGCGCAGTTCGCGCGCCGTCAGCTCGGTGGCGTTCAGCGTGCCCAGGCCCGCCTGGGCCACGATCAGCACCGGCGCGCCCAGCGACCGCGCCGCGTCGGCCAGCGTGCCGCCCGCCGCGTCGAACCGTACGAGCAGCCCGCCCGCCCCCTCGACCAGCACCAGATCGTGGTCGGCGGCCAGCTTGGCGGCCCGCTCGGCGACCTCCTGCGGATGCACCGGCGCCATACCGGCCCGCCGCGCCGCCGTGCCCGGCGCCAACGGCTCGGGATAGCGGGCGACCTCCTCCGCCGTGACGGCACCGGCGAGCCGGGCCACCTCGTCGGCGTCCCCGCGCTCGTCGGGCCGTACCCCCGTCTGGGCGGCCTTGAGGACGGCCACCGAACGCCCGGCCGCGAGCGCCGCCGCGGCGACGGCGGCCGTGGTGACGGTCTTGCCGACCTCCGTGCCCGTCCCCGTGATCACCAGTACCGGCATTTCATCCCTCCCGCGCCGCCGCGCACACCGCGCGCGCGATCCTCGCCACGTCCTCGTCCGAGGTGACGTACGGCGGCATCGTGTACACCAGATCGCGGAACGGGCGCAGCCACACGCCCTCCCCGACGGCCGCACGGGTGGCCGCGGCCATGTCGACCTCGTGGTCCAGCTGGACGACCCCGATGGCGCCCAGCACTCGTACGTCCCGCACGCCCGGCAGCTCGGCCGCCGGGGCGAGACCCGCCGTCAGGCCCGCCTCGATCCGCTTGACCTCCGCCCGCCAGTCCTGCCCCATGAGCAGCTCCAGCGAGGCGCAGGCCACGGCGGCGGCCAGCGGATTGCCCATGAACGTCGGCCCGTGCGCCAGCACCGGCACCTCGCCCCGGGAGATCCCCTCGGCCACCCGCGAGGTGCACAGCGTGGCCGCCATCGTCAGATAGCCGCCGGTCAGCGCCTTGCCCACGCACATCACATCCGGGGTGACGGCCGCGTGATCCGCCGCGAACAGCGCGCCCGTACGCCCGAAACCGGTCGCGATCTCGTCGAACACCAGCAGCACGTCGTGCGCGTCGCACGCCTCGCGCAGCACCCGCAGATAGGCGGGGGAGTGGAAGCGCATCCCGCCCGCGCCCTGCACCACCGGCTCCACGATCACCGCGGCCAGCTCGTCCGCGTGCCGCCCGATCAGCTCGCGCAGCTGCTCCGCGTACGACTCCTCGTACCCGGCCGGCGGCGCGTCCGCGAAGACCTGGCGCGGCAGCACGCCGGACCACAGCTCGTGCATCCCGCCCTCGGGGTCGCACACCGACATCGGCTGCCAGGTGTCCCCGTGGTAGCCGCCCCGCCAGGTCAGCAGCCGTTGCTTGCCGGGCCGCCCGAGCGAACGCCAGTACTGGAGGCACATCTTGACGGCCACCTCGACCGACACCGAACCGGAGTCGGCCAGGAACACATGCTCAAGGCCCTCGGGCGACATGTCGACAAGGAGCTTCGCCAGCCGGACGGCGGGTTCATGGGTGAGCCCGCCGAACATCACATGGCTCATGCGCCCCAGCTGCCGCCGCGCCGCCTCGTTGAGCACCGGGTGGTTGTAGCCGTGGATCGCCGACCACCACGACGACATGCCGTCCACCAGCTCGCCCGAGCCGTCCGCGAGCCGCAGCCGGACCCCGCTCGCCGACTCCACGACGAGCGGTTCGGCACGCCCGGGCATCGGGCCGTACGGATGCCAGACGTGCCGCCGGTCCAGCTCCAGCAGCTCGGGGACACTCAGGTGGGGCAGGTCAGGCATTGGGCGCGAGATCCGTTCCGGCGCCCCGGCGGCGGACGGCGACCAGGTCGGTACGGGGCTCGTTCGCGGCCACCGGCTCGGCGGCCGGCTCCGCGGGGGCCGAACCGCAGACCCCCGCGCCCTCGTGGCAGCCACCCGCGGCGGAGTCGTGGCAGCCGGCGTCGGCGCCCTGGTGGCAGCCACCGCCGCCCGCCCGGTGCTCCGGCAGGGTGATCTGATCGGCGCCCTCCACCTCGAAACCGGCGTCGGCGATCATCTCCAGGTCGGCCTTGCCCGCCTGGCCCTCGCTGGTCAGGTAGTCGCCGAGGAAGATGGAGTTGGCGAGGTTCAGCGCGAGCGGCTGCATCGTGCGCAGATGCACCTCACGGCCCCCCGCGATGCGCACCTCGACGTCCGGGCACACGAAGCGGACCATCGCCAGGATCCGCAGACAGCGCTGCGGGGTGAGGTTCCACTCCTTGGCCAGCGGGGTGCCCTCGAACGGGATCAGGAAGTTCACCGGAACGGAGTCCGGGTCCAGCTCGCGCAGCGAGAAGACGACGTCCACCAGGTCCTCGTCGCTCTCGCCCATGCCGGCGATCAGACCGGAGCACGGCGAGAGACCGGCGGCGTGCGCCTTCTGCACCGTGTCCACCCGATCGGCGTACGTGTGGGTGGTGGTGATCTCCCCGTAGGTCGATTCCGAGGTGTTCAGGTTGTGGTTGTAGGCGTCCGCGCCGGCCTCGCGCAGCCGTTCGGCCTGGCCGTCGGAGAGCAGCCCGAGACAGGCGCACACCTCGACGCCCTCGTTGCCGTCCTTGATGGCCTTGATGGTCTGCGAGACCCGGTCCACGTCCCGGTCCGTCGGGCCGCGCCCGCTCGCCACCAGGCAGACGCGCTTGGCGCCGCCCGCGAGCCCCGCGGCGGCCGCCTGGGACGCCTCGTCGGGCTTGAGCCAGGTGTACTTGAGGATGCCCGCCTCGGAGCCGAGCCGCTGGGAGCAGTACGAGCAGTCCTCGGGGCACAGGCCGGACTTGAGGTTGACCAGGTAGTTCAGTTTCACGCGCCGGCCGAACCAGTGCCGGCGCACCTTGCCGGCCGCGGCCACCACATCGAGCAGGTCGTCGTCGGAGGTGGCCAGCACGGCGAGCGCTTCCTCGCGGGTCGGCAGCTCGCGCCGAAGCCCCTTGTCCACCAGCGTGTTCAGCAGGTCCATGAGGCCCGATCCTGTCTTACGGGACCGCCCCGGGCCAAGGAGAGTTCACACAAGGAACACCGTTCACCGTGTGGGTATTGCCACACGGTCGGTGGCGAGCGGGCCAGCTAGGGTCTGTGCGCTACCTACAAAACCTCCGGAGGACTCATGGCGTTCGGCTGGATCGAGGAGCAGGCCCGGGCGCGCCACCGGGCCGGACTCGTACGGCGCCTCAGCCCGCGCCCCGCCGCCTCCCCGCTGCTGGATCTGGCGAGCAACGACTACCTGGGCCTCGCCCGGCACCCCGAGGTGACCGAGGGCGCGGCCCGGGCCGCCCGGACCTGGGGCGGCGGCGCCACCGGCTCCCGGCTGGTCACCGGCACCACCGAGCTGCACGCCGAACTGGAGCGGGAACTGGCCGCGTTCTGCGGCTTCGAGGCGGCCCTGGTCTTCTCCTCCGGGTACGCCGCGAACCTGGCCGCGGTCACCGCGCTCGGCCCGCACGGCTCGCTGGTCGTCTCCGACGCGGGCAACCACGCCTCGCTCATCGACGGCTGCCGGCTCGCCCGGGGCGAGACCCAGGTCGTCGGGCACGCCGACCCGCAGGCGGTGCGCAAGGCCCTCGCCACCCACGAGGGGGCGGCGATCGTGGTCTCGGACACCGTGTTCTCGGTCGACGGGGACCGGGCGCCGCTCGCACAGCTGGCCGAGGCGTGCCGGGAGCGCGGCGCGGGGCTCGTGGTGGACGACGCCCACGGACTCGGCGTGCTGGGCGACGGCGGCCGGGGCGCGGCGCAGGCGACCGGACTGGCGGGCGCCCCGGACGTGGTGGCCACGGCCACGCTGTCCAAGTCGCTCGGCAGCCAGGGCGGGGTGGTGCTGGGTCCGGCGCGGGTGATCGACCACCTGGTCAACGCGGCCCGCACGTTCATCTTCGACACCGGGCTCGCGCCCGCGGCGGCCGGTGCGGCCCTCGCGGCCCTGCGGCTGCTCGGCCGGGAGCCCGAACGGGCGGCGCGGGCCCGCGAGGTGGCGGGGGAGCTGCACCTGCGGCTGACCGCCGCGGGTCTGGAGGCGGTGCGTCCGGACGCCGCGGTGGTCTCCGTACGGGCCCCGTCCCCGGAGCAGGCGGTGCGCTGGGCGGCCGACTGCCGTACGGCGGGCCTGGCCGTGGGCTGCTTCCGTCCTCCCTCCGTGCCCGACGGCATCTCACGGCTGCGGCTGACCGCCCGCGCGGACCTCTCCGGGGCCGAGATCGCCCACGCGGTGCGGGTGATCGGCGAGACGCGGCCATGAGCCGGCCGGGGGCGGACCGGTCCGGAGGGTTTCAGCGGAGCGCGGCCACGAAGCCGGTCCAGCTGTCCGCGCGGAAGAGCAGCGCGGGCCCGGCGGGGTCCTTCGAGTCGCGCACGGCGAGCAGCCCGGACCAGGGTCCGCGGCGCGGCCGTGCCGTCTCCACGCAGTTGTTGGCGCCCGTGCTGTAACTGCTGCGCAGCCAGCGCACGTCGTACAGGTCGGTACTGGCAGGGACGCTCCGAGGCAGAGCTGACAATGGTGCCTCCTTACGCGCCGTCACCTATCCCGGCGATGTAGTCCAGCGAATCGTGGGGGGAGAGAGCGTGGCTCTGAAGGGTCTGGAAGGCCTCCGAGTACGCCCGGAGGTCTTCTTTCCGTTCGAGGTAGAGGCTACTCGTCAACTGGTCGAGAACAACAACATCGAGATCAGAAGTGCTCGGAAATGAGAAAATAACGAAAGGCCCGGTGAGGCCGACATGCGCCCCCGCCCCGAACGGCAGTACCTGGAGCTGCACTTGGGGCAGCCGGGCGGCCTCCATGAGCCGCTCCAGCTGGCGCGCCATCACCCCGGGGCCGCCGACCTCTCGGCGCAGCACCGCCTCGTCCAGGACCGCGCACAGCTCCAGCGGCGGGTCCGAGCGCAGCACGTCCTGCCGGGCCAGCCGCACCTCCACCAGCGCGTCCAGGCGCTCCTCGTCCAGGTCCTTGACGGCCGCCCGGGTCACCGCACGGGCGTACTCGGCCGTCTGGAGCAGGCCGGGCACGACGGTCGTCTCCAGTGTGCGCATCGCGCGGGCCTGCGACTCCAGGCTGATGAAGTCCCGGTACGTCGGCGGGAGCACCCCGCGGTAGGCGTGCCACCAGCGGTTGCGCTCGCCGTCTCCGTCCTCGGAGCCCGCCAGCATCAGCAGCAGCTCGCGCAGCTGGGCGTCGCGCACGGTGTAGGCGTCCAGGAGTAAGCGAAGATCGGCCGGTTTCACACCACTGGCGCCCGTCTCGATCCGGCTCACCTTCGACTGGTGCCAGCCGACCAGACGCGCCGCCTCCCCACTGGTGAGCCCCGCACCGGTGCGCAGCGTGCGCAGTTCGGCACCCAATTTGCGGCGGCGCACTGCCGGACCGTTCTGCATGGGCTCCTCCTTACTCCTTATGGGCCGCCCGAATACGGTCTCCCGTCGCAGAGTTCACCGCATCGAGCGACAGATATATGCACATCTCGGTGGATCGCTCCCCGTGACCGGTCCGGTGGTGGCAGTCTGGCGAGGAAGCACCAGTCCGGGACCGTACTCGAACCATCCGCTCCATGCAGGACTCCGGTCCCGTGGGAAAGGGACGACGTCGCCATGGCAGACCACCTGGAAGCATCCGTCACCCTGCCGAGCGATCCCGCCTCGGTCGCCGCCGCGAGGTCGTACGTGGTGGGGACCCTGGCGGAGTGGGGCCTGCCGTCGGACACCGAGGCGGCCGACACGGTGCGGCTCATCGTCTCCGAACTGGCCACCAACGCCGTCCAGCACACCTTCGGGCAGTCCCCGACCTTCACGGTCGACATCGCGCTGGAGCGCGACGAACGGCTGCGCATCGGCGTCACGGACAGTCATCCGCGCTTCCCGAAGAGACTGCCCGCGGCCGTGCAGCAGGACAACGGCCGCGGGATGGTCATCATTCGCTGGCTCACCGCCGAGTGCGGCGGCAGGCTCCGCGTCCGCCCCACCCGAGAGGGCGGCAAGACGGTCTCCATCGAACTGCCCTGGACCGCCCCGGTCGAACCGGTGGCGACGGCGGGTCAGCAGGAGGCGTAGCGGGGGAGCCCGGCGCGGAGCCGCGAAACGTTCATCCGGCGGCTGCGCGGGACCCGGCCCGGGCCGCCCGGGGGCTGGAGGCGGCGCGGGGTGAGGGGAGGAGGCACAAGGAGCGGCCCGGTGGCTGGAGTCGCTCCCCCGTGCGCGGGCGGGTCAGCTGACCCGGCCGTACCAGACGCTCTTGGTCCAGATCTTCTCCAGCCGCACCACGGAACCGGTCTTCGGCGCGTGCCAGATCTTGTTGTGACCGGCGTAGATGCCCACGTGGTAGACGTTCGAGCCGTAGTGGAAGAACACCAGGTCACCGGCTCTGCGGCTGCCGGAGGAGATGTGGTGGGTCTTGTTGTACTGCTGGGCGGCGGTCCGCGGCAGCTTCTTCCCGGCCTTCTTGAACGAATAGAGCGTCAGCCCGGAGCAGTCGAACCGTCGCGGCCCGGTGCCCCCCCACTGATACGGGGCGCCCTTCTTGGACGCCGCGATGTTCAGGGCCTTCGTCGCCATCGTCGCGGCCGAGGCATCGGTGGAGAGGCCAGGCACCGCGATCGAGCCGCCCACGGCGGCCAGGGTGAGGGCCGAGGCCGTACCGGCTCGGGCCATCAGCGACGGGACACGATTGAGCGCAGTCATGCGCAACCCTTCGTCAGCCGCCTGTGAAGGATGACCTGTCGGATTCGGGCTGGCGAAGTAGCCCGGCCGCGTTGCCACGGCTTCACCCCAAGGGCCGCCCGAAGCGCCCGTCCGTCCGCTCACGCGGACTGCCGGCCGTTCCGGGGACCCGCCTTGCCTGGGTCCTCCACTCCTGCCGATCCACTCCTGTCGACCGGTCATCCGGGCGGCGGCAGGACTCGGCGTCCGCCCGGACCGCCCCGCCGCGGTGGCGGGGGCTTGTCGTCAGACAGGGATCTTGACCTACAGCTGTCCGAAAATCCCAACGGAATCGGGGATTTGTGGCGTTACTCACCACTCGCCCGTTCGGGTGGAAGCTGCTCTGTTCGATGCTGCGTCAGTTCCCGTGCGTAGCCCCGGACCTGGGAAAAGGCGCCCGGGCACCGCGCACGGACACGGCCCGCGCGCAACTCGGGAGAACCGGAAACGGATCCGGATATACACCGGTCGGCGGTACGTCGTTCGGGCCGTTTCGCGCCCGGACCCGGCGGCCGAGCGGACACTCCGCGCCCACCGGGTCCGGCGGCCGTCCGGATCAGCCCACGGCGTCCGGCGGGAGCGCGACGCGAGCGGCCCGGCGCTCGCCGTCGAGCACCCGCAGCGCCCGTGCCAACGTGCTCCCGTGCACCTCCCGCTCGCCCCGGTCGTGCATCAGCTCCAGCGCGTCGCGCAGCTCTTCCGCCCTGCGCACCAGCGCCTGCGCGGCGCGCAGCCCGCGATAGGTGTCACCGTCGTGCGCCGGGTTGATCCTGCCGAGCAGGTCGACCACCGCCAGATAGTGGTCGACCACCTCGCCCTCCGCGTGCGTCAGCGCCGGCAGCGGCGGCAGCTCCTCGGGCAGCACGGCCGGCTCACCGCTCGCCGGGGAGGTCCCGGCGGCCGGGCACCACGCCGTCCACCAGCCCGTACGACCGCGCGCCCGGCGCGTCCAGCATGAGATCGCGCTCCAGGTCCCGGTGGACCTGCTCCTCGGTGCGCCCGGTGTGCCGGACCAGCATCTCCTCCATCAGGGTGCGCAGCCGGACCAGTTCCTCGGCCTGGATGAGCAGATCGCTCGGCTGGCCCTGGGCCGGCTCGGGCAGCTCGGGCTGGGAGAGCACCACGCGCGCGCCGGGCAGGGTGAACCGCTTGCCGGGGGTGCCGGCGGCCAGCAGCACGGCGCCGACCGAGGCGGCCTGGCCCAGGCAGTACGTCTGCACCTCACAGGTGACGTACCGCATCGTGTCGTAGACCGCCGTCATCGCGTGGAACGAGCCGCCCGGGCAGTTCAGGTAGAGCGTGATGTCCCGGTCCGGGTCCAGGTGTTCGAGGTGCATGAACTGGGTGATCACATCACTGGCCGCCGCCTCGTCCAGGGGCGTCCCGAGGAAGACCACCCGGTTCTCGAACAGCTTCGAGTAGGGATCGAGCCGCCGCTCCCCGACGCTGGTGCGCTCGGTGAACTCGGGCAGGACGTAGCGGGCGGACGGTCGGGACATCTGGGCACACCCCTCCTCACGGCGGAGACCGGCGATCTCCGACTTCTGTACAGAATGTACAGGACGTACCTGACGTTATGATGGGGGTATGGCCTACGAGATTCCGGTGACGCAAGCCAGGGCTGAGCTCGCCGACCTGATCAACCGGGTGGTGTACGGCGGCGAGCGCGTCGTCGTGACCCGGCACGGCAAGCCGCTGGCCGCGCTGGTCTCGGCCGCCGACCTGGCACGACTCGACGCCCTGGACGCCGCCGAGGAGCCGGGCGAGGGACAGGTGGCCAGCTCGGTGTCCCGCATCCGGGAGTCCGCCGTCCACGAGGTGCCGTCCGCTCCGCGCGAACGCCGGCGCTTCGGCATCGCGGCGGAGTACCGGGGGCCGGGCGTTTCCTGAACACCGCCTGGTCGCCCCGCGGTTATCGCCGGTGCCATAGGGCGGTCATGAGCCGCCCAAAGGCTGGTTAACGTCGTTGAAACTCCGGCGAACTAGCCTGCGGATCCATGCCACCGGAGGGTTTTTGTGCCCCTATTGATCACGGTCGGTCCCCATTCGTCCGTGTGTTACACCTGACTCCCGTCGCGGTGGCTGCGGCACCCGGACCCCGCACGGTCCGGAGCGAGGACTGTGAGGTGGGACGTGCAACTGACCCCGCACGAACAAGAGCGGCTGCTCATCCATGTGGCGGCCGACGTGGCCGAGAAGCGCAGGGCCCGCGGTCTTCGGCTCAACCACCCCGAGGCGGTCGCCCTCATTACCGCGCACATCCTGGAGGGCGCGCGCGACGGCCGTACCGTCGCCGAGCTGATGTCCACCGGCCGCAAGCTCCTCACCAGGGACGACGTGATGGACGGCATCGCGGAGATGATCCAGGACGTGCAGGTCGAGGCGACCTTCCCGGACGGCACCAAGCTCGTCACCGTGCACGAGCCGATCATCTGAAGGGGGCCGCGATGATTCCCGGAGAGATCCTCTTCGACGACGACCCCGTGCGCGTCAACGAGGGCCGCGCCGTCACCCGGCTCACCGTCCTCAACGCCGCCGACCGGCCCGTCCAGATCGGCTCCCACTACCACTTCGCCGAGGCCAACCCCGGACTGGAGTTCGACCGCGCCGCCGCGCGCGGCAGGCGGCTGAATGTCGCCGCCGGCACCGCCGTGCGCTTCGAGCCCGGCATCCCCGTCGACGTCGAACTCGTCCCCCTCACCGGCGCCCGGATCGTGCCGGGGCTGCGCGGCGAGACCGGAGGTGCCCTCGATGCCTGAGGTCTCCCGCGCCGCCTACGCCGACCTGTTCGGACCGACCACCGGCGACCGCATCCGGCTCGCCGACACCGATCTGCTGATCGAGATCGAGGAGGACCGCTCGGGCGGACCCGGCCGCGCCGGGGACGAGGCGGTCTTCGGCGGCGGCAAGGTCATCCGCGAGTCCATGGGCCAGTCCCGGGCCACCCGCGCCGACGGCACCCCCGACACCGTGATCACCGGCGCCGTCGTCGTGGACCACTGGGGCATCGTCAAGGCCGACATCGGTATCCGCGACGGCCGTATCACCGCCCTCGGCAAGGCCGGCAACCCCGACACCATGGACGGCGTCCACCCCGGCCTGGTGATCGGGCCCGAGACCGAGATCATCGCGGGCAACGGGCGGATCCTCACGGCCGGCGCCATCGACGCGCATGTCCACTTCATCTGCCCCCAGGTCGCCGACGAGGCGCTGGCCTCCGGCATCACCACCCTGGTCGGCGGCGGCACCGGCCCCGCCGAGGGCTCCAAGGCCACCACCGTCACGCCCGGCCCCTGGCACCTCGCCCGGATGCTGGAGGCGATGGAGTCCTACCCCCTGAACATCGGCTTCCTCGGCAAGGGCAACACCGTCAGCCACGAGGCGATGCTCTCCCAGATCCGCGGCGGCGCCGTCGGCCTCAAACTGCACGAGGACTGGGGCTCCACCCCCGCCGTCATCGACGCCGCCCTCACCGTCGCCGACCGCACCGGCATCCAGGTCGCCATCCACACCGACACCCTGAACGAGGCCGGGTTCGTCGGCGACACCCTCGCCGCGATCCGGGGCCGGGGCATCCACTCGTACCACACCGAGGGCGCCGGCGGCGGGCACGCGCCCGACATCATGACCGTGGTCTCGCAGCCCAACGTGCTGCCCAGCTCCACCAATCCGACCCGGCCGTTCACCGTCAACACCGCCGAGGAACACCTCGACATGCTGATGGTCTGCCACCATCTCAACCCGGCCGTCCCCGAGGACCTCGCCTTCGCCGAGTCCCGGATCCGGCCCTCCACCATCGGCGCGGAGGACATCCTCCACGACCTCGGCGCGATCTCGATCATCTCCTCCGACTCCCAGGCCATGGGCCGGGTCGGCGAGGTGATCCTGCGGACCTGGCAGACCGCCCATGTCATGAAGCGGCGCCGGGGCGCGCTGCCCGGCGACGGCCGCGCGGACAACCACCGGGTACGGCGCTATGTCGCCAAATACACGATCAACCCCGCGCTCGCCCAGGGCCTCGCCACCGAGACCGGATCCGTGGAGCGGGGCAAGCTCGCCGACCTCGTGCTGTGGGAGCCCGCGTTCTTCGGGGTGAAACCGCTCCTCGTGCTCAAGGGCGGCCAGATCGCCTACGCGCAGATGGGCGACGCCAACGCCTCCATCCCCACCCCGCAGCCGATCCTGCCCCGCCCGATGTACGGCGCGATCGGCCGCGCCCCGGCCGCCAACTCCGTCAACTTCGTCTCCTCCCTCGCCCTGGAGGACGGGCTGCCGGAACGGCTCGGGCTCGGCAAACGGTTCGTGGCGATCGACTCCACCCGCGCGCTCACCAAGGCCGACATGCGGGAGAACGACGCCCGCCCCGACGTCCGCATCGACCCCGACAGCTTCGCCGTGCACATCGACGGCGAGCTGGTCGAGGCGACCCCGGCCGCCGAACTGCCCATGGCCCAGCGCTACTTCCTCTTCTGACGGCAGCGACGGCACCGTGATGACACACGCGGCACTGCTCGTTCTGGCCGACGGCCGCTTCCCCGCCGGAGGGCACGCCCACTCCGGCGGGGCCGAGGCCGCCGTCAAGGCGGGGCGCATCACCTGCGCCGCCGACCTGGAGGACTTCTGCCGGGGCCGGCTGCACACGGCCGGACTGGTCGCGGGCGCGCTCGCGGCGGCGGCCACGCTCGGCCTGGACCCCCGGGAACTGGACACGGCGGCGGACGCCCGCACGCCCTCCCCGGCGCTCCGGCTCGCCGCCCGCCGCCTCGGCCGCCAGCTGCTGCGCGCCGCGCGGGCGAGCTGGCCCTGCGCGGAACTCGACGAGCTCGCCCGGTGCTTCCCCAAGGGCGCCCACCAGCCCGTGGTCCTCGGAATCGCCGCCCGGGCGGCCGGACTCGGGCCCGCGGACGCGGCGTACTGCGCCCTGTACGAGAGCGTGAGCGGCCCGGCGACCGCGACCGTACGACTGCTCAGCCTCGACCCCTTCGACGCGACCGGCGTACTGGCCCGGCTGGCCCCCGAGCTGGACACGGTCGCGCGGACGGCGGTCGACGCGGCGGGCAGAGCCGCCGCGGAAGGGCCCCACGCGCTGCCCGCGGCGTCCGGCCCGCTGCTGGAGATCATGGCCGAGGCCCACGCCTCCTGGCCGGCCCGGCTGTTCGCGTCCTGACCTTCCCCTTCGCCCAAGCCCTTGGCCTCCAGGAGCCGCACATGCACCTCGACCACTCCCACCACGGCCCCGCCGCCGTGAGCGCCGACGCCCACCGCCCGGACGGAACGCGCCGTGCCCTGCGCATCGGGCTCGGCGGGCCCGTGGGATCCGGGAAGACCGCGACCGTGGCCGCGCTCTGCCGGGAACTGCGGGACGAGCTGTCGCTCGCCGTCGTCACCAATGACATCTACACCCGCGAGGACGCCGAGTTCCTGCTGCGGGAGGCCGTGCTGCCGCCCGAGCGGATCACCGCCGTGGAGACGGGCGCCTGTCCGCACACCGCGATCCGGGACGACATCTCCGCCAACCTGGAGGCCGTCGAGGACCTGGAGGAGACCGTCGGACCGCTGGATCTGATCCTGGTGGAGTCCGGCGGCGACAACCTCACCGCGACCTTCTCCAAGGGCCTGGTGGACGCCCAGATATTCGTCATCGACGTGGCCGGCGGCGACGACATCCCGCGCAAGGGCGGCCCCGGCGTCACCACCGCCGACCTGCTGATCGTCAACAAGACCGACCTCGCCCCCTACGTCGGCTCCGACCTCGCCCGGATGGCCGCCGACGCCAAGGCCCAGCGCGCCGAACTCCCCGTCGTCCTCCAGTCCCTGCGCGGCGACAGCGGCGTCGCCGACGTGGCCGCCTGGGTCCGCCAGCGGCTCACCGCGTGGACGGCATGACCCTCACCGGCGTCCGGCCCGACACCCGGGGCACGGCCTCGAAGGGCGCCGGGCCCGAGGCCCCGGGCCCGGATCCCGCCGGGGCGGGGACGGACGCCCCGCGTGCGGCTGCCGCCGGGTTCGGGACCGGGGGCGTCGGCACGGCCACCGCCGGCGTCCGCGCCGACGCCCGGATCGTGGCCCGTGCCGACGGGCGTGGCGGGACCGTGCTGCCCGTGCTGGACGGCTCGGGCCCGTTGGCGCCGCGTCGCACCCGGGGGAGCGGGGTCGAGGCACGGGTGATGGTCGTCGGTGCGATGAGCGGTCCCCTCGGCGGTGACCGGTTCACCCTGAGCGCCCGGGTGGAGAAGGACGCCCGGCTGCGGATCGGCTCCGCCGCCGCCACCCTCGCCCTGCCCGGCCAGGCCCCCGGCGAGGCCCGCTACGACGTCCGGCTCGACGTGGCCGAGGACGCCGAACTGCACTGGCTGCCCGAGCAGCTGATCTCGGCCACCGGCAGCGACCTGCGCGTCACCACCCTCGCCGAAGTCGCCGCCGGTGCCCGGCTGGTGCTCCGCGAGGAGCAGGTGCTCGGCCGGGCGGGGGAGCGGCCCGGTCTGCTCACCAGCCGCCTCACCCTGCGCGTCGCCGGCCGCACCGTCCTCGACCAGCAGCTGTCCTGCGGCCCCGGCGCCCCCGGCGGCTGGGACGGCCCCGCCGCCCTCGCGGGCCACCGGGCCGTGGGCCAGCTCCTCGTCGTACGCCCCGAGTTCGCCGAGCGACCGCCCGCGCCCCGGATGCTGGGCGAGCACGCCGCCCTGATGCCGCTGCCCGGACCGGCCGCCCTGGTCACCGCCCTCGCCCCGGACGCGCTGCGGCTGCGCCGGGTGCTGGACGAGGGGCGGGCCCTGCTGGAGTGAGGCGCCGGGGGAGAGGGCCGAGCGTCAGCCGAGCGGTGCCTTCGGGAACCTGCGCTCCCTCGCGCCCCTCTCCGAGGGCTGCTCGGCCTTGGCGACGGCGGCGTACTGATCGACGTACTCCTGCTCGGACAGGGTCAGGATGGCGTACATGATCTCGTCGGTGACGGCCCGCAGGACCGCCTTCTGCTGCTCCATACCCGCGAAGCGGGAGAAGTCGAGGGGCTTGCCGAAGCGGATGGTGACGGGGCGGACGCGGGGGAGCCTCCTGCCGGGCGGCTGGGCCTCGAAGGTGCCGATCATCGCGCAGGGGACCACCGGGACGCCCGCCTTCAGGGCCATCACGGCGACCCCGACCTTGCCCTTGTACAGCCGGCCGTCGTGCGAGCGGGTCCCCTCCGGGTAGATGCCCAGCAGTTCGCCCTTGTCCAGCACCCCGAGGCCCTCGCGGATCGCGGCCTGCCCCGCCTCCTTGCCCGAGCGGTCCACCGGGATCTGTCCGGCGCTGCGGAAGAAGAACGCGGTGAGCCGGCCCTTGACCCCGGGCCCGGTGAAGTACTCGGCCTTGGCGAGGAAGGTGATGCGCCGCTTGAGGATCGCCGGCATCAGGAAGTGGTCGGAGAAGGAGAGATGGTTTCCGGCGATGATCGCGGGACCCGTCGCGGGCACATGGTCCAGGCCCTCGATACGGGGCCGGAAGACCAGTCTGAGCAGGGGACCCAGCAGCACGTACTTGAGCAGGTAGTAGAACAAGGGGGGCGCTCCTCACTCCGGCGGCTCGGCTCGGTCGCGAGGACAGCGTGCTGCCACTTGCCGCCGGGGGCAACCGGACCGGAGAGCTTGACGCAATCGCCTCCCGGTTACGGGCGCCCGCCGTCACTGACACCGTGCGGACGCGGGTGGGCAGGGCGAAGCCGGGGTATGAGGGCCGGGACCCGGGACCGGTAGGCGTCGTAGGCCGGCCCGAACTCGCCTGCCATCAGGGCGTCCTCGGTACGGACCCGGCGCAGCAGCCAGGGGATCGCGGCGGCCAGGAAGGCGGTCCAGACGCCGAAGCCGCCGGCCAGCATCGAGCCGGTGACCAGGCCGAGGATGCCGGTGTAGATGGGGTGGCGGACCAGTCGGTACGGGCCGTCCGTGCGCAGCTCGTGGTTCTGCTGGACGGAGGGGACGCTGTCCCACATCGCGCCCAGCACCCAGCGGGCCCACAGCAGCAGGGCGGTGGAGGCGAGGGCGAGCAGGGCGCCGAGCAGGGCCAGCTCGGGCTGCCAGAACTGGAGGTGCTCCCAGAAGCCCCGGGTGTGCCGGACCACGAGGAGGAACAGGGCCACCCCCGCGATCAGTAAGACCCGGCGTGCCGCGGAGGCGCGGGACGCGCGCAGCCAGCCGCGGACGCCGCCGTGGTTTCTGATGCCGAAGTAGGCGGCACCGAGCAGCCAGGCGGCGGCGAAGACCAGAAAGCAGACACCGGTGAGGGCGGCAAGCGCCGGACGCAGCAAGTTCATGCCCCAAGGCTCCGCCCCGCCGCCCACCGCTCACCAGCACCCACGGGTCGATGGAGAGCTCTCCACCCACAGATGGAGATCCCCCGAACCGACCCCGGGGGCCGGGTCGCGCGCTCGGCGGGGCTTGCGCCCGTCTCCCCGCGCCCGCTCGCTCGGAGGGACCGGCCTCCTGCGACTGGCCCCTCGGGGATTGGCCCCTTGGGACCACCGCCCCTCCAGTACTGGCCCCCTGGGGGACCCCGGACCAGGGGGGGGCCAATACCGGGAGGGGGCTCATGGCACTGGTCGCCGGGGGCGGACCCAGAGGGCCAGTTGACCAGTTGAAGGGCCCACGGTCTGGCTGCCGCCCCCGGCACCGGCCTCCCTAGCACCGGCCCGGCCCCCTGAACATCCCCCCTGAAACCCCCTGGGGGCTGCCCCCTGCCCCCGGCCCCCTCGGGCAGCCCCCCGCCGCCCCCTAGCCAAGCACCCCCTCCAGCGTCCCCAGCGCGGAGCGCAGTTCCTCCGCTGTGATCGTCAGTGGCGGGGCCAGGCGGATCGTGGAGCCGTGGGTGTCCTTGGCCAGGATCCCCTCCCGCATCAGGCGCTCGCTGATCTCGCGCCCGGTGCCGATCGACGGGTCGATGTCGACGCCCGCCCACAGACCGCGGGAGCGGAAGCCCAGCACGCCCTTGCCGACCAGTTCGGTCAGGCCGTCCCGCAGGAGCACGCCCAGCTCGGCGGCCCGCCGCTGGAACTCGCCGGTCTCCAGCAGTTCGAGCACCGCGATGCCGACCGCCGCCGCGAGCGGGTTGCCGCCGAACGTCGAGCCGTGCTCACCCGGGTGCAGCACACCCAGCACCTCGCGCCGGGCCACCACCGCCGACACGGGCACGATGCCGCCGCCGAGCGCCTTGCCGAGCAGCAGCACGTCCGGCACCACGTCCTCGTGGTCGACGGCGAGCGTACGGCCCGTACGCCCGAGGCCCGACTGGATCTCGTCCGCGATGAACAGACAGCCCTTGCGCCGGGTCAGCTCACGCACGCCGGTCAGATAGCCGTCGTCCGGGATGACCACCCCGGCCTCGCCCTGGATGGGCTCGATCAGCACCGCCGCCGTGTTCTCGTCGACGGCCTCCTCCAGCGCGGCCAGATCGTTGTACGGCACGATCGTGAAGCCCGGCGTGAACGGGCCGAAACCCGCGCGTGCCGTCTCGTCGGTGGAGAAGCTCACGATCGTCGTCGTACGGCCGTGGAAGTTGTCCGCCGCGACCACGATCGTGGCCCGGTCGGCGGGGACGCCCTTGACGTCGTAGGCCCACTTGCGGGCCACCTTGATGCCGCTCTCCACCGCCTCCGCGCCGGTGTTCATCGGCAGCACCATGTCCAGGCCGGTCAGCGCGGCGAGCCGCTCGGCGAACTCGGCGAGCCGGTCGTTGTGGAACGCCCGGGAGGTGAGGGTGAGCTGGTCCAGCTGGCGGTGGGCGGCCTCGATCAGCGCCGGGTGACGATGGCCGAAATTGAGCGCCGAGTACCCGGAGAGCATGTCCAGGTAGCGGCGGCCCTCGACGTCCTCCACCCAGGTGCCCTCGGCCCGTGCCACGACCACCGGGAGCGGGTGGTAGTTGTGCGCCAGGACCGGCCCCTCCGCCCGGATCAGGTCGGCGGACGTACGGGTGTGCGCGGGTGCGGTCATCAGCGGATCTCCTGGGTGCAGCACTTGATGCCACCGCCGGCCTTGTGGAACTCCGACAGGTCGACGGGGACGGGGACGTAACCGTGGTCGGCGAGACGCGCGGACAGCGCCTCCGCCTGGGGCGCGATGAACACGTGCCGGCCGTCGGACACCGAGTTCAGGCCCCAGGACATCGCGTCCTCGCGGGTGGCCTCCACCGCGTCGGGGAACAGGCGCCGCAGCACCTCGCGGCTGCCCGGCGAGAACGCCTCCGGGTAGTAGCAGACATTGGCGTCGTCCAGCACGAACAGCGCCGTGTCCAGATGGTAGAAGTACGGATCCACCAGTGTCAGACCGATCACCGGGTGCCCCAGGAACTCCTGCGCCTCGCGATGCGCCTCCCGGGTGGTGCGGAACCCGGTCCCGGCCAGTACGTACCGGCCCGTCCACACCAGGTCGCCCTCGCCCTCGGACACCGCCTCGGGGCGGTACACGGTGTAGCCCGCCGCCTTGAACCAGGTGTCGTAGTGCAGCGACTCGGGGCGCCGCTCCGGCGCGTGGAACAGCGAGCCGAAGACACGGCCCCCCACCACACAGGCCGCGTTGGCCGCGAACACCATGTCGGGCAGGCCCGGCACCGGCTCGACGGAGTCGACGGTATGGCCGTGGGCGCGGTAGACGCGGATCAGCTCCTGCCACTGCTCGCGCGCCAGATCCACGTCGACCGGCCGGTCGGGGTTCATCCAGGGATTGATCGCGTACTGCACCGCGAAATGTCTGGGTTCACAGACGAGGAAGCGCCGAGGGCGCGCTTCACGGCTTTCGGACACAGAGGGTTCCCTCCGGTTTCCGTCTGTCACTGTCGGGTGGCTCCACGGTAGGAAGGAACGAGGACGCGCGACAAGCGCAAAAAGCTGCGTGGACCTGCAACATCGCTGCGTTGTGGGGCTCGATCACGCAGCCCTGCTGCGCATACTTCCGATCACCCTCCGCAGGTCATCTCCGGGTCATTCGGGGGCCGCCTGGGTGGCACCCGCCTCCGGGCTGTCGGGGATGAGATGGGAGAGCACCATCACGCTTATCGTCTTGCGGATGAAGGGCACCGTGCGGATCCGCTCCAGCACCTCCTCGAAGTGGTCCACGTCCCGCGCCCGGACATGCAGCAGGGCGTCCGCGCCACCGGTCACCGTCATCGCCGCCGTGATCTCCGGGTGGTTGCGGACGACCTCCGCGAGCCGCCGGGGCGGGGCCGCGCCCTCGCAGTAGACCTCGACGTACGCCTCCGTGCGCCAGCCGAGCGCGGAGGGCTCCACCGTCGCCGTGAACCCCGTGATCACCCCGGTCTCGCGCAGCCGGTCCACGCGCCGCTTGACCGCCGTCGCGGACAGCCCGATCGCGGCGCCGATTTCGGCGAAGCTGGTCCTGGCGTTCGCCATCAGCGCGGTGATGATCTTGCGGTCGAGTTCGTCGAAGGACGCGGTCCTGCTGCTCATGCGGGCAATGTAATCAGCCAGGAGCGTCCGGGACGCCGAGGCGGCTACGACTGGGTGACGGCCATGGCGAGGGTCAGCAGCCCCAGCACCACCCAGCCGAACCACAGCCAGCCGTCGCCGCCGAGCACGACCGTGTAGGCGGTCACGGCGACGAGGGCGCCGGCCGTGAGCGCGCCCATCGTCCTGACGGAGCGATGGGCGGAGCCATGGGTGGAACCGGTCATCGCGAGACCCTCCTCCTGAACCGTCCGACTCCCGGACCTTTCGGCTCCTGGACCTTCCCCTTCCCGGTCCGTCCGACTCCTGGTCCGTCCGACCATGGTGCCCCGGCGGCCCGCCCGTAGGGGATACCCCGGGATCCGGCCTCCGGGGCGCGGCCGGTTCAGCCCTGGCGTGCGTTCAGGGATGCCAGGTACGCGTTGTAGTCCGCCAGCTCCTTGTCGCCGTCCCGGTCCGCCTGCCGGTCCTTGCGCTTGGCCTGGCGCTTTTCGGAGCCGTACCACTGGAACAGCAGCGCGATCAGCACCAGCACGGACGGGACCTCGCTGAACGCCCAGGCGATGCCGCCGGCCGCGTTCTGGTCGGAGAGGGGATCGACGCCGAGCGAGGCGGGCGGGTGCAGGAAGGTGTTCACCATCGGCGTCGACGCCATCATCAGAGCGATGCCGAAGAACGCGTGGAACGGCATGCCCGCGAACAGCTCCAGCATCCGCATCAGATGACCCGGCCGGTGCGGGCCCGGGTCCACGCCGATGATCGGCCAGAAGAAGACGACACCGACGGCGAGGAAGTGCACCATCATCGCGATGTGCCCGGTCCTCGATCCCATCAGGAAGTCGAACAGCGGGGTGAAGTAGAGCACGTACAGGCTCGCGATGAACATCGGGATGGTGAACAGCGGGTGGGTGATGACCCGCATGTACCGGCTGTGCAGCAGCATCAGCAGCAGTTCGCGCGGCCCCTTGCGGCCCCGGCCCGCGGTCGGCAGCGCGCGCAGCGCCAGGGTGACCGGGGCGCCGAGCAGGATCAGGATCGGCGACAGCATGCTGATGACCATGTGCTGCACCATGTGCACGCTGAACATGACCATCCCGTAGTCGTTCAGCCTGGTGCACATCACCAGCATGATGGTCAGCACGCCGGTGACGTACGAGACGGTGCGGGCCACCGGCCAGGTGTCGCCGCGCCGGCGCAGCCGTACGACCCCCCACGCGTACAGGCCGAGTCCGAGCAGGCAGGTGATCAGGAAGAAGGGCTCGGCCGAGAAGGCGAGCCCCCGCCCCAGCGTGAACGGCGGCAGATCCATCGTCATGCCGTGCCCGCTGTGATCCATGTGTCCCATGTGATCCATGCGGCGGCTCCTGATTCATGGGGGTTGTACGTTTCTGTCCGCCCATAAGAGTAGGACCGCCCCCGATCATGCCGATGACCGGGGGCAGGTAGTTCAGGGCCGTACCAAAGGCCGGACTACAGCACGCACTCCGCCTCGTCGTACCGCTCCACCGGGACCGTCTTCAGCGTCTCCACGGCCTCGGCCAGCGACACCATCACGATGTCGGTGCCGCGCAGCGCCGTCATCATCCCGAACTCGCCCCGGTGCACCGCCTCGACCGCGTGCCAGCCGAAGCGGGTGGCCAGCACCCTGTCGTAGGCGGTCGGCGTGCCGCCGCGCTGCACATGCCCGAGGATGACCGGCCGGGCCTCCTTGCCGAGGCGCTGCTCCAGCTCGACGGAGAGCTGGCGCGCGATGCCGGCGAAGCGCTCGTGGCCGTAGACGTCCTTGCCGCCCTCGTCGAACTCCATGGAGCCGGCCCGGGGCTTGGCGCCCTCGGCGGCGACCACGATGGCGAACCGCTTGCCCGCCGCGAACCGCGCGCCGACCTTGCGGGTCAACTCCTCGATGTCGAAGGGCCGTTCCGGTACGACGACGGCGTGGGCGCCGGCCGCCATGCCGGAGTGCAGGGCGATCCAGCCAGTGTGCCGTCCCATGACCTCTACGATCAGCACCCGCTGGTGGGACTCGGCGGTGGTCTTCAGCCGGTCCAGGGCCTCGGTCGCCACGGTCACGGCGGTGTCGAAGCCGAAGGTGACATCGGTGACAGCGATGTCATTGTCGATCGTCTTGGGGACGCCCACGATGGGCAGGCCGTTGTCCGACAGCAGCCGGGCCGCCTTGAGGGTGCCCTCGCCGCCGATCGGGATGATCGCGTCCAGACCCAGCTCCGCGACATGTCCCTTGGCCCGCTCGACCCCGTCGCGCAGATGCTCGGGGCGGACCCGGGAGGAGCCGAGGATGGTGCCGCCGCGGGCCAGGATGCCGCCGACGGCGTCGAGGTCGAGCTTCACGGCGTCGCACTCCAGGAGGCCCTTCCAGCCGTCCCGGAAACCGATGACCTCGTCGCCGTGGTCGGCGACCGCACGGTGCACGACGGACCGGATGACGGCGTTCAGACCGGGGCAGTCGCCGCCGGACGTGAGGACACCAATGCGCATAGCCCGAATTACCTTCTCGAACGTGGGCCGGGAGACCGGACCACGTTGTCCGGCGGATTCCCGGCCACCCTACCGGCGTGAGGGGGTGGCTCCGCAGTGGGCGTCCGCCTGCTGGACGCGCCCGCCCAGATGAGCGGACGAGCCGTCAGGCGGGCCCACCACAAGCCTGCCGGAACCCGCTGAGAGGCCTCTGACACGAGGCTTACGCCGGTGACCGCGACCGGCGGAACCCGGTGTCCGTAAAGCCATAGGCCCGGTGCTCGCACAGCCGTGAGCCCGGTGCTCGCACAGCCGTACGGGCGTGGGCTGTGCGAGCACCGGGCTCCTGCGCGACCGTGCCTACGCCGGCTGCTGCGCCGCCGCGATGCGCTCCTCGCGCAGGGCGTCGTACCAGCGGTCGTCGATCGGCGGCAGCGCGTTGACGTCGAGCGCCAGCTTCAGCAGCAGGTCGGCGATCAGCGGGTTGCGGGCGAGGACCGGCCCGTGCATGTACGTGCCGAAGACGGTCCCGTTGTACGCGCCCTCCGTGCCGTCCCCGGTGCCGTTGCCCCGGCCGATCTTGGTCCGCGCGAAGGGGCGGGCGGTCGGGCCGAGGTGGGTGACGCCCTGGTGGTTCTCGAAGCCGGTCAGCGGGGGCAGGCCGAGCTGCGGGTCGATGTCGCCGAGCACGTCGCCGACGCACCGCTCGCCCTCGCCGCGCACCGAGACCACGTCGAGCAGGCCGAGGCCCGGCTCGCGCTGGCCGAGGTCGTTGATGAACTCGTGGCCGAGGATCTGGTAGCCGGCGCACACGGAGAAGACGATGGCGCCGTTCTGCACCGCCCGCTGGAGGTGCCCGTCACGGCGCAGCCGCTCGGCGGCGAGCCGCTGCGGACGGTCCTCGCCGCCGCCGATCAGGTAGATGTCGCCGGAGGTCGGGATCGGCTGGTCGCTGCGCACGTCGAGCCGGGCCACGTCCAGGCCGCGCTGCCGGGCCCGGCGCTCGACGACGAGGGCGTTGCCCTGGTCGCCGTACGTGCTCAGCAGGTCCGGGTAGATCCACACCAGCCGCAGTTGGTTGTCGCTCATGAGGTGATCCCCTTCGAAGATCAGTTGCCGACGCGGCGGCGCAGGTCCTGGAACGCGGTGTAGTTCGCGATGACCTCGATCCGGCCGGGCGGGCACAGCTGCACGGCCTGGTCGAGGTTCTCGCAGACCTGGAAGTGCTGGTTCGCGACCTCCAGGCGCACCGCGAGGTCCAGCTTGCGGTCACCGAGCACGAAGATCGGGTGACCGGTGAGCCGGGTGTAGTCGACGTCCCACAGCCAGGAGGTGTCGGTGCCGTCGGCCCCGCGGGCGTTCACGGACAGGATCACCGGGGTGGGCGGCGGGTCGATCAGCGAGAAGGTCTCCAGCCAGCCGGCCGGGTTCTTGGCCAGCAGCAGGCGCAGATCGCGGTTCTGGAACTGCACGACGTCGTACCGGCCGGCCACCGCCTGCACCTGGTACATCCGCTCCAGGGCGACCTGCGGCGGCACCCCGAAGACGGCGGCGACGGCCGCTGAGCTGGCCGCGTTGGCCTTGTTGGCGCGGCCCGGCAGCTGGAGGTGGATCGGCCAGGCGGAGCCGTGCGGGTCGAGGACGTGGTCCCCGGACAGCGCCCAGGTGGGCGTGGGCCGGCGGAAGCCGCACTCGCCGCAGTACCAGTCGTCGCCGGGGCGCTGCATCACGCCACCGCAGGACGGGCAGGACCAGGCGTCGTCCTTCCACATCTGCCCGGCCGCGACCCAGACCACGTTCGGGGACGAGGAGGCGGCCCATACGACGAGCGGGTCGTCGCAGTTGGCGATGACGACCGCCTTGGAGCCGGCCAGGCCCTCGCGCCAGTTCTCGGCGAGCATCCGGGTCTCGGCGGCGCGGTCGAGCTGGTCGCGGGAGAGGTTCAGCAGCGCGATGCACTTCGGGTCGGTGTCCCGGGCCACCCCGGCCAGGTACTTCTCGTCGACCTCTATGACGCCGAACTTGGCGTCCGAGCCGCCCGCGAGGGCGGAGGTGATACCGGCCGGCATGTTGGCGCCGAGCGCGTTCGACACGACCGGGCCCGCGGCGCGCAGCGCCTCCGCGATGAGCCGGGTGGTGGTGGTCTTGCCGTTGGTGGCGGACACCAGGATGACGTCCAGGTTCTGGGCCAGCCGCGCCAGGAGGTCGGGGTCGAGTCTGAGCGCGATCTTGCCCCCGATCACCGATCCGCTGCCACGTCCGGCGGCCCGCGATGCCGCCGCGACCGCCTTGCCCGCGGTCACGGCCAGCTTGGCCCGCGGCGTGAGCGGGTCCGAGTTGCCTGCCATCAGTTCTCGATCCTCCTTGCGTACGCGCCGCGCCTGGGGCCATCCGGCAACGTGGTGTGAACCCTCAGCCTATCGAGATCCATTCGCACACCCGAATCCCGGTCCGCACCCACTGCGGCGGGCATGAGCTGAACGAACCGTACCCTTGCCGCCATGCGACACGGTTCCATTCCGGGCGTCCACGGGCGCGTCCGGCCCCTCACCCTGCTCGGCGACCCCTGCCTGCGCGAACGCTGCGCGGACGTCACCGACTTCGGCCCCGGCCTGGCGACGCTCGTGGAGGATCTGTTCGCCACGATGTACGCGGCCCAGGGGGTGGGCCTGGCCGCGAATCAGATCGGGGTGCCGCTGCGGGTGTTCGTCTACGACTGCCCGGACGACGACGATGTCCGGCATCTCGGACATGTGGTGAATCCCCGCCTGGTGGCGACGGACGGGATCGTGCTGCGGGGTCCCGAGGGCTGCCTGTCCCTGCCGGGTCTGGAGGCGGGCACGGAGCGGTACGACCATGCCGTGGTCGAGGGTTTCACGGTCACCGGCGCGCCCGTCACCGTCCAGGGCACGGGCTTCTTCGCGCGCTGCCTCCAGCACGAGTGCGACCACCTGGCGGGCCGGGTGTACGCGGACCGTGTCACGGGGTGGCGCGGGCGGCGGCTGGAGCGGCAGATCGGGCGGGCCGCCTGGAGCCGGTGACCCTCCTCCGGCTTCCGGGCGGACGCGGCGGCTCAGAACCCGGGGCCGCCCACCCGGTCCCCGGCGGCCGCGAGCCGCCCCCACAGCAGGTCGGCCAGCGAGCGCACCAACTCGGCGCGGGGGCAGGGACGTTCGCCGAGCCACCAGTCGCCGGCCGCGTGCATCATGCCGACGATCCCGTGCCCCCAGACCCGGGCGAGCCGCTGGCTGCCGGGGCCGAGGTCCACCCGCTCCTCGATGACCTGGGCCAGGTCCTCGCCCATCCGCCGCAGCAGCGGGGCGCTGTGCTTGCCGACGTCGAAGCCCTGGTCGCCGCCGGTGCTGCCCTCGGAGGGGTGCATCAGGAACCGGTACACCTGGGGCCGGGCCTCGATGGCGGCGAGGTAGGTGTCCAGTGTGGACTCCACCCGCTCGCGCCGCTCCGCCGGGGCGTCGAGCGCGGCCCGCAGGGAGGACAGCAGGGCGTCGGTGTGCCGCTTGGCGAGCGCGGCGTAGAGTCCGCCCTTGTCGCCGAAGTGCCGGTAGAGGATGGGCTTGGTGATCCCCGCCTCGGCGGCGATCGCGTTCATCGACGCCTGCGGGCCGTCGCGGAGCACCACCCGGTCGGCGGCCTCCAGCAGCTCGCGCCGTCGGCGGTCGGCGGACCGCTGCTGATCGGTCCGCTGTGTGGTGTCCATGAGTGCTCTCCCCACCCGTGCTGATTCGGTGACGCCTGCGCAAACTAACACTGACCGGGCCGCTGACATCGAACGGGATACCGAGGGGTCAGTCCAGGTTGACTTTTCCTACCCGCCAGTAACAGACTCTGGTTACCGCAAGTAACACATCGTACCGCCGCTGGAGGGGACATGGCCGAGTTCACCATGGAGCTGAACGACGAGCAGAAGGAAGTCCGGGACTGGCTCCATGGCTTCGCCGCCGATGTGATCCGGCCCGCGGCCGCCGAGTGGGACGAGCGCGAGGAGACCCCCTGGCCGGTCATCCAGGAGGCCGCGAAGGTCGGCATCTACTCCCTCGACTTCTACGCGCAGCAGTACTTCGACCCCACCGGCCTCGGCATTCCGATGGCCATGGAGGAGCTGTTCTGGGGTGACGCGGGGATAGCCCTGTCCATCGTGGGCACCGGCCTGGCCGCGGTGGGCGTCCTCGCCAACGGCACCGAGGAGCAGATCGGCACCTGGATCCCGCAGATGTACGGCGACGCCACCGACGTCAAGGTCGCCGCGTTCTGCTCCTCCGAACCCGACGCCGGCTCCGACGTGGCCTCCATGCGCACGCGCGCGGTGTACGACGAGGCCAAGGACGAGTGGGTGATCAACGGCACGAAGACCTGGGCGACCAACGGCGGCATCGCCAACGTCCATGTCGTCGTCGCCGTCGTCGACCCCGAGCTGGGCTCCAAGGGCCACGCCTCCTTCATCATTCCGCCGGGCACGCGGGGTCTCGCGCAGGGCCAGAAGTTCAAGAAGCACGGCATCCGCGCCTCGCACACCGCCGAGGTCGTCCTCGAGGACGTGCGGGTTCCCGGTTCCTGCCTGCTCGGCGGCAAGGAGAAGCTGGACGAGCGGCTGGCCCGCGCCCGGGAGAAGGCGAAGGCGGCCGGCGGGGAGAGGGTGAAGAACGCGGCGATGGCCACGTTCGAGGCGTCCCGGCCCGCGGTGGGCGCGATGGCCGTCGGCACCGCCCGCGCCGCCTATGAGGTCGCGCTCGAATACGCCCGGACGCGGGAGCAGTTCGGGCGGCCCATCATCGACAACCAGGGCGTCGCCTTCCAGCTCGCCGATATGCGCACGCAGATCGACGCGGCGCGGCTGCTGGTGTGGCGGGCGTCCTGGATGGCCATCAGCGGCAAGCGGTTCACGGCCGCCGAGGGCTCGATGTCGAAGCTGTTCGCCAGCGAGACCGCGAAGAAGGTGACCGCGCAGGCGATCCAGATCCTGGGCGGGAACGGGTACACCCGGGAATACCCGGTGGAGCGCATGCACCGCGACGCGGCCATTTACACGATTTTCGAGGGGACGAGCGAGATCCAGCGGCTCGTCATCGCGCGGACGCTTTCCGGAATGCCCATCCGGTAGCCATCCGGCGGTTGTCCGGCAGCGCCGGAAAAGGGGAACCGCGCGATATCGGCCGCCCGTTGACGGTGGCTGATCGCGCAGTTCCCCGCGCCCCTTCGGGGCACCCGGCTCAGCGGTGTTTCAAAGGCGTCAGCTGTTCGATGTCGTACTTCAGCCGCAACGCCTCTATCGCCTCCTGGTCGGGCGGGCCGCCGTCGCGGAGGATTTCGAGGAGTTCCTCGAAATAGCGCTCGTGATCGGGCGGCGGGCTCGCCTGGAAGAACATCTTGGCGGGGGTGTCCGTGGGGTTCGCGAAGGCGTGCGGACAGCCCGGCGGTACGACGATCACCGTGCCCGGGGTCGCCCGGACCACCCGGTTGCCCGAACTCGACTCCCACCCCTTCCAGCTGTCGGGGGTGCGGATGCGGGGCTCGAAGGCGAGCACGTCCAGCTCGCCCTCCAGGACGTAGAACAACTCCTCGCTGCGGGTGTGCACATGGGCGCCGACGTCGAAGCCCGGAGGGACCTCCACCTCGAAGGTGGAGGCCATCCGCGAGTGCGTGCCGGTGACCTTGAACGTGACCCGCTGTGCGGGCGTCTCCACCACCCGGCCCTGGCCCGGCGGCACGAGCAGCCCGTCGACCGATGCCGATGTCAGCCCTTCGACCGTCGTCATCGCCGGATCACCACATCACGGGCAGGGCCTCGGGACCGCGGATCAGCGCGCCCTTCTTGAAGGGCACCTCCTCGGCCGGCACGGCCAGCTTCAGCCCCGGGATCCGGTCCAGCAGCGCGTCGACCAGCAGCTCGGACTCCAGCCGGGCGAGCTGTCCGCCCGGGCAGTAGTGCGGCCCGAAGCCGAACGACACATGCGGGTTGGGACACCGGGAGAAGTCGATCTCCTCCGGGTCGGGGAAGACCTCCGGGTCGCGGTTCGCGGCCAGGTACGACACGTAGACCGCGTCGCCCGCGCGGATGCGCACGCCCCTGATCTCCACGTCCTCCAGGGCGATCCGGGACAGGCCGACCGCGTTGCGGTGCGGGATGTACCGCAGCAGCTCGTCGATCGCCTTCGGGCGGATCTCCGGTTCGCGGCGCAGCCGTTCGGCCAGTTCGGGGCGGGTCAGCAGCAGATAGAACATCTGCCCGCTGTTGTTGGTGACCGCCTCGCCGCCGATCTGGAGGAGGACGGCGAGTCCGACGGCCTCCTCCAGGGTGACCTCGCCCTCGCTCACGGCGGCGCCCAGCAGCGAGGTGACGTCCTCGGCCGTGCTGCCCGCGCGCGCCCCGACGAGGCCGGAGAAGTACGCGCTCATCTCGCGCTTGGCCCGCTCGCTGACCTCCTTGCCGTGCGCGGAGGACAGGATCAGCTGGGTCCACTCGTGCATGTCGTGCCGGTCGGCGGCCGGGACGCCCATCAGCTCGCAGATCACCGCGATCGGGAACGGGCTGAGGATCGCCGCCGTCAGATCGGCCGGCGGGCCGTCCTTCAGGAGCTGGTCGATCTGCTCGTCCAGCATGCCGCGCGCCTTCTCCCGCACCCGCTCCACGCCCTTGGCGGTGAAGGCCGCGGTGACCGAGCGGCGCAGCCGCGTGTGGTCGGGCGGGTCCAGGAAGCCGACCGCGCCGCGGTCCGGGATGAAGTGCGGGGCGAGCCGGGTGACCGGCTTGTCCATGACCGCCTCGCGGCCGAAGCGCGGGTCGTTGGTCACCATGCGCACATCGTCGTGCCGGGTGATCAGCCACGCCCAGCCCTCGCCGTTGGGCAGCTGGATCCGGGTGACCGGGCCCTCGCGCATCAGCTCGGCGAGCACCGGGTCGAAGTCGGTTCCGTCGAGGTCGAGCGCCGGCCAGTGGCGGACCGGCGGCACGGCCTCGGTGAGCGTCGCCTCCTCGGTCTCCGTCATCGCCCGCCCCCGTCGCCGTCGCTCCAGCGGCCGACCGTCATCTCGGCGGTGATGCCGGGGCCGAAGCCGGCGAGCAGCCCGCGCGCCCGCTCCTCGGCGCCGCCCTCGTCGAACAGCCGGCGCAGCGCGTCCAGCACGACGGCGCTCGCGATGTTGCCGTACTCGGTGAGCGTGGACCGGCTGAACCGGAACGCGTTCGGCTCGACCTCCAGGAACTTGCTGAGGTCGTCGAGGATGCGGGGGCCGCCGGCGTGGATGATGTAGAAGTCCAGGTCGGCCGCGTCCCAGCCGTGGTTGCCCGCCAGGTCCTTGAGCGCCGGGGCGAGCGGCTCCATGGTGGTCGGCACCCGCTTGTCCAGCAGGAAGTGGAAGCCGGTGGCCCGGACGTCGTAGGCGATCCAGTCCTCGGTCTTCGGGATCAGGTAGGAGCCGTTGCGCTCCAGCTTGACGCCCCGGCCGCCGCGTCCGCGCACCACGGCGGCGGCGATGCCGTCACCGAACAGGCCGTTGGACAGCAGCGAGCCGACGCCGAGGTCGGTGGGCTGGTAGCACAGCGAGCAGAACTCGCAGGCCACGATCAGCGCGTTGGCGTTGGGGTACGCCGTGCAGAAGTCGTGGGCCCGGTTGATCGCCGCGCCGCCGGCCGCGCAGCCCAGCTGGGCGATGGGCAGCTGACGAGTGGTGCTGTCGAAGTCCATCTCGTTGATCAGCCAGGCCGTGAGCGAGGGCATCATGAAGCCCGTGCACGACACGTAGATGATCACGTCGATGTCGGTGGTCAGGAGTTCGGCGTCGTCCAGCGCCCGCTGGATCACCGCGGGCACCCGGGCCTTGGCCTCGTGCTCGTAGAGCTTGTTGCGGTCCTCGAAGCCGGGGTGCTTGAGGGTCTCCTCGATGGGCTGCACGATGTGCCGGGTCTTCACGCCGGTGTTCTCGATGAGCCTCAGTGCCAGCGCCAGTTGAGGGTGGTCCGCGTGGCGGGAGCGCGCCAGCTCCAGCGTCTCCTCCATCGTGATCACGTGCTCCGGGACCGACACCGAGGGTCTGCACAAAGTCGCCATGAACCGTCCCTGCTTTCCGCGTGTCCGGCGGGCCTTCACCCACCGGTCAGAAGGTGGTTCACCTCAGGAGGTGCTCCACCCACCGTCACCCGTCAGGACCACGATCTCGCGCTGGGTTACTCCGAACCGGGGACCCCGGGACAGGCTCGAAGGAGGACTTCCGAGGCCGGACGAGGGAAATATCCACGCCGACCGTTACCGCGAAAGCCCTGCTGGGGACGGCCGCCGAGGCCTCGCCCCGGGCCCCGCGGCCGACCGGGCCGCGCCGCTCGCCGAACGCGGCTGAGAACCGGTCGAGACCCTCGCCATGTCGGCCCTGGAGCAACGGTGGGTGATCACCACCGACCGGGCCGCCTTCGAACACCTGGCCGCCGGGAGCCTCGCCGCCCTGGCCGAGGCGTGCGGGGGCACGGCGGAACGCGCGCGGGTACGCCCCCCGGCTCGGCTGCCCGTCATGCCCGGGACGTACGTCGCCCGGCTCGCCCTCCACGCGCTCCCGGCGGGCGTGGTCGTGGCCCTGAGGGTCAACTCCTCGGCGCGGGGCGGCTGCTGTGAACGCCTACGGCGCCCCGCTGCTGTGCGCGATGCACGCGACGTCGATACGGTCGGCCAGCTTGGCGAGTTCGATCGTCAGCTCGGCCACCGTGTCCTCGTC
Organism: Streptomyces sp. WP-1; assembly: GCF_030450125.1. NCBI lineage: Bacteria > Bacillati > Actinomycetota > Actinomycetes > Kitasatosporales > Streptomycetaceae > Streptomyces > Streptomyces sp. WP-1. Next base: position 6,759,898 of record NZ_CP123923.1, read on the forward strand.
CAGCCCCTGTTCCCCGGTCTCGACCAGCCGCAGCCAGCGCCCGCCCACGGTCCGCAACAACTTGCTCACATCGGCGGCGGCCACCTGAAGGGTCCCGTGGGCGTCGACGATCAGAGGCAGAGTCACTTCGCGGTTCACAAAAGAAGATGGTAGCCGCGCATACCTCACGCACTCTGCCAAACCGTGGTGATGTTGCAGAACTCCCGCATTCCGTGCCCGGACAGCTCACGTCCGTACCCCGAGCGCTTCACACCGCCGAAGGGGAACGCCGGATGGGAGGCGGTCATCCCGTTGACGTACACCGCCCCGGCCTCCAGGTCCCGCGCGAACCGCTCGACTTCGCTCTCCTCGCGCGTCCACACATTCGAACTCAGCCCGAACGGGGAGTCGTTGGCGATGAGCAGCGCCTCGTCCAGGTCGTCGGCCCGGTACAGCGTGGCGACCGGTCCGAACGCCTCCTCGCGGTGGACGCGCATCTCGCGGGTGATCCCGGCGAGCACGGTCGGCGGGTAGTACCAGCCGGGCCCGTCGGGGCGGGCGCCACCGCACAGCACCTCGGCCCCGGAGCGCTTCGCGTCGTCGACCAGCTCCTCCAGGTCCGTGCGGCCCTGCTCGCTGGAGAGCGGTCCGACCTCGGTGTCCTCCTCCAGCGGGTCGCCGACCTTGAGCGCCTTCATGCCCGCCACGAACCGCTCGGCGAAGGCGTCGTAGACATCGCGGTGCACGATGAACCGCTTGGCGGCGATGCAGGACTGCCCGTTGTTCTGCACGCGCGCGGTCACCGCGACCTCGGCGGCCCGGTCGACGTCGGCGGAGGGCATGACCACGAACGGGTCGCTGCCGCCCAGCTCCAGGACCGTCTTCTTGATCATCTTCCCGGCGGTGGCGGCGACCGCGCGCCCGGCGGGCTCGCTGCCCGTGAGGGTGGCCGCCTTGATCCGCTCGTCGCGCAGCAGGTCGTCCACCGCGGCGGAGCCGACCAGCAGCGTCTGGAAACAGCCCTCGGTGAAGCCCGCCCGGTGGAAGAGGTCCTCCAGGTACAGGGCCGTCTGCGGCACGTTGGAGGCGTGCTTGAGCAGGCCCACGTTGCCCGCCATCAGCGCGGGCGCGGCGAACCGGATCACCTGCCAGAGCGGGAAGTTCCAGGGCATCACCGCGAGCACCGGGCCCAGCGGGCGGTAGCGGACCCGCACCCGGGCCGCCCCGGAGTCGCGGACGTCCGCCTCGGCGGGCTCCTCGTCGGCGAGCAGGGCCTCGGCGTGCTCCGCGTACCAGCGCATGGTCTTGGCGCACTTGACGGCCTCCGCGCGGGCCTGCTTGACCGGCTTGCCCATCTCGGTGGTCATGACCCTGCCGATCTCCTGCTGGTCCTCCTCCAGCAGGTCGGCGGCCCGGTTCAGCAGCCGGGCGCGCTCGGCGAACGAGGTCGTCCGGTACGTGCGGAACGTGGCCTCGGCGAGCTGGAGCCGGCGTTCCAGCTCCTCCTCGCCCATGGCCTCGTACGTCTTGAGCGTCTCGCCGTTCGCCGGGTTCACCGTCGCGATGGGCATGGCTGACCTCCCCTGGGAGCGGGCTGTGCTTCGACCTTCGCGCGCGGCCCGCCGGGGCGCAACGCCAGGTCACCTGTTCAGTCCGAGTGCTCCGCCAGCCGGTCGAGAAACGCGGCCTGCGCCGTGACGATCACCTCGCGGGCCTTCGCCAGGCCGAGCCAGGCCACCCGGTCCAGCTCCGGGAACTCCGTCTGCCGCCCCGAGCGCGGCGGCCACTCCATGGTGAAGGTGCCGGGGCTGAAGCCGGTCAGGTCCGGGTCCCCGGCCAGCGCCCAGGCCGTGACGACCTTGCCGTTGCGCTGCACCACCTCGCCGAGCGGTACGGCCTCCCCGTCGGGCGGCGCGAAGCCCAGCTCCTCCTGGAACTCCCGCAGGGCCGCCTCCCACGGGGGCTCGTCGGCCTCGTACTCGCCCTTGGGCACGGTCCAGGCGCCGGCCTCCTTCTTCGCCCACAGCGGGCCGCCCATATGGCCGAGCAGCACTTCGAGCCCGTCGTCGGCGCGCCGGTACACCAGCAGTCCCGCACTGCGTTTCGTCGTACGCACCGTCACGGTGTGACCTCCGGGTGGGCGGCGAGCAGGGCCTCCACGGTATCGGCCTCGGCGGGGCTCTTGTCCTCGCGGTAGCGGATCACGCGGGCGAAGCGCAGGGTGACGCCGGCCGGGTAGCGGGAGGAGCGCTGGAGGCCGTCGTAGGCGATCTCCACGACGAGTTCCGGGCGCACCCGGACCGTCCCGCCGTCGTCCCCGACCGCGAGCCCGAGCAGGCGCTCGGTCTGCCAGGCGAGCAGCGCGTCCGTCATGCCCTTGAAGGTCTTGCCGAGCATCGCGAAGCCGCCGTCGGCGGTACGGGCGCCGAGGTGCAGGTTGGACAGCTTGCCGGTGCGTCTGCCGTGGCCCCATTCGGCGGCCAGCACCACCAGGTCGAGGGTGTGCACCGGCTTGACCTTGAGCCAGGCCGCGCCGCGGCGGCCCGCGCTGTAGGGGGCGGCCAGCGACTTCACCACCACGCCCTCATGGCCGCGGGCCAGGGTGTCGGCGAGGAAGCGCTGCGCCGCCGGGACGTCCCCGGGGCCCTCGGCCAGCGTGCGCCGGACCCGCATCGGCTCGGGCACCAGCCGGGCCAGGTGCGCGTGCCGCTCGGCGAAGGGCAGGTCGAGCAGATCGCGGTCGTCCGCCGCGAGGACGTCGAAGAAGACAGGGGAGACCGGGACCTGTCCGGCCGCCCGCGCCACGTCCGTGCGGGAGCCGACGCGGCCCGCCGTCTCCTGGAAGGACCGGGGCCGTCCGGCCGCGTCGAAGGAGATCACCTCACCGTCCAGGATGAACCGGTCGCCGTCCAACTCCAGTGCGGCGGCGGTCACTTCGGGCAGCCGGGCGGTGATGTCGTCCAGGGTGCGGGTGTGCACGCGGACCGTGCCGCCGTCCCGGTGCACCTGCACCCGGATGCCGTCCAGCTTCTCCTCCACCGCACAGGCGCCCAGTTTCTCCACGGCCTCGGCGACGGAGCTCGCGCTGTGCGCCAGCATCGGCAGCACGGGCCGGCCGACGGTGAGCCGGAACCGGTCGAGCGCGCCGGGTCCCTCGCCCAGCAGGGCCTCGGCGACGGTCTGGAGGGAGCCGGACAGCATCACCGCCCGGCGGACGTCCTGCGCCGCCGCGCCGGTCGCCCGGGCGAGGCCCTCCACCGCGACGGCGTCCAGGGCGCCCTGGCGGACCTCACCGGTGAGCAGGCCGAGCAGAAAGCGCTGCTCGGCCTCGGTGGCGGCGCCCATCAGCGCGCCGACGAGCCGGGCGCGCTCGGCCTGGGAACCGGCCCCGGACACCCGGCCCAGCTCGGTGAGGGCCGCGTCGACCTCGTGGACGGTGAGCGTGGCCTCGGGCGCCGCCGGCACCCGCCGCCCCAGCACCTTCCACCCCACCCCGAGCCGCCCCTGCGGCAGCCGCCCCGCGAGATACGGGATGACGACGGGCACGTCCTCCGCCTCCGCCTCCCGGAACAGCTCGGCGAGCAACGCGACCTTCCGCGACCTGGCCGCCGTCGCCGCCACCTCCCCCGAAACCTCCGCGAGCCGACTGAGCAACATGCCCCCAGAGTGCCGCAGGGCTCCGCCGGTCGCGCGGTGCGGGCGCGATGGCCTTGGGTTCCGTTGTCCGCCGCGGGCCCGTTGTGGCTGGTCGCGCACTTCCCCGCGCCCCTTTGAGGCGCACATGCGTGCGGCCCCGGGATTTGCGGGATTGACAACTCGGCGTGCTGAATCTGCAATGCCCGTATGAGTACCGACGATGTCCTGGCCGAGGTGGGTCCCCGGCTGCGCCGGATCCGCAAGGAGCGGGAGGTGACGCTGGCCGCCCTGTCCCGGGCCACCGGCATCTCCGTGAGCACCCTGTCGCGGCTGGAGTCCGGCCTGCGACGGCCCAGCCTGGAGCTGCTGCTGCCGATCGCCCAGGCCCACCAGGTCCCGCTGGACGAACTGGTCGGCGCGCCGCCCGTCGGCGACCCCCGGGTGCGTGCCGAGCCGCTGCGGCGCCACGGCCGTACGTTCTGGCCGCTGACCCGCCAGCCCGGCGGCCTCCAGGCGTACAAGGTGCTCGAACCCAGGCGCACCGAGGAGCCGGAGCCGCGCAGCCACGAGGGGTACGAGTGGCTGTACGTGCTGTCCGGGCGGCTGCGGCTGGTGCTCGGTGAGCACGATGTGGTGCTGGCGGCCGGGGAGGCGGCCGAGTTCGACACCCGCGTCCCGCACTGGTTCGGGTCCGCGGGGGAGGGGCCGGTGGAGTTTCTGAGCCTGTTCGGGCCGCAGGGAGAGCGGATGCATGTGCGGGCGCGCCCCGCCGCGCGCGCATGAGCCTCCCGGGGGGTGTTCCCCGATAGGCAAGCGACCGCTTAGTATGCGAGCGGATCCGGTCGGACGATGCGGTCGCGTGGAGGCCCCGTATGCAGGCATGGCAGGTGCACGAGAACGGCGAGCCGAGCGAGGTGATGCGCCTCACCGAGACCGGGCGGCCCGTCCCGGGCGACGGCCAGGTGCTGCTGCGGGTGCGGGCGGCCAATGTGAACTTCCCCGACGCGCTGCTGTGCCGGGGGCAGTACCAGGTGCGGCCGCCGCTGCCGTTCACGCCGGGCGTGGAGATCTGCGGCGAGACCGAGGACGGCCGCCGGGTGCTCGCCACCCCCGCGCTGCCCCACGGCGGTTTCGCCGAGTACGCCCTCGCGGACGCCGCCGCCCTGCTGCCCGCGCCCGAGGCGCTGGACGACGCGGAGGCCGCCGCGCTGCACATCGGCTACCAGACGGGCTGGTTCGGGCTGCACCGCAGGGCCCGCCTCGAAGCGGGCGAGACCCTGCTGGTGCATGCCGCGGCCGGCGGCGTCGGCAGCGCGGCGGTGCAGCTCGGCAAGGCGGCCGGGGCCACCGTGATCGGCGTGGTCGGCGGCGCCGGCAAGGCGGCGGTCGCACGGGAACTGGGCTGCGACCTGGTCGTGGACCGGCGTACCGAGGACGTCATCGCCACCGTGAAGGCGGCCACCGGCGGGCGCGGCGCCGATGTGATCTACGACCCCGTCGGCGGCGAGGCCTACGCGCAGTCCGCCAAGCTGGTCGCCTTCGAGGGCCGGATCGTGGTCGTCGGCTTCGCCGGCGGCACCGTCCCGACCCCGGCGCTCAACCACGCCCTGGTGAAGAACTACGCGATCCTGGGCCTGCATTGGGGGCTGTACAACACCAAGAACCCCAAGCTGGTCCAGCACTGCCACGAGCAGCTGACCGAGCTGGCCGCGCGCGGCGCGATCAAGCCGCTGGTGAGCGAGCGGGTGCCGCTGGCGGGTGCGGCGGCGGCCGTGCAGAAGGTGGCGGACGGCCGCAGCACCGGCCGGATCGCCGTGACGACGGAGGTGGCGGCGTGAGCGACGCCGGTGAACTGCGCGACCGTACCCGGGAGTTCCTCGCCGCGCACCCGCCCGGGGGGACGGAGCGGCTGGACTTCCTGCGCGCCCGCTTCGACGCGGGCCTCGCCTGGGTGCACTACCCCGAGGGCCTGGGCGGCCTCGGCGCCCCCCGCTCCCTCCAGGCCGTCGTGGACGCCGAGCTGGAGGCGGCGGGCGCCCCCGACAACGACCCCCGGCGGATCGGCATCGGCCTCGGCATGGCCGCCCCGACGATCCTCCAGTACGGCACCGAGGAGCAGCGGCGCCGGCTGCTGCGGCCCCTGTGGACGGGCGAGGAGGTCTGGTGCCAGCTGTTCAGCGAGCCCGGCGCCGGCTCCGACCTGGCCGCGCTCGGCACCCGGGCCGTCCGGGCGGGCGACGACTGGGTGGTCAACGGGCAGAAGGTGTGGACCTCCAGCGCCCATCTCGCCCGCTGGGCCATCCTGATCGCCCGCACCGACCCGGACGTGCCCAAGCACCAGGGCATCACCTACTTCGTGTGCGACATGACCGACCCCGGCGTCGAGGTCCGGCCGCTGCGGCAGATCACCGGTGAGGCCGAGTTCAACGAGGTCTTCCTCACCGACGTCCGCATCCCCGACAGCCGCCGCCTCGGCGCGGTCGGCGAGGGCTGGCGGGTCGCGCAGACCACGCTCAACAACGAACGCGTCGCCATCGGCGGTATGCGGCTGCCCCGCGAGGGCGGCATGATCGGCCCGGTCTCGAAGACCTGGCGGGAACGCCCGGAGCTGCGCACCCACGATCTGCACCAGCGGCTGCTGAAGCTGTGGGTGGAGGCCGAGGTCGCCCGGCTCACCGGCGAACGCCTGCGCCAGCAGCTCACCGTCGGCCAGCCCGGCCCCGAGGGCGCCGGCATGAAGCTCGCCTTCGCCCGCCTCAACCAGGAGATCAGCGGCCTGGAGGTGGAACTCCGGGGCGCAGAGGGCCTGTTGTACGACGACTGGACGATGCGCCGCCCGGAACTGGTGGACTTCACCGGCCGGGACGCCGGATACCGCTATCTGCGGGCCAAGGGCAACAGCATCGAGGGCGGGACCAGCGAGATCCTGCTGAACATCGTCGCCGAGCGCGTCCTCGGGCTGCCCGCCGAGCCGCGCACCGACAAGGACGTCGCCTGGAAGGACCTGGCCCGATGACCGACCTGCTGTACTCGGAGGAGGAAGAGGCACTGCGGGCCGCCGTACGGGACCTGCTCACCGACCACTGCGCCGCGGCCGGGGTCATCGCGCGCGCCGAGTCGGCGGCCCCGCACGACCCCGGCCTGTGGAAGTCCCTCGCGCAGAACATGGGCCTGGCCGGGCTGCTGATCCCCGAGGCGCTCGGCGGCCAGGGCGCCACCCATCGCGAAGCCGCCGTCGTACTGGAGGAGCTGGGCCGGGCGGTCGCCCCGGTGCCGTACCTCACCAGCGCGGTCGTGGCCACCGAGGCCCTGCTCGCCTGCGGCGACGAGGAACTGCTGGAGAAGCTCGCGACCGGTCGCACCATCGGCGTGCTCGCCGTCGGGCTGCACCTCGGTCCGGGCGCCGAGGTGCCGGTCGTACGACTCGAGAACGGCACCCTGCACGGCGAGTTGACCGGCATCGCGGACGCGGCCGCCGCCGATGTGCTGCTCGTCCCGGCCGACGACGGCGGTCTGTACGCGGTGGCCGCCGACGCCGTCACCCGCGCTCCCCAGACCTCTCTGGACCTCACCCGGCCGCTCGCCGCCGTCACCCTCGACGGGGTGCCCGGCCGCCGGGTCGGTGACGCCGAGCCCGCCGTACGACGCGCCCTGCGGGCCGCCGCCGGGCTGCTCGCCTCCGAGCAACTGGGCCTCGCCGAATGGGCGTTGACCGAGACGGTGCGCTATCTCAAGGAGCGCAAGCAGTTCAACCGGCCGGTCGGCGGGTTCCAGGCGCTCAAGCACCGGCTCGCCCAGCTGTGGCTGGAGGTGGTGAACCTGCGGGCCGCCGCGCGCGCCGCCGCCGACGCGCTGGCCACCGGCGAGGACACCGACATCACGGTGGCCGTCGCCCAGGCGTACGCCGCCCCCGTCGCCGTCCGCGCCGCCGAGGAGGCGCTCCAGCTGCACGGCGGGCTCGGCATGACCTGGGAGCACCCCGTGCACCTGTGCCTGAAGCGGGCCAAGGCGGGCTCCCTCGCCTACGGCACCGCGGGTGCCCACCGCGAGGCCCTGGCCGAACTGGTCGATCTGCGGGCCCCGTAAGGCCGTAATAGGCCGTGGTGGGGCCATAACGCCGGAAACATCACACGATCGGAGGACATGTCAGCTGCCCGGTGGAACCCTCCGCTACGCCACACTTGCGGCCGAACGCCGCTCATGGGCGTGGCGGAGGAGGTTCCCGATGGCGATTTCCATCTCTGTGGTGCTGCTGCTCCTGATCCTGGCCGTGATCTTCATGCGCAATGGTTCGCTGAAGGTCTCCCACGCCTTGGTCTGCATGATGCTCGGCTTCTATCTGGCGTGTTCGAGCATGGCGCCGACCATCCACAACGGGCTCGACGCGACGGCCGCCCTGGTGAGCAGCCTGCGGCCCTGAGCCGGTCAGCCCGTGGCGAAGACGCCGAGCCCGTTCGCCACGGGCCGCTCCGCGCCGCCGCTCGGATGGTTGCGGACCGTCACGGCGCCCGCGCCGCTGCCGCGGGTGACCATCTCGGTGGAGCCGCCGCCGTCCAGGTTGAACGCGTCGGTGGCGCCCAACGACCGCATGGCGGTGGCCTCTTCGGCGACCGTCAGGCCGGTCCGGTAGGCGACGGCGCCGTCCAGGGCCAGGAGCAGCAGCCGCCGGCCGCCGTCGGCGAAGCCCACCACGGTGCGCACCGCCGAGGTGGTGTCGTTCAGCCCGGCGAGCGGCCGGCCGTCGCGCAGCACCGGGAAGCCGCCGAGCGCGCAGGCGTAGGCGACCCGGGAGGTGGCCGCGACCAGCCGGTGGGTCACGGACACCGGGTCCCCGACCGAGAGTCCACGCAGCTCCCGGGCGCCCGCCTCGCGCCCCAGCAGGACCGTGGTGCCCGCCGGGATCGCGCCGCTGCCCGGCGCGTCGGCGACGGAGACCACCCGGCCGCGGCGCACCGTCGCCTCGTACGTCTCGGAAGCGCATGCCGCGGCCCGGTCCGTGTCGGTGCCGCAGACCGCGCGCTCGCGCGAGGCGCCGCCCCATCCGGAGGTGTAGGCGCCGACCGAATTCACCGGCAGCGCGTACTGGTTGAGGCCCTTCAGCGGCAGCCTCCCCGCCGGGGTGGTCACCGAGCCGGACAGGGTGAGGCGGTCCAGGCGGGCCCGGTGGTCGGTGCCCACGCCGAGGACGTCCTCGGTGTCCGTGCCCGGGGGGAGCGCGGGTCCGAACCGCTGGCCGTCGGGGACCGCGGCCTTGAGGACCCGGCCGTTCGCCACCGCCGGGCCGACGCTCGCGCCGGTGGGGTCCACGCCCGGGTGCTGGGTCTCGGTGATGTCGAAGAAGTCCCCGTTGACGCCCGCGACCGCCCTGGACGCGTCCGCCATCCGGGAGACCGTGGCGCGCTCGGCCACCGCTCCCGGGTGCAGCAGGCCGACCCGCACGCGCGGATCGCCGAGGTCGACCGTGAGGAGATGGGCGTGTGTGGTGCCCGCGGCGGCGGGGAGGTCGAACTGCCGGTAGGTGACGCCCGGCGCGAGGGTGGTGCCCGCCGCGACGGCACCGGCCGGTGCCGCCCCCGCGAGGGCCGCGCCGGCCAGTACGCCGAAGGCCGTGACAACCGTGAGAACCGCTCTGCCCGCTGCCGAACGCCCGCGACGTCTGGTCACCGTGCCCCCTGATGTCTCGTCAACTGTCCCTGTGTACAGGGGCAGTGCAGCAGACGGGGGCGGCCGGCGGGCGGACTAGGCGCCGACTACGCGAGAACGGGTGAGAAAACGCACCCCCTCGGGTGCCTCCAGGGAGAAACCGCTGCCCCGGCCCGGGACGACGTCCACGATGAGCCGGGTATGGCTCCAGACCTCGTACTGGCTGCGCGACATCCAGAAGGTGACCGGCTCCGCCACGCCCGCCACGTCCAGTTCGGCGAGCAGCACGTCCGAGCCGCCGGTGCGGAACTCGCCGTCCGGATAGCACATGGGCGCGCTGCCGTCGCAGCAGCCGCCGGACTGATGGAACATCAGCGGTCCGTGCTCGGCGCGCAGCCGGCGCACCAGTTCCTGGGCGCGCTCGGTGAGTTGTACGCGCGGGACTTCCTCTTCCATGGCACCGTCCTGGCAACCGGGGCGTCCGACCCGGCCAGTCTCACGGATGCTCCGGGCGCCGTCCAGAGCGCGCGCCCGGACGCGCCGGCAGCGCGTAGGCGGCGGCGGACACCACGAGGCCCGCCGGGAGGGCGAGGTCCACCCCGCCGAGGGCGGTGGCCAGCGGGCCGGTGTAGACCGTGTCGACGCACAGCGCGGAGGCGGCCACCCCCAGGCAGAGGGCCAGCGCGCCACGCCGGTTGACGCCTCCGGTGAACCAGAAGGGGCTGTCCGGACTCTCGTCGGTGAGCGCGGGACCGTCGTACCGGTTGCGGCGCAGCAGGATGTCGACGGCGTACACGGCCGTGCTCGGGCCGAGCAGCACCACGGTCAGCTGGAGCACATCGCCGACCGTGTCCAGGAAGTTCGAGACGAGCAGCGCGTACAGGGTGAGCGAGACGGACACCGTGCCGTCGATCAGGACGCTGACCTGGCGGCGGATGCGCAGGCCGACGGCCTGGAGGGCGAGCCCCGCGCTGTAGGCGGTCAGTGCGTTCAGGGCGATGGTGCCGAGGACCAGCGCGAGCAGGAAGAGGGGCCGGAACCAGGCGGGCAGCAGCGGCTGGAGAGAGGACTCCGGGTCGTTCATGTCGACGGCCGTCGCCGCACACGCGCCGAGCCCGCACACCACCACGCTCGGCAGGAACCCGCCGGACGCCGTCCAGCCGGCCACCGCCCGCGCCGGGGTGGCGCGCGGCAGATAGCGGGAGAAGTCGGCGCTGGTGGTGTACGACAGGGGACCCGAGGCGATCAGGGCGACACCGGAGAGCACGGTCGCCCACAGCGCGTTGCCGGTCAGCGGGTGCTCCGGCGCGTACCCGAAGTCCGTGTGCCGCAGCACCACGACCGCGAGGACCGCGAACACGGCCGTCAGCGCGAGGGTGATCGGCAGATAGAGACGGACGATCGCGGCATGGCCGTAGACGCTGATGGCGAGGGTGAGCGCGGCGATGAGCACCACCACCAGCGTCTTCACCGCCGTGTTCACCGGCAGTCCGGTGTCGCCCACCAGGGAGAAGGCGGCGGTGGCCGCGGCGGCCAGGTTGAGCGCGAAGTAGCAGACGGAGATCAGCCAGCCGGTCACCGCGTTGCTGACCCGGTTGCCGCGCACCCCGTACAGCGTCCGCGTGATGACCTCGCTCGGCGCGCCCGCCGCCGGACCGGGCACCGCGAGCAGCCCGGTGAGCAGCCAGAACAGATTGCCCACGACGATCACCGCGAGCGCCTGCCACAGGCTCAGGCCCATCAGCACCAGTGCCCCGCCGACCACCAGGCTCAGGTAGTTGACGTTGGCGGCGGCCCACACCGCGAACAACTCCCGCGGCCTGCCCCGGCGTTCGGAGTCCGGTATGTGGTCGATGCCGTGCGACTCCACCCCGCCGGCGGCCCGGGGCGCGGGGCCGGTCTCCTCGGCGGACATGGTCCGCGCGTCGGGACTCGGGTCGGGGAGCGTGGACGCCATGGGGCCCTCCGTAAGCGGCGGGAAGGGGAGGCAGGTCGCTTATTGGGCGGGCGACCAGTTGCTTATTGGTCGGTCACTCAATAGCATCGCCGTCATGTCGTCAAGCGTTCAGCGCAAACGAATCCGCAAGGATCCGGCCGCCCGGCGGGCCGAGATCGTGGACACGGCCGCCGCGATCGCCCTGGCCGAGGGCCTCGAATGCGTCACCCTGCGCCGGATCGCCGAGGAACTGGCGGTGCGGCCGGGGCTGATCAGCCACTACTTCCCCTCGGCCGAGGAGCTGGTGGCGGAGGCGTTCGGCAGCGCGGCCACGGGGGAACTGGACCGCCTGCTGCCTCCCGGGCCCCATGACGGCCGCCCGGTCGAGCGGCTGGCCCGCTTCCTCGACCACACCTCGGGGGAGGCGTACGACGCGATCAGCCGGCTCTGGCTCAACGCCCGCCACCTCAGCCGCTACCGGCCCCCGCTGCGTGACCGGGTCCTCGTCCAGGAGGCCGACTGGCGTGGCCGCCTCGAAGGGCTGGTCCAGGACGGCGTGGCCGCCGGTGAGTTCCGCACCGAGGACCCGCTCGCGGTCGCGCTCCAGATCCTCGTCGTCCTCGACGGGCTCAGCGTCGACGTCAACACGGTCGACGCCGTCAGTGCCGTCAGCGCCGTCAGCCCGGAACTCCCGGCCGCGGTGCGGCGGATGGCGCATCGCACGGCGGAATGTGAACTCGGCCTGGCGGAGGGCGCGTTGGAGCGCGCCGTGAGTGCCGGCTGACACCCCCCGCCTGCCCTTGAAGCCCGAAGCCCGAAGCCCGAAGCCCGACGTTCCGAAGCCCGAAGCGCGAAGGAGCCCCCGTGCCCGCCGACCTCGTCCTGCTCTCCGCCCGGCTGCTCGACCCGGCCACCGGCGGCCTCCTGCCGCACACCGCGCTCGCCGCGCGCGACGGGCGCATCGTGCTGCTCGGCGACGACCGGGAGGCCCGCGCGCTCGCCGGGCCCCGCAGCACCGTGCTGGACCTGCGCGGCGCGGTGGTCGTACCGGGCCTGACCGACGGGCATCTGCACCCGGTCTCCGGCGCCGAGCGCACCATGGGCGTCGACCTCTCCGGCTGCCGCGACCTGACCGCCGTACGGGACGCGCTCGCCGGGGCCGCGCGGGAGCTGCCGCCGGGCGGCTGGCTGCGCGGCTGGGGCCTCGACCCCAACGCCTTCGGCACCGCACCGGTCGGCCACGCGGCACTCGCCCCCGTCCTCGACGGCGTTCCGGCCCTCCTCGACCTCTTCGACGGCCACTCGCTGCTCGCCAGTGAACGCGCCCTGAACCTGGCGGGCATCGACGGGCCGCGCACCTTCGCACAGGGCTCCGAGATCGTGTGCGACGCCGAGGGCCGGCCCACCGGACTGCTCCTGGAGGACGCCGCCTGCGAACTGGCCGAGGCCGCCGCGCCCAAGCCGACCGAGGCCCAGATACGGGCCCGGACCGCCGAGGTGCTGGGCGCCATGGCCGCGGCCGGCCTCACCGGCGGGCACGCCATGGACGGCACCGGCCGCGACGTCTACGCCGCCCTGGAGGCCGAGGACGCGCTGCCCCTGCGGCTGCGGGTCCACCCCTGGTGCCGCCCGGAGACCGACGACGACGCCCTCGCCGGACTGATCCGGCTCCAGGGCAGCGGCGGCGCGCTGTGGCGGGTGGCGGGCGTGAAGCTGTTCATGGACGGCACCATCGACAACGGCACCGCCTGGCTGGAGGACCCCGACCGGCACGGCGAGTCCGCCCGTGCCTTCTGGCCCGAACCCCGGCGCTACACCCAGGTGATCACCGCCCTGCACCGCGCCGGGGTGCCCACCGCCACCCACGCCATCGGCGACGCGGCCGTACGGCATGTGCTGGACTCCGTGGAGAAGGCGCAGGCCGGGCGTCCGGGCGGCCCGCGGCACCGCGTCGAGCACATCGAGACCGTGCCGGACGACACCGTACGGCGGTTCGCGCCGCTCGGGGTCGCCGCGTCCATGCAGCCGACGCACTGCTGCGAGTTCACCCGCGCCGACCACACCGACAACTGGTCGCGGCGGCTCGGCGAGGAGCGGGCGGCGCGCGCGTTCCGCTGCCGTGATCTGTGGGCGGCCGGGGCGAGAGTGGTGCTCGGCTCCGACTGGCCCATCGCGCCGTACCCGCCGCTCCAGGTCATGGCCGGGGCCCGGCACCGCCGCCCCGCCGACCTCTCCCTGCCGCCGCACGGCCCCGAACAGGCCCTCACCGGGCTCCAGGCGCTGCGGGCCATGACCGTGAACGCCGCCTGGGTCGCGGGGGAGGAGGAGCACGCGGGGCGGCTCGCTCTCGGGTACCGCGCCGACCTCACGGTGCTCGCGGAGGACCCCCTCGCAGTGGCCGACACCGAGCTGGCGGAGGTGCCGGTGGTGCTCGCGGTGGTGGAGGGGCGGGTGAGGTATCGGGGGGAGGGGATGTAGGAGGGGCTTCAGGGGCTTCAGGGGCTTTGTTCGGGGGCGCTGGGGGCTCTAGGGGTCTTTTTGGGGGACACCCGTCTCACTGGTCGCGCCGCCCTGGCTCGTCGTGAGGTTCCGGCTCGGCGTCCCCTTCCGGCTCCGCCTCCCCTTCCGGCCCGGCGCGCCGCTCCCGTCGTGTCCTGCGGGCCTCCACCAGCAGCGGCAGCATCGACAGGACGACCACCACCGCGACCAGTGGCAACAGGTAGTCGTCCACCTCGGGGACCGAGGCGCCGAGGGTGAACCCCGCCAGGACCAGGGCCTGCGACCAGAGCACCCCGCCCACCGTCTGCCAGAGGGTGAACGGCCGGGCGGGCACCCCGAGCGCCCCGGCCACCGGATGCAGCACCGTGCGCAGCAGCGGCACGAACCGGCCGATCACCAGCGCCTTTCCGTAGCCGTACCGGGCCAGCAGGCCTTCGGCGCGGGCCGCCGCGCCCCGCACCCGGCGGCTGGAGGTGCGCGCGAGCAGCGCCTGGCCGCCGTGCCGCCCGATCAGATAGCCGACCTGGCCCCCCGCCACCGCGCCGATCGCCGCGCACAGCAGCACCTGCCACAGCGAGAGCCGCGGCGGCTGCCCGGCGGTGCCCGCGCACAGCACACCCGCCGGGAACAGCAGCGTGTCCCCGGGCAGGAAGAAGCCGAAGACCAGCAGCCCCGACTCCGCGAAGATCACCGCCAGCACACCGAGCGCGCCGAAGGCGGCCAGCACCGAGGCGCTGTCCAACGGGTTGACGGCGATCACCGGCCACGCCTCCTGGCCTCCTCGCAGGGCTCCTCGCTCACCAGCATCCTGCGCGGGAAAGATTCGCGCGCGTGAAGGATTCGTGCGGACGTACAGGCCGGGGCGGACCGACATCCCCCGGCCACCCGTCGTACACCCCGTCGTACACCCCGCCGAGGCAGCGTGTCCCCATGACGCACCGCCCGATCACCTGCGTCGACGCGCTCCTGGGCCTGCTGGCCGGGTGCGCCGGCGTCTGGGACACCCCGGACCGCTCCGGCGACCCGGTGGACCTCCTCGACCACGGCCCCCAGGTCGCCGCCCTGCTGGCCGTGAGCCGCCCCGACGACGAGGAGGCGCAGGCGGCCGGGCTCGTGCACGACATCGGCCACCACCTGGTGCCCGGCGACGAGGCCGGACACGGCGGCCACGCCGCGACGGCGGTCGAGGGCCTGCTCGGGCCGCGCGTCGCCCGCCTGGTCGCCCTGCACATTCCGGCCAAGCGCTACCTCGCCGCCACCGACCCGGGGCTCGCGCTGTCCCCGGAGAGCGCCCGCACCCTCGGCTGCCAGGGCGGCCCGATGAGCCCGGCGGAGGCCGCCGCCTTCGAGGCCGGACCGGACGTCGCGGCGGCGGTCGCGCTGCGCCGCGCCGACGACGCCGGGAAGGTCGTCGGCCTGCGGGTACGGCCCCTGGAGAGCTGGCGGCCGGTCCTGGAACGCGTCGCCGCCGGCCACGCCCGGACAGGGGCCGGCGGATGCTGATGTGCTCATGGTGGGACGGTGGGGGCGTCCCCCTTTAAGGTGAGTCCTGTGGTGGATTGGTTTCAGCCGTTTCGCCAGTCGGCGGTCGACGCCGTCGACCACGGCCCCGGCACACCCGCCCCGGAAGCGGCCCCCGTGCCCGCGGGCCCGGCCGAGCTGCGCGCGGTGGCGGCCACGATCGGCACGACCCTCGACGAGGACACGACCTGCGCGGAGCTGACCCGCGCCGCCGTCGCCCAGGTGGGCGGCGCCGCGGCGGTGCTGCGCTGGGGCCGCGAGGCGGGCGTCGGCTACGAGGCGGTCAGCGGGCGCCCGGCCCCGCTGCCCGAGGCCCGGCGGGTCGCCGCGGCCGTCCGGGTCGCCGCCGACCCGGACGCGGACCTGACCGTCGCCGCCGCACCCGGCGACGAGCGCACCGCGCTCTGCGTGCCGCTCGCCACCGGCGGCCGCCACTACGGCGTGCTGGTCTGCGCCCGTGGCGACGCGCCCCACACGGCGCCCGAGGCGGAGTTCCTGCGCTTCCTCACCGAGCGGGCCGCCTCCCACATCCGGCACGCCCGCGAGCACGACGCGGTCAGCGGCATCATCGGCAAGCTCCAGCGCGCCCTGCTGGCCGAGCCCGGCCGCCCGCACCCGAACCTGGACGTCGCCATCCGCTATCTGCCCGTCGGGCACAGCGCGCTGGTCGGCGGCGACTGGTGCGAGACCGTACGGCTGCACTTCGGCCGCACCCTGCTGGTCGTCGGCGACGTCATGGGCCATGGCCTGGAGGCCGCCGTGGACATGACCGCCTACCGTTCCTCGCTGCGCTACATCGCCTCCGCCGACCTGCCCCCGCACCGGGTACTGCGCCAGCTGGACGACATGGCCGCCGAGGAACCCGAACGCAGGCCCGCCACCTGCCTGCTCGCCCAGATCGACCCCAACCGGGGCCTGGTGACGCTGGCCAGCGCCGGGCACCTGCCGCCGTTCGTGATCGACGCGGACGGCCGGGCGGCTGCGCTCCCGGTACCGGTCGGACCGCCGCTCGGCACCGGGCTCGGCGGCTATGAGCCGGCCACCTTCCGGATGGTGCCCGGCCAGACCCTGATCCTGTTCACCGACGGGCTGGTCGAGCGGCGCGGCGAGGACATCGACCGCTCCCTGGACCGGCTCGGCGCCATCGACTTCGGGGCGGCGCCGGGGCTCGACGACATCCTCGACACCGTTGTCACCCGGCTCGACGCCCGCACCACCGAGGACGACGTCGCCGCCCTGGCCGCCCGGCTGCGACCGCGGTCGGGACCGCAGCCGGGCTGAACACCTGAACTCCGCCGGCCCTGGGCGGGGTTCAGCTCCGCTGGAAGAACTCCACCTCCGCGAGGGCGACATGGCGGCCCGCCGTCAGCCCGGTGACCGAGTGCAGCACCAGGCGCACCCGCACCACGTCGCTGATCCCGGTCTGCACCGGCTGATGGCCCGCCTTGTCGTCGAGCGAGATGGACTTGTGGTGGACCGTGCCGTCCGAGGACGTCACCTCCATGTCCATTTCGAGGGCGCGGGCCTCGGTCGCGTACTGCTCCGGCTTGTCCGAGGCGCCGTTGGTGATGATGAGATCCACCAACCGGAACGGCTTGCCGAAGGTGTACGTCACCGAGGCACCAGGACCCGGCGCGCCCCAGTACCGGTTGCTCAGACCGTCCTTGGTGTTCGACGCCGGATGCCCGGGCACGGCCGCGCTCGCCGTGACCCCGGTCGCGGTGATCGGCTTGGTGCCGCCGAGCTTGTCCCGGGTGTCCTCGTACAGGGCGCGCCCGGCGGGCAGCAGCAGGAACCCGCCCACGCCCAGCGCGATCACCACCAGCAGGATCACCAGCACCCGCACCCAGCGCCCGGATCCGGCGCGCACCCGGCGCCGGAACGGCCATATCGTCCGCCACCACGGCAGCGGCGCGGGGGCCGCCTGCGGGTTCAGCGGGGCGGCACAGCGACGGCAGAACTTGCGCCCCGGCGGATTCGGCGTCCCGCACGCGGGGCACGGCGGTCCGACCACCTCCTCCCGCTGCTCCACCGGCCGTACGACGGGCCGCTGCGCGACCGGCTTCCCGGGCAGCACGGGAGCGGG
Organism: Streptomyces sp. WP-1; assembly: GCF_030450125.1. Taxonomy (NCBI): domain Bacteria; kingdom Bacillati; phylum Actinomycetota; class Actinomycetes; order Kitasatosporales; family Streptomycetaceae; genus Streptomyces; species Streptomyces sp. WP-1. The sequence goes on from NZ_CP123923.1 coordinate 6,777,198, forward strand.
CTGGTGAACCTGTGCCTCGGCGGGCTCGGGCGCGCGGGGCGCCCGAGGCGCCGGGGACGCCGGGGACGCCGGGGCAGTGCGCGGCGGCGGCGCGGCGGGGCGCGGGGGAGCGGGCGGTGGGGTCGGAGTGGCGGGTGCCGTAGGGGCGGTGTGTGGCTCCGGAGCGATGGGTGCCGCGGGGGCGGTGCGTGGCTCCGGGGCGGTGGGTCGCGTAGGAGCGGTGCGCGGTTCCGGAGCGGCCGGGGGCGCCGTCGCGGCAGGCGGTCTGGGTCGTGCCGAGGGTGCGGGCGGCGTGCCTGGAGGCGTGGTCGCCGCCGGTCCGGGGCGCGTGCGCGGAGCCGGGGGCACCGCCGGCTCCGGAGGCGTACGGGGTGCCGGAGGCGCCGTGGGCGTACTGCGCGCGGCGGACGCGCCGGACTCGCCGGACGCGTTGGGTGCCGTACGGGGTACCGGTGGAGCCTGGACGGGCCGGGCGTCGTCGGCGGCACGCGTCGTACGGCGTCCCTCCGCACGCCGGGCCGTACGCGACTCCTCCGCGCGGGACGGGGAGGCGGCGGCCGACGGACCCGGACTCCCCGCATCCGAGCCGGAATCCGGCGTCGAAGCGGATGAACTCCCCTCGTCCACCGGAGCGTTGTCCTGCCTCGGCGTCCGTGAGCTTGCCGCGGCGCCCTCCGAGGACCACCCCAGATACGCACCGCAGTTGCCGCAGAAGTCGTCGTCGGGGCCGTTGGACGCCCCGCACGCGGGACAGGCGCGCACGGCGTCACCTCCCTTCGTCGGCGGGCGGTCCGGACAGGATCTCGACCCGGCAGGGGACATGGACGGGACAGTGGGCGCGGACGATCTCGCGGACGCGGTCGGCGTCCACCACCGGCTCCCGGCCCGGCCACACCCGGACCAGCACCTCACCGGACGGCGCCGGCGGCAGCGGGGTCTTTGGGGTCCGGGACCAGACCGCGCCGCCGTCGCCCACGACATCGGCCTCCACCCCGAGCGTGAGGCGCAACCGCTCCACGAGACCGCGCCGGGTGCCGCGCCAGCGGTGCAGCTCGACCGCCCGTACCACCGCCTCCCGGCGCAGCCCGTCCGGCCACTCGGGGTCGTCGGCGGCGCCCACCCACGAGGCCAGCCAGGCCACGAAGTCGGCCGGGGCGACCCGCGGGTCGAGATAGGCGGACAGATTGTCGAGGGTGGAGAACACGGGGGCGAGGACGGTGTCCAGGCCCGCGGTGAACCGCTGCGCGAAGTCGTCGTCGGCGTACAGCGCGGGCAGCAGCCCGCCGATCGGATGCCGGCTCGGCAGACCGGGAACGGCGGCACGGCTCATGGACGGGCCTCCGGTTCGATCGGCTGCACGACGACCTGGTGCTGGTAGGAGAAGATCAGCGCGCCCGGACCGACGTCGATACGGTCCACCGGCGCGCCGCGCCGCCCGGTGATCGGGTCGGCGGCGAACAGCCGGATCTCCTCCACCAGCGCGTTGCCGGTGGCCCGTTGGAGCACGCCGAACACCTCGCCGTACTGCACCGGACGGCCGAACGGCCAGCCGGTGCCGTCCGGGCCGCCGCGCAGCGGGTTGAGGTAGCGGAACAGGGCGGCGAGCGCCGCCTGCCGCACCCGGTCGGTGTCGGCGGGCGCGGTCGCGAGCCGCGCCACCACGGTCACGCCCTGGTAGACCGGCGGCTCCACCACCAACCGGGTGCCGATCAGGCGCCGTTCGTCCAGGCTCTCGGTGATCGCGGTCAGCACCTGGTCGGAGGGGATGAGCTGCTCGAAGCGGAGCCGGTCGTCGCCCTCGTCGGCGACCGCGTCCGGCACCACCAGCACCCGGACCGCACCCGCCCCGCCGTCCGCGGCGGGCAGACAGCGCACCCGGCGCACCGACGGCGCCGCCTGCCGGGCGATGATCTCGTGGTCCTCGGCGGTGACCGCCCGCTCCTGCATGCGCAGCGCGTCCGGGGCGCGCAGCTTGGCGTTGGCGACGGTCTCCCCGTCCACGCCGCCGCGCGCCGCCTCCCGGTTGACGACCCGCGCGATGTACGGCACCGAGCTGCGCAGCACCGAGATCGCGCCCCGGGCCACATTGCCGGCCGGGCCGCCACCGGTGCGGTAGCGGGACACCCGGATGTGGGCGCCCTTCTCCGGCACCGCGCCGCACAGCCGCAGCGTGCCGTCCGGCTCGCGCAGCGCCGGCGGGAAGCCGAACTCGCCGGTGGTGGCGTCCACCCGGACATGCCGGTCGCCGGGGCCCGAGCGCCCGAAGTGCTCGACCACCTCCCAGCGCTGCCAGCCGTCGGCCGAGGACACCTCGACCACCGGCGGACCGCCGTCCAGCAGCACGGGCGGGCGGCCGAGCCGGAACGTCTGGCCCGCGACTCCCTCCGAGGTGCCGAGCGGGACATCCGTGACGGTCTCGGCGTGCTCGACCGGGGTGGTGCCGCCGACCGTGAACACCGTCGCCTCGCGCACCGTCGGGGACTCCGAGTAGAACGGCTGGCCCGGCTCCGCCTCCGTGACCCGGCAGCGCAGCCAGCCCGCCCGGGTGCCGCCGATCACGGACGCCGTGTGCTCGCCGGGCACGTACACGATCACCTCGCCGGGCCGGTTCAGACCGCCGGTGGTGTCCGAGCCGGTCTCGCACAGCCGCCAGCGACCGCCGTCCCACGCCTCCCACACCAGCGGCGGCTGGCGCGGGTCCACGCCGACGCCCTCCACCCGGCTGTCCAGCCGCACCGCCACGATGCACCGGGGCACCGCCGTGGGCAGCCCGAACAGCAGCGCGTCACCAGGCTGCGGGGCCGCCTGGAAGCAGCGCACGTCGTGGCCCTCGGCCAGCTCCCGGGTCCGGTCGGTCTGCTCCCCGCCCCGGGGCGCGGCCACCAGCCGGGTCAACTCGCTGGGCACGATGCGCAGTTCGTCCTTGGTGGCGAACACCACCGGTTCCTCGGTCTCACCGTCCGCGGTGGTCACCTCGGTGCCCGCGGGCAGCGTCACCGCGTCCTGCTGCGGCGCCGACAGCCAGAAGTCGACCTCGGCACCGGCCGCCGCCGGCGGGAACAGCCGGATGCCCAACAGGTCGAGGAAAGCCGTGTAGTTCTTGTCCGGAACCCGGTTCAGCCGGTACAGCAGCTGGTCCACGATGTACGCGAACGTCTCGATCAGGGTGACGCCCGGGTCGGAGACGTTGTGATCGGTCCACTCCGGGGCGCGCTGCTGCACATAGCGCTTCGCCTCGTCGACGAGCTGCTGGAAGCGCCGGTCGTCCAGATTGGGGGAGGGCAGGGCCATCAGTCCGCGACCGCTTCCTCGGCCCCCTCCTCGGAGGGGATCGTGTAGAAGGGAAACACCAGGTTGCGCCGGTCGTTGGTGGAACGGATCGTGTAGCGCACATCGATGTAGAGGGTGCCGGCGTCGACGGCGTCGAAGGCGACGACCACCTCGTCCACGCCGATCCGGGGCTCCCAGCGCTCCAGTGCCTCGCGCACCTGCTGGGCGATCCGGCCCGCGGTGGCGCCGTCGCCGGGCGCGAAGACGTAGTCGTGGATGCCGCAGCCGAACTCGGGCCGCATCGGCCGCTCGCCGGGCGCGGTGCCGAGGACCAGCCGGATGGCCTCCTCGATCTCCCGCTCCCGCTCCACCAGCGCGATCCCGCCGGTCGGGCCGACCCGCAGCGGGAACGCCCAGCCCCGGCCGATGAACCGCTCGCTCATCACAGGCCCCCGATCTGCACGTTCAGGGCGCCGAGCAGGATGTTCGCGCCGCACGCGGACTTGTCGCCCGCCCGCGCGGCCGGCAGGCCCCCGATGAGGACCAGACCCGAGGTCAGCGAGGCCGGGTTGGGCACGATCACATTGCCGGGACCGAGGGCCGCGTGCGGGGGGATCGGGCAGGTGTGCAGGCTGCCCACCACAGCGGCGGGTTTGCCGCCGATCAGTACCCGCGCCACCGTCGCGGCGGCGCCGGGCGGCGGGGTGGCGACCACCCCGCCGTGGCTGGTGGAATCGCCGGTACGGGCTGCGCCGGGCATGTGGGGCTCCTCCTGGGAAGTGTCTGGGGCTGGCGGGTCAGTTGATGCGGACGAGATCGGCCTTCAGCACCCCCAGCAGACCGCCGTCGAGCGTGAGGTCGGTCTGCCCGGAGACGGCCGCCGAACGGCCGGACACCGTCACCGAGTTGGTGCCGTCGATGGCCACGGAGGCACCCTTCACGGTGACCTTGCCGGTGCCCGCGTCGAGGGTGATGCCGTGCTCGTCCAGGCGCACCGAGGACAGCGCCCGGCGCCCGCCGGGCGCGTACACGGTCAGCGTGATCCGGTCGTCGCGGTCGTCGAGCATCACCTCCATGCGCTCGTCCCCGGTGCGCAGCCGTACCCCGGAGGGACCCGACCGCGGATCGAGCAGCTCCACCCGGTGCCCCGAACGGGACACGATGGAACGGCGGTTGATCTTGCCGCTGGTCCCGTCGACGAGCGGCACGTCGTGCTCGGACGGGGTGTCCACGCCGTTGTACAGACCGCCGATGACGTACGGGCTGTCCAGCAGGCCCTGTTCGAAGCCGACCAGCACCTCGTCGTTGACCTCGGGGCTGACCACACCGCCGCCGCCCTTGCCGCCCCACTGCACCGTGCGCACCCAGTCGGACACATACGTGTCGTCCAGCCAGGGGAACTTGAGCCGCACCGCGCCGCTCTGCGCGCCGCCCGGCTCCCGCACGTCCGTCACCACGCCGATCGCGAGGCCCGGGATGCGCGGGCCCCGGCCGGGCGCGTTGGCGCCGGTCGCCAGGCCGGTCAGGGACCGGTCCGGGCTGGCGCTGACCCACACCGTGGTCCGGTAGCCGCCGTGCGGATCCAGGCTGTGGTGCACGGCGGTCGCCGTGTACCGGCCGGAGAAGGCGGGCCCCACATTGCCGAGCGCCACCGGCACCCCGGCCCGCAGCCGCGGACTGCCCTCCACCACCACTTCCAGCTCGCCGAACGCGGAAGCCACGTGGGCGGAGATCGCCGTCGCGGCAGCCGTCGTCTCGGCCTGCGTACGGTACGGGGTGTCGGTCACCGTCAGCTTGGCGCTCGCCCCGAACACGGACGCCAGCGACGGGGACAGCCCCGGCTGCACCGTCTTGCTGGTCACCGACGGCTGCCGGGCCACCAGCGGCGTCTTGGTGGTGACGTCCCAGCCGCGCACCTCCACCTGGGACGCGCCGTCCGCGCCCGACAGGGCGGCCCGCAGCGCCAGCAGATTGCGCCCGTACTCCAGCACCATCGGGCTCTGCGTCGCCGGGGTGGACGGCGCGGGCGCCCCCGACGCCGGCTCGGGCCGGGTGAACTGGAGCACCCCCTTGTCGTCGACCCGCACCTGCGCACCGCTCTCGCCCGCCAGATACTGGAGGAAGTCCCAGTCGGACACGTTGGCCTGCGACAACTGCTTGTAGGTGACCGGCGCGGCCTCCACCTTGCCCACGGGCAGACCCGCGCCCGCGGCCACCTTGCGCACGATCGCGGCGGCCGTCATGTTCCGGTACGCCACCACCTTCCGGCCGCGCTGCAACCGGTGCGCCTTGGAGTAGGCGCGCACCACCGTGAACGAACCGGTGCCGTCCCGGTCGATCTCCACCGCCGTGACCTCACCGCCGAACAACTGCTCCCGCGCCTGCCCGGCGACCGTCACCACGGACACCTTCAGCGGTGTGCCGAGCGTGATGCCGGTCGACTTCAGGAACTCGTTGTCGGGGTCGCGATAGGTGAGCACCGCCGTGTCCGGCAGCCCCACGTTCTCGTCCACCACACAACTCACCAGCTGCGCCGCCCAGATCTGCGGCAGCTCACCGGGCGCCTCCACGACGGGGTCCGCCGCGAACGACCGGCCGCCCCGCGCCTCGGGTGTCGTCACCGCTCCTCCTCACCGCCCGCGTCCCCGAGCGCCGGCACCACCAGTTCGGTGCCGGGCGGCAGGTCCATCGGGTCGTCGATCCCGTTCGCCTCGGCGATCACCCGCCAGGCCGTGGCGTCGCCGTACTCCCGCCAGGCCAGCAGCGCCAGGCTGTCCCCGGCCACGATCGTGTGCGTGCTGCGGGCGGTGCGCGCGCCCGAGGTGGGGTTCTGCCCCGCCGGGTCGACGCTCGCCTCCTCCACCGAGAGCGAACAGGTCGCCCGCAGCGGCTTGCCGTCCACGTCGAACAGCGTGTACGTCACCGAGAGCCCCGACATCACCCCGTCGAACGAGGTGGTGCGGGCCGTGCCCCACTCGAACCGCACCCAGGGGCTCGCGGGCTTCTTGCGGGCGAGGCTCGCCGGTGTCGGCACGCATGCCTTCATCAGCTTCTCCACCGCCTGCTCGACCGAGTCGTCGTGCGTCGACGTCGCGTCGAGGAAGACATCCAGGCTCAGCTCGCGCGGCCCGCTGCCCACGAACTCCGGCAGTGCCGACTGCCCGGCCATCCGGGAGGGGGTGCGCCGCCAGCTGGTCGACTTGCGCAGTTGCAGGGTGGCCGGGTTGAACTGGAGATTGAGCTGCGCGATGGTCCCGCCGGGCTTCGCGCCGACCGCCGAAGGGGGTTCCTTCAGGGTCAGCTGGGCCCGGGCACGGCTGGTGCGGGCGGCGGAGGACATACCGGGAACTCCTTTCGTACGGATCGGGATGACAGGGCGGGCACCGGGCGTGGGATCAGGAGGGACGCAGGCCCTCGTGGGCGATCTCCAGCGTCTCCAGCGCCGCCTGCGAGTTGGCCGGGTCGAACGACGGCCCCTCCCAGCGCACCGGCACGATGCCGAGCACCTGCCAGCTGATGATCCGCGACAGATCCGGTTTCAGCGCCACGATCTCCCCGTCCTTGGGCTCCACACGGCGCAGCGTCTGGTCGAGCCAGCGGCTGATCTTCATCGTGTCGGCGGTGACCGGCCTGGTCAGTGTGATGTTGGACCAGGTGACCCGGCCCGGCAGCTGCCAGGTGAAGCCGTTGTTGCCGCCCTCCGCGTAGCTCTCCATCTCCACCTGCGCGCCCATGCCGGAGCACGTGTGGAAGGCACCCAGATCGTTGCCGCCGATCGAGAGCCGGAAGAACACGCTCGTCGCGAAGATGTTGTCCGTCATCCGTGGGCCATCCGTTCCATGTCCGCTAGCGCCGTCCGTCGTAGGGGCGTCCGGCGCGTTCCCGTCCCCGCCGCATGTCGGCCCGCAGCAACCGGGCCAACGGGTCCAGCAGCCGCCGCGCCAGGTCCTCCAGGTCGACACCCGGATCCTGCGGCGCGGCCTCCTTCCGGTCGGCCGTCGGGCTCGACGCGGAGAAGGACGACGAGGAGGGCGAGGAGGGCGAGGGGGAGGACGACGGGGAGGGCACCGGGGCGGAGGCCTGGCGCGGACGTTGGTGCGCGGACCTGCCGGGGGCCGCCGCCCTCGCGTCCCGCTGTACGACATCGACCTGAACGCCGCCCGGAACCACGGGAGTCGGCTCCACCGGCCGCGACATGCGCACCACGGGTACGGGGAGCCCGCCGGGCGGTGCGAGCGACGCAGGGGCCGGGGACGCCTGGAGCGGGGGAGCCTGCGCCTCGGTCAGGGGCAGGGCGGCACCGGCTCCTGCCCGCTGGACGGGGGTGTCCGGGCGTACGACGGGGGGTTGGGCGCGCGTCGTGACGGCCCTCTGGACCGGGGGCGCCCCAGGGGTGGCCGGTCGCGCCGCTTCCGGTGCGGGCTCACGACGCCAAGAGGCCGCCACGACCGGGGCCTTGGCGGGGCCGGGAGTGCCGGTGCGCGGTGGGCGCGGCATGCCTTCCGGCGCACGGGTGTTGAGGGTGAGGGGGCGGGCGGAGAGGAGCGAGCGGGCGGTGGTGGCCACGGTCCGCCGGGGCTCGGCGAGGGCACGGGCCACGACGACCGGGCGCGCGGTGTTCGTACGACGTCCGGGTGCCGCGGGTCCGGTGGGCACCGCGCGCTGTACGACACCGGGCGTGTCCGTGGCCGAGGCGCCCGGCCGGGCCACGGCGCGGGTCACCAGGGGAGTGGCCGGTGCGGGTTCGGCGGTGGGCGCCGAAGCAAGCTTCGGGATAGGCGAGTTGGACGCGGAAGCGGGCCCGTCCGGGGATGCCGTCCCCAGGAGGGGCGCCATGGAGGCCCGCAGCGCGTCCTGCCCCGCCGCCACGCGCTGGACGTGGGGCTGGGCCGGACGGCCACCGGCACCGGCCGGCCCACGCGGGGCGGCGGTCGGCGGCAGCGCGGATAGGGGGGCGCCGAGTCCGCCACGGGCACGGGCCCCGGACGGCCCGGTCCGCTCGTCACGGCGGGCCGGCACGGGCCCTTCGGCGGCCGATCCGGCGCCGGACCGCTTCGTCGGGGCGGTCGTGGAGCTGGGCCGGGTTGCCGGGGCGGTCGTGGAGCCGGACCGCGCAGTCGGAGTGGTGGAGCCGGGCCGTGTCGCCGGGGTGGCCGTCGCGCCGGGCTGCGTCGCCGGGGTGGTCGTGGCGCCGGGCTGCGTCGCCGGGGTGGTCGTGGCGCCGGGCTGCGTCGCCGGGGTGGTCGTGGCGCCGGGCTGCGCGGAGGCATCGGTCTGGCGTTGTACGACGGGCAGCGCCGACCTGGGCGTCGGGTCGGCGGCGGCAGCCGTCCCGGGAGCCGTGGCGGGCCGTTCCTTGTCGGCGGAGCCGGAAGGAGCCATCTGACGCTGCACCGCCGACAGCAGCGGTTTGGCGGGCACCTCGGTGTCGGGAGCCTCCGCCTGACGCTGTACGACGGGCAGCACCGGCCCGGCGGCGGCACGGGGAGCGGGGGGAGCGGGCGAGTCGCCGGCGGCGGGCAGGACGGGCGCGGCAGGGAGTTCGCCCCCGGCCGGGGCAGGAGCGTCCGCCCGGCGCTGAACTCCGGGGAGAAGGGGCTTGGTTGTCGGCTGAGCGACATCGGAGTCGTCCGTCCGGCGCTGTACGACGGGCAGCACCGGTCCCGCCGCGGGCGGGGCGTCGGCCACGCGGGGAGCCTCGGGCGCACCGTCGGCCGACGGGCCGGGCGTGGCCGGTCGGGTGTCCCCGGTGGAGCCGGGAGCGTCCACCAGGCGCTGCACCTCGGGAAGCAGCGGCCGGGAAGGCGTCGGAGTGTCGGCCTCGGCGGCGCGTGAGGGCTTGTCGGCGTATGAGGGCTTGGCGGCGCGTGAGGGCTCGGGCGCCTCGACGGACGGGAGTTCGGGCCCCGTGGAGCCGGGGGCCTCCGCCTGACGCTGTACGACCGGCAGCACCGGCCCGGCCGAGGGCTGGGCCTCGGCGGCGCGGGAAGTCTCCGGACCCTTGGCAGCAGCCGAACCGGTGGCGTCCACGTGACGCCGCACCTCGGGAAGCAGCGGCCCGGACGCCGTCCGAGCACCGGCCGACCCGGAACCGGTACCGTCCGCCCGGCGCTGTACGGCAGGGGGCTGCTGCGCACCGGAGTCCGGCCGCACGTCCGCCGCCACAACTCGCGGCGCCGCGCCGGATTCCCCGGATGCGGCCTCGGGAGTATCGACCCTGCGCTGCACGACCGGCAGTGCCGGGCCGCTCGGTGCCGGGACATCGGCCGTGACGGAACGGGACGGCTTGTCGACGGCCAACGGGGTCGCGGTGGACGGCAGTTCCGCCATCGGTTCACCCAAGGGGGCCCGCCCGGCGGCTCGTCCGGGAGCGGAGGCACGCTGAACGACATCGGCACCGGCACCGGCACCGGCACCGACACCGGCTCCAGAGTCGGCGACACCGGCGCGCGTATCGGCACCGGCAGCCGGTACCGGTCGTACCGACGCCACCCGGCGTACCGGCCCGGTCGCCACCCGGCGCGCCACGGTCAGCGAGGGGCCCAGCGCCCGCGGTCGTACAGCTGCCGCCCTGCCGGGCTCAACCCGCATACCCTGCGGCGCGGTTCCGGCGCCCGGGGCATTCGGCACCACGGCGACCCGCCGTACCACCGGAAGCTCCGGTCCGGACGGCCGCCCCGCGCCGTCGGCCACGGCGTGCGTCGCCGCACCCGGCGAGGGCGAAGGGGACTGCGGGCGCGCCGACTTGGCCGGCCGCCGTATCTCTCCGGCACCCCGCCCGTCCGCCCGTACCACCCGCTGGACCTGCGCCAGCGCGGAACCGGCATCCTCGCCGTCCCCCGCCTCCTCGCCACCGGGTACCGGCAGCGAACGCAGCAGCAGCGGTCCGCCGGCGCCGTACTCCGAGCGCTGGACGGCAGGGCGCGTGACACCGTGCACCAGGCCCATCGGCGCCGAGGGCAGCAGCCCATGGCCGAGGCCCGCGTCGAAGGCAGGGTTCTGCCAGGAGGTGAGGCCGTCACGGAAGGTGAGGCCGTCGCTGACGCCGAGCGTCGCGCGCGCCACGGTGAGCGACGGCGGCGCGACCCGGCGCCAGCCGCCGTCCCAGTCCCCGGGCAGGGAGTCCCCCGGCGCGGAGTTCCCGGGCACGGCAGAAGGGGCCCGCGCCGGCCCGGAGCCGGACGGACCCGACGGGGCCGCCGACGCGATGTCGGCGGCCCGGTCCCGTCGGCGGCGTACATCCCACCAGACCATGACCTCAACCACCCTCGTTCATACGGGCGTTGATACGGGCGATCTCGCCCACCCACTGGCGGCGCTCCGCATGGGTGAGGTCGAGGATCTCCTCGCGCTGCCAGTGGAAGTGATAGGCGATGTACGCGACTTCCTCCCGGAGCCGGGGAAGCGCGTACGTCACGATTCCCCCAGGCGCCCACCCGAGAGGTCGACCTCGAAGCCGCCCTCGCAGTGCGGACAGGTCACCGCCGCGCGGGTGTGACCCTCGCTGTTGACCCGGCGGTAGAAGTCCTGGAGGAAGGCGACGTCGGTGGCGTACATCCGCTCCACGACGCCCGCGTGCACATCGGTGATGGTGCCGAGCCGGGTGATCACCTGGCTCAGCAGCACCACACTGAGGTACGCGGGGTTCTCCTTGACCCGCAGATCGATCTGCGGGCGCAGCTCGTCGCGGGCCGTGGCGAGCCGCATCGACCCGCTGCGGTGCAGCGTGCCCGACTCGTCCACGTACCCGCGCGGCAGCTCGAACTCGAACTCGGTGCGCAGCCCGTGGTCACGCGTGGCCGCGGGGCCGGACGGTGGCGCCGGGGCCTGCGGCTGCTCGGGGGCCGGGGCGGGCGCCGTCGCGTCGAGGATCTCCTCCAGGCTGCCCGCCGTCACCGTACGGCGCCTCATTCGACGACGATCTCCTCGAACACGATGGTGACCGTCTCGGTGGCCGCCGCGGACTCACCCGCCTTGAGCGAGGGACCCTCCCAGCGGGAGGCCCAGCCCTGCATCAGCTGGATCCGGCGCACCGTGTCGCCCTTGGAGTCCTTGATCTCGATGGTCAGGTTCTGCCGGGCGGTGTCGACGGCACCGTTGTTCAGGGTTTCCTTGATCCACTTGGTGAACTCGCTGGACTGGTCGAGTCCCCGGGTGATCGTGATCTCACCCGCCTGCCGGGCGCCCGGCTGCTTGCGGATGATCTGCTTGCCCTCCGAGGTGACCTGTCGTACCTCGACGACCTCTTCCTCGACGGTCAGGCCGCTGATCTCCTGGATGGACTCCACCATGTAGCCGCCGAGCTGCACGCCGAAGACATGGGTGGAAAGAGCATCGCCCTCTGCCATGACTGTTTTGTCACCTTTCCTTGACCGACCCGCGGGTCACTGGTCTCACTCGTCGATGAGGCTGGTGCTGTCCGAGAACTGGGCCAGCCGGAAGACCACGAACTCGGCGGGCTTGACCGGCGCGACACCGATCTCACACACGACCCGGCCCTGGTCGATGGACTCCTGCGGGTTGTTGCCGCGGTCGCACTTGACGTAGAACGCCTCCTCGGCGGTGCGCCCGAACAGCGCGCCCCGCCGCCATTCCTCGGTGAGGAACGCGGTGACATTGCGCCGGATGCTGGACCACAGCCGGTCGTCGTTCGGCTCGAAGACCACCCACTGGGTGCCCAGCAGGATGGACTCTTCGAGGTAGTTGAACAGCCGGCGCACATTCAGGTAGCGCCAGGCCGGGTCGGAGGACAGGGTGCGGGCACCCCAGATCCGGATGCCGCGGCCGGGGAACGCCCGTACGCAGTTCACGCCGATCGGGTTCAGCAGGTCCTGCTCGCCCTTGCTCAGCCGCAGTTCCAGGTCGACCGCGCCGCGGATCACCTCGTTGGCGGGCGCCTTGTGCACCCCGCGCTCGGCGTCGCTGCGCGCCCACACACCCGCGATGTGACCGCTCGGCGGGACCGTGGTGTTGCGGCCGGCCGCCGGGTCGAAGACCCGCACCCAGGGGTAGTAGAGGGTGGCGTACCGGGAGTCGTAGCCGGCCTCGTCGTTGCGCCAGGTGCGCACCTGCTGGGCGTTGAGGCCCGGCGGGGTGTCCAGGACGGCCACCCGGTCGCCCATCTGCTCGCAGTGCGAGATCACCGCGAGCTGGACCGTGCGCACGCCCTCGGCATCGATGTCACCGCGCTGGTAGGCGCCCATCAGGTCCGGGACCGCCACCATGGTGATCTCGTCGATGGCCTCCAGACCGCCGAACCCGGTGCGGGCGGCGGAGTCGCCGACGTACTCGGCCGGGTCGAGCCGCGCCGCCACCCCGCCGGACGGGGCGGGGACCGCGGGGGCGCCCGGGGCGTCGGGCAGGGCCACCGTCTGGGCGGCGGGCCGCGCCTGGGCGGCGGCGTCGCGCTGCTCGGTGACCTCGATCAGCTTGGAGGTGCGGACCTGGTTGACCACATAGCCCTTGACGTTCTTGCGGGTGGAGACGTCGTAGTTCTCCACCACCTGCTCGCCGCGGTGCACCAGCAGCCGGAAGCGGTCCTCGGGGCCCTCGCCCTCCGGGTCTGCGATCTCCACCGACACGCCGGAGACACCGGGCTTGGCCGCGACGAGGAATCCGCCGACCGCCACCGGGGCGGGCGCCGGGGCCTGGCGGGGCACCGACTGGGCGGCCGCGGGCGCCGCGGAGTCGCCGCCGGAGCCGCCGATGCGGACCACGTAGGCCGCGCCGCCGCCGTTGGCGAAGTAGCCGTACACGGCGTGCGCGAGGTAGGTGCCCTCGGTGAAGCCGCCGAACAGCTGGTGGTACTGGTCCCAGTTGGTCACCAGGGTGGGCTCGTGGAAGGGTCCGGTCTGGGCGAAGCCGACGAACGCGGCGACGGCGGTGCCGACCCCTTCGATCGGTCGGGCACCGGACTGCACCTCCTCCACGTACACGCCCGGGGTGAGGTACGTCGGCATACTCGCTCCTTCGTGTGCCAATGGTGTCACCTGCGTCGATGTCGAGTCTCCGAGGCCGGTGCGGCATGGCGACAGGGGCGCGCGGACCTGGGCGAGGGCAACCCCGCTGCCTTTCCGGGCGCCCGCGCCCGGCACCGCCTTCCCTTTCGGGCAACGCGCCCTGTGGAAAAGCCCTAGGAACGGTAAAAACCGCTGGACAGCGGGCGGTTCAGGAGTCCGTCAGCACATCCCGCGTCCACGTCCCGAACTCGCTCTCCAGGACCAGCCGGCCGAGCTTGCGGTACTCCTGGGCGACCGCCGCCATCAACTGCCGCATGCTCAGCGGAAGTCCGGCCTCGGCCGCCAGATACGCGGCCGTCACCGCGCACGCCCGGATGGAACCCCCGGCCAGTTCGAAGCGGTCCGCGCAGAAGCCGAGGTCGAGATCGGCGGCGCGCGGCAGCCGCCCGCCCAGGCACCGCTCCCACAGCGCGAGCCGCTGACCGGCGTCCGGCACCGGGAAGTCCGCGATCACATCGAGCCGCCGGGTGAACGCCTCGTCCAGGTTGGCCCGCAGATTGGTGGTCAGTACGGCGATGCCGTCGAAGGACTCCATGCGCTGGAGCAGATACGCCGACTCGATGTTGGCGTGCCGGTCGTGCGCGTCCTTGACCTGCGAGCGCTTGCCGAAGATCGCGTCGGCCTCGTCGAACAGCAGCACCGCGTTGACCGCGGACGCCTCGGTGAAGATCCGCTCCAGGTTCTTCTCTGTCTCGCCGATGTACTTGTCGACCACCGTGGACAGGTCCACCACGTACAGATCCATGCCCAGGTCGGCCGCGACCACCTCGGCGGACATCGTCTTGCCGGTGCCGGACTCCCCGGCGAACAGCGCGATCACACCCCGCCCCCGGCCGCCGCCCGGCCGCATCCGCCACTGCCCGAGCACCTGCTCGCGATGCCGGGCGCGCACCGCCAGCTCCCGCAGCCTGCGGTGGGTCGGCGCGGGCAGCACCAGGTCGTCCCAGCCGACGGCCGGTTCCACCCGGCGGGCCAGCCGCGCGAGCCCCGCCCCGTTCTGCGCCCGTACGGCGGCCCGCAGATCGTCGGGCCGCACCGCCCGGTCGGCCAGCGCGGCCGTGCGCACCGCGGCGCCCGCGGCCCGGCGCAGCTGCCCGCCGTCCAGCCGGTGCGCGGCGACCGCCGAGGCGAGCGTCTCCGCCGCGGCCGGGTCGACACCGTCGGAGCCGGCCCGTTCCAGCGCGTGCCGCCAGCGTGCGGCCTGACGGCCGGGGGAGGGCGGGGCCACCGGGAGGACCACCGGGGTGTCGGCGGCCCAGGCCGGGTCCCAGCCGTCCGTGCCGTACAGGAACAGCGGGAGCCCGCGCAGCGCGGCGCACACGTCCCTGGTCATCCGGTCGCGTCGGGCGGGCTCCGGGGGCAGCGCCTCCAGCGGGCCGAGGACGACGCCCGCGCCGGACAGCCGGGCCTCCAGGGCCGCCACCCGGACCAGCGCGGGCACCTCGGCGCCGTGCCGGGCGAGGGCCGCCGCGTCGAGCACCAGCGGCCGCAGCCCGGCGGCGCGCAGGGCGGCCACCGCGAGACCGGGCGCGTCGCCGCCGCGGTTCAGCAGCTGCACCAGGCCGGGACCGGAGAGCGCCGCGGCGGACGCGCGGGCCACGTCGGCGGGCTCGGCCGTCGGGTCGGCGTCGGCCTCGCCGAGCAGCCCGGCCAGCCGCGCGTCCGGCTCGGTGCCGCCCAGCAGATGCGCGCTCACCCGGTCCGGGACCGCCAGCACACGTGACAGCGGCGGCCGTTCGGGCTCGGTGACCTCGATCAGACCGCCCGCGATCAGCGGCGCCCCGGGGGCGAGCCGGAAGCGGGCGGCGGACGCGGCGGGCAGCCCGCACAGCTCCAGGGCGAGGGCGACCGTCGGCCGGCGGCGCGTCAGATCGTCGTTGAGATAGCCGTACAGCCGCTCGAACCGGGGGTCCAGATCCGGTGCCAGGGCGACCAGCAGCAGATCCGTGTCCAGCGGCGAGAGCCCGAACCGCTCGGCCAGCAGCCCGAGTCCGGACGTCGGGGGCACCGGCGGCGGCTCGTGGTCGGGCAGCCCCAGGCCGCCCGGCTCCTCCAGGATCCGCGCCACCGCCTGCGGGGTCAGGTACTGGCCCCGGTACGGGTCGTCCGGATCCGGGTCGACGGCGCGCCGCGCGGCCACCGCACGGCGCACCCGCTCCTCGGTCAGCCGCAGCCGCGCCCACAGGACGTCCACCTCGGCCTCGGTGGCGTACATCAGGGCTGCCGCCTCCCTCGGCGGCGCCGGGCCGGAACCGCGGGCCGCTCACGCAGGCCGGCGAAACCCTCCGCACCGGGGTCGCCGACCTCCTCGTACCGCAGCCGTCGTCCCGGCGCGGGTTCCCCGTCGGCCCCGAGTCCGCCCGCGCGCACCAGGAGACCCTCGGTCACCGGCGGCGCGGCCGGGCGGGCCACGGCGGCCAGCGGTGCGCGCACCCGGACGCCGAGCGACGGCTTCAGCTCGCCGTCCAGCGCCGACCACACATCGGACGCGGACGGCGCGTCGATCCCGCCCCCGGCGGTGTCCAGGGACACCGTGAGCCCCAGCTCGGCGAGCGAGCCGGTGAGCAGGTCCGCCGGCAGCGCGTCCGTGCTCACCAGCGTGCCCAACACCTGGGAGAGCAACCGGTGTTCGTCCTGCGGGCGGCTCGCCCACGCCGTGACCAGATACGTCAGCTCGAACCAGCGGGGCGGGGTGCGCCGCGCCACCACATACCCCTCGGTGTCGTGCACCTCACCGGCGCCGCTGCCGCGCCGGGTGGCGTCCTCCTGGATGTGGTACAGGAACACGCACACCGTGGGCGCGTTGCGGCGGGCCGCCCAGTCGCGGGTCGGGGCGTCGAAGACCACCTCGACCCCGGACGCCTCCAGACCGGACCCGGCGAGCAGCGCGCGCAGCGCCTCGTCGACCTCGTGGATCATCGGCGGGTCACCTCGTCGGGCGGCTGCACACTGCCCGTCACCACCAGGAAGTCCGTCTTCACCGGGGAGAACCCGGGGCCCCGCGCGGTGATGGTGCGCGGTCCCGTCTGGTCCTTGGTGAGGATGAGCAGCTGGCCGATGAAGGTTCCGTCGGGCTTGGGCACGGTCGGCGCGGCGGCGGCCGTGATCCCCGGCTTCCAGGTGAAGCGCACCGGCACGCCCGGCGGGAAGTCCTTGCCGCGCACCGAGGTGACGAAGCCGGGCTTGCCGATCGGCGGCACCGCGATGATCTTCGGCTGGAGGATCCGCAGCTTCGTACTGGCCTTGTTGTCCCGGAGGTCGGCATCCGTGCCGGTGGTGGTCAGGACACCGGTGGCCCGGCCGGTCAGCGCGTGGTCGGGGGCGAGCACCACCCGTACGACGGTGCCGGAACCCGGCGCCAGATCGGGCAGCGCGCACAGCCAGGAGCTGTCGCAGCCCGGCGGCGGACCGCCGTTCGGGATCCCGGCGGGCAGCGAGATCCGCAGCCGCAGCCCGGTGGCCAGCGCGTTGCGGCCGTTGCGCACGGTGTACGTCACCACGACCCGGCCGCCGACGTAACCCGGGTTGGGCTGCGCCGTCACGGTGACCCCCGGGCCCGCCTTGGGCGCGGGCGGAGCGGGCGGCGCGGGCGGCGGAGGCTTCGGGGTGGGCGTATGCGTGGGCGTGGGGGTCGGGGTGGGCGTAGGGGGCGGCGGGGTCGGCGGCGCGGGCGGCCGTACCGGCACCACGGTCCGGGTGGAGTTGTCCCCGGGCTGCGGATCGATGACGCTGCCGGTGACCGACCAGTCGATGGGCTGGTCTCCGGTCACGTTCCCGGTGACGGTCACGGTGACCGGGACCGTCGTACCGGGTGGCACCACCCCGAGGTCGCACTGGAGCGTGGCCGCGTCACAGGTGCCGCCCGGATAGGTGACCTTGGTGACGGTCACGCCGGCCGGCGGCGCCATGGTCAGCCGGGTGCCGGGCGAGGCGGCCGGGCCGTTGTTGACGACGTCCACCGTCAGGTCCGTGGACGTGCCGACGGTCAGCGGCGGTGTCGTACCCGGGGCGTGCACCGCCAGGTCCACCGACTGCTCGACGCTGGGCTCCTTCTGCCGGCCCGGCAACTCGGTGGTGAGCGGGGTGACCTGGCCCGTCGAGACGGTCAACACGTAGAGGTTCTCCGGGCAGTTGACCGGCGCGTCGTCCCGTGCGCTGAACACGATCTGGGAGCCGTCCGCCGTCCAGGCCGCGTCGCGCGGCTGGTGCGGTCCGGTGACCGTGGTGTCGGGCAGCTGCTGACGGCAGGCGTCCGCGCTGCCCCGCGCCGCCTCGGGCAGCAGCACCTGGCAGCTGTCGCCGGACACGGAGGTCAGCACCAGCCCGTTGCGCTCGTCCACGAGGCCGCCGCCGTTCTTGCGGTTGAAGGCGATCGAGCGGCCGTCGGGGGAGAAGGCGGGACTGTCGTCGATGACCGAGCAGTTGCCGGGGCAGTTCGCCGCGCTGAGGTCCTTCTGCGCGTTCAGGTCGTCGACCGGCACGGTCCAGATGTGCTTGTTGCCGCCCTTGCCGTCGATCACCGCGTTACGGGTGAAGGCGAGCACGGTGCCGTCCGGGGACCAGGTGGGCTGGGCGTCGCTGCCGTTCTGCTGCCCGGCCGGCGGGACCACCTCGTGCACGATCGCGCCGGTGGCGGCGTCGGCGATCAGGATGCGGCCGGGACCGGACGCGGACCCGACCCCGCCCGGCGAAGTCCGGGTGAACGCCAGGTACTTGCCGTCCGGCGAGAACGTCGGGTCGGTGTCCCAGTCCTGCGGCCCCCGCCCGGCCAGCGGCATCGCCCGCGGGTTCTGCCCGTCGGCGTCCGTCGTCCAGATCCGCTCGATCCGTCCCTGGCCGCTCGGGGCGTCCTCGAACCGGGTGACCACGATCCCCCGGCCGTCCGGCGTGTAGTTCTGCCGCTCGGTCCACGGGTCGTACCCGGCCGCCGGCTCGAACAACGGGTCCTTCGTCGGATCGGTGTTGGTGTCGGCCGCCGGGTCCTCCTGGAGCACCGGCACCCCGAGATCGCGGGGATCGGAGCCGTCCATCCGCACGTCCTGGAGGGTCGCCACCCGCTGGTCGGGCGTCGCGTTCTGGCCCTTCACCGCGGGCGCGGGCTCCGAGAGGCGGTCCACCACGGGGTAGCCGCCGGTCACCGAGCCGACCCAGGTCACCGACGAGACATCGCGGTTCTCGCTGAGCACCAGATCCGGGTCCGGGTGCTGGCCGGGGTCCTGCGGGGCCCGCCACACATGGTTCCAGTCACCCTCGCAGGAGCAGGTGTGGTTGGTGCTGAGGAACAGCACGCCGTTCCCGTCGGGCATCCAGGCCGCCCCGTGGGTCGCCCACTGCGCCGCCGTGCCCGCGAGCAGCGGCTGGTCGCCGTCCGGGCGGCCCAGCTCGCGCAGCCGGGGCCCGGTCGTGGAGTCGACGGTGTACGTGTACGCGAGCAGGTTCCGGTGCGCGTCGTCGTTCACCGGGTTGAACACCGGCTCGGTCGCGCTGCCGCCGAGCGTCCCGGTGAGCGCCGTCGGGGCGCCCCCGGCCAGCGGGCGCACATAGATCTGCGCCCCGGTCCCCGCGTCCGGGTCCGCGCTGTAGGCCAGCCGCTGCCCGTCCGCCGACACCGTCGGACTCTGCTCGTCGTACGGCGTGTCGGTCAGCCGGGTCAGACCGGTGCCGTCGGTGCGCACCAGCCAGAGATCGCGCTGCTTCTCGCCGTCCGGGCCGCCCGGCTCCGCCGAGTCGAACACCACCGAGCCGCCGTCCGGGGTCAGCCTCGGATGCGCCGCGTCCCGGCCGCTGGTCAGCTTGCGCACCGAGCCGTCCGCCGCCCGCAGATAGATCTGCGGATGCTTGTCGTCACGGCGGCTCGCGAACACGATCGTGTCGCCGAGCGCCGTCGCCTGCACGTCGTAGTGCGCCGGGCCCGCGCCGAACAGCGGATCGCTGCTCCCGGTGCTCGCCACCCGGCCCAGGCTGCGGTGGTCGGTGCCCGCGAACGCCACCCGCGCGGGCGCGACCTGGGCGGCCGTCGGCCGGACGGGGTCGGCGCCGCTCGGTCCCGAGGCCGCGGTCACCGCCAACAACGGGACCAGCAGCAGCGACGAGGCGCCGAATCTCCCCAGCCGGCGCTGCCCGCCGGGGCCAGCGGTGCCGTTCACGGTCCACCTCGCAGTCTCAGTACACATGGGTGCGCTCCGCCACTGTGCGCCATGGGCGCGCCCGGCGGCAGGGCGGCGGGGACCCTGCCGGGGGAAGGGCCCGTTGCGCTTTCGGGCAGCCCCCGGGTGCCCGGACAGCCGTCGGCCCGGTCCGCCGAGCCGGCGTCAGATCAGTCCGTTGCGCAGCGCGTACCCCACCGCGTGCGCCCGGTTGCGCAGTTGGAGGCGCGTGGTGACCTCGTGCAGCACGTTCTTGACGGTCCGTTCGGAGTACGACGTCTTCTCCGCGATCTCCGAGGTGTCCAGCCCCTCCGCCACCAGGCGCAGCATGTCCGCCTCGCGCGCGGTCAGCGTGGACAGCGAAAGACCGCGCGGATCGAGCGTCGAGCGCTGGAGGCTGCCGACATGGCTGAGCAGTTTGCCGAGCAGATCGCCGGGCAACACGCCCTCGCCCTTGGCCAGCGCCAGCACCAGGTGCAGCAGCCGGTCCTGGTCCGCCTCCTGACGCCGCAGCACCGCGCCCACCCCGCACTCGATCACCCGTTGCAGTGCCGCGGATTCGAAGGTGCCCACCACCAGCCCGGTGCGGGTGGCGGTGTTGCGCTGGAGCCGCTGCAACAGGGCCGTCACCTCGTCGTCCACGGTGTCGACGACCACGAGCGAGATCCTCGCCCCGTCCGCGTCGCCGTCCGGGAGCAACTCCAATTCCGGTCGCTGGCGCAGCTGCTGGACGATGCCGATGTGCAGGACGAGATCCTGGGCGTAGACGGCCACGGTCACCCGGTCCGGGCGGCCGACGGAGACGGGCGGGGTTCCGCCGGGCATCTGGACGATCATGAAGGTACTTTCTTTCGCAAGGCCGGACATGGTGGCGTTCTTCAGGACGCGCCCCGGGCGGCGGTGGTGGCGTCCGGGGCGGTGGGATGGAGCACACGACGCCTTCGGCGTGTCAGCTCGCGTCCCGATCGGTGGTGTTGACCTTGGCCGCTGCGGGCACGTCGACTGCCCGGAAGTTGCCCCCGTATCTCTCGTGGCGGTTCGGGTACGGCTCTACCGTCGTGGCGTGACGCCATCTGCAGCCTCTTCCGGACCCGGCGCCCCCGGCCTCGACATCCCGGCCGTGTCGGTGACCCCGGGCGGCACCGCCACCACCAGCCTGACCGTGCGCAACGACAGCGACATCGTCGAGGCGTACACGCTGGAGGTGGTGGGCGACTGTGCGCCCTGGGCGACCGTGGCACCCGCGCGTATCTCGCTCTACCCCGGCACCTCCGAGACGGTGACCATCACCCTGGCCCCACCCCGCTCGCCCGAGGTCCGGGCCGGCGATGTGCCGCTGGGCGTACGGGTGTTGCCGGCCGAGCATCCCGAGTCGGTCACCGTGCCCGAGACCACGGTGCACGTCGAGGAGTTCCACGAGCTGCGGACCGAGATCCTCCCGCGGCGCCGCCGCGGCTGGCTGCGCGGCCGCTACCGGCTGGCGGTGCGCAACGAGGGCAACACCCCGACGCGGGTCTCCTTCCGGCCCGAACAGGCGGGCGAGGAACTGCGGTTCGGGTTCGTGCCGGCCGAACTGCAACTGGAGCCCGGGGAGTCGGCGGAGACCCGGCTGCGGGTGCGCATCGGCAAGCCGGTGTGGTTCGGCAAGCCCGCCGTGTGGCCGTTCACCGTGCACACCACCGACGGCGCGGCCGAGGCGCAGGCGGAGGCGAGCGCGCGTCCCGCGGCGTACGTACGGCCTCCGCTGGAGGCCGAGTTCGTCCAGATCCCCATCTTCCCGAAGTGGCTGCTGGCACTCCTCGCGGCCATCCTCGCCCTGCTGCTCGCCTGGTTCGCGCTGGTGCGCCCGGCGGTGCGCAGCGCGGCCCGGCAGGCCGCCGACGAGGTGGTCCAGCCGCGGCCCACTCCGGGCGACGGCAAGAACGGACAGTCGCCGGGCACCGGCACGGGCACCGGGACCGGTAACGGCACGGGCAAGGAGCAGGGCGGCGCGGGTCCCGGTGTGCCCGGCGGCGGGAGCCCCGGTGGCACCGGTCCCGGCACCTCGGCGGGCGGCGGCGAGCAGAGCTCGACCACCATCGACGTGGAGACGGCCGGCGGACAGGACAAGACCGGCAGCTACACGGTGCCGCAGGGCAAGGTGTTCGGCGTCACGGACATCGTGGTCGCCAACTTCCAGGGCGACGAGGGGGTCATGACCATCACCTTCGGCGACCGTAAGATCACCACGATCGCGCTGGAGACCTTCCGCAACCAGGACTACCACTGGGTCACCCCCATCGAGATCCCCGCGAACGCCACCGTCACCGCGAAGGTCAGCTGCGCGAAGCCGGGTACTCCGGCCACGGGCCGGCAGGCACAGCAGTGCCATGAGGTCCTGAACGTGAGCGGTGTACTCGCCAACGTCTCACAGTGAGGCGGCTTTTCCGAAAATAGTTCGCCTGGTGTGGCCTGTGTGGGAAGGGGAGACTTTCACTCCGTCCGAAAACCGATATCGGGCCCTACTGTGCAGGAAATGTGCAGGTCAGTGCGGATGGCCAGGGATTTCGGGTCGTGACGGGAGCCGGACCGGGGCCTGGGGACCGACATGGTCCGGACGGAATGGCCTATTCCCTACCGTTCATGTGGGGGAGGGGCGTGAGAGGGGGGCGCGCGGGCGCACGCACGCCCCCACGCGCGCCGCGAAAGCATCCCGCCACGCTTCGCGCAAGTACCCCGGGTGCGCCATGTCCATGCCCCCGCGTCCGAGGTGCGGCTGCCCTCCGGGACCGGGCGGGAGTGCCCCTCCGTACGGCGTGAAAGTGCCCCCCGCCGCACCCGGGCGCTGCCCTTGAGGGCATGCCGAAGGGCGCCTTCCGGGCAACATCCCCGGTCAGGCGCCCTTCCCTGGGCGAGGCGCTACGAGCGGCGCCTGCGCTCCGACGTCCGGGTCGCGGACTCGACCTCCTCCGTCACGGAGTCCATCCCCTCCGCCGCCAGGACGTGATCGCCGTACAGGTCCTGGAGCCAGTTGGTCTGGTAGACGGTGTCGAGGTAGCGCTCACCCATGTCGGGCGCGATGGCGACCGCGGACAGGCCGCTGGCGTCGTTGCGGGCGAGCCAGTCGGTGGCCCCGCTGACGACGGTCCCGGTGGAACCGCCGAACAGGAAGCCGCGGCGGGCCATCCGGTGGCACATGCGGATGGTGTCCGCCTCCTCCACCCGGATCACCTCGTCCACGACGGACTCGTCCAGCAGCGGCGGGCGCATGCTCATGCCCAGACCCGGGATCATCCGGCGGCCCGGCTCGCCGCCGAAGGCCACCGAGCCCACGCTGTCCACGGCGACGATCCGCACCGGCCGGTGCCACTGCCGGAACCAGCGGGCGCAGCCCATCAGGGTGCCGGTGGTGCCGGCCCCGATGAACACCACGTCCAGGTCCGGGAACTGCTGGGCGATCTCCGGGGCCGTGGTGCGGTAGTGCGCCCGCCAGTTGCCCGCGTTGGTGTACTGGCTGAGCCAGACGTACCGTTCGTCGGACGCGCACAGCTGGCGCACGTACTCGATCCGCGTGCCCAGGAAACCGCCGTTGGAGTCCTGGTCGGCGATGACATGCACCTCGCTGCCGAGCGCCTCCATCAGCAGTCTGGTCGACAGGTTGCAACGGGAGTCCGTCACACACAGGAACTGGTAGCCCTTGCTGGCGGCGATCATACTGAGCGCCACGCCGAGGTTCCCGGAGGAGGACTCGACGAGGATGGACTCCGGCGTCAGGAGTCCGTCCCGCTCGGCGCTCTCCACCATCTCGTTCGCGGCCTTCAGCTTGATGGAGCCGGCGAAATTGAAGCCCTCGCACTTGAGATGGAGGGGTTGTCCGCAGATCGACTTCAGGTCGACGAAGAGATGGCCCTCGTTGAAGGCATAGGGAGCGGTAATGACAGGCACGGCGGACCTCCTGGTGCCGGGCCGAGGACGGGCCTCAGCCGTACCGGCGCAGGTCGTGGAAGAAGTCGTCGATGAGGCGGAGGCTGCCCGCCCGGGATACCTCGTCGTAGACGTACTTGCCGACGGCGAGATCGAGGACACCGAGTCCGAAGGGCGAGAAGATCACCGGTCGGTCGGCCGGCGGCGCGGACCGCCCCTGGAGCACGTCGTTGAGCGTGCCGTTGAGGAAGTCGCGGTCCCCGGTGAGCTGTTCGGCCAGATGGGGTGAGGTGTCGGCCTTCAGGCAGTGCTCGACGTCGTCGACGAAGTTGGCGGCGCCCAGCAGGACTTCGGGGGCCAGGTCCCGCAAGGACACGTGCAGGACCAGGGGGTTGTGGTCGAACCACGCCGGGTCGGTGACATGCGGCTTGCCGGCGACCGTGGCGAAGACCACGAGATCGCTGTCGCGGATCAGGTCCTCGGCACGCTCGTGCACGGTGACCTCGCCGCCCGCACCGCTCTGGCGCAGATAGCCGCGGAACCCCTCGGCGCTGTCGGCGGACACGTCGTGCACACCGATCGCGTCGAACTCCCAGCCGGTGCCGGCCAGGAAGGTGTGGATGTACCGGGCGATCAGCCCGGTGCCGAAGAACCCGATGCGTGCGGGCCGGGCACCCCGGCCGCGGCTGAGCCAGTCGGCCGCGAGCGCCGCGGACGCGGCGGTCCGGGTGGCGCTGATGATGGAGCTCTCCAGACAGGCGAACGGATAGCCCGTCTCCGGGTCGTTGAGGATCAGCACCGCGGAGGCCCGCGGCAGCCCGGAGCGCACATTGTCCGGGAAACTGGAGATCCACTTCAGGCCGTCCACGTGCACCGAACCGCCGATCGAGGCCGGCAGCGCGATGATCCGCGAGTTCGGACGGTCCGGGAAGCGCAGGAAGTACGACGGCGGGTTCACCGAGTCCCCGGCGCCGTGCAGCCGGTAGGTGGCCTCCACCAGCGCCACCAGCTCCCGCTCGCGCCCGGTCAGCGCCTGCTGCACCTGCTGCCCGGAGAGTACCGAGAACGTCGGCACCGAGGGGCCGCCCGCCGTCTGCTCGGCGGCTGTCGTCAGCAGATCGGTCATCGCTCGCTCGCCTCCGGGGTCGGGCAGCCGTCGGCGAGCCGGTGCGGCTCCGCCATGCCCACCAGCACCTGCCGCTCGCCGCTGAACGGCTCGCGGCTGTGCGCGGTGGAGATGTTGTCCACGAGCAGCAGATCCCCGGCCTGCCAGGGCTCGCGCCGGGTGTGTGCCTCATAGGTGGAGTTGAGCAGTTCGACCACCTCCTCGCCGATCGGGGTGCCGTCCCCGTAACGGGTGTTGAACGGCAGCCCGTCCTCGCCGTACATGTCCACCAGGTACTCGCGCACCTCCGGGGACAGCGTCCACTCGTTGAGGAACGCGATCTGGTTGAACCAGCAGCGCCGGCCGGTGACCGGATGCCGGACGACCGCGCTGCGCCGCTGCCGGGTGTGCAGCGAGCCGTCCGGCCGCCAGGTGAACTCGATGGCGTGCGCCCGGCAGTAGCGCTCGATCTCCTCGCGGTCCTCGGTGCCGAACGACTCGGCCAGCGAGGCCCCGATCTCGTCGTTGTAGCTGCGGGTCAGCAGCCAGCCCTCGCGCTCGAACCGCTCGGTCAGCGAGGCGGGCAGCGCGTCGAGCACCTCCTCGGCGTCGGCCACCGCCGTCGCCCCGCCCTCCGCGGCCGCGGTCAGGCACGCGAACAGCATCAGGGAGGGCACGTCCAGCGTGTAGCTCAGCTCGTGGTGCATGCACATCGGCTGATTGGCCGGCCACGGCGTGGACGAGTACACCCCGGGCGCGAGGACCTCGCGCGGTGCGAACGCCTCGCGCTCCGGCATCAGTTCACCGGTGATCCGGGCGAAGACGGCACCGACCTGGTCCGCGTCCCGCAGGCCCAGACCACGGACGAGCAACGCCCCGTGCTCGGTCACCAGCGCGCGCAGCGCCTCGCGGTGCGCGCCCGCCCAGTCCGGGGCGTCGCCCGGGGAGTCGACGCGCAGCAGCGCCGGTCTGTGCGGCCGCAGCTCCACCTCGAGCGGCGCTGCAAGGGATGAGAACGGCATCTCGGTTTCCTTTCGGTTGCCCGTCTGGAGGGTCCGCGTGACTCAGGACGTGGCCAGGGGTACGGCGGCCCGCAGCACGGCACGCGCCGCCTCGGCCGGCCGGGTACGGGGGAAGTAGTGGCCGCCGTCGGCGAGTTCGTGCAGCTCCACCTGGTCGGCCAGCAGCAGCCAGTCCCGGTGGCGCTCCGGCGCGCCCGCGGTGTGCGGATCGTCGGCCGCGACGACCACCGTGAGCGGCGCGGCCAGTTTGGGGGGCGGCGCGGACTGGAGGGCCGCCCGCAGATAGCGGTGCGCGGCCACGCAGTCGTGCCGGTAGGCGGCGCCGATGTGCTCGGCGTGTGCCTCGTTCAGCTCCGCCAGCTCGGTGTAGCCGCTGTCCGCGGTCAGCCGCGCCGCGATCTCGGCGTCACCGAGGCCGGTCAACTCGGCCACGGCGGCGCCCCGTTCGTCGGCGGTCCCGAGGAGCTGGGCGCCGATGAACACCCGGGTGACCCGCACGCCCCGCTCGGCGAGCCGCCGGGCCGTCTCGATCGCGGGCGCGGCCCCCGAGGAGTGGCCCCACAGCATCACCCGGGTCAGCCCGCGCCCGACGATCTCCGCGGCGACCTGCTCGGCGACCTGCGCGATGGAGACGAATGGCTCCTGGTGCGCGGCCAGATCGTGCCCGGGCAGATCCACCGCGAGGACCGTGAGCCCGCTGCCGGCCAGCGCGCTCGCCATCGGCTGGAAGTTGACCGCGTTGCCGCCCGCGTACGGGAAGCAGACCAGCGCGCCCTCGGCCGCGCCGCCCCCCTCCGCGAGCGGCTGGAGCAACTCCCCGTGCTGCCGGGTCGCGCCGTCCAGCAGCGCGGCCAGATCGGCGAGGACCGGGTGCCGGGTGATGTCCTTGAGGGACACCGCGCGCTCCAGCGCGATGCTGAGCTTGACCGCGGTCAGCGAGGTGCCGCCGGAGTCGAAGAACTGATCCGAGCGGCGCACCTGTTCGGCCGGTACACCCAGCACCTCGGCCCAGGCCGCGGCGAGCCGCCGTTCGGCGGGACCCAGCGGGACGTCCGATGCCGGGGTCTCCTCCGCGGCCGGCGCGGCCTTCGCCGCCAGCGCGGTGAGCGCCTTGCGGTCGATCTTCCCGTTGGCGGTCAGCGGCAGCGCCTCCTGCCAGTGGAAGGCCGAGGGGACCATATAGGCGGGCAGGACCGCGCCGAGCGCCTCGCGCAGCTCCTCCACCGGCCGGGGCGCGCCCGAGCAGAAGGCGATCAGATGCCTGCTGCCGCCGCCCCGCTCGGTGACCACCACCGCCGCGTCCCGGACCCCGGGCACCCGCAGCAGCGCGTTCTCGATCTCCCCGATCTCGATACGGAACCCGCGGATCTTCACCTGGTTGTCCCGGCGGCCCAGGAACTCCAGCTTGCCGTCAGGGTGCCAGCGCCCCCAGTCACCGCCGAGATACAGCCGCTCGCCGGGCCGGTACGGGTCCGTGCGGTACGCCTCCCGGGTGCGCTCCGGGTCGTTGACGTACCCCCGGCCCACACAGACACCGGAGAACGCGATCAGACCGGGCGCGCCCAGCGGCACCAGCGACAGCCGCTCGTCCACCACGTAGACGCGTACGTTGTTCACCGCGCGCCCCAGCAGCACCCGCTCCGGCACCCGGTCCAGGACCTCGTGGTTGGTGTCGTCCGAAGTCTCCGTCAGGCCATAGGCGTTGAGCAGCTTGATGTCCGGCTCGATGGCGAACCAGCGCTGCGTCAGCTCCCGCTTGAGGGCCTCCCCGGTCACCGACACACAGCGCAGGTCCGGCAGTTCGCGCGGCCGCTGCTCCAAGTAGGAGACCACGACCTCCAGATAGGAGGGCACCAGCTGCGCCACCGTGACCCGTCCGTCGGCCAGCGTGCCGACGAAGCGCTCCACGTCCGTGATCTCGTCCTGCCCGATCAGCAGGGTCCGGCCGCCGACCATGAGCGCGGACACCAGCTGCCACAGCGAGATGTCGAAGCACTGCGGCGCCGTCTGCGCCACCACCGAGCCCTCGCCGATGCCCAGATCGTCGATCTTGGCGAAGAGGTGGTTGAGCAGTCCCGCGTGCTCGCACATCGCCCCCTTAGGCTCACCGGTGGAGCCGGAGGTGAAGTAGATGTACGCCAACTGGTCGGCGTCCACCCGCATGCGGAGGTCGTCCTCGGCGTGCGGCTCCGCGTACGCCTCCTCGACCAGCAGCCGCTCCGCCCCCGTCACCGAGGTCAGCGCCTCGTCCAGGGTGGCGGTGCTGCCGGACTCGGTCAGCACCAGCCGGCAGCCGGCCCGCGACAGCGTCGCCGCGATCCGGCCGGCCGGGAAGTGCGGCTCGACCGGCAGATAGACGGCGCCCGCCTTGAGCACCGCGAGCGTCGCCGCCGGCCAGTCGAGGCCGCGCTCCATGACGACCGCGACCACGTCCTCCCGGCCGACGCCCCGCTCGACGAGCGCCCGCGCCAGCCGGTTGGCCCGCCGGTTCAGCTCGTCGTACGTCCACCGCCGTTCGCCCTCTACGACCGCCACCGCGTCCGGACGCGTCCGCACCCGCTGCTCGAACAGCTCGTGCGCCCGCGCCTCGGGCAGCGGCCGGTGCGGCCCGGCCAGCCTCTCCAGCTGCTCGCGCACCTCGTCGTCCGACAGCAGGCTCCGCGCGCCGTGGTCGGCGTCCGGGTCGGCGGCCAGCAGCCCGAGGGCGGTCAGGTGGTAGCCGCCGATCCGGGCAGCGGCGGCGGCGTCCAGGACGTCCTTGCGGTACCCGAGGCGCAGCAGCAGCCGGCCGCCCCGCTCCGACCAGCGGACGTGCAGGACACCGTCGTCGGCGTGGTTCTCGTCGGCCCCGATCGGCCCGAACACCACCTCGTACGGCGGCTCGGTCAGACCGAGTTCGCGGCGCAGCTTCTCCACCGGGAACTCCCGGTGCGCCAGCACCTCCGCCTCCGCGTGCTCGGCCGCCGCCGCCAGCTCCCGCCAGGAGCCGGGCCGGACGGTGAGCCGGCAGGGCAGCGGTTCGCCGCGCACCCCGGTGGTGTAGCCGGTGACCACCTCCGGCTCACCGGACAGCGTGGCCAGCACCTTGGCGTGCGCCGCGAGCAGCAGCGCGCTCACCGGCACCCCCTGGCGCCCGACCAGCTCGCGCACCGCCCGTGCCACCTCGTCCGGCACCGGCATCTCGTGCTCGGCCGACCCGGCAGCCGGCTCCCGCACCCAGCGCGGCACCGGGGTGACACCGCCGGCGGTCAGCACCCGCTGCCAGAACTCCCGGTCCGCTTCCACACGCGTTCCCATCGAATGGCCTTCCTCAACTCACGGTCGCCGCGGTGGCGCCTGCTGTAGAAGCGGTCGGGGCGGGGGCGCCCGGCGGTCCGTCGGCCACCGGCATCTCCACCGCGGGGTTGCCGCCCCAGCGCGCGTGCGGGGGCACTTCCTCGCCCTTCATGAGGAAGGAGTCGGAGACCAGCACCGAGCCCTCGCCCATCGTCACGCCGTAGTGGACATGGGCGGAGACGCCCAGCGTGGTACCGGCGCCGAGCCTGATGTAGTCGGACTTGAAGGTGCCGTCCTCCTGCGAGTGGCACTGGATCTTGCTGCCCGCGTTCAGGGTGCACTCGTCGCCGATGACCGCGAGGGTGCGGTCGGTGATGTAGCAGCCGTCGTCGAACACCATGCGGCCCACGCGCACCCCCATCAGCCGCCAGACCAGGGTCTTGAACGGGGTGCCGTTGAAGATGTTGAGCCACTGCGACGGCACCTTCCACAGGCGCTCGATCCGCCAGAAGTCCCGGTCGTAGATGGAGCACAACTGGGGCCGCAGCCCCCGGAACCTGGTCATGCAGCGCTCCAGCACGATGTAGTACGCGGTGGAGAAGGCGAGGGTGAGCGCCAGATAGGCTCCTATCACCACATGGCCCGCCACGCCGTACAGATCCACCGTGGCCAGTGCGAACAGGGTGAGCACGAAGACGTGCAGCCAGCGGGCGAGCAGCCACCAGGCCATCGAGCGCAGGTTGTAGTGGTTCTTCGCCCGCAGCCGGGTGCTCAGCTCCTCGCCCTCGCGCAGATGGTCGAAGCGGGCGTCGCGGTCGACCGAGCGCGGGATCTCGAAGCACGGCGAGCCGAGCAGTCCCACGCCCTGTCTGATCTCGCCGTCCAGCGGGATCATCACCTTGGTCGCCAGCAGGCAGTTCTCGCCGGTCCGGCCGCCCGCCGGGTAGGCGATGTTGTTGCCGAGGAAGTTGCGCGGCCCGATCGACACCCGCGACAGCCGGAACGACGTGCTCGAATACTCCGCGTTGAGGACGGACAGCCCGTCGGCCACCATGGTGCCGCTGCCGACCGAGACCAACAGCGGTGTCTCGTGCTGCACTTCGGTGCCGAAGTTCGAACCGGTCTGCTCGACGTGCGACAGGTCGTACCCGAGGCCGCGCAGATAGTGCACGACGAACGAGCTGTCACCGAACAGCCAGGCGTAGAACTTGACGTTCGTCAGCCGGGCCGTCGTGCGGTGCAGCGCGTAGCGGAGGCCGTAGAGCGGGTAGACCCGGTCGGGCCGGACGACCAGCCGCAGCAGCCGGGGCAGCGTGTACAGGACGGCGAGGCCCACGAGGATGAAGCCGGCGAACAGCGCGAGGGAGAGCAGAGCCGCGTCGGCGAGCAGCCGGTCGGGCGCCAGATCCTCGGTGTCCGGGTCGAGGCGGCTGCCGATCGCCGGTACCGCGGTGAACAGTATGTACATCCCGCCGACGGCCAACGGGATGTAGACGAAGACCAGTTGGACCAGCGTGCCGAGGCCGAACCAGGCCCGGCGCAGGGTGCCGCACCGGGCGGGCGGCACCCGCAGGTAGTCGGTCTCGGCGGGCTCGGCGGGGGAGCCGTGCCAGCGCTCGCCGGCCGGGACCGCCTGGCCGCGGTGCAGCGCCGAGGCGTGCCCGAGCTGCGAGCCGTCGCCCATCGCGGTGTCGATGTCCAGGGTGGTCTTCTCCCCGATGAACACGCCCTCGCCCAGGGTGATCCGGCCGGTCTGGATGCGGCCCCGGTGCGCCCGGTAGCCGAGGATGAAGGAGTCCTTGCGGATCACCGTCCCGGCGCCGATCGTCACCAGGTCGGGGCAGACCGGCAGGGTGTGCGAGAGGATCGTGACCCCCTTGCCGATCCGCGCGCCCAGGGCCCGCAGGTACAGCACGTACAGCGGGGTGCCGGCGAGGAGGACCATCGGGTTCGCGTGCAGCAGCGCCTTCACCAGCCAGAAGCGCAGGTACGCGAGGCCCCAGACGGGGAAGTCGGCCGGTTTGGCGCGTCCGACCAGCAGCCACTTGGCGATGACCGGGAAGACGCACAGGGCGATGAACCCGGTGCCGCCGAAGAGCAGCGACCGTACGTAGATGTCGGCGATCCCGTTGCCGTCGGCGACCCACTCGTAGCCGGTGCCGGTGACCAGACCGGAGACGAACGAGTAGGCGAGGAAGGTCAGCAACTGGACGGTCCCGCACAGGAAGTGGGTCAGCCGGCCGGTGTGCGGCAGGGGCGCGGGAGGTGCGGCGGGTGCCGGTGCCACGAGTGCCGCCGCGGTGCCCGCGGCTTCGTCCGGCGGGGGAGCGGCCGGGGCGAGCGCCTCGGCCAGGTCCCGGATGGTGGGGTACCGGTAGATGTCCCGCATCGAGGGGGACGGCAGATCGGACCGCTTGCGCACCCGTGCGCAGAACTGGGCCATGACCAGGGAGTTGGCGCCGAGGTCGGTGAAGAAGTGGCTGCCCACCGGGACCTGCTCAGTGCCCACCACCTCGGCGAGCACATCCGCGAGTCTGCTCTCGGTCTCTGTTCTGTCCGGGCCGGCGCCGCTCACGGAGAGGGCGGTTGCGTCCGGCCCGCTTATATCGATCTCGGAAGACTGCTCCACCATTCGATCTCCTCGAGAACGTTCTGGATCGTTGATGCACATTCCTGATCACGAACCGCCAATTCAGTGTGGACAGGGCACCGTAAGCCTGTCACTTCGAACCATTCGACCGACTCGCCGGAAATGCCCGATG
Source organism: Streptomyces sp. WP-1 (assembly GCF_030450125.1). NCBI lineage: Bacteria > Bacillati > Actinomycetota > Actinomycetes > Kitasatosporales > Streptomycetaceae > Streptomyces > Streptomyces sp. WP-1. The sequence continues at coordinate 6,808,701 of NZ_CP123923.1, forward strand.
GAGCCGTGATCCTTGGGCGCCCGGGGCTGGCGGCCGCTGCGGATCACCCGTTTGGCGGTTCACTCGTGCGGCAGCGTCGGGGGTCCGGGCGGCGGTTCCGCAGGGGTTCGGGCGGCGGTTCGGCGCGGGCTCGGCGGGGTGGAGGGCCCGCGAGGGCGAGTGGCTTCGTGGCGGGCTGGGTGTGCCGGGGTCAGTACCGAAGGGCCGTGCCGACGTTCGCCCGCACCTCGCCGCGCAGCCTGCGATTGCCGCGCGCGGTGCCATGGCCCGAGGCGTGCGCGGCCACGTTCCTGACCGTCAGCACGACGACGTCGACCAGATTGCCGTGACCGTCCGTGAAGTTGACCTGGACCGCGAAGGACTTGGCGGAGGAGGCCGTGTTCCGCGCGGTCACCGTGGCGGTGGCCCGGCCGTCGCCGCCGAGGGTGACGGCGCCGAGGCGCACCTGGTCCTTGGCGTTCAGACCACCCTTGGCCTCGTCGAGTCCCCGGCCGGCCTCCGCCGAGGCCGAGGCGAGCGCGTCGCCGCCCCGGGAGGCGAGCGAGGCGGCGGCGGACGCGGCCGAGGCGGCCCGCTCGGCGGGTGAGGGGGAGTGCGGGGAACCGTTGCCGCAGCCGGCGGCCGACACCATGACCAGGGCCAGCACCGCGCCCGCCGCGCCCCGTCTCCCGTGCCCTGCCATGCGTGACTCCCGTGCCCTCGCCGCGTTTCGTTCCCCTCAGTGAAGGGTGGGCGGCCCCGCCCCGCACACCGGGTGCGACACCCGGGCCACACAGGCACCCGAAAGGCCCCCAGGACGCCGCTGAACAGGCGATGCGCCCGGGGCGGACGCCCTCGCCGGGCGGGTCGGCGCACTCTGACCGATAGTGGTGGAGGGACCAGGTCCCCAGGCAGCACCCGTCTTGGCGTCTTGGCACAGGAGGCCCGATGCGCGCTTCACGGCCGCTGGCCGCGCTCACCGGTTTCGCGTTGCTCGGCATCGCGCTCACCGCATGCCAGGACCAGGCGTCCGGTCAGATCGTGGTCCGGAACAACGGACGGGTCGTGCAGACCCTCACCAACCCCTCGGTCAAGGGCTGCCACCGCTTCCCGCAGGGCATCACCCAGGTCACCAACCGGACCCAGAGCAGCCTGCGCCTCTACACGACCCCCGACTGCACGGTACCGGCGGGCGGCGCGTACAACTTCCTGGACATCGGCGCGACGGACCAGGTGGTGCGGGCGACGGGGCTGTGGAACAGCTTCGACTTCGCGCCGGAGTGAGCGGGTGACGCCGGTTCGCGCCGGAGATCACCGAGGCTTCGCCCGATGCGCCGCAAGCCGCTCACGGGCATCGGTGTACGCCCGCGCGTCGATCTCACCGGACGCGAACCGCCGATCGAGGATCTCCTCCGGCGTCTCCCGGGCCGCCTCGCCGCACCCGTGCCCGCCGTGATGCCGCGTGAGCCGCAGCATCCCCCACCCGAGAAGCCCGAGGGCCGCGATCCACACGAGGGGCATGAAGGCCATCCAGACCCAGCCCCCGCCACCGTGCCCGTACACCATCCGGCCCACCACCCCTGAGAAGCCCCGCGCCCCCACCATCCCCTGACCGCGCAACCGCCGACAGGGCCTTTCGGCTCTCCGGGGGGACGGGTTTCGGCCCACCTGGCATCGGCGGGTGCGCGAGCGCCCGCCCCCCTCGTCCGTACGCCCTCTCTCCCCACCGGTTTGTCGATACGATGGCCGTTATGGCGAGTTGGGGGAGTGCTGGGTGGAACCGTTGATCGATTTGGTGTTCTCGGCGGTCGGCACGGTCGCCTCCGGTGCGCTGTCCGGGGCGGGCGGTGAGACGGGCAGGCGGATCTCCGAGCGGCTGCACGGACTGCTCGGCCGGGCGGGCTCCGAGCCGGGCACCCCGTCCGGGCAGCAGGTGCTCGTCCTGCCCGTCACCGAGCACGAACGCAGGGCCGCCGCCGCACAGCTCGTGGAACTCGCCCGCAGCTCACCGGAGTTCGCCCGCGAGGTGCGGGAGTGGGTCCGCGAGGCGTCCTGGCTGGCGCCCCGCCCGGTACCGGCCGTGGCACCCGGCGCCTCCCGCCCGCAGATGCTGCCGCCCGCCACCGCGGCCTTCACCGACCGCGAGGACGTGCTCGCCTGGATCAAGGGCCTGCTGGACGACGCCGGACGCGCACCCGGCGCACCGGTCGTCGCCACCCTCACGGGGCAGGGCGGCATCGGCAAGACTGCCACCGTCGTACGGTGCGCGCACGAGCTGCGCGAGGAGTTCCCGGACGGAGTCCTGTTCGTCGATCTGGCCGGGGCGTCCGCCGGCACCGCCCTCACGCCCTCCGAGGCACTCGTCCGTTTCCTGGAGAGCCTCAAGGTCGGCACCATCCCCGGCGACGAGGCACGGCAGCGGGACCTGTTCCGGGAGTACACGGCCGGCCGGCGCATGATCGTCGTACTGGACAACGCGCTCAACGACGCGCAGGTGCTCCCTTTGCTGCCCGCCTCGCCCGGGTGCCTCGTCCTGGTGAGCAGCCGGCACCGCCTCGGTCGGCTCGTGGCCGAACACGGGGCGTATCCCCTCACGTTGGGGCCGCTGTCCACCGCCGACTCCGTCCTGCTGCTGCGCCGCGTCGCCGGGCGAGCCCGTTCGGGTGCCCCGGAGGAGGTCGTACGGGCCGTCGCGGAGGGGACCGGCGGCATCCCGCTCGCGGTGTGCACCACCGGCGCCGGACTCGCCGTGCGCGAACACCTCTCCTGGGCCCGGGTGGCGCGCGGACTCTCCGACCGGATCGACGGCACGCGGCAGACAGGAGTCACCATGGGAGACACCGACCCGCACGCCCCCGCCGACCCCGTCCGGCTCGCACAGGACGTGTCGTACAACGAACTCACCCCCGAATGCGCCGCGTTCTACCGCGCGCTGGCGGTCTGGTCCTGGCCGACCGTGACCGTCCTGTGCGCCGCGCACGCGGCCGGCGTCGACGAGGCCCGGGCGCGGGACATGCTGGAGCAGCTGGCCCGCGTCCATCTGCTGGAGGAGGTCGCGGAGGAGCGCTACCGCTTCCACGACCTGGCCCGCGCGCACGCCCGCGAGCTGGCGGTCGCCGAGGACGGGGAACGCCGGATGCGCGAGGCGGTCCGCCGGGTGGCGATCGCGTATCTGCGGTTCGCGGCGGCCGCGGACCTGCGGGTGATCCCGCACCGCTGGCACCTCGGCCCCGTCTACGACCGGCTCACCGTGCCGGAGCACACCGAAACGGGAGACGGCGCCCGGGCGTTGGCGCAGCTGCGCGCCGAGCGGGAGAACCTCGCGGCCGTCATCCACGCCGCCGAGCACCACGGCTACGACGACCTCGTGTGGCAGCTGTGCGAGGCGATGTGGAGCCTGCATCTGCGGCTCGGCTTCCACGCTCAGTGGATCGAGACGCATCTGCGCGGCGTCGAGGCCGCCCGGCGCGGCGCCGAGGAGTTCGGCGACCGGCGCGCGCTGGGCCGCATGCTGGTCCAACTGGCCTTCGCCTACATGGGGGTCGGTGACGCGGACAAGGCCGAGGAGGCCCTGGAAGCGGCCGCCACGGCCGACGCGGCATGCGGCCACCTCCGCGGCCGGGCGACCGCCGTGGAGGCCCTCGGGCTGCTCCGCCTCAAGCTGTGGCGCCATGACGAGGCACGGCACAGCTTCGAGGAGGCCCTGCGGCTGCTGGGACGCATCCGCGAGGGTGACGACGGCTGGCAGGACGTCCGACGCGCCACCGAGCTCCTGAAGCACCACCTCGGCCGCGTCCTCGCCCGTGAGGGCCGATTCCCCGCCGCCTTCGAGAAGTTGAACGAATCACTGGTCGGCTTCCGCACCCTGCCCGGCGGCGCCGACACCTACAACGAGGGCCGCGTCTACATGAGCCTGGGCGAGGCCCACCTCGGCGCGGGCGACCTCGAACTCGCCCTCGTCTGCCTGGACAAGGCCGTCGAGGCCATGGCGACGGAGGGCGCGGGACTCCAGCTCGCCGACGCGCTGGAACAGCGGGCCGAGTGCCACCGGCGTGCCGGACGCCCGGAGCTGGCCGCCGAGGATCTCCGGGCCGCCGCCGCGCGGTACGAGAAGGAGGAGGACGGCACCGGAGCGCGGCGCGCCCGGGAGCGCCTCACGGCGCTGGCGGGCTGAGGCGCTACACCGGGAAGAGCGGCAGCCGTTCGACCGTCACCCGGTGCGCCACGGCGCCGGTGCGTACGACGAGGTGCGGAACGGCCTCGGAGATCTTCCGCCCGCTGGTGACCCAGGTGTGCAGCGCGGAGGCGTACGCGGCCGGATCGCACAGGTCCGGCCGGCCGTCGGGCCCCGGGGCGGCGGACAGCCGCAGCAGATCGCCCTGCCGGGTGCGCACGACGCAGCGGTCCGGACCGTCGGCGTACGCCGCCAGCGCGCAGTAGGGGTACCGCGCCAGCGCCTCCGCCGTCCAGGCACCGGGCGGTCCGAGCCGTGGATCGTCGGCGGGCGCGTGCCGCAGTACGACATCGGCGACGCGCAGCCGGCCGGCCTCCCGGGTCTCCTCGTCCACCGCCGTGTGCGCGTACGCCGTGGCCGCCGCCGCGAGGCCGTCCGCCGGGTCGGGGGCGTCGCCGGACACCGGGTGCCGTACGAGCACCACCTCCGGCGTCCGGCCGTCGGTCACCTCGGCGAAGACCCGGACGGGCGTGGTGCGGCGGGCCGGTTGATGGGGCGGCAGGGGCAGGGGGTCGAGCAACGCGGTGTGGCCGGTGGGCTCGGGCAGGCCCATGAGGCGGTAGAAGAGGTGGCGCAGCAACTCCGCGGACTCGCCCGGTGTCGAACTGGCCTGCTCGGCGAAGTGCGTGTAGCGGTCCGGCTCGTGGGCGCTGATCGCCGTGTCGATCTGGGCGCGCAGGCTGCCGCGCCGGACCAGGCGGGGCGCCGTACGGCCGAGCGCGGCCACCGGGGAGTGCGGGTCGAGCGCGTCCTGCGGGAACGCCCCGAGGAGCACGGGGGCGCCGATGGCGGCCGCGTAGTAGGTGACGCTGGAGTGGTCCCCGAGCACACAGTCCGCCGCGATCAGGGCCTGCCGCCACCAGTCGAGCGGCGGTACGGCGTCCAGACCGGCCCGGCGGGCGTGGTCGAGCCAGGCCCTGATCTGGCCCGGTCCGTGCCCGTACCAGATGTTCGGATGCAGGACGGCGACGGAGCGGTACTCGTCGGCCGGCAGCTCCGTGGACAGCCGGGACAGCAGCCAGGGCAGCACATCGTCCGCGCCGGACTCCTCGCCGGAGCCCGCCTCCGCGGTGCCGAACAGGGACCGCGACGACCAGGTCGAGCTGAGCACGACCAGCTTCTGCCCCGGTGCCACGCCGAGGGCGCGACGGAAGAGTTCCCGCTGCGGGAGCGCGGCGATGAGCCGGTCGTAGCAGGGATCGCCCGCCAGGACTGCCGTGGGCGCGGCCTGCGGGCAGGAGGCGCGCAGCCGCTCCAGCTGCTCGGGGTGGGACAGGACGGTGGCCGCGGCGAGCGGACGGCCGCGGTGCAGCAGCCAGTCCGGCGAGAGCCCGAAGACCGGTGCGGCCGCCCGCCGTTCGGCGTCCGGCGCGGCGAGCCGCTTGTTGTAGCCCATCCCGTGGGACAGGACGACCAACTCCGCGCGGATCTCGTCCAGTTCACCGCCGTAGCTCGCCGAGACGGCCAGGTCGAACGTGGTCTCCTTGGCCTGCTCCCACGGCAGGACGGGCAGCCCCATGCCGGTCAGTAGCTCGACCACGCCCGCGAGGAACGGCGAGGACCCCGTGCACGTGGCGAACAACTGGAGCCGTACATCCCCGCCGAACAGGGGCAGCACATCCAGCAGCCGGGTCGCGGACGTCACGTTGTGCACCACCAGCAGCACCCGGCGGCACCCGGCCCGTGTGACCCAGCGCTCGGCGTCCGCCCCCACCGGCACCCGCAACCGTGCCGCCCCACCCATCACCACTGGCGCGTATCCCCGTCCCGGCCTGATCGATTCGGCGTTCCTCCGGCCGTCCGCCCGATGCTATCGAGCCGTAACTCCGGGAACACCCACAGGGATCGGCGCGCGCCGCCGACGGGGCGGCGATCGGGCTGACGGCTTTGCGCTCACCGTGCGCCGGTGCGAGGAGGTGGGACCCATGACCGAGGTGTTTGTGAGGGCGCTCCCCGCCTCGTCATGGCCGAGTGGCTGACGCGGCCGTCGCCGACCTCGTGCGATCCGTGCGGTTCACCGCCCGGACGACGTCCGACGGCGTGTTCGGACGCGACTTCACCCTGGGCGACATCCCCGGCGTGCTCTGGTCGCCCGCCGTCCGGAGGAGAAGACGCCGCACGCCAACCCTCGGGCGGCACAAAGAACCGCCCCGCTTCGAGTCGGACGGCGCGGCCCGCTTCCTCGCCCGCCAGCTGGGGTCAACGGCCTTCCAGGAGGCCTGAGTCGAGCGGTAGCGGCACACCGGCGCGCGGGAACGCCGGTACCCGCGGCGACAGATATTCGGCCACCTCCGATAATGCTTCACCCGGCAGGCAGGCAACGGAGGGAGCACAGGTGACCGAGACGTTCAAGCGTCGCGCCCCGAGCCAGTGGGGCGAGGGCGGCGCCCTGAAGGAGGAGATCCTCGCGGCCGCGGCCCGGCTGCTGGCCGAGTCGGGCCGCGAGGAGGCGCTGTCGCTGCGCGCGGTCGCCCGCGAGGTCGGCATCGCCGCGCCCAGCATCTATCTGCACTTCAAGGACCGTTCCGACCTGGTCGCCACGGTGACGCGCCGGGCCTACGAGAAACTGGTCGCCGAGCTGAGGGAGGCACGGGACAGCGGCACCTCCACCGCCCCCCACACCCCTCGCTCCGCCCTGCGCGCCATGGCCCACCGCTATTGCACCTTTGCGCTGGAGAACCCCCGGCGCTTCCGCCTGATGTTCGGGGTCGAGCGCGTCGTCGGCCCCCGCGAGGACTCCCCGCACCACCCGGTGCGGCTGGTCCTCGGCGCCTGGGAGGAGGCACTGGCCGCGCTGCCGACGGACCGCCCCGGGCAGGTGGGCACCGGACAGGACGCGCTGCTGCTGTGGTCGGCGCTGCACGGCATCGTCACCATCGCGATGGCGCTGCCCTACCAGGTCGACCGGCACGGGCTGCTCCAGCGCGCGGACGACCTGCTCGATCGCGTCGTGGCCGGATAGCGACGGCGAACCCTTCGGCACCGTTGACGTGTCCCCCGCGATCCCTAAAGTCGCCCGAAGCACCTAACACCGTTAGGAGTGTTGGGTGCCTCTTTGCCGAGGAGGCAGCTGTGACCGAGACAGTCGTCGACACGCCGACCGGGCTCCCCGAGCACCCCATGCCCCGCGCCACCGGATGCCCCTTCGATCCGCCCCCCGCCCTGAAGGACCTCCAGAACGAACGGCCCGTCTCCCGGGTGCGCATCTGGGACGGCAGCAGCCCCTGGATGATCACCCGCCACGAGGACGTACGGGCCCTGCTCGGCGACCCCCGCATCAGCGCCGACCCCCGGCGCCCCGGCTACCCGCACCGCAGCGCCGCGACGCAGGAGCGGGACCGCACCCGCAGCACCTTCCTCACCATGGACGACCCCGAGCACGCCCGGCTGCGCCGCATGGTGACGGCCCCCTTCACGATCAGGAAGGTCGAGGCCCTGCGGCCGTCCGTGCAGCGGATCGTGGACGACCTGATCGAGCGGATGCTCGCCGGGCCCAACCCCACCGACCTGGTCGAGGCGTTCGCGCTGCCGCTGCCCAGTCTGGTCATCTGCGCGCTGCTCGGGGTGCCGTACGAGCAGCACGACTTCTTCCAGCGTCACAGCCGCGTCCTGGTGCGCCGCACCTCCACCCGCGAGGAACTGCTCGCCGCGTCCGAGGCGCTCACCGACTACCTGGACGAACTCCTGGCCGCCAAGCTCGCGCACCCCGAGGACGACGTGCTCTCCCAGCTCGCCGTCCAGCGCGTCGCCACCGGCGAGCTGACCCGGCGCCAGGCCGCCGAGATGGGCGTCCTGCTGCTCGTGGCGGGACACGAGACCACCGCCAACATGATCGCGCTCGGCACCGTCGCCCTGCTGCGCAACCTGGACCAGCTCGCCCTGCTCCGCGACTGCGAGGACCCCAAGAGGGTCGCCGCCGCCGTGGAGGAGCTGCTGCGCTATCTGAACATCGTCCACTCCGGGCGCCGGCGCGTCGCGCTGGAGGACATCGAGATCGACGGCGAGCTGATCCGCGCGGGCGACGGTGTGATCTTCGCCAACGACATCGCCAACCGTGACCCCGGCGTCTTCCCCGACCCCGACCGGCTCGACCTCACCCGCGACGCCCGCCGCCATGTCGCCTTCGGCTACGGCATCCACCAGTGCCTCGGCCAGCCGCTCGCCCGCGTCGAACTCCAGGTCGCCTACAGCACGCTCTACTCCCGCATCCCCACCCTGGCGTTGGCCACGGACTTCGATCAACTGGAGTTCAAGCATGATGGCTTCGTCTACGGCGTTTATGAACTACCCGTCTCCTGGTAGCACTTCACAGCACGCACCACGCACCACGCACCACGCACCACGCACCACGCACCACGCACCACGCACCACGCACCACGCACCACGCACCACGCACCACGCACCACGCACCACGCACCACGCACCACGCACCACGCACCACGCACCACGCACCACACGGCACATGGCACACCCGCACCATCGCGAACCGAAGCATGAAACGAGGAACCCATGCGCGTGGAAGTCGACCAGCCCAAATGCGTCGCCTCCGGACAGTGCGTCCTGGTGGCGCCCCAGATCTTCGACCAGGACGACGAGGGCATAGTGCAGCTGCTGGACGCCACCCCCGGCCCTGAACTCGACGAGGACGTACGGGAGTCGGCCGCGATCTGCCCCGCCGCCGCGATCCGGCTGGTGGAGGCGTGACGAGCACCCCGCCGCGCCGCGTCGTCGTGGTGGGCGCCTCGGCGGCCGGTCTGACGGCCGCCGAGACCCTGCGCCGCGCGGGCTACGACGGCTCGCTCACCCTCGTCGGGAGCGAGCCGCACCCGCCCTACGACCGGCCGCCGCTGTCCAAGCAGGTCCTCACCGGCGCCTGGGAGCCCGAGCGGGTGCACCTGCGCCGCCCGGCCGATCTGGACGCCCTCGCCCTCGACCTGCGGCTCGGCGTGCCCGCCGCCGCCCTCGCCCCGGCGACCCGCACCGTTACCCTCGCCGACGGCACCGGCCTGACGTACGACGGTCTGATCATCGCCACCGGGGTCCGGCCGCGCCGGCTGCCCGAGTGCGACACCCCCGGCGTCCATGTCCTGCGGGAACTCGGGGACGCCCTCACCCTGCGCGAGCGGCTGTCCGCCGGGGGCCGGCTGGTCGTGGTGGGCGCCGGGTTCCTCGGGGCCGAGGTCGCCGCCGCCGCGCGTACCCTCGGCGCGACCGTCACCCTGGTGGAACCCGCCCCCGTCCCCCTCGCACACGCCGTCGGACAGCAGGTCGGCACCTATCTGGCCCAGGTCCACCGCGACCATGGCGTGGACCTGCGGACCGGGACCAAGGTCGCCGGGATCACCACCGGGGCGGGCCGGGCCACCGGCGTGCTCCTCAGCGACGGCACCACGATCCCGGCCGACGACGTCCTGATCGCCATCGGCTCCGAGCCCAACACCGACTGGCTGGAGGGCAGCGGGCTGCGGTTGGCCGACGGCGTGGCCTGCGACCGGTACAGCGCCGCCGCGCCCGGCATCTACGCAGCGGGCGACGTGGCCCGCTGGCACAACCCGCTCTTCGGCACCGACATGCGCGTGGAGCATCGTACGAACGCGGCCGAACAGGGCATGGCCGCCGCCCGCAACCTCCTCGCCCCCGAGCAGGCCAGACCGTTCGCGCCGGTGCCCTCCTTCTGGTCCGACCAGTACGACCTCAGGATCCAGGCGTTCGGACACCTGCGCGATCACGACGAGGCCCGGGTGGTCGACGGCGACCCGGCGGACGGCAGCTTCCTCGTGGCCTACCGCAGGGGTACGGCGCTCACCGGAGCGCTCGCCGTGGGCATGTCGCCCCGTGTCCTGCGCCCCTGGCGTACGGCGCTCGCGGCCGGAACCGAGTGGACCCGCGCCCTGGACGGCCCGCCGGAAGCGGCGGTCCAGGCTTGACATGAGGTAGCTCAAGTTTTATTCAGGCACTGTAGGCAAGAGGCAGGCTCTGCGGGCAGGACGCAGCCGCACCTCTGTGGCGGGCAGGACGCAGCCAAACCTCTATAGGCGAGGAGGACCGGGGAACACGGGTGGGGGAGCAGCCGGCAAGGGAGGATTCACCATGGCGCGTTCGGTCGGAATCGACCTCGGGACGACGAACTCGGTGGTCTCGGTCCTGGAGGGCGGCGAACCCACCGTCATCACCAACACGGAGGGCGCGCGGACCACTCCGTCGGTCGTGGCGTTCGCCAGGAACGGCGAGGTGCTGGTCGGCGAGGTCGCCAAACGGCAGGCCGTGACCAACGTGGAGCGCACCGCGCGCTCGGTCAAGCGGTACATGGGCGATCACTCCTGGCGCTTCCCCGACCAGAGCGACATCGACGGCAAGCACTACACCGCCCAGGAGATCTCCGCGCGGGTGCTCCAGAAGCTGAAGCGGGACGCGGAGGCGTACCTCGGCGAGGACGTCACGGACGCGGTGATCACCGTCCCGGCCTACTTCGACGACGCCCAGCGGCAGGCGACGAAGGAGGCCGGGGAGATCGCCGGCCTGAACGTCATGCGGATCATCAACGAGCCGACCGCCGCCGCGCTCGCGTACGGCCTGGACAAGGGGAACGACCAGACGGTCCTCGTCTTCGACCTCGGCGGCGGCACCTTCGACGTGTCCCTGCTGGAGATGGGCGACGGCGTCATCGAGGTCAAGGCCACCAACGGCGACACGCACCTGGGCGGCGACGACTGGGACCAGCGCGTCGTGGACCACCTGGTGCAGCAGTTCAAGAACCACTACGGCGTCGATCTGGGCAAGGACAAGATGGCCGTGCAGCGGCTGCGGGAGGCGGCCGAGAAGGCGAAGATCGAGCTGTCCAGCTCCTCGGAGACCACGATCAACCTGCCCTACATCACGGCGTCCGCCGAGGGCCCGCTGCACCTGGACGAGAAGCTGACCCGCGCCCAGTTCGAACAGCTGACCGCCGACCTGCTGGACCGCTGCAAGGCGCCGTTCCACAACGCGATCAAGGACGCCGGGATCGAGGTGTCCGACATCGACCATGTGGTCATGGTGGGCGGCTCCACCCGGATGCCCGCCGTCCCCGGCCTGGTGAACGAGCTGACCGGCAAGGAGGCCAACAAGGGCGTCAACCCGGACGAGGTCGTCGCCATCGGCGCCTCGCTCCAGGCCGGTGTCCTCAAGGGCGAGGTCAAGGACGTCCTGCTGCTCGACGTCACCCCGCTGTCCCTCGGTATCGAGACCAAGGGCGGCATCATGACCAAGCTGATCGAGCGCAACACCACGATCCCGACCAAGCGCTCCGAGATCTTCACCACGGCCGAGGACAACCAGCCGTCCGTGCAGATCCAGGTCTTCCAGGGCGAGCGCGAGATCGCGGCGTACAACAAGAGGCTCGGCATGTTCGAGCTGACCGGTCTGCCGCCCGCACCGCGCGGGGTCCCGCAGATCGAGGTCGCCTTCGACATCGACGCCAACGGCATCATGCACGTCTCCGCGAAGGACCTCGGCACCGGCAGGGAACAGAGGATGACCGTCACCGGCGGCTCCGCGCTGCCGAAGAACGACATCGACCGCATGGTCCGTGAGGCCGAGCAGCACGCCGAGGACGACCGGCAGCGCCGCGAGGCCGCCGAGACCCGCAACCAGGCCGAACAGCTCGTCTACCAGACCGAGAAGCTCATCGGCGACAACCCCGAGCGGATCTCCGCCGAGGCGCGGCACGAGACCGAGGCGGCGCTCGCCGAGCTGAAGGCGAGGCTCAAGGACGAGAACACGGACACCGCCGCCCTCCGCCAGGCCACCGACCAAGTCGCCCAGTCCGCCCAGAAGATCGGCACGGCGCTGTACGAGCAGTCGCGCGAGCGGGGCGAGCAGCGCGCGGGTACGGCAGCGGGCGCGGCGGGTGGCGGCTCGGCGTCCGCTGGGTCGGCGTCCGCTGGGTCCGCCCCGGAGGACGACGAGGTGGTGGACGCCGAGATCGTCGACGACGACAGGCCCGAGGCGGGCTGACGATGGACGAGGCCCGGCTCCCGGACACGGACCCCGCACGGCCGCGGTGCCTGGTCCGGGAGCGCACGGCCGACTTCCAGCGGGTGAAGGCCGAGTACGACAACTACGGCAAGCGGGTGCGTGGGGACCGGGCTGTCGAACGGGAGATCACCGCGGCCGACGTCCTGCGCACCCTCCTGCCCGTCCTGGACGCCGTCGAGCGCACCTGCGCCCACGAGCCCCTCGCCCCCGGCCTCGCGGACATCGCCGACACCCTGCGCACCCAGCCGGGCGCCCTGGGCCTGGAACCCCTCGGAGGCGAGGGCGAGCACTTCGACCCGGAGCGGCATGACGCCCTCGTCCACCATGTCGCCCCGGACGCGGGCGAGTTGACCTGCACCAAGATCCTGCGTTCCGGCTACCGCGCGGGTCCGCTCCTGCTGCGCCCGGCCGCGGTGGAGGTGACCGGCCCGCCACCGGACCACTCGGGCGACCGCACCGGTCAGGGCTTCCCCACGTCGAAGCCCTCGACGTAGAGAGACGAGACGGTCGACGCGCCGCAATTGGGCGGTGGTACGCGAAACCGGGCACTACCCTCAACTCCCACCCCCGACCCGGGCGTTGGCGACGACCAGCGCACACCCGCCCCTCTTCCGCGCGCCCGGTTGCCACAGCCCCGCGACGGAGAGAGCCCCGCATGTTCGCCCCGTACCGCCGCCTGTTCTCCGCCAAGGGGAGCGTCGGCTTCACCACCACCGGCTTCCTGGCCCGGCTCGCCCTGTCCATGTCCGGCGTCGGCACCGTGGTGATGACCGCCGCCCTGCGCCACTCCTACGGGCTGGCCGGCGCCGTGGGCGGCTCCGCCCTCGCCGCCACCCTGATCACCGTCCCGCTCCTCGGCCGCCTCGTCGACCGCTACGGCCAGTCCCGTACGGCCGTCCCCGCGGCCATCTGGTCGGCCGCCATGCCGGCCGCCCTGGTCGCCTGCCTCGCCACCGACGCCCCGACCTGGACCCTGTTCGTCACCAACCTGCTCTCCGCGACCGCGGCGGTGTGATGTCGGTGAGGCGGGGCCTTCTCATGGAGGAGAGGGGCGGGGCCTTTCTCCTGGCGGGGAGGGGCGGGGCTGGCAGGGGGCGGGGCCTTTTTCGTGGCGGGAAGGGGCGAGGCGCGGCAGGCAGACCGGTAGGAGCCACCGGCCCGGTCGCGGGGCCGGACCGGGTGTCGACGTCGGCGGTCGTGCCCCCGCCGTCATGTTCCGGCCGTCGTCTGCCGGCATGTCCCGGCCGCCATGTCCCGGCCGCCATGTCCCGGCCGTCGTGTGCCGGTCGCCCGCATGAACTCTCGTCCCGGCGGGGCGGTACCGGGACGAGGTCCCGCCCGGCTGCCGTACAGGCCCCCGATGCAAGGGCCCGGCGGCCCGCCGCCGTCGCGACCCGGCCGAGACCGCAGGGCTCGCGTCGTAGCGGCGACAGAGGACGACGGCCGTCAGGCGCCTCTTGAGGGCGGGCGCCCCCCGCGCCCCTGGTCCGGCCCCGTGGAGAGGCGTTCGTGTTCGTCCTCCCAGACCCTCAGCAGGACTTGGGGATCGGCGCCGCAGGTGCGGGCGTACAGGAGGATGAAGCGGCGGGGCGGGAAGCAGGCGCCGCCGAGGACGCGGGCGAGGTAGTCGGCGCCGACCCCGGTCCGGTGCGCCAATATCTCGTGCTGGACGCCCGCTTGCCTGCGCACTCGTTCGAGGACGACACCGATGTGCGTGGGACCCGTCAGCGGGCGATTGCGTGTATCGGACATTGCTGGGCTCCGCTGGGCTCTGGGGACGTGCTGGTTCATGCCTGGAGCTCGGTCAGGGGAGGTGTTCGGACTGGTGCGGGAATGACGCTAGGCGCGGAAAGGCGCCACATCTTCCCCTTTCTCCACCCGGAGTCCGCCCAGAGCCTCGGCAACCCCTGTTCAGCGGCCCTCGGCCGCACGCGACCGGATGCGCGTCGTTCGATTCACATGACGGGCACAGGGGGCTGCCGACTTTGTTCATCACCCCTGCTGAAAGCCGTACTCGGGCTGTCGCACGACAAACGTTCCGGCGTCCGCGTGCGAATTGCCGCCGACGCCTCGCCGCCCCGGTCGGGACGCCATTCGGCGGTGCGATGAACCGGTGGTCCCACAGCTGCACTTGCATGCGCGAGCAAGGGTTGAATCGAGACATTGTTGCCTTAAGCACGCATACATCGCCGGGTCCGTGGCGATCCTGATCTGGCCGGACGAGATGCAATTGCATCTCGACGACGGGGTGTTCGTTCACCGTAGGAGGAAGTTCGGTGAGGAAGTCGATGTATGTGTCACGGCAGGACGCGGACGACGCCGGTGTGGTGTGGCGCAAGAGTTCGCACAGTTATCCGGAAGGGGAGTGCGTCGAAGTCGCACAGCCGTCGGGCGCGCAGGTGCTCTTCGACGACTCGAAGGTCCGCGCGGGCCGTGTGGTGGAGGTCTCCACGGCCGCGGCGGCCGCCTTCGTGACCGCCGTACGCCACGGCGACATCTGAGGCGACGACAGCCGACGACAGCCGACGCCGGGCGCACCGTCCGCATCCGCGGACGGCGCGCCCGGCCGCCGAAGCCCTCGCGGCTCTCGGCTCCCGGCTCCCGGCCCGGGGTGAACCGTCCAGGCGTGAAGGAGTTCTGACACTCCATCAAAGAAATCGAGCAGCTCTGGACATCACCGGTAACAGGCCAGTATGCATAGGGATAATGCAAGTGCATTCCGTCCCCGAGGGGGCGGATGATCAGCGGATACCTGGGGGTGTGCCGTGGCGGGACAGCCTGTGCCTGGACAAGGACAGGACGGTACGAACACGGACTTAGGGCAGGACAGGGCCCACAGTGCACGCATGTACGACTACTACCTCGGCGGGAAAACGAATTACGTCGTGGACCGGGAGGCCGCCCAAGAGGTGATCCGGGTCTTCCCGGCGATCGAGACCGTCGCGAAGGTCAACCGGGCCTATATGCACCGGGCCGTCCGCTACCTCGCGGAACAGGGGATCCGGCAGTTCATCGACGTGGGGACCGGCATCCCCACCTCGCCCAACCTCCATGACGTGGCCCAGGAAGTCGCCCCCGACAGCCGGGTCGTCTACGTCGACAACGATCCCATCGTCCTCGTCTACGCCGACGAACTCCTCGACGGAACCCCGCAGGGGCGGACGGCCTACGTCCAGGCCAGCGCGACCGAGCCGGA
The DNA here is from genome assembly GCF_030450125.1 of Streptomyces sp. WP-1. Classification (NCBI taxonomy): domain Bacteria; kingdom Bacillati; phylum Actinomycetota; class Actinomycetes; order Kitasatosporales; family Streptomycetaceae; genus Streptomyces; species Streptomyces sp. WP-1. The sequence goes on from NZ_CP123923.1 coordinate 6,824,126, forward strand.
CGAAGTCTGGGCCGCCGTAAGGGAACGCGGCATCCTCGACCCCGAACTCCCGGTCGCCCTCAGCCTGCACGCCCTGATGCACTTCGTCACGGACTCCCAGAAGCCGTACGAGATCGTCAGGCGCCTCCTGGAACCCCTGCCCTCCGGCTCGTACTTGAGCCTGAGCCACTGCACCGGGGAGTTCGACCCGGAGGCCTGGCAGGCCATCATCGACACGTACGCGGAGGCCGGCACCTCCGTCCAGGTGCGCGGCCGGACGGAGGTGCTGCGCTTCTTCGACGGCCTCGAACTGGTCGACCCGGGCGTGGTTCTCGCCCACCACTGGCATCCGCGGCCCGGCAGCGGACCCGGGGTCCTCAGCGAACGGCAGGTGTCCCTCTACACCGGCGTCGCCCGCAAACCGTGACCGACGCGGCGCGCGCGCACGTCAAGTGGTTCCCAGCCGCCGGTACATGCGTGCCAGATCATTGAGCTTGCGCCGCGCCGCGTCCGGTCCCAGCCCCTTGAACCGCAGCTCGTCGAAGACGACCTCACGGTGGTCCAGGAGATCCTCGTCCTGGATGAACAGACAGCCGTCCAGGTTCTCCGCGTAGGCGACCTTCGGCACCCGGCCCTCGAAATCGAAGATCGTCGTGGTGCCGAGCTCGACCGGCAGGTTGTAGTGGTGCGCCGGATCGACCAGTCGCAGCTGGTAGTTGCGTCGCTCGGACAGGCCGGCCAGATGCTCCATCTGGTCGGCCATGATCTCCGGGGAGCCGACGCGATTGAGCAGCGCGGCCACGTGCACCACGATGATCAGCTTCTTGCCCGCGGCGGCCTCGAACCTCGCCTGGCGCTCCTTGCGCAGCTCCAGCAGTGCGTCGTGGGTCTCGCGCTCACCACGGCCGCGCCGGATCAGCGCCTCGGCGTACGCCGGTGTCTGCGCCAGGCCGTGCAGCAGATCACTGCTGTACGCCTTGATGCGCGTCGCCATGTCCTCGAAGCTGATCACCGCCTGGAGGTACGGCTGCGCGACGGTCGACCATTCCTGCCACCACGTCGGCTGGTTGGCGCTCTCGGCGAGTTCGAGGAGGACGTCCTGTTCCTCCTCGCTCCCGATCTCGTACACCGCGAAGAGCCGCAGCAGGTCCTTCTCCTTGAAGTGGTGCATGCCGCTCTCGATCCGGCTGAGCTTCGAGGAGGAGCAGCCCATCCGGCGCGCCACCTCCTCCTGCTTCAGCCCGAGATCGTGACGCCGGCTCCGTAACGCGTGCCCGAGCAGCATCCGGGGCGCGGACGGAACGGCCTCGTCCTTGAGATAGCGCACGGTGCCCCGGCGGCCCGGCTTGTCCCTGCCGCCCTCGTTCTCGGCCGGCCCCGGGAGCCCTGCTATCCGCCTGACCAACGTTTCCTCCTCGTCTCTGCCCGCACCCCTGCCCCGCGGGGACCCATAGTGCACAGCCTCGCGCCTCACGGAGACCGAATCACGGGAAAACCCATATCGGCACGGATGCCGACCCGCGTACGGCCCGTTACGGACACTCACCAGGAGAAGACGCGGCCGCCTCAGGGGTCAACGTGGCGGCCCCTGGCGGGAGTTGGCGCACCGGGGGGTCGGCGGAAATTGGCGGGAGATCGGCGGGGGCCCGGAGGTACCCTCCCGCGACGACCTCACCTGCCCGGCCACTCGTGGCCCCCCGCCGGAGGGCATGTCCCTGGAGGCCGACCTCGACGACCTGCGCAGGCACGCCGAGGACTTCGAACGCCGCGCCGGCTTCACCTACACCGTCCTGTCGGTCCCCGAGGGCGATGTCGTCGGCTGCGTCCACATCCACGGCGCGCGCCAGGACCCCGGCGTGACCGACGTCCGCTCCTGGGTCCGGGCGAGCCATGCCTGCCTCGACGCCGGCCTCCATCGCGTCGTCAGCGACCGGCTGGAGCGCGCGTGGCCGTTCGAGCGGGTGGCGTACGCGCCTCGCTGAGTCACTCGCCCGGAACCTTCGCCTCTGCCTGCCGCAGGCGGCGGAGCCGGGCCCGTCGGAAGAGTGCCGTGCCCGCCGCGGCGGCGAGGAAGGCACCGCCCGCCGTCCAGGCCACCACCGCGGTGCGGGACGTCCGGGTGGAACCGGCTGCCGCCTGACCGGTGGAGCAGGATTTCCCGGAGGAGGCGGGGGTGACGCGCAGGCGCGCCCATGGCCGGTCCGGACCGCTCTGACCGGCATCGTGCCGGTAGACGACGTAAAGGCCGGGCGCGGCAGCGCACTTGAGGGTGGCGGTGGCGGTCAGGACGGCTCTGGCGCCGCGCAGGACGGGGCGGTCGGCGAACGCGCGGGAGGTGAGGCGGATGTCACCGTCCGCGCCCTCGTCGTCGTTGTCGGTGACGGTGACATGGCTGCCGGCCCGGAAGGTCCGCACGTCCCATTCCGACTGGGGCCAGGTGGAGTCCGGAGCCCAGCGCTCCTCCATCTTCGGCGCGGGCAGCTGCTTCACCTTGTCGCGGCAGGCCCGGCGCGCGTCCTCGCCGACCGGCCGCACCCGCACCCGCGCCCAGCGGAACGGATGCTCGTCCGGGCCCACGTCGCCCGCGCCGCGCCGTACGACCGGGAAGGTGCCGGGCCGGACGTCACAGGCGACGGTGACGGTGGCGGTCAGCAGCGGATCCATCATGCGCAGCCTGCCCGTCGCGAGGAACGCGGACGAGTGCAGGGTGTCGCCGTACGCGGCCTCGCCGGACCGGGCGTCGACCGTCAGCGTGTCGCCGGGCCGCACCGCCACGACGCCGCCGTACGTGAGCGATGACGTCGACGGCGAGGCCCAGGCGGGCCCGGCCGCGAGCAAGGGCAGCAGGAGGGGGAGGGCCGCCCAGGCGGCCCCGCGGAGTCTGTCCATCGCCTGTGCCTGTCTGTCTTCTGACGCCGTGTCGGTCGGCATCGCCGGTCGGTATGCTGATCCTCTTCGTGACGAACGTATGTGCGATAGATGTGATGTCAACGGTCCGGTATCGCTCACCGTTCGGCTTCCTCCAAGACGGAAAGACACCGTGGTGCGTTCCAGCTACAGATGGGTTCCGGTGCTCGCGCTCGGACTGGGCGCGGGAATATTCGGTGCCGCCCCGGCTTCCTCGACGGAGACCGCCCGGCCCACGGCCCCCGCGGCCACCCCGAACGGGCCGAGCCTCGTCGGCGAGGAGAAGTACTGGACGGCGGACCGGATGGAGAACGCGGTCCCGGCCGACGGGCCCTCGGCCCCGGCCGCCCCGCGGCACGGCATCGGCGCACAACGGGCCGCCGGCCACGCCCCGCCGCCGTCCGGCACGCCCGCGCCCGAGCACTTCGCGGGCCACCCGATGGTCGGCACCTTCTTCTTCGACGGCAAGCCGCTCGGCGGCGACACCTACTGCACGGGCAGCGTCGTGCACACGGCCGCCAAGGACATCGTGCTGACCGCCGGACACTGCGGCATCGGCCTGAGCAAGGCCACGCACCGCGTCTTCGTCCCGCAGTACCGCAGCGGCAAGAGCGCCGCCCAGCAGCCGTTCGGCGTGTTCCCGGTGCTCCAGGTCTACACGGACCCCCGCTACACGGCGAACACCAAGTCGGCGGCCTCCGACCTCGACCTGTCCTTCGCCCAGGTCGACGCCAACAGCGGCGGCGAGGTGGAGGACGCCACGGGCGCCCTCACCTTCACCCCCACGAGCGGCTACACCCACAAGGTCACCGTCCTCGGCTATCCCGGCTCCGGCGGCGTCAACCCCCAGCATCAGCCGATCCGTTGCCCTGTCACGACCTCCCAGCTGCCCGGGTTCCGGCAGATGCGGATGACCTGCAAGGGCTTCTACGGCGGTGTCTCCGGCGGCCCTTGGATCGAGGGCTACGACAGCGCCACGGGCAAGGGCGACGTCATCGGCAACACCGGCGGATACAACGGCGGCGGCAACGACGCCGACGACGACTGGGTGACGTACGCCCCGGTCTACGGCAAGGACGCCCAGAACCTCTTCCAACACGCCGCCGCCCACCAGCAGTTGGGCAAGACACCCCCTTACGCCGGGTCGACGGACCCCTGGCTGCCCGGATCGGCGAGCACCTGGAGGAAGGCCGCGCTGATGGCCTCCGGCGACTTCCGGGGGACCGGCCACAGCGACATGATCGTGGCCTGGACCGACGGCGAGGTCACGCTGTACCCCGGCGACGGACACGGTGGCTACGGCACCGAGCGGCGGCTGATGGCGCCCAACAGCACCTGGAAGAACGCGCAGACCATCACGGCGGGCGACTTCACCGGGACCGACCAGTTCGACCTGCTGGTCCGCTGGAAGGACGGCGGGGTCACGCTGTACGGCGATGTCGGCGCCAAGGGACTGAACCGGGCCGGCACCCTGATGAGCAAACCCGGCGGTACCTGGAAGAACGCCGTCCAGATCAGCGCCGGCCGCTTCGCCGCGTCCCCGTACGTCACCGACCTGATCGTCCGCTGGTCCGACGGTGAACTGACCCTCTACACCGGCGTCGGCGCCGGCACCTTCGGCAAGGAACACCGGCTCAAGGCCCCCAACAGCACCTGGAAGAACGCCACCCTGCTCACCAGCGGCGAGTTCTCCGGCAACCAGAAGTGGGACCTCATGGTCCGCTGGTCCGACGGCGAACTCGACAACTACCCCGGCACCACCACGTCCGGCCTCGGCGCCGAGCGGCGCATCCAGAACCCCAACGGGGTGTGGACCCACGGCGACATCATGACCACCGGCGACTTCACCGGGAACGGCCGGACCGACGACCTCGTCATCCGCTGGTCCGACGGCGAGACCACGATGTACACCGACACCCCGGGCAGCGCCCTGGGCACCGAGCACATGCTCGTCGCCCCGACCTCCTGAGCGAACGGGGCGGACCACCGCCCAGCCCTGCCGCCGCCACCCAGGACCGCCGTCGGCCATGCGCGTCGTACGAAGGCACCCTGGGGCGGGCGGCGCGGTGGTACCACTACGCGGCGCCCTGTGACGCGGACAGCCAGGCGCGGTAGCGGCGCAGGGGCCGCCGCTGCGTGCGCTGCTCGGAGATGAGGGCGACGGCCGGGTGGGTGCGGGGCGTGGGGCGGCTTCCGCGCGCGATGCGGCACATCTGGTGGCGGACCTGTGCCATGCCGGCGGCCGACGCGAGCGCCCTGTCGGACCAGGTCACCGGCCGCAGCTGCGCGTCGGCCCCGCGGCGGGTGGCGGGCCGCGCCTCGGGCGGGAACCGGAGGGGCGGGAACCGGAGGGGCGGGGACCGGAACCGGAGCGCCTGAGCGTCCCGGTGCCGGTCCCCGCCCCTGACCGGATCCCGGTCCGGACCGTCAGCCCTCGGTCACACCGCGACGCGGCGCGCGCGCCGGGTGCGGCGGAGGCGGAGGCCGATCGCGAGCACGGCCGCGGCAGCCGTGGCGGCCCCCGCCGCGGCGAAGGCCGTCGACGTGGTGGCGGTGGCCGCGTGGGCCGAGGAGGCGGACGGGGGCGCGGGGGTGCCGTCGTAACCGCCGCCCTTGCCCGCGCGGTCGTAGGCGGAGCCGGGCAGCTTGTCGCCGTACTTCTTGTGGACCAGGCGCTGATATGCGGCGAGGGAGACACCGCCCTTGCCCACGGCGCGGCGCGCGTCGGGGTCGAGCGGCAGCACGCGGCCGTCGCGCACCACGTACCAGGCGTCGATCTGCGGTTCCTGGAAGACGGTGCCACGGCCGTGCGCCTTGCCGACGTAGTCGGTCTCGTCACCGCCGGTCGCGATGTTGACGACCTTCCAGCCCTGCGTCGTCCGTACGGTCCACAGGGAGGCGACCTGGCCGTCGGCGGAGACCGCCTTGCTCGCGACGAACCGCGGGGCGGCGACGGGAGCGCCCGGGGTGCCGGCGACGAACCCGGGGGTGAGGGAGTAGACGGTCACCGAGGGCCCGGCCAGGCGCGGGCGGGCCGCGTCCGCCTTGAGGGCGCCGCTGCGGGCGAAGAAGCGCGAGAGCGTGTGGAGGGTGGCGGGGCTGGACGCCGCCTCGCGCGCCTGGGCGGTGGCCGCGGTGGTGAAGGGCGCGGGGAAGGCGGCCGGGCCGGAGGCCGCGTGGGCGGCGGCGGGGGCGAGTGCGCCGAGGGCCGTGGCGGCGAGCAGTGCGGCGGCGGCCGTCCTCGTGCGGGTCGAGGTCATGGGGGTCACGCTCCGATCCCGTAGAGCGAATGCGTCCACGTGAACGAGTTGTTGTCCGCGTAGTAGTCGTAATCCGCCCAGTTGTAGCGGGAGTTGGAGGGCCAGGGATCGCCCCAGTAGACCAGTCCGCTGGAGGCGTCGTAGCCGTAGAGCACATGCATGTGCCCGCCCCCGGAGCTCCACTCGATGCGTGTCTCGACGGGGCGGCCGGCGTCGATCTCCTTCTGCACGGTGGCGTAGCGCAGATAACCCCGCACGTACGTACCGGGGTTGATGCCCATCCAGTCGAGGGCGTTCTGCACATTGTTCAGCGCGGCCTGCCAGTTGCCGCAGACGCTGCCCTGGGGGCGGCCGAACGCGGCGTCGCAGAACTGGTTCTGGTTGTAGTCGCGCCCGAACCACGAGGCGATGGTGTTGCCGCTCGCCGCCCAGCACCAATTGCTGTTCTGCTGCGCCTGCATGGTGATGTTCAGACGCTTCGCGGCGGCGGCCGTGGGACGGGCGGCGGCCCGAGGAGCCGCCTGCTGAACGGAGTCGGGCACGGCGTGCGCGGTGGCCGCCGGCAGGAGTACGGGCGTCAGGAAGGCGACGGCCGTGAAGGCCCATGACGCCAGCCGTATACGGCCCCGGTCGGAGTTGGACATGGCGGTGCTCCCGGTCGAGGTGGGGGAGGGGCGGTGCGCGTCCGGACGCTGCGACAGCAGCTTTGATCACCTGCCGGGCCCCGGTCAACGCCCTCCGCCGCGGCCCGGCCGTGAAGTAAACTCCGCGCGTACGGTTGTGAACGCCCCCGCGGTTTCGGCAGGTGGCGGCCCGCAGGCAACACCCCGTGCCGGTAGGGGGAAGTGAACGTTCACCGCGAGACGGTCACGGGGCGGGAGAGGGAAGAGCCCCGATGACAGCACGCGGCGCCGATCGCCATGTCACCCCCCGCTCCGGTGAGCCGGCCCTCGGCCCGGCCCGCCGCCCCGCCCCGCGCTCCACCCCCGAGTCCGAGCTTGCCGAGGCCCTGCGCACCGGCCCGTTCGCCGTCGCGCTCCGGGCCGCGCTCGCCGCGCGCGGCCTGGCCCTGCACCGGGTGCAGCACCGGCTCGCCCAGCGGGGCATCCGGGTCGGGGTGACCAGCCTCAGCTACTGGCAGCGCGGATTACGGCGGCCCGACCGGCCCGAGTCGCTGCGCGCCGTCACCGTGCTCGAAGAGGTCCTGGAGCTGCCCCCCCACGCGCTCACCCGCCTGATAGGCCCGCCGGCCAACGGCGACCGCCCCCCGGCCCGCCCGTACCGCGCCCTCATCGAATCCGCCGCCGCCCTCGAATCGCTGCTGGCGAGCCTCGCCGCACCGCAGGACGGCGGGCTGCACACCGTCATCCACTACGAACACGTGCACATCGGCGCGAGCCGGGAACTGCTCGCGCGGGACTCGCACCATGTCGTACGGGCCCACCGCGACGGCGTCGACCGCTATCTCGCCATCCACCTCGGCGACCCGGGCTGCGACACGGAGCGGGTCCGGGTGCGCGGCCTCGGCAACTGCCGGGTCGGGCGGACCCGGCGCGACGACGCCTCGGGGATGGTCGTCGTCGAGCTGCTCTTCGACGCACGGCTGAGAACCGGCGAGACGGCCGTCCTCGGGTACCGCTTCGAGGACGGAACCGGCGCGCCCAGCGAGGAGTACGTGCGCGGCTTCACCTACGGCGGCGGCCAGTACACCCTGCAGATCGGCTTCGACCGCGCCGCCCTCCCCGTCCACTGCCGCCGCTTCACCCGCCCCTCGGCGACCGCCCCCCGCACGTCGCTCACCGACCTGACCCTCAACGCCCACGGCTCGGTCCACCTCGTGGAACAGGAGATACGCCCCGGCGTGCTCGGCATCGCCTGGGAGTGGGACTAGGGTCTGTCGGACCTTCGGCGTCTGTTAGGCCGGATGCCGTCTGCGGATGCACGCCCCGGTCGTGCGCCGCAGCATCCTGATCATGCGGATATCTACTGTCGTACGGACCCGTCCTGTGCCGGCGCGACGCCGAGGAACCCGTCGTGTCATACCCGTGGCCCTCGCCTGCGGTGTGCTGCTGGCCGGCACCGCGGCGTGCGCCGGAGAGGGCGGCCACTGGAGCCACGCCGGAGCGCCGGGCCGCAACGACCCGGTGGCGTCCGGTTCCCTCAACCCCGAAGCGGCGCCCCGCCTTCCGGGCGTCGGAAGTCGCATGTCGAAGCGTGTCCCGGCCGGCAGCCGCCAGGCGGTGGTCGTCTACGGCGACGACCACGACTCCGCCGAGAGCACCGTCGTGCTCTACGAGAGGCAGGGCACCGCCTGGAAACTCAGGGGTACCTGGCCCGCGCACAACGGCAGGGAGGGCTGGACCACCGACCACCACCTGGACGACGAGCGCAGCCCCATCGGCGCGTTCTCCCTGACGGACGCGGGAGGTTCGCTCCAGGACCCCGGCAGCCGCCTGCCCTACTGGTACGACGACAACGCCTACGCGGCCATGACGGAGGAGGGCGACGAACACGCCCACGACTTCGACTACGTCATCGCCATCGACTACAACCGGCTCAAGGGCGTCGCGCCGTTCGACTGGAGCCGCCCCGAGGGAGTGGAGAAGGGCGGCGGCATATGGCTGCACCTGGACCACGGTGACGGCACGTCCGCCTGTGTCACCGTTCCCGAGTCCGGGATGAAGACCCTGCTGCGCACCCTGAATCCCCGCCTGCACCCCGTCGTGGTGATGGGGGACCGGGATCACCTGAGCGCCTGACGCCGAGTCAGGGGAGCGCGAGGCCCTGGGCGCCCGTCCGGCTGACCGCCGAGCCGACCGGCCGCGGCGGTCAGCCGGACGGGCGTCGGCGGGTGCGCAGCGCCAGCACCAGGCAGACCGCGGTCGCGGCGACGGCGAGTGAGGCGAGCAGACGCGCCCACACGGTGCCCGCGACCGGAGCCTGCGCGGCGAGCAGCACCACCGCGGTCGCGGCGGCCGCGGTCAGCGCGGGCGTCGCCCGGGGCCGGCCGGGCGGGGCGGTGACACCGACCGTCCACGCGTCGGTGACCAGCAGATAGGCGATCAGCAGGGCGGCGACGCAGACGACCAGCCAGACCGCGGGGCCGGTGGCCGCCGCGACCGCGATCGTCACGGCCGGCAGCACGGTCGTCCTGCGGCGGGCCGCGACGGCGCGCCAGCGCATGGAGGTCAGGACGGGGCGCGCGTCGACCATCGGAGCGGCCCACCACGCGGCCCCCGCCGCCCCCAGGACCAGCGCCACGACCAGCCATGACGCGTGCAGGACGGCCGGCGGATCGCAGGCGGCGACGACAAGGGCCGTGCCGAGCAGGCGGTCGGTGATCCGGGAGGTGAGACGCGCCATGGGCAGGGCGGCGCGGCGGGTGGCGCGGGTGGCGCGGGTGGGGGCGGTGGTGGTCATCGGGTCCCCCCGTGGATGCGGGTGCGCAGCAGCGGCGCGAGGGCCAGATCGAGGCTCTCGCCGGGCCGGTGGGCGACGACCGCGATGCCGCGTTCCACCAGCGCGAACCGCATCGCGTCGCGGTCGGCCCGCCACAGCCGCAGCGCGAGCTCGCCCTCGGTGTCGCCGGGTTCCGGGGCCGGTTCGCCGGTCGGGATCTCGACCACGACCATCGGGTTGGTTCGGCCGCGCACCTGGTGCAGGACGTCGAGGATCCGCTGGTCGGTCAGCGGCGTGATGACGTACACCAGCGCTCCGCGCGGCAACGCGGGCGGCGGGAGCAGACCGATCCCCTCCGTGCGGTACGCGGCGTCCTTGCGGACGTCCAGCACACTCTCCACGATGCGGTAGAAGTGCCCCTGGCCGCCGCCCGGTTGCAGCCAGCGGGTCGCGCCGCCGACCGATACGACGCCGACCCGGTCGTGGGCGCCCAGATAGGCGCGGACCAGCCCGGCGGCGGCCCGGAAGGTCTCGTCGAGCGAGGACGCGCCGGTCACCGGGTCGACCACGTCGGCGAGCACGTCCAGCAGCACCACGGTGTCGGCGGTGCGCTCCGCCGCGAACTGGTGGACCTGCAAGGTGCCGCGCCGGGTGGTGGCCGGCCAGTGGATCCGCCGCTGCCGCTCGCCGCGCGCATACGGGTGTACGCCGGTGACCTCGATGCCCTCGCCGCGCTGCGCGGCGGTGTGCTCACCGAGCCGCTGCGGCAGCCGGACCGGGATGGGCGTCAGAGAGGCGTGCCCGGGCAGCGGGAAGACGGCGACCTCGCCGAGTCCGACCCGGACGGTGCGCCGGGCCAGCCCACCGCGGTCGTAGACATCGACATCGACCGTGCCGAGCGTCCAGCGGCCCCAGCGCCGCGCGGTCAGCACGAGATCGATGTGGCGCGGGCCGACCGCCAGACGGTCGAGCCGTACCCCGTGGCCGAGGGTGACGCCGGGGTCGAGGCGGCCGGTCTCGCCGTCGCAGGCCACCGCGATCCGCACCGTCACCCGCTCTCCCTCGAAGCACCGCCGCGGCGCCACCTCGGCCTCGGCGGTCACCGTGTCCGGGCGCGGCCCGCTCGGCAGGGCGAGGACGAGCAGCACCAGGGGCGCGGCCGCGAGCGCGAGCACCCACGGGCGCCCGGTGACCAGCGCGGCGACCAGCGCGACGACGGCCAACGTGCCGAACCGCAGCGCGCGTTCACCGGCACGCCAGCCGGGCGGGGGCGGTGGCGGGGGCTCGGCGGTCATGTCCGGGCGGCCGTCCAGGGCCCGCTGGACGGCGGCGGCCCCCCTGCCGTTGTCCTCCGGCTCCGTCATGACCCGACCGGCGTGCGCGGCAGGGTCTGCGGGGCGGGCACGGACTGCACGATCTCCCGGATCACGTCGTCGCCGTCGATCTGCCGTACCCACAGCTCCGGTTTGAGGGTGACGCGGTGCGCGAGGGCCGGTACCGCCACGGACTTGACGTCCTCCGGGGTCGCGTAGTCGCGCAGGTCCAGGACGGCACGGGCGCGGGCGAGCTGCACCAGGGCCAGGCCGCCGCGCGGCGAGGCACCGACCTGGATGTGCGGGTGGTCCCGGGTGGCGCCGACCAGCGCGACGACGTACTCCAGCAGATCGTCGTCCACCTCGACGCGTTCGACGGCGGCCCGCATGGCCAGCACCCCGCCCGGCCCGCTGAGCCGGCGCACCACCGCCTCGGGCGCCGCCCGGTCGACACGCGCGCGCAGCATCCCGGTCTCCTGGGCCGCCGTCAGGTAACCCATCCGCACCCGCAGCAGAAACCGGTCGAGCTGCGCCTCGGGCAGGGTGTACGTGCCCTCGTACTCGATGGGGTTCGCGGTGGCGACGACCACGAAGGGATCCGGCAGCGGCCGGGTGCTCCCGTCGACGGACACCTGGGACTCGGCCATCGCCTCCAGCAGCGCGGCCTGGGTCTTGGGCGGGGTGCGGTTGATCTCGTCGGCGAGCAGCAGATGGGTGAAGACCGGGCCGGGCCGGAAGACCATGTCGGCGGTCCGCTGGTCGTAGAACGGAGCGCCGGTGACATCGGAGGGCAGCAGGTCGGGGGTGAACTGGATACGGCGGAAGTCCAGGCCGAGAGCGGTGGCGAAGGAGCGGGCCAGCAGCGTCTTCCCGAGTCCCGGCAGGTCCTCGATGAGGACGTGACCGCCGGCGAGGACGCCGAGCATCACCAGCGCCAGGGGCTCCGGCTTGCCGACCACGGCGGTGCCGATCTCGTCGAGCACGGCCGCGGCCGTTTCACCCGCCTGCCGAGGAGTCAGGGTGTCGTGGTCCGGGATGGGCTGCGTGCTGGTCACGGTCGGATCCTCACGGGACGGGACGGGACGGGACGGGAACGGGGACAGGGACAGGGACAGGGACGAGGCGGGAGAGGGCGCGCGGGGCGCGGGGTCGGCCGCGGCGCCACGGGTCACAGGGCTTCCAGACGGTCCAGCAGGGAGCGCAGGACGGGCTCGGGGAGCGTGGGCTGCGGAGCGCTCGCCCCGGGGTCGATCCACGGCCACAGCTCGGCGCCGACCAGCGCCCGGGCCCGCTGCGGGTTCCGGTGCATCAGCACGCCGTGCCGCTCGGCCAGCCGGGCGGCAAACAGCCGCTGCAACTGCGGCCTCATGACGGTGCGCAGATGAACCTCGCTGTCGTCCGCGAGGGTCTTGGCCACGATGCGCCGCCACCCGCCGAGCGCCGGGGCGTGGCTGCCGAGCAGGCGTACCCGCTTGCGGTGGTCGCTGTCCTGGGCGCCGCCGCCCGCGGCATGGCGCACCAGGACCAGCGCCGCCGCGACGATGAGGGCGAAGCCGGTGACGGCCGCCGCGGCGCCGTCGGCCAGGGCGAGCAGCACCTCGGCCGCGACCGCGACGCCGCTCAGGACGACGAGCGAGTGCCGCATTGACCCGGGCCTCCCGGCCATGGAGCCGACGAAGGCCCGTATCCGCGCGGGCACCTTCACGAGTCACCCGCCACGGCCTCGGGCCCGGACGCCCGCGAGCGCAGACCGTCGGCGATCTCGGCGAGCGCCGCGGCGGCCCGGTCGCGGTGGCCGTCGTCCATCGGGTGCGTGGAGTAACGCGCCTCGCGGAACAGGGCGGTGAGCTCGACGACGGCCTCCCGCGCGGGCAGGCCGCCCGCGACGGCCCGCTCCAGCAGGTCCTGCGGGCTGTCCGAGGCACGCCGGGCGACTCCGGAGGCGGCGAGCGACTCCTCCATGGAGGCGTAGCAGGCGATGACGGCCGCGCGGGCGCCGGTTCCGCCCAGCAGCGCACGGCGCCCGGAGTCCACGGCCCTCGTCAGGCGTTCCCGCTCGTCACCGGACGGCGCGGGGGGTTCGAGCACCGGCGGCCGGGTCAGATGCCGTCGCAGGTACAGCCCGGCGAGCACGGCGACCACGACGAACAGGGTGATGCCGAGGCCGAGCAGGAGGGGCGTGAGCCCGAAGCGCGTGCCGTGGTCGGCGCGCTCCACGGTCGGCAGGGTGGCTACCGGGACTTGCCCCGGGCTGGGGGTCGCTGACGGCTCGTGGCTGCTTCCGTGGTCGGTCGCGGGGCCGCTGCCGGAGAGACCGAAGCGGTGCAGGGCCAGGACGAGCAGCGGTACGACCAGCGACGCGGCCGGCAGCACCCGGCTCACTCCGTCGGACAGCCGCTGCTCCACCGGGCTGAGATTCCGGGCGGTGCGCACCTGCCCCCGGTACTTCTCGCGCAGCGCCAGGCCGCCGAGGAACGCCAGCAGGGCGAGGCCGCCCACCAGGACGGCGTTTCCGCCGAGCGGCCCGCGCCCCTTGGCCGACAGGTCCGTGTCAGGGCGCAGCAGCAGCGCTGCCAGGACCGTTCCGCCCACCACCAGCACCATCAACGCGACCTGTGCGGCGCCGATCGTGCCGTACCGCCGTCGCCCGCCCGCCCCCGCCGTATGCTCCCGCCCCACCGCTGCACCCCTCCCGTGTGATCGGCAGCTTGGCATACCGTCCGCCTGGTTCGCGAGACGGGACAACCTTGTGAACAGGATGTGAATTAACAGGATGTGAGTTCCCTGTTCGATCACGTCGTGATCGGACCCCGAGGAGAACATCATCAGCGCCAAACACAGGACCCTGTCCGTCGTCGCCGTCGCCGTCGCCGTCGCCGTCACCGGTGTCGTCCTCGCGGGGGCCACGGCCTGCGGCACGGTCGAGCAGCTCTCCGCCGGCAAGAAGCTCGACCGAGCCTTCGACAAGCTCGGCGAGGAGAAGTCGGTCTCCTTCGAACTCGACCTGAACACCGACGCCGCGTCCCTGAAGGCCCTGGACGCCGGGTCCCGGCCCGAGCCCGGCGAGGAGATGGAGATGCCGGACGAGGCCGCCGAACTGCTCAGCGGGGCGAAGATCAAGTTCACCGTAGAGTCGACGAAGCCGATCGAGGAGTCCGGTGTGAAGGACCTCGTCGGTACGGCCCTGAAGGTCGGCGGCCCGGACGGCGACCTCATTGGTACCGGGTGATCGGTGACTACACCTGCCTCCGCACCGCCCACGAAGCCGTCGGCAGGATGACGGGAAGCCCCACGCCTGCGGCCGAGGATCTGCCGCCGCAGGCCGGGGGGGAGGGGGGGCTGACGGACGTCCTCAAGGGAGCGCGGCGCAGGGGATCCGCTCACTGCGGACGGCGCGGCCGAGTTCGCCGCTGTCCCAGATCCAGGGGACCAGGTCCTCCTGGCAGGTGGGGTGCGCTTAGACCTCGACCGAAGTGTGCCACTGGCCGGGCAGGAGACGCGCGAGATCGCGGGCGGCGTCGCCGATGAACCGGCGGCTGCTCATGTTCACACTGGTGCGGTGCCGCTTCGCGCGCTTGAGCAGGCTGACCACCGTGGTCTGGGTGGCGTCCGCGGGCAGGTGCCGGACGCCGTCGTCGTCCCGTTGGAAGCCGCTCGCCGCGAGGGCGGTGTGCGCCCACCGGTACTGCTCGCCCTATGCGACGGCCACGATCCCGGACTCCCGGCTGTGCGACAGGAGGATCTGCGCCTCAGCCATGGACCGGGTCCTCGCCGCGCAGGACGGCCCGCAGGCTGCGCCCGTACGCCCGGGCGTGCTCGCGGGATGCCGCCTCCAGCTGGTCGTATCCGACCTGGGCCGTCATCTGCCCGGCCCACTTGCGGTACCTGCACGGGGACCGGCAGCAGGATCCCGGGGGCGAGAGCGGTGACGCCGAGGGCCGCGCAGTAGTCCTCGCCCTGGAGGAGGCCGCCCATCGGGGCGGCGCGCACGACGTCGGTGCGGGCGAGGATCGTGGTCGGCCCGATAGGGATGGTGTCCGCCGGCGACTTCCAGTACGTCCACACGTGACCGGCCTCGTGCCGGCCGGGCGGCGTGGGGCAGCGCCACAAGGTGGTCGACCCGTCGGTCTTCCGGCCGGGGCGAGGGTTGTTCGGGATGTTCGCCGAGCCAGTGACCGTGTACGTCACGTGCTCGTTTGCCGACTATAGCCGTGATGTTCGCCATGTCGGTGGACGGGTCGGCTCGGAGGAACTGTGGTGCGGACGCTGTCGGTTGGGCAGCTCAGAGTCCAGACCGGGCGGCACGGCGATGGCCGTGAGGCGTACGCGATCTTCGACTCGGTGCGAGGAGTGCACGGCGGTGCGGACCGGTACTTGGCTGGCTACGCCTGTACGCAGTCGGACCGGACGTACGCCTACCTGCTCGTCGATCACCTTCGGTGGCTGGAGCACGAAGGGCTGACGCCGGAGGGCGTCGGATTCGGTGACCTCGAGCGGTATATGGGCGCGATCGGAGCGAAGATCGCCGGACCGTGCGACGCGCGTCAGCTGCGGGGTAGCGCGCCCAGGAGGGTTGCTGTCAGGGCCAGCTTCAAGGAGTCCTTCAACTCCAAGTGGAAGCGGGCCAGGTCGGGCTCGGCCCGGTAGGCCGCCTGCAGGCTGGGTGGGGGTGTGCTGTACGCCGACAGCGCGCCGGCCATGACCATGGTTTGCAGGCTGAACAGTGTTGCGTTCTCGCCCAGCTCCGGCAGGTACTTCTGGATCAGGGCGGTCATGGTTGTCAGGCGGTCCAGGGAGGCGCGCTTGTAGCGTGCTACGACCTCGACGGAGACGTTGTGTTCCAGGACACTGCCCTGTGCGCCGAAGAGGTCGCACAGCACCACTCGGCCGGAGAGTGAGCGGCTAAGGATCTCGGCCACCGCTGCCGCTCGCTCGGACATGGGCAGATTCCCGTCGATGCCGGCCGCCAACTCGCCTGCCAGTTCCTTCAGCCACTCCTGCAGGAAGTGGTCCAGCAGTTCTAGCAGCACCGCCTCGCGAGACTCGAAGTAGCGCAGCACGTTCGGCTTCGCCAGCCCTACCCGGCGGCTGAGCTCGTTCAGGGTGACCGCGGCCACAGGCATCTCGTCGAGCATGGCCGACGCCGTGTCGAGGATCGCCCGTCGGCGCATCTCCCGCTGCTCTTCGGTTCGCGCCCGCTGGAAAGTCACGATCACCAGCCTAGCTTAAGTACCCCCGGTACGTTGACAATGTACCGGGAGTACTTTAGTGTCACCGGCACAAGATACCTTCGGTACGTAATTAGACGGGAGTCCGACCATGAGTGAAAAGTGGACGACGGCGAATATTCCGGACCAGCGCGGGCGAGTGGCCGTGGTGACCGGGGCCAACACCGGACTGGGGTACGAGACCGCCAGGGCGCTCGCCGAGCGCGGGGCTTCCGTGGTGCTCGCCGTGCGCAACGTCAAGAAGGGCGAGCAAGCTGCGGCCCGCATGACCGGCGACGTGACCGTGCAGGCGCTGGACCTGACCTCGCTCGACTCCGTCCGGACCGCGGCGGCGGCGCTGCGGTCCCGCCTCGACCGGCTCGACCTGCTGATCAACAACGCCGGCGTGATGTACACCCCGAAGCAGACCACCCGGGACGGCTTCGAGCTGCAGTTCGGCACCAACCACCTCGGCCACTTCGCGCTCACCGGGCTGCTGCTGGACCTGATGCTGCCGGTGCCCGGCTCGCGCGTGGTGACGGTCAGCAGCACCGGCCACCGCATCCGGGCCGCGATCCACTTCGACGACCTGCAGTGGGAGCGGTCGTACAGCCGGGTCGGCGCCTATGGTCAGTCCAAGCTGGCCAACCTGATGTTCACGTACGAGCTGCAGCGCCGGCTCGCCACGCACGGCACGACCGTCGCGGTGGCCGCGCACCCCGGCATGTCCAGCACCGAGCTCGCCCGCAACACCCCCGCGGCCCTCCGGCTTCCGCTCACCTGGCTCGCGCCGCTGATCACCCAGAAGCCGGCGATGGGCGCGCTGCCGACCCTGCGTGCCGCCACCGACCCCGCCGCGCTCGGCGGCCAGTACTACGGTCCCGGCGGACGCAACGAGGTCATGGGCCACCCCCGGCTGGTCACCTCCAGCCCGGAGTCGTACGAGGCAGCCGTCCAGCAGCGGCTGTGGGCCGTCTCCGAAGACCTCACCAGGGTGCAGTTCCCCATCGCTGAGTCCAAGCAGAGCCCGTTTCACTCCGGATCGGCCACCACTCTGTAGCCCGCGCTGGTAGCAGGCGCAGACCCCGCAATCCAAGCGGGCTGCGCCAAGTCCCACGAGGCGCACCCACTCCGGTCGAGGGCGACCACCCGCTTGTCGCCGTGCAGGCCGCTTGCGACGGGTACGTCCAAGTGGGCAGTACTTGGCGGCCTTGCCCTCGGGAACCTGCTGAAAGAGCATCTGCATCAGATGATCGGTGCGTAGCGGCCTAGTACTGCAACGGTGTTTGTCGTGACGGTTGGGCAGGTGGTTCGTTGGTCTGTTCATGGGTGGGGAACAGTCTGGTGCCCGGTCGTGGGCGGGTGAACTGAGGGCTCTGCACGAGTGGTTCGTGCATCGTTTTGCCAGGTCGGAGCCACGTGATCGGTGTTGGCGTATATGCAGGGACTCATCGCACCGCTGGAGCGGAAGAACGGCTGGACGCTGGCGGAGGAGGCGGGTCATGCGGGCCCCGACCGGATCCACCGGCTGCTGAACAGGATCGACTGGGATGCGGACGAGGTCCTGGACGACGTGCGTGAGTACGTCGTGGAACATCTCGGGGACCGGGATGCGGTACTGATCGTCGACGACACCGGTTTCCTGAAGAAGGGGGACCGTTCGGCCGGCGTCCAGCGGCAGCACTCCGGAACCGCGGGACGGACGGAGAACTGCCAGGTCGGAATCTTCCTCGCCTATGCCGCCGACCGCGGCCGCACCCTCATCGACCGGAGCCTTTATCTGCCGGCGTCCTGGACGGACGACCGGGAACGGTGCAGACGGCCCGGCATCGACGACGAGGTCGTCTTCGAGACGAAGGTGGCGATGGCCCGGGCGATGGTCCGCCGGGCGATCCAAAGGAAGATCCCGTTCGGGTGGGTGACCGCGGACGCCGGTTACGGCTATTCCAAGAGCTGGCGGACCGAGCTGGAACGGGCGCACGTCTTCCACGTCATGGCCACCACCCGCGCCGACGGTCCCCCCTCGCTGGTCGGCGGCGGATCCGAGGCGGGGCTGGCCCGTATCCGCACGCTCCTGCTCCAGTGGCTGGCCGACCACTTCCAGACGGTCAGGGTGTCCGAGCGCGAGCCGGCCGCGTGAGCGTAGCGGTCGCACCCCGGCACGCACATCACAGCGGCGGCCTGATGCGGAGCATCTACCTGCCCCGTACGGCGGACGCGCTGGCGTTCGCGACGTCCACCTACGGCATCCCGCTGCTCGTCCTGGCCACGACACGCTCCGCCGCGCTGACGGGCGCGGCCTTCGCCCTGGAATGGATCCCGCGGCCGGCTGCGGCGAGATGGGTCGGCTCGGTTGTCGACCGGCGCGGTGCCTCGGTGGTGTTCCACCTGGCCTCCCTGGGCCGGGCGCTGGCCCTGGCCGCCGGCGCGGTCCTGCTCCACCTCCACCCGGCGGGCACCGTGGCGAGCGCGACCGTGATGGTGCTGGCCGCGACGACCGGCGTGCTCACCGAGTTCAGCTACATCGCGGCCGAGACCGCGGGCGCCGCAGACGGACGCCGAGCAGGGCGACAAGCACACCGTGTCCAGGCCGTCCTGCTCGGCATCGACCAGACGGCGGCCCTGGCCGGTCCCGCGCTCGCCGGAATGCTGTTGCTCGCCGGGCCGCCGTCGATGCTCGCGATGATCACCGTGCTCTCGCTGCTCGCCGCGCTGCTCGCCCTGCGCACCCCGCCCTCGCCCGTCGCACCGGCCCGTGCGCCCAGGAGGCAGTGCGGTGCCGGACTGCCCGCCGGGTGGCGCACCATCCGCTCGCTGCCCACGCTCGGCTGGCTCGTGACCGGACTAACCCTGGCCAACCTGGCCACGGGCTTGCTCCAGGCCTCCGGGCCCGTGATCGTCGTCCAGCACTTCGGGCAGTCCACCACCGCTGTCGGCCTGGTCTGGTCGGCCGGCGCCGCAGCGACGCTCCTCAGCGTCACGTTCTGCCGGTTCGCTCTCGACCGCCTGGGCCTGTGGCCGGTCGGCGCTGGATGCGTGGTGGGATGTGTGTGAAAGGGATACGCCTGGATGGCGATGAGTTATAACGTCCGATTCTGGGAGATACGTGAGCGCCCTGACCGGCGCAAGCCTTTCCAGATTCGGTGGACGGTTAACGGGCGTGAGAAGTCTGAGTCCTTCATCGCGTTCGCGCTTGCTGACAGCCGGCGTGCGAAGCTGATGACAGCTGCGCGCGCGGGTGAGCCGTTTGACGAGCACACAGGTCTGCCGGCATCCGAGTTGCGGACCATCAAGCAGCGCACTACGTGGTACGACCTGGTGCACGAATACATCGAGCAAAGATGGGAGCGCACGCCGGGGAACGCCCGCCGCACCCTGGCTGATGCCTTCGCTACGGTCACGCCCGCCCTGATACGCCCCGGCGCAGTGTATTCCGATCCGCGGGTACTGCGGCGTGCCCTGTACTCGTGGGTGTTCAACAAGAAAGCCTGGAGTGCGAGCCCGCCGAGGAGTGGCTCCATGCGCTGGACTGGATGAAGCGCAACTCGCTGCCGGTCAGCTCCCTCGCGGAATCCGACGTTCTGAGGCGGGCCCTCGATGCGATGTGCCGCAAGCTGGACGGCAAGGTGGCTGCGGCTCAAACAGCCCGACGCAAGAGGGCTGCGTTCAACGAAGCTCTCAACATTGCGGTGGAGAAGGGGTACTTCGCAGAGAACTCCCTCAAGGGGCTCCGGTGGCAAGCGCCAGCAGTCAATGAGGAGGTGGATCCAGCCGCCGTTCCTCATCCGGCCCAGGTGCTTCGGCTGCTCGAGGCCGTTGCTCGCCAGCGGGGGCGGGGTCCTCATCTTGAAGCATTCTTCGGTTGCATGTACTTCGCGGCTATGCGGCCAGCTGAGGTCATCCACCTTCGGATCGAGCAATGCCACTTGCCAAAGACGGGATGGGGGATGCTGAACCTCTCGGGCGGGGTCGTCACGTCTGGCAGGGAGTGGACCGACGACGGTGAGGTGCACGAGGTGCACTCGCTCAAGTGTCGCGCGGTAGGTGCGACGCGGCCTGCTCCCATCCCGCCGCAGTTCGTACGCATGCTGCGTGCCCATGTGAATCGGTTCGACGTGGCACCTGACGGTCGACTTCTCCGGAACCAGGCTGGCAACTACGTGGACGCTGCCGCCTACGGCCTCACATGGGCGCGGGCCCGGGAATACGCCCTGACCCGTACTGAGCGCACTTCTCGCCTGGCCAAGCGGCTTTACGATCCGCGTCACGCCGGGATCTCGTTCTGGCTCTACTTCGGAGTGGACCCGGCCGAGGGCGCCCGCCGTGCCGGCCAGAGCATCGAGGTTCTCCTTCGCCACTACGCCAAGTTCCTTGACGGCCTTCGAGAGCAGGCGAACCGTCTCATCGAGCAGTCCATGAACGAGTGGCAGCGTGTCAGTCAAGGTGACGTACCCGGGGGCTGAACCGGGGGTTTGGTCCGTGACGGGTCCGGAAGTACTGGTCAGGCGGGGTGCAGTTGTGGGAGGAATCGGGAGTTAGCGCGCAAGCCGGGCCCGGTCGAGAGCAGGTTGCACGAAGGGCACCTGACGGGTGAGAACCCAGGCCAGGCGCCCTTTCGCATGTGTCTAGAAGAAGCCGAGCCTCTTCGGCGAGTACGACACCAGAAGATTCTTGGTCTGCTGGTAATGCTCCAGCATCATCTTGTGCGTCTCGCGGCCGATGCCGGACTGCTTGTAGCCGCCGAACGCCGCGTGCGCCGGGTAGGCGTGGTAGCAGTTGGTCCAGACACGGCCCGCCTGGATCGCGCGGCCCGCGCGGTAGGCGGTGTTGGCGTCCCGGGTCCACACGCCCGCGCCGAGACCGTACAGTGTGTCGTTGGCGATCTTGATGGCGTCGTCGAAGTCGTCGAAGGAGGCCACCGAGACGACCGGGCCGAAGATCTCCTCCTGGAAGACCCGCATCCGGTTGTCGCCCTCGAAGATGGTCGGCTGTACGTAGTAGCCGCCCTTCAACTCGCCCTCGTGCTCGATGCGTTCGCCACCCGTGAGGACCTTCGCGCCCTCCTGCCGGCCGATGTCCAGGTAGGAGAGGATCTTCTCCAGCTGGTCGTTGGACGCCTGGGCGCCGATCATCGTGTCGGTGTCGAGCGGGTGCCCCGGCTTGATCTGCCGGGTGCGCTCGACCGCGGCCGCCAGGAACTCCGCGTAGTGGCCGCGCTGGACGAGCGCCCGCGACGGGCAGGTGCACACCTCGCCCTGGTTGAGCGCGAACATCGCGAAGCCTTCCAGCGCCTTGTCGCGGAAGTCGTCGTCGTGCGCCCACACGTCGTCGAAGAAGATGTTCGGCGACTTGCCGCCCAGTTCCAGCGTGACCGGCTTGATGTTCTCCGAGGCGTACTGCATGATCAGCCGCCCCGTCGTGGTCTCCCCGGTGAACGCCACCTTCGCCACCCGCGGACTCGACGCCAGCGGCTTGCCCGCCTCGACACCGAAGCCGTTGACGATGTTCAGCACGCCCGGCGGCAGCAGATCCGCGATCAGGCTCACCCAGTAGTGGATGGACGCCGGGGTCTGCTCGGCCGGCTTGAGCACCACCGCGTTGCCCGCGGCGAGCGCCGGCGCGAGCTTCCATGTGGCCATCAGGATCGGGAAGTTCCACGGAATGATCTGCGCGACGACCCCGAGCGGCTCATGGAAGTGGTACGCCACCGTGTCGTCGTCGATCTCGCCCAGCGACCCCTCCTGCGCCCGGATCGCCCCGGCGAAGTACCGGAAGTGGTCGATCGCCAGCGGGATGTCCGCCGCCAGCGTCTCCCGCACCGGCTTGCCGTTCTCCCAGCTCTCCGCCACCGCGAGGGCTTCGAGGTTGGCCTCCATACGGTCGGCGATCTTCCGCAGGACGTCCGAGCGCTCCGTCACCGACGTACGGCCCCACCCGGGTGCGGCAGCGTGCGCCGCGTCCAGCGCTCGCTCCACGTCCTCCGCGGTGCCGCGCGCGATCTCGGTGAACGGCGCTCCGTTGACCGGCGACGGGTTCTCGAAGTACTGCCCGCGCGCCGGCGGCACGTACTCGCCCCCGATGAAGTGGTCGTAGCGCGACTGGTAGGAGACGATCGCGCCCTCGGTGCCCGGCGCCGCGTAACGAGTCATCCTGGTGTGCCTCCCGGTGCAGCGCTGCCCGCCCTTGGGCAGCTCCCGGCGCGAGGCTAGGCGGGCGGACGTTGCAAGTACGTTGCGCCCCGGGCCCACCCCCCTACCCGAACGGCCGGCACCGCCAACTCCGCCTCCAGCGAATCCAGTCGGGACCGCACCGACGCCGTCGGCCGCACCGTCGCGAGCGCCCGCCACACCTCGATGTCGTCCTCGCCCCACGGCGCGTGCGCCCAGTCGGCCAGCAGATCGGGATCGCGGTGCGCGACCAGCGCCGCCCGCAGCCCCCGCGCGAGCCGCTCCCGCAGCCGGGCGATCGCCGGGGCCTGCGAACCGGGCAGCAGCGGACCGGCGTACGCCTCCACGGCCTGGGCGAGCGCCCCCGACCCCAGCCGCCGTTCCACCACGGTCGCGTCCGTGTCGACCGCCGTCGTCAGCCGGTACGGCCGCGAGGCCAGCAGCCCCGGCCCCAACGACCGCCGCAGCCGCGCCAGTTCCGCCCGCAGCGTCACCGGGGTCACCGACTCGTCCGCGTACAGCGCGCACAGCAACGCGTCACCCGTCAGCCCCTCGGGATGCCGCGACAACAGCAGCACGATCTCGCTGTGCCGACGGCTCAGCCTCATCCGCCGCCCCTGGACCGTCAGTTCGGCCTCGTCCCGGCCCAGCACGCGCAGCATCGGCGCGTCCGCGGCACCCCGCGCCGGAGCGAGCAGCGCCAACTGGGCCTCCGCCGCCCGCGCCACGGCCCGCACGAACCCCAGACTGTGCGGATGCGCCAGCCCGTCCCCACCGGTGACGTCCACGGCGCCCAGCACCCGCCCGGTGCGCGGATCGTGCACCGGAGCGGCCACGCACGTCCAGGGCTGCACCCGCCGGGTGAAGTGCTCCGCCGCGAACACCTGCACCGGCCGGTCCAGCGCCACGGCGGTCCCCGGCGCGTTGGTGCCCACCGCGGCCTCCGACCAGCGCGCCCCCGGCACGAAGTTCATCGCGTCCGCCCGCCGCCGCGCCGCCGGATGCCCCTCGACCCACAGCAGCCTGCCCTGCGCGTCGCACACCGCGAGCAACTGCTCGTCCTCGGCGGCGAACGTGCCCAGCAGCTCCCGGAACAGCGGCATCACCCGGGCCAGCGGATGCTCCGCCCGGTAGGCACCGAGATCCCCGTCGGACAACTCCACGCACGCCGTGCCGTCCGGTACGACACCGGCCCGCGCGCTGCGCCGCCATGACTCCGCCACCACCGACCGCACCGGGCGTGGCACCGCGCCCACCGTGGTGAACGTCTCGTGCGCACGGCGCAGCACCCTGACCCGCTCGGCGGGATCGGCCCCCGGTTCCAGGGCCACCCACGAATCGGTCAACTCGGCCTCCCCGGACGGTGGTACGGCGATGATCCGGCTGGGACCATCGTCATGTGCCGTGTCCGCGCAGACAACTGGTGTGACGCCGGTTCGGGATCTGTGCTAGGCGAAGTTGACGAGTCTGATGTAGCGGACCCAGTCCCAGTTGGGGCCGGGGTCGGTGTGGTCGGTGCCCGGCACCTGGTAGTGGCCGATGATGTGCTCCCTGTCCTTGGGGATGCCGTATCTGTCGCAGATGGACGCGGTGAGCTTCGCCGACTGCTCGTAGAGGGCGTTGGTGAAGTACGAGGGCTGGTCCACCCAGCCCTCGTGCTCGATGCCGACACTGCGGGTGTTGTAGCTCCAGTTGCCCGCGTGCCAGGCGACGTCGCTCTCGCGCACGCACTGGGCGACGTGTCCGTCCGCCGACCGCACCAGGTAGTGCGCGGTCACCTGCTTCTCCGGGTTCTGGAAGATGGCCAGGGTGTTGGCGTACGTCTCCTGGGTCACATGGATGATGACCCGGTCGATCGCGTAGGTGCCCGGCCGGTCGGAGTCCGTGTAGTTGGAGGTGCTGGCGGGCGCCCACTCGGCGGGCGGGTAGTCGACGGAACCACTCGCACCGGCATGCGCTTCGGGAAGCAGCGCGTACGGTACGGCGGCGAGCGCCGCGCCCTTCAGAATCCATCGTCTGCTCAGACGCGGCCTTTCCCGGTCCATGTCCATCGTGGGATGCCTCTCTGGAGTGGGGGATGGGGGAGTGGGGGTCGGGGAGTGATGGGAGTACGGGCGGTGGTGCTTCCTGTGTGTTCGAGTAGGGGGCTCGGGGGCAGGGCGGGAGGGCGCGGCGTTCGTACGCCGGGGTGTGGGGGCGTCGGGTGTCCCGGGTGTTACGGGCATCACGGGTGTTCGGATATTGCGGGTGCTGCGGGTGCTGCGGGTGCTGCGGGTGTGCCTGGTGCCCCGTGGCCGGCCGTCAGTCGCGCAGGGCCCGTGCGGTCTCCCGGAGCCGCGCGTGCACACCCCGGTAGGTCTCCCGCACGGGCAGCCACTCCTTGCGGAGCTTGGCCACGCATGTGTAGTTCGTGTCGCACACGTTCGCCAGCGGCGACTCGACCGTCTGGGTGGCGAACTGGTACGCGTCCAGCTCGCTGAACCCGTAGTCGCTCACCAGCCAGCGCACCAGGTCCGCCTGCGATATCCGGAACGCGTCCTCCAGCGGGCGCGCCGAGCCGGTCGAGACGATGTGCGTGTCCGACTCCAGCCGGGGCCACGGGGTCGCGACGCCCTTGAGGAGGTCCACGATCACCACGGTGTTCATCGCGCACTCCACCGCCACCCCGCAGGTCTCGCCCTCACCCTGGCGGGCGTGTCCGTCGCCGAGGCTGAGCAGGGCGCCCTCCACATTGACCCCGAGGTAGCAGGTGACCCCGGCACGCATCTCGGGCGTGTCCATGTTGCCGCCGTGCGCGTCCGGCACCAGCGCCGAGCGGACCTCCAGGTTGGCCGGCGCCACGCCCACCGTGCCGTGCATCGGCTCCAGAGGCAGTTCCCTCTCGAAGTCGCTGTCCCGCGCCCGGAAGAGGGCGGTACGCCGGGCACGGTCCAGCTCCCAGATCCAGACTCGCTCCGGCAGCGGCGGTTGGAGCGAGGCGGTGGCGTGGGTCGAGGTGAGCGCCCCGAAGAGGGGGACCGTCGTGGACGCCGCCCAGTCGCGGGCCGGTTCGATCGACACGAAGTGCACGGCCACCGTGTCGCCGGGTTCCGCGCCCTCGATGTGGAACGGGCCGGTCTGGGGGTTGAGGAACGGGAATTCGCAGACCTCGGACACAAGGTCCTTCTCGGAGCGGACCCGGCCGGCGAAGCAGTCCTCCGTGAACAGGTCGAGCACCGTGCCCGGCGCGATGCGGGCCACGGGTGCCGCGCCGCCGAACGTCCAGGCGTACTCGTCCGGCTGCGGTCGCACGGTGAGGATCCGGGGGTCGGTCATCGTGCCGTGGGTCCCTTCTGGTGGGCGGGTCGTCGGGGAGAGCGGGGGAGGTTGCGGGCCGCCGGGCAGTGGACGCGGCGTGGTGCGGTGTCGTGCGGCGTGGTGTCATGTGATGCGGAGTCGTGCGGCGTGGTGCCGTGTGGAGTGGTGTTCGGTGGACTGGCTTGCGACCACCGGGCATCAGGCAGTCGTACGGCACGGCGCCGGGGAGCGGGCCGGTCAGCGGATCGCGCTGCCGTCCTGCCGCGGGTCGGCCCGGGCGTCCTCCTCGATGTGCACCCGCGCGGTCTCGGCTATGCGCTCGGGGTGACGCCGCGTCAGGACCAGCAGCACCACCACGCCCGCCGCCATCCAGACGCCGACGACCGGTCCCGCGTAGGACACCGGAGCCGTCAGCTCGGTCACGAAGTCGAACACCGGCAGGCCGGCCGCCGTCAGCAGCGCCGGGACGAAGGCGGCGATGCCCAGCACCGGAAACAGCAGATGCCGTACCGGCTTGAGGGCGCTGCCGCCCACCCGTATGAAGTGGCCGGCGCACGCCAGGTTCACCACGATGTAGACGCCGATGACGACCGTGACGATCACCGTGGCCAGGAGCAGGAACGCGGTCCCGGGGCCGTAGCCGAGGCCCAGACCCAGTACGGCGGCGACGGCCACGACGGTCTGCACCGCGATGCCCGCCACGGGGGAGCGGTGCCGGGGATGGAGCGTGGCGAGCACTCCGGGCAGGACCCGGATGCGGGCCAGGGCGAAGGCCGTACGGGTCGACACGTTCGCGCACGCGTTGGCGTTGGCGATCGTGGAATTCACCACCGCGAGGAACAACAGCACCCAGAAGAAACCGAACGAGGCACGCGCCACCCCCTCCCAGGACGCGCTGCCCGACGCACCGAACCCGGCGAACCGGTCCGGTCCGAAGCAGACGGTCATCGCATAGGTGGTGACGACATAGAACAGGCCGATGCCCAGGGCCGCGCCCAGTACCGCGCGATGCATCGTCCGCCGGGGTTCGCGCGTCTCCTCCGCGAGCGGTGCCGCCGCCTCGAACCCGGCGAAGGCCAGCACGGTGTACACGGATCCCGCGAACACCCCGCCGATCCCGGAATGACCTGCGGCGGTATGAGAAGTGCCGAAGACGGAAAGGGTGTTGGCGCCGCCCGCTCTCCCGATCAGCAACGCGGCGAACACCAGGAAGACAAGGATCTCGAAGGCTCCGAGGACGGTGCCGAAGCGGGCCGAGGCGCGCACCCCCAGGTATCCGGCGACGGCGATCACGGCGGCCCCCGCCAGGGAGTACGGCCACCACAGATCCGCCGGGTACGAGGACCACTCGTCGTGCAGCGTCCCCGCCACCGTGAAGCCCAGTTGCAGGAGCAGCAGCGGGGGGACCAGCATCTCCACGAAGACATAGCCCCAGCCGACGAGGAAGCCGACGGCCGGATGCAGCCCCCGCGCCGCGTAGGTGGCGACCGAGCCGGCGGCGGGCAGCTCCCGTGCCAGCTCGGCGACGCAGGACGCGGTGAACAGACAGGCCACCAGGGCGACCAGCACGGCCAGCGGCAGGCTGCCGCCCGCGAAGGCCGCGCCGGCCGGGATGGACGCGGCCACCGCCGCGGCCGGCGCCATCGCCGTGATGCTCTGGAACAGGACCTCGCGCAACCCGATGGCGTCGCGCCGCAAAGTCCCGGTGCTCTCCCCGCGCATGCGTCCCCCGATATCTGTCCGTCCGTTGCCGCCCGATCTGGGTGAATGCCGCTCGAATCACGAGGTCCGCACCGGTTCTGACGTTCCGGCAGCGCGTGCCTCGTGCGATTCACGGTACGGCGCGGGCAGGCCCGGCAGAAGGGTCCGCCACGGTTCCGTGGACAAGCGGAAGCCTGTGGATAACTCCGCCACTCATTCGGGCGAGGACAGTGCGCCGGGGACCGCGCGACCACGCCGGAGCCTCCGGTGGACAGCCGGGCCCGTCGGCCTGCCGTCGCCGTCATCGTCGCCGTCGCTGTCCGCAGGCGCTCGACGAGACGTCAGGAGCGCTTGGCCACCGAGGCCGGATCGTCCAGCACAGCGCGGACGACGGAGTGCGCCGCGCCCAGCAGCGGACCCTCGGACCCGAGCGGCGAGACCGCCACCGGGCAGACCGGGCCCGCCGTACGGCCCGTCAGCTCGGCCTCCAGCGAGGGCAGCAGCCAGGGCGACAGCCCCGCCAGGGCGCCGCCCAGGACCACCGTCTCGGGGTCGAGCAGGTTCACCGCTCCGGTCAGCGCGATACCGAGCGCCGTGCCCGCGTCCCGCAGCGCCGCCCGCACCCCCTCCTCGCCCTTCTCGGCGTGCTCCGCGAGCAGACCGACGAGGTCCTCGCGCGGCTGGAGCCCCGCCGCGCGCAGCACGGCCTCCTGGCCCGCGTACTGCTCCAGACAGCCGCGCCCGCCGCACGCGCAGGCCGGTCCGTCCGGTCGTACGGGCACATGGCCCAGCTCGCCCGCGAACCCCCGGGTCCCGCGCAGCAGCCGCCCGTCCACGACGATCGCCGCGCCGATGCCGATCTCGGCCGACACATGCAGGAACTCGCGCGGTGTGCCGGCGCCGAGCCACAGCTCGGCCAGCGCGCCGAAGTTGGCCTCGTTGTCCACGGTGAGCGGCCAGTCGCCGGGCAGCAGCGCACCGAGGTCCGTGTCACGCCACTCCAGGTTGGGGGCGCGGACGACGGTGCGACCGTCCCGCGCCACCAGTCCGGGCACGGCGACCGCGAGCCCGGCGGGCCACAACTCCTCCTGTTCGGCCTCGGCGACCACCTGGCCGACCAGCGCCGTCAGTTCCGCGATCACCGGCTCGGGCGCCCGGCCGCGGTTGGCGCCCCGGCGCGCGGCCCGCGCGCGGACCGCGCCGCGCAGGTCGACCGCGCACACCGCGAGGTGATCGACACCGATCTCGGCGCCGATCCCGGCCGGGCCCCGGCCGCTGACCGCCAGCGCCGACCCGGGCCGCCCCACTCGTCCCGGCCGTTCGGGACCCAGCTCCTCCAGCAGCCCCCAGCGGATCAACTCGTCCACCAAGGTCGACACCGCGGCCCGGGTCAGACCGATGCGCGAGGCCACGGCGGCCCTGGAGAGCGAACCCTCGGCGCCGACCGCGTGCAGCACCCGCGCGAGATTGCGCCGGCGCATGCCCTGCTGAGTGTCCGGCAGCGCCCGGCCGGCCCCGGCGGGTCGGGCCTCGTGCAGCGGTGCGGTCATGCCTGCGTCGATCCTCGTTCCAGGGCCGGGCGGCCCGGTTCAGTGGCCCTCTGTACCCCGCTCGAACAGCGGGGCCGCGTCGGAGAGTACCCCGCCGATCCGGGCCAGCGTCTCCTCGTCCCGGGGCATGGGCTCCAACACCGGTCCCGCCGCGGTGTTCCAGCGCCGGGCGACCGCCGCCGGGTCCTCACCGGTCAGCAGCCCGGCCGCCTGCGCC
Organism: Streptomyces sp. WP-1; assembly: GCF_030450125.1. NCBI lineage: Bacteria > Bacillati > Actinomycetota > Actinomycetes > Kitasatosporales > Streptomycetaceae > Streptomyces > Streptomyces sp. WP-1. The sequence continues at coordinate 6,853,123 of NZ_CP123923.1, forward strand.
GCCGCACCCAGGGCGACCAGCTCCTTGGCCACGGGGATCCGGACCGGCCGCCCGGACAGCCGGCGTACGGTCTGCTGCCAGGCGTGGCCCCGCGCGCCGCCGCCGATCAGCAGCAGTGGGCTGTCGCGGTCCGCGTCCTCGTCGAGGACCAGGTCGAGCGCGCCGAGCAGCGAGTGCACCGCACCGTCGTAGGCCGCCTGGAGCAGCTGGCCCGGGGTGGTGTCGTGGCGCAGTCCGTGCAGCAGCCCGGAGGCGTGCGGCAGGTCGGGGGTGCGCTCGCCGTCCAGGAAGGGCAGGAGCGTCACCGCTCCGCCGGGTTCGACGGCCTCGCGGTCCAGACCCAGCAGGGTCGCGACGCGGTCGACGGCGAGCGTGCAGTTCAGGGTGCAGGCCAGCGGCAGCCAGTCCCCGCGCGCGTCGGCGAAGCCCGCCACCGTGCCGGTGGGGTCGGCCGGGCGGTGCCGGGAGACGGCGTACACCGTGCCGGAAGTTCCGAGGCTCAGCACCGGGGTTCCGGGCGGCAGCCCGAGGCCCAGCGCGGCCGCCGCGTTGTCACCGGTGCCGGGGGCCACCAACGTGCCCGTGGAGAACGGCAGTCCGTGTCCGCCGTGTACGGTCCCGGCCACCTCACCCGGGCGCACCACCCGGGGCAGCAGCGCCGGATCCAGCCCGAGGTGTGCCAGGGTCTCCTCGTCGTACTGCTCCGTGCCGGACGCCCACCAACCGGTGCCGGAAGCGTCACCGCGATCGGTGACGGCCCGCCCGGTCAGCCGCTCGGTGAGGTAGTCGTGGGGGAGCCGTACCGCCCTGGTCGCGCGCGCCGCCTCCGGTTCGTGCTCGGCGAGCCAGGCCCACTTGGCCGCCGTGAACGACGCCCCGGGCACGCTCCCGGTGCGCTCGGCCCAGGCCTTCGGGCCGCCCAGCTCCGCGACCAGCCGACGGGCCTGCGGCGCGGAGCGGACGTCGTTCCAGAGCAGCGCCGGACGCACCGGCTCACCGTGCTCGTCCAGCGTGACCAGGCCGTGCTGCTGACCGCCGACGGAGATCGCGGCCGCCTCGCGGGCCGCGTCACCGCACTGGCGCAGCGCCTCGCACAGGGCGTCCCACCACTGGCGCGGATCGCTCTCCCGGCCCGCGCCGGTGGTGACGGTGTGCGGCGCCTGGCCGCTCGCCACCACCTCTCCGGTGGCCGCGTCGACGACCAGGGCCTTCGTGGACTGGGTGGACGTGTCCACGCCGACGACGAGCGGACCCTCCGCTGCTGACATGGGGCTCTCCCTCTTCCGCGGCTCAGCGGGATGTGCTGTGGGGCGCTCCCGGGGACACCCCCCGAGGGCGCCCGTGGACATCTGCCGAAGACACCTTGTGGTCCAGGACACCTTGTCTCTTCCCAGAGACGTGGTCGCATACTAATTTGTAAACGGCCATGACGAAATAGTCGTATGGAACAAGGAGCCGCGCCATGAGCTTCCAGCCCACCCCCGAGGACAGGTTCACCTTCGGTCTGTGGACCGTCGGCTGGCAGGGAAGGGACCCGTTCGGCGACGCCACCCGTCCCGCCCTCGACCCGGTCGACACGGTGCGGCGCCTGGCCGAGCTGGGCGCCTACGGAGTGACCTTCCACGACGACGACCTGATCCCCTTCGGGTCCTCCGACACCGAGCGCGAGTCGCACATCAAGCGGTTCCGCCAGGCCCTGGACGCCACCGGCATGACGGTGCCCATGGCCACCACGAACCTCTTCACCCACCCCGTCTTCAAGGACGGCGGCTTCACCGCCAACGACCGCGACGTACGCCGGTACGCGCTGCGCAAGACGATCCGCAACATCGACCTGGCGGCCGAGCTGGGCGCCAGGACGTATGTCGCCTGGGGCGGCCGTGAGGGCGCCGAGTCCGGTGGCGCCAAGGACGTGCGGGACGCCCTCGACCGCATGAAGGAGGCGTTCGACCTCCTCGGTGAGTACGTCACCGCCCAGGGCTACGACCTCCGCTTCGCCATCGAGCCCAAGCCCAACGAGCCCCGCGGCGACATCCTGCTGCCCACCGTCGGCCACGCCCTGGCCTTCATCGAGCGCCTGGAGCGCCCGGAGCTGTACGGCGTCAACCCGGAGGTCGGCCACGAGCAGATGGCCGGCCTGAACTTCCCGCACGGCATCGCGCAGGCCCTGTGGGCGGGCAAGCTCTTCCACATCGATCTCAACGGGCAGTCCGGCATCAAGTACGACCAGGACCTGCGGTTCGGCGCCGGCGACCTACGGGCGGCGTTCTGGCTGGTCGACCTCCTGGAGAGCGCCGGTTACGAGGGCCCGCGGCACTTCGACTTCAAGCCGCCGCGCACCGAAAACTTCGACGGCGTATGGGCCTCGGCCGCCGGCTGCATGCGCAACTACCTGATCCTCAAGGACCGCGCGGCCGCCTTCCGCGCCGACCCGGAGGTGCGGGAGGCGCTGCGCGCCGCACGCCTGGACCAGCTGGCGCACCCGACCGCCGCCGACGGCCTGGACGCCCTGCTCGCCGACCGCACCGCGTTCGAGGAGTTCGACGTCGAGGCCGCCGCCGCGCGCGGCATGGCGTTCGAGCACCTCGACCAGCTGGCGATGGACCACCTGCTGGGTGCGCGCGGCTGACGGTCACGAGCGCGAGGCGCTGACGGAAGAGGGCCGGGGAGCGCGGCGCGTAGGCAAGCCGTGGGCCCCGGCCCCTCCGTCGCGCACGGCACGGACGTCGTCGCGGTGGCCCCCTTATGCTGACGCCGTGACCTGGATCGCTCCGCCACGCTCCGTGGCCGCCACCCGGTCGGCGGAAGCGGCCCACTAGGGGTACACATCAGGGATGTCTCAGGGGCAAGGCCCGGAACCGCAGGAAGCGGGCGGCCGTTCTCACAGCAGAGAACGGCAGTGGCCGTTGAAGGAGGCGACGCTCATGTCGAGAAACGCGAAGATCGCCGTAGGGGGTGTGGCGGTCGGCCTGGTACTGCTGCTCCTGGGGCTGCCCCTGTGGGTGGTGCTCCTGGTCGTGATCGGAATCCCGGTCGCCGGCTACCTGGCGCTGGATCCGTCCCAGCGGCGCAGGCTCCGCAGGCTCAGCCGCAAGGAAATCGGCCGCTGAGACGGACACCGCGCCGCCGCTGATCACAGGGGTCGTACGGCCATCCTGTCGAGGGCGTCCAGCAGTCCGGGCAGTTCCGGGCCGCGGCCGACCGGCAGGACCTCACCGGGCTCTTCGTCGAGCAGGACGAAGGCGATGTCGTCGGTGCGTGCCACCATCGACCAGCCGGGGCCGTCCGCACGCAGCGTGCGGGCGTCACCGGGGGCGAAGGTGGAGCGCACCCGTCCCAGCGGCGGCGGTGAGTCGACGTAGGCGCGGGCCTCCGCGAGCACCCGCCGGATCCCCTGGTGCCCGCCCTTCGGCGGTTCGGCGGCGCTCTCGGATCCCTTGTCGCTCTCCTCGGGCCGCGCCGGGGGCCCGGCGGCGGGGGCCCGGCCACCGGGTACGGCGAACTCGTCGTCGCTGATCTGCTGCCGCCAGGCCGCCCACTGTGCCGCTATCTCGTCGGCACCCAGGCGCCGCTGAGCCGGGCCCCAGATGCCGGTGTCCGGCGGACACAGCGGCGGCCGCTCGCCCGTCTCGGGAGCGGGATCGTGCGGCGCGGGAACACCGGGAGCCGCCACGGCGACCGCCAGCGGCCAACCCGGCAGCGCGGTCACGATCGCATGCTCCTCCGGCGACAGTTCGTACTCCAGGCCGCAGTCCCAGGACGCGATCGCCACCGCGACCAGCGAGACATCGTCGATCACGACCGTCCAGCGGGCCCCGTCGCCGTCCTGCCCGAGCACCAGGCCGTACCCGTCGGCGCGGGGCGCGAGCCCCAGCGTCGCGCACGCCTCCGGATAGTCGTCGCCCAGCACGCTCGGGAACTGCGCCGGCGTCAGCAGCACCGCCGTCAGCACATACAGCGCATCGTCCGCGGCGGCGACGGCCCCATCGTCCGTCCCGGCCATCCCTGCCTCCCAGTGGCTTGTCCAATCGCGCGCACCCTAATGCGGACGGAAGGCCCTTGTCACGACTCCGCACACCACGCGGACCTGCAACTTTCCCCCTGGACAGGGGCGAAACGACCACGGCCTCCACGGGACTTCCCCAGACCGCCCCCCCACCCGGGGCCACGGAAGACGCGGAACCCACCGGACAAGGGCGCCCGCCCTTCTTCCGAAATGGGGAGATCGGTGATGGTTCATCTCCCCGTACTCCACATAGAGTTGGCCTCCGACGACAGAAGGGGGACGACGCGGTGAAGCGCTTCGAACGGCTGGAGCGGATCCGTCGGCTGGACCCGGTGGCGGACGCCCCGGAGATCTACCGGCTCAGCGCCGTCTACGAATTCCCCTGGGACTACACACGCGCCCTCGAACTGGCCCTGTACCGCACCTACGCCGTCCCGAGCATCGGCCGTCTCCTCGCGCGCACCGCCGAGCTGACCGACCGCACCCAGAAGCGGTACGACGACACCGCGCTGCTCCTCGACACCGTCGTGGAGCACGGCTTCGCCGCCGAACAGGGGCGCACGGCGATCCGCCGCATCAACCAGATGCACCGCAGCTACGACATCAGCGACGACGACATGCGGTATGTGCTCAGCACCTTCGTCGTGGTGCCCAAGCGCTGGATCGACACCTACGGCTGGCGCCGGCTGTCCCGGCACGAGATCGTCGCCGCCACCGAGTACTACCGCACCCTCGGCCGGCACCTGGGCATCCCCGATCTCCCCAGGACCTACGAAGAGTTCGAAACCCTCCTCGACACCTACGAGGAGGCGAACTTCGGCTGGGACGAAGGGGGCCGACAGGTCTCGGACGCCACCCTCGACCTGATGGCGTCCTGGTACCCACGCCCCCTGGCACCCCTGCTGCGCACCGGTGTGCTCGCGCTGCTCGACGAGCCGCTGCTGAACGCGTTCCGCTACGAGCGGCCCGGTGCGACCGCCGTCGCCCTGGTGCGCCGCGCCGTCCGGGCGCGCGGCCGGGTGGTACGGCTGCTGCCGCCGCGCCGCGCACCCCACTTCGCGCGCCAGAACCGGGAGATCAAGGGCTACCCGAACGGCTACCGCGTGGCCGACCTCGGCACCCGCCCGGTCCCGGGACTGGGCGGCTGCCCGGTGCGGCACCTGGACACCTCAGACGCCGTCGAGTGATGCGAGGGTGTCGCGCAGCCAGCCGAGTTCGGCCCGGCTCGTGGCACGCGCGATGGTGAGGATCCCCTGCCGGAAGGGGTCGTCCACTTCCTCGGCCCGGACCGGCCGGTCGCCGTCGTAGAAGAAGCTCGTCGGCTTCTCCAGGAAGGCGAGCCGCCTGTTCAGCACAGCCGCCTGGGCGGCGGGGTCCGCGAGGTGGCGCAGAAAGGCGAGCAGGACGAACCACTGGTTCTCGTCGGTGATCTCGCGCTGCCCGGGTTCGGCGAGCCGGCGCCTCAGCTCCCGCCGCCCCTCCTCGGTCAGCCGCAGCACATGACGCGGTGCGGCCACGGCACCCGGCTCGGTGGCCCGCACCAGCAGCCCGGCCTTCTCCAGACGCTTGATCGCCGGGTACAGCGTGCTCTCCGCGACGGGCCTCACATGCCCGGTGAGCGCCGCGATGTGACGGCGCAGGACGTATCCGTGCAGCGGGGCCTCGTACAGGAATCCCAGGATGGCGAGTTCGAGCATGCCCGCATTCTTCCGTACGGCGACGCTGTACAGCGATCCGTCGATACTGCGTTGACGTAATACCTCGTTACCGATGTATGTTCGAGGTGATGATCGAGGCCCATAGGGAGGGTGCTGTGCAGCAGGCCGTATTCGATGGCGAGGGAAGCCGGATCCGCTGGACCGAGGTGTCGGGGGCGGAGCCCGCCCGGGTCTACCTCCACGGGCTGGGGTCGATGTCCGCGCCCTATCACGCCCACATCGCGGCCCGCCCCGAACTCGCTGGCAGGCGCAGCCTGTTCATGGATTTGCCCGGTCATGGCCTCAGCGACCGGCCCCGGAGCTTCGGGTACACGCTGGAGGAGCACGCCGACGCGGTCGCGGCCGCGCTGGATGCGGCCGGGGCCGGCGGCGCCGAACTGATCGCGCACAGCATGGGCGGTGCCGTCGCCATCGTGCTCGCGCACCGGCGGCCCGAACTCGTCTCCCGGCTGGTGCTCTCCGAGGCCAACCTGGACGCGTTCCCACCGCTGACGGCGGGCAGCAGCGCGATCGCCGCCTACGAGGAGGACGAGTTCGTCGAGGACGCGTACGCGCGCGTCCTGGCGGCCGTCGGTCCGCTGTGGGCGGCCACCATGCGGCTGGCGGATCCGCGTGCCCTGCACCGCAGCGCCGTCGGCCTGCGACGCGGCTCCGACCCCGTGATGCGCACGATCCTGGAGGGCCTGGACATCGACCGGGTCTACCTCCAGGGGGAGAAGAGCGGTGAGCTCGACGACCGGGAGCGGCTGGAGGCGGCCGGCGTACGGGTGCTGACGGTGCCCGGCGCCGGGCACAACGTCATGTTCGACAACCCCGACGCCTTCGCGGCCGCCGTCGCCGCAAACATCTGATCTTTCAGCCCTCGCGCACGGCGAGGGCGAGGAAACGGGTGTCCTCATCGACGTACGACGTCATGCGCCACCCCGAACGGGACAGCAGAGGGCGGAGGTTGCGCTCGGCCCGCAGATCCTCCGGCGTGATCTGCCGGCCCTGCCGCGCCGCCAGGGCCGCGCGGCCGATGGGATGGAACAGGGCGAGCCGCCCGCCGGGCCGTACCACCCGGGCGAGCTCCCGCAGGTTCTCCACCGGGCGCGGCAGATGGGCGATCAGCCCCGCCGCGAACACCGCGTCCAGGCACGCCGAGCGCAGCGGCAGGGCGGCCACGTCCGAGAGCAGCAGCGCCCCCTCCCGGTTCCGGCCCGCCGCTGCGGCGGCCGCGAGCATCGCCGGGGTCAGATCGGCGCCGAGCACCACGCCGGTGGGGCCCACGGCCGCCCGCAGCGGGGGCAGCGCACGCCCCGTTCCGCAGCCCGCGTCCAGCACGCGGTCGCCCGCCCGCAGCCCGAGGTCGGTCACGGCGGCTTCGTAGGCGGGGCCGTCGCCGGGAAACTTGCTGTCCCAGCCGGCGGCCCGCGCGGTGAAGAACTCCCGGACATGTGCGTGGTCGTCGCTCATGACCCGCATGATGCCCTGATTCCGCGGCCCGGTGCTTCCCGCGTCCCAGTGCCTCTTGCGTCCCGGCGCCTCTCGTGTTCCGTGCGGTGGCGGGCGCACCGCGGATCTCGGCCGGTCCGGGCCGACGCTCAGGACGCCAGATCCCGGATCGCCACCACCTCTTCGACGGGGACGCGTACCAGCAGCTCACCGGGAACGCCGTTGCGGGCGCCGAACTCCTCGGCGCGGTCCTCGCCCATGTACCGGGCGGCGACCCGCGCCGCCCAGTGACGCAGTTCCGCCGGATCCTCGGACAGCCGGACGCGACCGCTGAGCACCACGAAATGGAACGGCGGCCGCTCGTCGTCCACACACAGGGCGACACGCCCGTCACGGACGAGATTGCGCCCTTTCACGGTGTCCCGGCCGGTGAGAAGGACCAGTTCGTCCCCGTCCAGCAGGAACCAGACCGGAGCCACATGCGGGCTCCCATCGGCGCGAACGGTGGACAGTTTGCCGGTGCGGGTGCCTTTTGAGACGAACGCCCGCCATTCCTCGTCGGTCATCTTCTGTGCCATGCGCCCATCCTGCTTGCCCGCACGCCGCACGTGGGGAAGGCTTGCGGAGGGTTCCTCCGGCCAGGGGGGAGAGATCACACGGGGAGACGGAGATGGCGCAGAACCAGGGACTCGGCTGGCTCCTGGACGATCTGACGGAACGTGTGGACGATGTACGGCACGCGCTGATCCTGTCCAACGACGGACTGGTCACCGGCGCGAGCACCGGGCTGCGCCGCGAGGACGCCGAACACCTCGCAGCCGTGGCATCCGGACTGCACAGCCTGGCGAAGGGCTCGGGACGCCACTTCGGCGCGGGCGCGGTGCGCCAGACGATGATCGAGTACGACGACGCCGTGCTGTTCGTGACCGCGGCCGGCGCCGGCAGCTGCCTGTGCGTGCTCAGCGGGGCGGAGGCCGACATCGGGCAGATAGCGTACGAGATGACCCTGCTCGTGAACCGGGTCGGCGAACATCTCGGAGTCGACGCCCGTAAACCCGAGCGATCACCGAACACAGACCTCTGACCAGACCTCTGACCTGCGAATTCTCGAAGCTCCACGAAGTTATCCACAGGCCGGCCACGCGATGCGCCGATCCGGCTACGGTGTGTGCACGGCGATCGCACGAGGCGTGAGCCACCGACTCCACGAGGAGTTACGACCATGTCGGCACACACCGTCGAACCAGTCCGCCCCGACACCTGCACGCCGAGCCGAGCCGCTCGTGAACTGGGCATCCTGCGGGGCGAGTTCGACCTCGCCGTCCAGCTCGGCCATGTGCGGACCGTGCCCGACGAGGGCGGGGGAGGGGGCCGACTGGTGGAGCGCGCGGAGATCGACCGGCTCCGGGCGCAGGACGGCTTCCCGGACACGCTCCGCGACCGGGTGCGCGTCGTGGGCACCACCGACGGCGCCGAGCTGATGGACATCTCCGCCGGACGCTTCACCCGGCTCGCCCGCCTGGGCCTGCTCGTCCCCGCGAAGGTCTACGTCAACCGGTACGGCGCCGTGGTCTGGCTCTACCTCACCGAGGAACTGAAGCACTTCGCGGCCGCCACCGAGAACACGCGGCTCCTCAAGGGCCGCACCCCCGAGACGCTGCGCGGCCAGCTCGCGGAGGGCGTGGACCTGCGTGCCCGCAACTGGCGCATGCGGCAACTGGGAAGTCTGCTACGACAGGCCGAGGACCCATGGGCCCGAGCCGGGGCCCTCGCCGCCCTGCTCGCGCCCGTCGAGGTCGCCGACGTCGTCGAGGATCCGTACGAGCGCGCCTGGGTGAACCGGTTGCGGCCCGCGCTGCCCGGCCAGGCCCTGGCCGGGACGTCGTTCGCCCATGTCGCCGAGCGGATCACGACTGCGCAGGACGCGGACGAGATCGAGTGGCTGCGCAGCGACCTCGCGCACTCGGTCGAGGAGGCACGGGCCCTGTCACCGGCGCCGCGCCCGGCCGTCCGGCGCACCGGGCCGGCGGCGCCTCCGACGGCACGGCCGATCCCGCCGATGGCGCGCACGGTCACGGCACCGGTGGAACCGATGCCGACGTCCGTGGGGCCGAACAAGACCACGGACGAATCGACGGCGGACACGACCGAACCGACGACGCGAGCGGCTAAGCCGCTGGTGCGGGCCGTCGAGCCGCGCCGAATCCCCGGCGGACGGGCGCCCGAGCGGCGGCACGCGTCGCGGGTACGGCCCGCTCCGGCCCCCGTGCCCCGCTTCCCCGGAACCGGGTCCACGCCGCCACGCTCCACCCGCCGTCTGCGCGCCTTGCTGCGACGCGGAACCTCTCGGCCCGCAGAGGTCTGAGCGCCCGCGGTCGAGCCGCCCGGCGGTCCGCTACAGGGACCTGAACAGTCCCTCCTGGACGACCGAGACGAGCAGCCGACCCTCGATGTCGTAGATCCGCCCGCGGGCAAGACCACGTCCGCCGGTGGCGATCGGCGACTCCTGGTCGTACAGGAACCACTCGTCGGCGCGGAACGGCCGGTGGAACCACATGGCGTGGTCCAGCGAGGCCATGTCGAAGCTCCGGCGGCCCCACAGCGGTTCGATGGGGATGCGCACCGCGTCCAGGAGCGTCATGTCGCTGGCGTAGGTCAGCGCGCAGGTGTGGACCAGCGGGTCGTCGCCCAGGGGACCGACCGCGCGCATCCACACCGCGCTGCGCGGCTCGGCGCCCTTGACCTCGTCGTCGGTCCAGCGCAGCGGGTCGGCGTACCGGAGGTCGAAGGGCTGACGGCGCGCCATCCGCTCCAACTGCTCTGGCAGCGTGCCCAGATGCTTGCGTATCTCCTCGGCCACCGTCGGCAGCGACTCGGGGTGCGTCAGCTCGCGGGCGGGCGGCAGCTGGTGTTCGAACGGTCCTTCCTCAGGCTTGTGAAAGGAGGCGGTCAGATTGAAGATCGTGCGGCCCTGCTGCACCGCGGTGACGCGGCGCGTGGTGAAGGAGCGCCCGTCGCGGATCCGCTCCACCTGGTACACGATCGGCCCGCCCGGACGGCCCGGGCGCAGGAAATACGCGTGCAGCGAGTGCACCGGGCGGTCGCCGTCCGTGGTGCGGCCGGCGGCGACCAGGGCCTGGCCCGCGACCTGGCCGCCGAAGACCCGCTGGAGGGACTCCTGCGGGCTTCGGCCACGGAAGATGTTGACCTCGATCTGCTCCAGATCGAGCAGATCGACCAGTCTCTCGGCCGGGTTCGTCGTCATGGGTGGGATTCTCCTGTGCTCACAGCTGGCCGACGTCGGTGACGCGGACGACCGCACGGCCCTCGGCGTCCGAGGCCGCGAGGTCGACCTCCGCACTGATGCCCCAGTCGTGGTCGTCGTTCGGGTCGTCGAAGATCTGGCGGACCCGCCACAGGCCGTTCTGCGGCTCCTCCTTGATGACGAGCAGCTTGGGACCGCGTGCGTCGGGGCCGGTGCCGAGATCCTCGTACTCGTCCCAGTACTTGTCCATCGCCTCGCCCCAGGCATCGGCGTCCCAGCCGGACTCGGCGTCCATCTCGCCCAGTTCCTCGACCTGGTCCAGCGCGGCCAGCTCCACACGGCGGAACAGCGCGTTGCGGACCAGTACCCGGAAGGCGCGCGCGTTGGTGGTGACGGGCTTGACCTCGTCGGCCTTCTCCTGGGCCTGCTCGGCGGTCATCACCTCGGGGTTCGCCAGCTGCTCCCACTCGTCCAGAAGACTGGAGTCCACCTGGCGCACCATCTCGCCGAGCCACTCGATCAGGTCCTGGAGGTCCTCGGACTTCAGGTCGTCCGGGATGGTGTGGTCGAGGGTCTTGTAGGCGCTGGCGAGGTAGCGCAGCACGATGCCCTCGGTGCGGGCCAGCTCGTAGAAGGACACCAGCTCGGTGAAGGACAGCGCCCGCTCGTACATGTCGCGGACGACCGACTTCGGCGACAGCGGGTGGTCGCCGACCCAGGGGTGGCTCTTGCGGTAGGTGTTGTAGGCGTGGAAGAGCAGCTCTTCCAGCGGCTTCGGGTAGGTGACGTCCTGGAGGCGCTCCATGCGCTCCTCGTACTCGACGCCGTCGGCCTTCATCGCGGCCACCGCCTCGCCGCGCGCCTTGTTCTGCTGGGCGACGAGGATCTGCCGCGGGTCGTCCAGCGTGGACTCGACCACGGAGACCATGTCGAGAGCGTAGGACGGCGACTCGGGGTCGAGGAGTTCGAAGGAGGCGAGGGCGAAGGTGGACAGCGGCTGGTTGAGCGCGAAGTCCTGCTGGAGGTCGACCGTGAGCCGCACGATGCGCCCCTCGGCGTCGGGCTTGTCGAGCTTCTCCACGATGCCGCCGTCGAGCAGCGACCGGTAGATCGCGATCGCCCGGCGGATGTGCCGCAGCTGCTGCTTGCGCGGCTCGTGGTTGTCCTCCAGGAGATGGCGCATCGCCTCGAAGGCGTTGCCCGGCCGGGCGATCACCGACAGCAGCATGGTGTGCGTCACCCGGAAACGGGACGTCAGCGGCTCCGGATCCGAGTCGATCAGCTTCTGGAAGGTGTTCTCCGTCCAGGCGACGAAGCCCTCCGGCGCCTTCTTGCGCACCACCTTGCGCCGCTTCTTCGGGTCGTCGCCCGCCTTCGCCAGCGCCTTCTCGTTCTCGATGACGTGCTCCGGCGCCTGGGCGACGACGAGGCCCGCCGTGTCGAACCCGGCCCGCCCGGCCCGGCCCGCGATCTGATGGAACTCGCGCGCCCGCAGGGTCCGCACCCGGCTGCCGTCGTACTTGGTCAGCGCGGTGAACAGCACGGTGCGGATGGGAACATTGACACCGACGCCGAGGGTGTCCGTGCCGCAGATGACCTTCAGCAGACCGGCCTGGGCGAGCTTCTCCACCAGCCGCCGGTACTTGGGCAGCATGCCGGCGTGGTGCACGCCGATGCCGTGCCGGACGTAGCGGGAGAGGTTGCGGCCGAACTTGGTGGTGAAGCGGAAGTTGCCGATCAGCTCGGCGATCTGGTCCTTCTCCTCGCGCGAGCACATGTTGATGCTCATCAGCGCCTGGGCCCGCTCCACGGCCTGCGCTTGGGTGAAGTGGACGATGTACACCGGCGCCTGCTTGGTCTCCAGCAGCTCGGTGAGCGTCTCGGTGAGCGGGGTCAGCTTGTACTCGTAGGAGAGCGGCACCGGACGGGTCGCCGAGCGGACCACCGCGGTCGGGCGGCCGGTGCGGCGGGCGAGGTCCTTCTCGAAGAACGACACATCGCCCAAAGTGGCCGACATCAGGATGAACTGCGCCTGGGGCAGTTCGAGCAGCGGAATCTGCCAGGCCCAGCCGCGGTCGCCCTCCGCGTAGAAGTGGAACTCGTCCATGACGACCTGGCCCACGTCCGCGTCCTTGCCGTCACGCAACGCGATCGAGGCCAGCACCTCGGCGGTGCAGCAGATCACGGGGGCGTCGGCGTTCACGGAGGCGTCGCCGGTGAGCATGCCGACGTTCTCGGTGCCGAACAGCTTGCACAGCTCGAAGAACTTCTCCGACACCAGGGCCTTGATCGGCGCCGTGTAGAAGGTGACCTCGTCCCGGGCCAGCGCCGCGAAGTGCGCGCCCGCGGCGATCATGCTCTTGCCGGAGCCGGTGGGCGTGGAGACGATCACGTTCGCCCCGGACACCGCTTCGATCAGCGCCTCTTCCTGGTGGGGGTAGAGGGTGAGGCCGCGCTCCTGGGCCCACGACTCGAAGGCTTCGTACAGGGCGTCGGGGTCGGCGGTCGGCGGCAGCTGATCGATGAGGGTCACCCTCCCATCTTGCCTGCCCTCCTCCCCGATCGGGGAATCGGCTGGGGCCGGGAAGATCATGGCAGCTACGCTGTGTCGCCGACGGAGCGTCAACGCACCGTGTCAACTGGACAGCGGTATATGAGGAATGGGGCGGGAAGCGGCCATGATGGGACCAGCACACTCACTGTCGGGGGCCGCGGCCTGGCTCGGCGTCGGGGCGGCCGCCGCCGCGGCCGGGCACCCGATGCCCTGGCCGGTCCTGCTGGTCGGCGCCCTGATCTGCGCGGGCGCCGCGCTCGCACCCGACCTCGACCACAAGGCCGCCACCATCTCGCACGCCTTCGGGCCGATATCGCGCTGGCTCTGCGAGATCGTGGACAAGCTGTCCTACGCCGTCTACAAGGCGACCAGGATGAAGGGCGACCCGCGCCGCTCCGGCGGCCACCGCACGCTGACGCACACCTGGGTGTGGGCGGTCCTGATCGGCGCGGGCGCCTCGGCGGCGGCGATCACCGGGGGCCGCTGGGCGGTGCTGGCGATCCTGTTCGTGCACATGGTGCTGGCGATCGAGGGCCTGCTGTGGCGGGCGGCCCGGGGCTCCAGCAGCGACATACTGGTCTGGCTGCTGGCGGCGGCCTCGGCGTGGATCCTGGCGGGCATACTCGACAAGCCCGGCAACGGCTCGGACTGGCTGTTCACCGAGCCCGGTCAGCAGTACCTGTGGCTGGGGCTGCCGATCGTGCTGGGCGCGCTGGTGCACGACATCGGGGACGCGCTGACCGTCTCGGGCTGCCCGATCCTGTGGCCGATCCCGCTGGGCCGCAAGCGCTGGTACCCGGTGGGCCCGCCGAAGGCGATCCGGTTCCGGGCGGGCAGCTGGGTCGAGCTGAAGGTGCTCATGCCCCTGTTCATGGTGCTCGGCGGCGTGGGCTGTGCGGCGGCCCTCAACGTGATCTGAGGCCGCCCGCCGGATCAGGTGGCGTCGCCGCCCGCCTCGCCGTAGCGGCGCTCGAAACGGGCGATGCGACCCTCCGTGTCGACCTGACGGGCCTTGCCCGTGTAGAAGGGGTGGCTCTCCGAGGAGATCTCCACGTCGATCACCGGGTAGGACTCACCGTCGTCCCAGTCGATGGTCTGCTCGCTCCGCGCGGTGGACCGGGTCAGGAACGCGTAGCCGGCGGCGCGGTCGCGGAAGACCACGGCGTGGTAGTCGGGGTGCTTGTCCTGCTGCATGGCGGCTCCTTGTGCGGGGCGGTCGGGCAGGGCGCGGACGGGACGGCCGGGGCCCGGGAGTCAACCGGAGACGGAGTCCTCGTCCACGATGTGCATCGCGGCCTCCTCGGCGGAGGCGGCGGCGCCGTCGATGCCGACGTCGCTGGCCACAAGTGCGGCCTCCTCGTCCTCGTGCGCCCCCTCGTCGGGTGCCACCAGGCGGCCGGAGCGCAGATCGCCGACCTCGTTGTCGAGGAGTTCCCCGTCGGTGCCCTCGCAATCACCGATGCCGTCGCCGTCGGGGACCTCCCGGTCGGGCATCTCCTCGGCGAGGCGCTGATCGAGGGTCTCGCCCGCCGCGCGCTCCGCCGCGGTCACGCCGTCGTGTTCCACCGCCCAGGGGCGCTCCGGAGGGGACCAGCCGCGGTCGAGGGGATCGTCGACACCGTCGAAGTCCAGAGTGTCCTCGACGTCGAGCACCCCCGAGTCCTCCCGGACCTCCGAGGGATCGGGATCGGGCTGGTAGACGTCGTCCCCCCAGCTGTCGGCGCTGTCCACGACTACCTCCAGGTGGTGAGGACGGCCGGATACCGCCCAAGCGGGCGGCGGGCCGTCGGCACACGCGGCACGGATGTCGCACGGCGCGGACCGGGAGGTTCCCGGGCGAAACCCGAGCCGGTGCCGTTCTCCAGCCTTCCACTGCTGCTCGGCACCGCGCAACGGCACGGCGCCCGGGCAGCCCCCGAGGGAGCCGCCCGGGGCGGACGCTCAGCCGTGCCAGGACCGCCACAGGGCCGCGTACGCGCCGCCCGCAGCGACCAGGTCGTCATGACTGCCCAGCTCGCTGATCCGGCCGCTCTCCACCACGGCGATCACATCGGCGTCGTGGGCGGTGTGCAGCCGGTGGGCGATGGCGACGACCGTGCGGCCGTCCAGGACCCGGGCCAGGGACCGCTCCAGATGACGGGCCGCGCGCGGGTCCAGGAGCGAGGTCGCCTCGTCCAGGACCAGCGTGTGCGGATCGGCCAGCACCAGCCGGGCCAGCGCGATCTGCTGGGCCTGCGCCGGGGTCAGCGTCAGCCCGCCGGATCCGACCTCGGTGTCCAGGCCCTCGTCCAGCGCCCGGGCCCAGCCGTCGGCGTCCACGGCACCCAGGGCCGCCCACAGCTCCGCGTCGTCGGCACCGACGCGGGCCAGCAGGAGGTTGTCCCTCAGGGAGCCGACGAAGACGTGATGCTCCTGGTTGACCAGGGCGACGTGCGAGCGGACGCGTTCCGCGGGCATCCGGGACAGCTCGGCCCCGCCGAGGGTGACCCGGCCGCCCCGGGGCGTGTAGATCCCGGCGATCAGCCGGCCCAGGGTGGACTTGCCAGCACCCGAGGGGCCGACCAGGGCGAGCCGGGTGCCCGGCGCGACCTTGAGGGACACCTCGCGCAGCACGTCGACGCCCTCCCGGTAGCCGAAGCGCACCCCGTCGGCGTGCACATCCCGCCCCTCGGGCGCCACCGACGCGTCCCCGGCGCCCGGTTCGATCTCCCGGACCCCGACGAGGCGGGCGAGCGACACCTGGGCCACCTGCACCTCGTCGTACCAGCGCAGGATCAGGTTCACCGGGTCGACGAGCATCTGGGCCACGAGCGCGCCCGTGATCAGCCGGCCCACCCCGAGCCAGCCGTGCAGGACGAGCGTGCCGCCCACCATCAGGACCGAGGCGAGCACGATGACATGGGTGGCGTTGACAGTCGGGAACAGCACGGACCGCAGCCAGAGGGTGTACCTCTCCCACGCGGTCCAGGATCTGATCCGCTGCTCGGACAGGGCGACGCGGCGGGCGCCCAGACGGTGCGCCTCGATGGTGTGGCCCGCGTCCACGGTCTCGGCGAGCGCGGCGGCGACGGCCGCGTACCCGGCGGCCTCCGAGCGGTAGCCGGCGGGTGCCCGCTTGAAGTACCAGCGGCACCCGGCCACCAGCACCGGCACGGCGAGCAGCACGGCGGCCGCGAGCGGCGGGGCCGTCACCACCAGCCCGCCGAGCAGCAGCAGGGCCCATACGACACCGATCGCGAGCTGCGGTACGGCCTCGCGCATGGCGTTGGCCAGCCGGTCGATGTCGGTGGTGATACGGGAGAGCAGGTCGCCGGTGCCCGCCCGTTCCAGCACGCCGGGCGGCAGCCCGACCGAGCGGACGAGGAAGTCCTCGCGCAGGTCGGCGAGCATCCGTTCGCCGAGCATGGCGCCGCGCAGCCGCACCTGCCGGACGAACACCGCCTGTACGGCGAGCGCCAGCAGGAACAGGCCGGTGGTGAGGCCGAGATGAAGCTCCCGTTCGCCGTCCGACAGCCGCTGGACCAGGTCGCCGAGCAGGTACGGACCGGCCATGGAGGCGATCACGGCCACTGTGTTCACGGTGATCAGCAGCAGGAAGGCGGTGCGGTGCCGGCGAAACAGCTCGGCGACGTAGGCCCGTACGGTCGCGGCGGTGCCGACGGGCAGGGTGGTGGCGGTCGTCGGGGCCGCCGGGTCGTCGGCCGGTGGTGCGACGCCGATCATGCGCTCTCCTCGATCTCTGCCAGCTCCCCGAGGGCGTCCAGCAGAGCGCCCTCGGCGGCGCCGGCCGGTTCGTCGTCCGTCTCCCGTGTCACCACGGCCCGGTACCGGGGCTCGCCCTCGAACAGCTCCCGGTGTGTGCCGGTCGCCATGACCTCGTCCGCGTGGACCAGCACCACCCTGTCGGCGCGGTCCAGGAGCAGCGGCGAGGAGGTGAACACCACCGTCGTGCGCCCCGAGCGCAGCCGGCGCAGGCCGTCCGCGACGCGGGCCTCGGTGTGCGAGTCGACCGCGGAGGTCGGCTCGTCCAGCACCAGCACCTCCGGGTCGGTGACCAGCGACCGGGCCAGGGCGAGCCGTTGGCGCTGGCCGCCGGACAGGGACCGTCCGCGCTCGGTGATCCGGGCGTCCATCGGGTCGGTGGCGTCCAGGGAGCCCTGCACCAGGGCGTCCAGGACGTCCTCGCATCGCGCGGCCGCGAGCGCGTCGGCGGCCGTGACGGCGCCGGACGCGGGCACGTCGAGGAGTTCGCGCAGGGTGCCGGAGAGCAGCACCGGGTCCTTGTCCTGGACGAGGACGGCGGTCCGGGCGAGGTCCAGGGGGAGTTCGTCCAGGGGTGTCCCGCCGAGCAGCACCGAGCGGCCCGGTTTCGTGGGGTGGCCGCCGAGCCGTTCCGCGAGCCGCCCGGCCGCGTCCGGGTCGCCGCACACCACCGCGGTGAGCCGCCCGGACGCAGCGGTCAGCCCGGTGGCGGGGTCGTACAGATCGCCCCGGGGCACCTCCGCCCGGTCGCCGCCCGCCGTGTCGCGCGCGGGTTCGTCCGCAGCCGACCGTTGCAACGACAGCACCCGCGCGGCGCGCTTGGCCGACGGGCGGGAGAAGGAGTAGGACATCGCGATCTCTTCGAAGTGCTGCAGGGGGTAGCTGAGGACCATCACCGAGCTGTAGACGGTGACCAGTTCACCGACGGCGATACGGCCCTCGCGGACCAGATGGACGCCGTACCAGACGACCGCGATCAGCAGCAGGCCCGGCAGCAGCACCTGTACGGCCGAGATCAGCGACCACATACGGGCGCTGCGCACGGCCGCGTGCCGCACCTCCTGGGAGGCGTGGCGGTAGCGGTCGAGGAAGAGTTCCTCGCCGCCGATGCCGCGCAGCACCCGCAGTCCGGCGACGGTGTCCGAGGCCAGCTCGGTGGCGCGGCCCGCCTTCTCGCGCTGTACGTCGGCGCGGCGGGTGGCGCGCGGCAGCAGCGGCAGCACGGCGAGGGCCACGACGGGGAGACCGGCGGCGACGACCGTGCCGAGCGCGGGCTGGTAGACGAGGAGGCCGGCACAGACGACGACCACCGTCACCGCGGCGGCGGTGAAGCGGGACACCGCCTCCACGAACCAGCCGATCTTCTCCACGTCTCCCGTGGACACGGCGACCACCTCGCCGGCCGCCACCCGCCGGGTGAGCGCCGAGCCGAGTTCGGCGGCCTTGCGGGCGAGGAGCTGCTGGACACGGGCGGCGGCGGTGATCCAGTTGGTGACGGCGGCGCGGTGCAGAAAGGTGTCGCCCACCGCCATGGCCGTGCCGCACAGCAGAATCAGAGCGCCCGTCAGGGTCAGCCGGGTGCCGGACCGGTCCACGACGGCCTGTACGGCGAAGCCGACGCAGAAGGGCAGCGCGGACACGGCGACGAAGTGGAGCAGGCCCCAGGCCAGCGCCTTGAGCTGGCCACCCAGCTGGTTGCGCCAGAGCCACCACAGGAATCGGGGCCCCGAGCGCGCGTCGGGCACGCCGGGGTCGGGATAGGGAAGGTCGTGAATCTGCATGATGTCCAGATGGCTCGTGACAGCGTGTCAGGGAACGGCGGCTGCCTGGGGTGGCGGCGGCCCGGGACAAGCCGTGAAAGGGTCGCTTCGCGGACTCGGGAATTTCAAACGGTTTTCGCGTCGATCGGGCGTCGTGTCAGCATGGCCGGGTGCATATAGACAGTGTGCGGCGCTCGACGCGCTGGGCGGCAGCCCTCGCCACCCTGCTCCTGACGACCCTTTCGGCCTGCGGCACCGCCTCGTCCGGCACCGCGCCCGGCCACCACGGCCCGGCCGCGTCGACCGCCTCCGGCTCCGCGCCCGCCCCCGACCCGGCCCGCGTCCCGGGCGTCGGCAGACGTCTGTACGCACGGATACCCGCACAGTCCCGCCAGATCGTGGCCGTCTACGGCAAGGGCCGCAACTCCGCCGAGTCCGAAGTGGTGCTCTATGCGCGGCGGGGCGGCGGCTGGCACCGGGAGGGCAGCTGGGCGGCGCACAACGGGCGGCGCGGCTGGACCCTCGACCACCACGAGGACGACAAGCGCAGCCCGGTGGGTGTGTTCACGCTGTCCGCCGCGGGCGGTACGTTCGCCGACCCGGGGACCAAGCTGCCGTACGACCACAACACCTACGCCTACGCGTCCCCGAAAGAGTGGCCCAAGGCGTACCAGCACGACTTCGGTTACGTCATCGCCATCGACTACAACCGCGTACCGGGCACCCCGCCCCGCGATACCGCACGCCCCTTGGGCGCGGCCAAGGGCGGCGGGATCTGGCTGCACCTGGACCACGGGAGCGGCACCTCGGCCTGTGTGAGCATGCCGAAGAGCGCCATGGAGACGCTGCTGCGCACGCTCGACCCGGCCCGGCACCCCGTCGTGGTGATGGGGGACCGGGCGGATCTCGGCGCCTGACGGCCGCCGGAAGGTCAGTTGCCCGTCGGGCCGCCCTGGGGCGCCGACGACGGCCCCGCCGTGACGGCCGAGCCGATCACGTCCACATCGCTGGAGCGGACGTAGGCGATCCGGTGGTCGAACTGGATCTGGTAGTAGGTCTCGTCGCCCCTGACCACCGGCTCGGGGCTGTCGACGAAGGCCGAGCGCGGCACGAAGGAACTGTCGATGGTGCCCTCGGTGACGTACCGCTGGCCCGCGCGGAAGTGGTAGGGGAGCGGCGCCTCGGGCTCCCCCTCCATGCCCTCCGGGTAGGCGTCCTCCTCGGGCAGGGCGCGGCCGAAGACCGGGATCTCCTCCAGACCCTCCTTGGGCGTCACCATCCTGCCGGCCGCGCCGACCGCCGTCGCCTGCAGCTTCGGGTTCTTGAACCAGGCCTTGCGGCCCTGGTACCAGACCGCCGTCCAGTCGCCCCGGCGCTCCGCGACGGCGAAGGTCTGCCCGGCCGAGGCGCGCGCCCCCAGGTCGTCGACGTCCAGCGTGGAGTCCCCGCCGTCCGGGTGGCGGCCCGGGTCCTGGATCAGCGGCGCCTTCTCGTCCGGACGGGTGTACATGCGGACGGCGCTGGAGCCGTGCTTCGGGCACGGCGCCCCGGGCTTGAGGCAGCCCGTGAACCTGGGCGAGTGGGTGGCGTAGTCCGGCAGGATCGTCACCATGTCGCTGTTCGGCCCGGCGGTGGCCTTCAGGGGCGCGCCGAGGAGGTCGAAGTAGTGGCGCCAGTCCCAGAAGGGGCCCGGGTCGTCGTGCATGTCGGGGATGGAGTCGCCGGTCGGTGAGGGCACGTTGTCATGGCCGAAGATGTGCTGCCGGTCGAGCGGGATGTCGTACTTCTTGGCCAGGTAGCGCACCAGGCGGGCCGAGGTCCTGTACATCTGTTCGGTGAACCAGGTGCCGGGCTGCCGGAGGAAGCCCTCGTGCTCGATGCCGATGGAGCGGGCGTTGACGTACTGGTTGCCGGAGTGCCACGCCTCGTCCTTGGTCTGGACGTGCTGGGTGACGTGGCCGTCGCTGGAGCGGATCGAGTAGTGCCAGGACGCCTCGGTGGGGTCCTGGACCGTCTGGAACATGCTCGACAGCTTGGCCTCGGTGTCGTGGATGACGATGTACTCGATCTTCTGGTCGCGGGGCCGGTCGGCGAGGTCGTGGTTGCCGTAGTCGCCGTCGTCGTCGATCTCCACGTACGGCGCCGCGAGCCAGTCGCAGGACACCTCGGCCGGGCACTCCGTCCCCTTGGCGTGCTGGGGCTTCTCCGTGCGGACGGTGTGGGGGCGTACGGAGGGGCTTGCGGGCAGGGAGACCTCCTGGCCCTCGGCGGTGGTGCGGTGGGCGCCCTTGCGGATCACCGAGAAGACGTCGTTCGCGTAGGTCGCGGCCGAGGTGACGTCAGGAGTGCCGGGGAAACGTTCCACCGTCTCCCACCAGTCCGCGGGATCGTTGCTCAAGGGCTTGCCCAGCTGCTGCTGGGTGGCCGCCAGCAGGGCGGCGCCACCGCGCACATTGGCGGTGGCGTCCGTGCGCAGCCGCCCGGCCGGGGCGTCGGTCAAGCGGGCGGCCCGCTGGAGGTCCGCCGGCTTCACGGACCGGCCGGCCAGGACACCGTCCGGCCGCGCGGCGGGCGCCCCCGCCGCGCCCGCGCTGGGCTGGAGCGCGCCACCGCCCTGGACGCCCGGGGTGGGCGAGGCGGCCGGGAACCGGCTGGTGTCCACCAGATGCATCGGACCGTAGCCGCCCGCGACGCTCGGGGAGCCCGGGTGGGCGTCCCAGCGGGTCTGTACATAGGAGACGCTCATCAGCACACTGCGCGGCACATGGAAGTCGTGGGCGGCATCGGTGAAGGCGACCTGGAGGCGCTGTTCGGGCGCGTCGTCGTCGGTCAGCGGGGTGAGCAGCAGGGGCGCCAGCAGGGCCGCCGCTCCGATGGCGCAAGCGGTCCGGCGGCACACGCGGCCGTTGGGGACACGTGGGGCGGTGGGTCTTTTCATGGCACGGGTCTCCAAACATGTTCATCGCGCTCTTCGCAGCCAGGACAAAGGAGTTGCCCCTGACAACCACCCCTTGTACGTTTCCGTGCCCCGCGTGTCCCGTCGCGCCAACCGTCACCGGGGTGGACCAGCGGCCCGGCAGAGGCCACCCGGTCGGCGGCAGCGGCTGTGCTCCGACGGCCCGTCAGCGCGGCCGCCCGTACGGGACGGTGACGCAGGGCATCCGGGGTCAGTCCTCGACCGGGTCGACCCGCCAGTCGGGGTGGCCCGGCATGGGCGGGGTGTGCGGCCCGTAGAGCCAGGCGGTCAGAAAGGGTCTCAGGTCCTGTTCCGCGACCAGGGAGGCGAGGTCGATGAAGTCCCGGGTGCCGGCCGCGCGGCCCCGGTAGGTGCTCACCCAGGACTTCTCGATCCGCTCGAAGACCGTGGCGCCGACCTTCTCCCGCAGGGCGTACAGCACCAGGGCGGAGCCGTCGTAGCGCATCACCTTGAACAGCGTGTCGGCGCCGGGTTCTGCTGGCGCGCCGTCGTCGTGGCGCCACTGGTCGTGCTGCGCGTAGGCGTCGCGCATCGCGTCGTCCAGGCTGACGCCGCCGTGCGAGTCGGAGTACAGCCGCTCGTAGAAACGGGCGTGACCCTCGCTCAGCCACAGGTCGGACCAGCGCCTGATGGCGACGCTGTCGCCGGTCCAATGGTGTGTCAGCTCGTGCACGAGATTACGTTCGGCGTCGACCCGGTCGCCGAGCAGATCGTCCTTCGGTACGACGGACAGCGACTGGGTCTCCAGTGCCACCGGCAGCTCGGTGTCCCCGACCAGCACGCCGTAGCGGCGGAACGGATACGGTCCGAGCCGCTGTTCGAGCCAGGCCAGATGCTCCGGGGTGAGCGAGCGGTACTCCTCGGTGTCGCCGACCAGGTCGTCCGGGACCACGTCGCGCACCGGCAGCCCGCGCGGCCCGCTGCTGTTGACGACGCGGAACCTGCCGATCGCCAGCTGGACCAGCTGCGCCGCGATCGGCTGCTCGGAGTCGTAGGTCCGTTCGACACGGCCGCCGGGCCGCGCCGTCGTGCTGACGAGGCGTCCGTTGGCCACCGCGCCGATGTCCGCGGGGGTGGTGACATGAAAGGTGACCGGTGCGCGCAGGCTCGGATGGTCGTCCGCCGGGAAGATCATCTTGGCGCCGTCGGGCTGGGCGCAGACCACGGTGCCGTCGGGTGTGGGCACCCAGCCGTAGTCCCGGATCGCGTCGTCGCGGTGGCGCTGCTGGGTGGGGTCGGCGGTGTAGGCGACCTGGACGGTGAAGGCACGGCCGCGCGGGATCGGCCGAACCGGGGTGACGACGAGTTCGTCGCCGTCGCGGACGAACCCGGCCGGGACGCCGTCGACCGTGACCCGGTGCAGTGCGTTGCCCGCGAAGTCGAGGTCGAAGCGGGACAGGGCCTGGGTGGCGGCGGCGCTGATGGTGGCGCCCGCCTCGAACGGCGTCCGGGGCGCTCGCCAGTCGAAGTCCAGCGTGTAACGGCGGACCGTGTAGCCGCCGTTTCCGGCCAGCGGCATCAGGGGGTCGCCGATGCCGGGGGCACCGGGGGACGGGGGTGCGCCTCCCGCCGGGCCCGAGGCGGCGGTGCGCCCCGGTGCGGCTGCCGGGCCGGGCGCGGCCGGGCCGTGGCCCCCGCGCGGGAGCAGGTCGTAGCAGAGAACGGCGCCGGTGAGGGTGAGGGCGCCGGTGAGGGCGAGAGCCGTGCGGCGGGGGCGTCTCGTGCCGCGCGCCTTCCCCGGCCCCTGACTCGGGGATCCCGCCGGGCTGCCTGCGGACATGATCTCCATGAACGCACTATGCCAGCATGATCCGCTTATAGCACTAAATGCTCGTCAGGGTGACGATGCGCCAGATGCGCACCGTGTGGCGGGCTCCCCTCCTCGACGCCTCATTGCGGCCGGCCCCAACTCCCCGTAGAACACCGCCCATGAGACAACGGATAGTCATGTCCATGCTTGCGACCGCGGTGCTCCTGGTCGGCGCGCTCCTCGGCGCCGGGACCGCGACCGCACGCGCCGCCGACGTCCCCGCGGAGTTCGGCACCGACTGGCACGACCCGGTGACGGCCGCCCCGCCCGTCGCCCGGCCGCACACCAAGTCCTGCCAGGTCACTCTGGCCGACACGCAGTTCCGCGACTTCACGCCCTACCGGGGCGCGTACGTGCCGCCCGAGGGCTGCGGCGACCACTGGAGCAAGGTCGTACTCCGCCTGGACGGCACCGTGAAGGGCCGTCAGTACGACCGGCTCGGCTATCTGCACGTCGGCGGGGTCGAGATCCTGCGCACCTCCACCCCCGAGCCCTCGCCGGACGGCATCGCCTGGCACGTCGAGAAGGACGTCACCCGCTACAGCGACACCTTCCGGAGCCCGCGGGACGTCGAGATGCTGATCGGCAACGTGGTCGACGACACCTACACCGGCGTCATCGACGTCCACGTCACCCTGACGTTCTACGCGGGCAGCCCCGCCGAACGGACTCCCGACCGCGTGCTCACCCTCGCCGACACGCCCGACGGCACGACGCTCACCACGCCGCGCAACAGCGAACGGATCGTCGCCGAGGTCTACGCGACCGGATCCGGCGGCGGCTGCGAGGAGTTCTGGTACCTGACCGTGGCCGACCCGGCGTCGTACTCCTGCAAGGCCGATCACGGCCCCTACCGCGAGGTGCAGATCAAGGTCGACGGCCGGACGGCGGGCATCGCCGCGCCCTATCCGAACGTATGGACCGGCGGCTGGTCCGATCCGTTCCTCTGGTACGTCGTTCCGGCCCCGGGCGCCTTCGACGTCCGGCCCATCGACTACGACCTCACACCCTTCGCCGGGCTGCTGGACGACGGCCGTCCGCACCGCGTCGAGGTCTCCGTCGTGGGCGTGCCGGCGGGCCAGGCCGGCTGGAGCACTCCGGTGAACGTGCTGGTCTGGCAGGACGCGCACCGCGACCACCTCACCGGGGCGGTCACCCAGGACACGGCGACCGACCTGGTCAACTCCTCGACGTACACACCGGGTTCGGAGAAGCGGGTGGACACGAAGGCCGGCCACCGGCTCACCGTCAGCGGATACCTCGACACCTCCCACGGACGAGTGACCACCACCGTCACCCGGACCCTCGCCGACACCTCCGTCCACCGCTGGACCGACGACGAGAACACCGACGGGCTGGACGCGACCTGGACCGACGACCAGTCCGTCACCACCGCCGGAACCGGCCCCGCCCGGTCGGCGCACACGCTGCGGACGTACGCCCTCGACGGCGTCACCACCATCGGCTCCGACAACCGGCTGCGCACCGTGCTGACGCTCGGCGACCGCGCCTCGGTGACCGATCTGCGCGGCGGCCGGCGCACCGCGTGGTCGCGGCTGGACGACACCTACCGCGGTGACGCCTCGTACACCCTCGACGCCCCGCGCGAGCAGCGGCACGCGGTCGGCACCTCGTCCGAGCGCTACCGGTCGTACGGCTCGGGCGGCTGCTACGACCACACGCTGGCCACCGCCCAGGGTGCGCTGACCATGGACCGCAGGGGCTGCTAGCCCCGGCAGGAGCCCTTCGGTGCGGCGGGTCCGCCCGCCGCGCCGGGGGTCAGCAGGGCTTGACGGCGTCCCCGTCGACCAGGGTGTCCAGCAGTACGCCGAGGACCTCGCGCTCCTTCTCGGTGAGCGGGGCGAGTATCTCCTCGGCCGCCGAGCGGCGCGCGCCGCGCAGTTCGCGCAGGGTCGCGCGCCCCTCGTCGGTCAGCTCGATCCGGGTCACGCGCCGGTTCGCCGGATCCGCCGCCCGGCGCACCTTGCCACTCGCCTCCAGCCCGTCGACCAGCGTCGTCACCGCGCGCGGCACCACCTCCAGGCGCTCGGCGAGGTCGGCCATGCGCGGCGGGGAGGGGTAGTGCGCGAGCGTGCGCAGCAACCGGGACTGGGCGGGGGTGATGCCCAGCTCACGCTGTTCCAGATGGCGCTTCTGGATGCGGTGCACCCGGCGGGTGAGCCGCAGCAACTGCTCGGCGAGCAGTCCCTCGGGATCGGGGGTGGTCATGCGGGAACAATATCAGGATGCAGTTCATTGTGAGTATAGGTAACAATGAGCTACGATCCGTTCCGTCATCGCCGGCCGACCCCGGCCGGCGACCGCCCACCTCCGTAGGAGCCCATGCACCCCGACCGTGAGTCCTCCTGGACCCCGCCCGCCGACGCCGAGGACAGGCCCCGGCAGTGGCGGCGGATCCTCAAGCTGTTCCGTCCCTACCGCGGGCGGCTCGCCGTCGTCGGCCTGCTGGTCGGCGCCTCCTCGCTGGTCTCGGTGGCCACACCGTTCCTGCTCAAGGAGATCCTCGACGTCGCCATCCCGCGCGGCCGCACCGGCCTGCTGAGCCTGCTCGCGCTCGGCATGATCCTCAGCGCGGTCCTCTCCAGCGTCTTCGGCGTGCTCCAGACGCTGATCTCGACCACCGTCGGCCAGCGCGTCATGCACGACCTGCGCACCGCCGTCTACGGCCGGCTCCAGCGCATGTCGCTGGCCTTCTTCACCCGCACTCGCACCGGCGAGGTGCAGTCCCGCATAGCCAACGACATCGGCGGCATGCAGGCGACGGTCACCTCCACCGCCACCTCCCTGGTCTCCAACGCCACCAGCGTGGTCGCCACCATCGTCGCGATGGTCGCCCTCGACTGGCGGCTCACCATCGTCTCGCTGCTCCTGCTGCCGGCCTTCGTCTGGATCAGCCGCCGCGTCGGCAATGAGCGCAAGCGGATCACCACCGAGCGCCAGAAGCAGATGGCCGCCATGGCCGCCACGGTCACCGAGTCCCTCTCGGTCAGCGGCATCCTGCTCGGCCGCACCATGGGCCGCACCGGCTCGCTCACCGGCTCCTTCGCCGAGGAGTCCGAGCGGCTGGTCGACCTGGAGGTCCGCTCGAACATGGCCGGGCGCTGGCGGATGGCCGTGATCACCATCGTGATGGCCGCGATGCCCGCCGTCATCTACTGGACGGCAGGGCTGGCCCTCCGGTTCGGCGGCCCCCAGGTCTCGCTCGGCACCATCGTCGCCTTCGTCTCGCTCCAGCAGGGCCTGTTCCGCCCGGCCGTGAGCCTGCTGGCCACCGGCGTCCAGATCCAGACCTCCCTCGCGCTCTTCCAGCGCATATTCGAGTACCTGGACCTGCCGATCGACATCACCGAGCGCCCCCGGCCGGTCCACCTCGACCGGGTCAAGGGCGAAGTCCGCTTCGAGGAGGTCGAGTTCCGCTACGACGACAAGGGCGGCCCCGTCCTCGACGGCATCGACGTCACCGTCCCCGCCGGCAACAGCCTCGCGGTCGTCGGACCCACCGGCGCGGGCAAGTCCACCCTGGGCTACCTGGTGCCGCGGCTCTACGACGTCACCGGCGGCCGGGTCACCCTCGACGGGGTCGACGTCCGCGACCTGGACTTCGACACCCTCGCCCGCGCGGTCGGCGTGGTCTCGCAGGAGACGTACCTCTTCCACGCCTCCGTCGCCGAGAACCTGCGCTTCGCCAAGCCGGACGCCACCGACGAGGAACTGCACGCGGCGGCCCGGGCGGCGCAGATCCACGAGCACATAGCGGCGCTGCCCGACGGCTACGACACGGTCGTGGGCGAGCGCGGCCACCGCTTCTCCGGCGGCGAGAAGCAGCGCCTCGCCATCGCCCGCACCATCCTGCGCGACCCCCCGGTCCTCATTCTGGACGAGGCGACCAGCGCCCTGGACACCCGGACCGAGGCCGCCGTGCAGGAGGCCATCGACGCCCTCTCGGCGAACCGTACGACGATCACCATCGCCCACCGGCTGTCCACCGTCCGGGGCGCCGACCAGATCGTGGTGCTGGACTCCGGGCAGGTCGCCGAGCGCGGCACGCACGAGGAACTGCTGGAGCGCGACGGGCGGTACGCGGCCCTGGTGCGCAGGGACGCGCAACTGGAGCCGGCCGGGTGAAAGCGGTGACCGGGGGTCAAGGGGCTCGGACCGGCCACCGGAGCCACTGTCGGGGGCGGGTAATTGGGCCGACAAGCTGAATATATGTCGGGGTTGCGGTGATTCGCGTATTACGGTTCCCGCATGCTGACGCACATTCCGCCACGGAGAAGGACCCGACTGACACGCCGGGGCAGACTCGCCCTCGTCGCGGCCGGCGCCGTCGTGGCCGGTACCGCCGTGACGGTGCCGCTGCTGACAGTGGCCGACCACCATGAGGAGCCGAGGCCCGCCGCGCTCGTCGTCCCTGAGGGCTGGCGTGCGAGCCAGGTCTACGACGCGATCGACAAGGCGCTCGCCCTGCCCTCGGGCAGCACCCGCACCTCGCTCGGCAAGGCCCGGCTGACGCTGCCCAAGGACGCCGGGGGCAACCCGGAGGGCTATCTCTTCCCGGCCGCCTACCCCCTGCGCAAGGGCGCGACCCCGGAGTCCGTACTGCGCTCCATGGTGGACACCGCGCACGAGAAGTTCGACGGCGCACCGGTCGCCGCCGGAGCGCAGCGCAACTCGACGAACGTCTACCAGGCGCTCACCATCGCCAGCATCGTCCAGGCCCAAGCGGTGAAGAAGGAGGACATGGGCAAGGTCGCCCGGGTCATCCTCAACCGGCTGGAGCGCGGGATGCCGCTGCAACTGGACTCCACCCTCAGCTACGCGCTGGGCCGCGCGCGCACCACCGAGGCGGACACCAGGAGCGACAGCCCCTACAACACCTATCAGCGCATGGGCCTGCCGCCGACGCCGATCGGCAATCCCGGCGAGGACGCGATGCGCGCCGCCATCAATCCGACGCCGGGCGACTGGCTGTACTTCGTGACGGTCAAGCCCGGGGACACCCGCTTCACCGCCGACTACGACACACACATGCGCAATGTGGCGGACTTCAACTCCGAGCAGCAGAAGGCCGAGCAGCAGAGGGTCGAACAGCAGACGGGGCAGAGCCAGGGCCAGAGTCCGTCCCCGAGCCGGTCCGCCTCCCCGTCCGCGACACGGTCCGGCAAGACCGGCTGAGAGATCGGCCGGTTCAAGGCCGGCCGAGGCAGGGGCGACCGATGCGCGACCGACCGATACAAGGCCGACCGATTCAGGCCGACCGATTCAAAGCGGACCGGTTCAACGGGGCGCGGCGGCGCGGCGGTTCGTCACGCGGCGGCCGACCGGTCCTCCGCGAGCAGTCGCCTGATGCCCCGTACGGCCGCGCGGCCGGCCCGGTTGGCGCCGATGGTGCTGGCCGAGGGACCGTAGCCGACGAGGTGGATCCGGGGGTCGGCCACCGCGCGCGTCCCCTCCAGCCGGATCCCGCCGCCCGGCGCGCGCAGCCGCAGCGGGGCGAGATGCCCGAGCGCCGCCCGGAACCCGGTCGCCCACAGGATCACATCGGCGTCCACACGGTTGCGGTCCCGCCATTCCACGCCGTCGGGGGTGATCCGGTCGAACATCGGCCGCCGGTCCAGGACCCCGTCCGCGAGTCCGCGGCGGATCGCGTCGTTCAGGGGCAGCCCGGTGACCGAGACCACGCTGTGCGGCGGCAGTCCCTCGCGCACCCGTTCTTCCACCAGCGCGACGGCGGCCCGGCCGGCGTCCGCGTCGAACGGGCCCTCGCGGAAGACCGGTGGCCGCCGGGTGACCCAGGTGGTCGCGGCGGCGTACGGGGCGAGTTCCAGCAGATGCTGGGTGCCGGAGGCGCCACCGCCCACGACCACCACCCGCTTCCCGGTGAACTCCTCGGGCCCGGCGTACCGCGCGGTGTGCAACTGCCGCCCGCGGAAGGTCTCCTGGCCCGGATAACGCGGCCAGAACGGATGCTCCCAGGTGCCGGTCGCGTTGATCAGCGCGCGGGTCGACCAGGTGCCGTCGGAGGTCTCCACGAGCAGCCGCCCGGCGTCCCCCTCGCGCACCGCCCGCACCTCCACCGGGCGCCGTACCCGCAGGTCGAAGGCGCGTTCGTACCGGTCGAAGTACGCGCCGATCACCTCGGCCGAGGGGCGCCCGGGGTCGGCGTCGGCCAACTCCATGCCGGGCAGCGCGTGCATCCCGTGCACCTTGCCGTACGTCAGCGAGGGCCAGCGGAACTGCCAGGCGCCGCCCGGTGCGGGGGAGTGGTCGAGGACCACGAAGTCGCGGTCCGGCTCGAATCCGGCGCGGCGCAGGTGATAGGCGCCGGACAGTCCTGCCTGACCGGCGCCGACGACGACCACCTCGACCTCACGCAATTCGTTCACGCTTCTACCAACAGCGTGCCGTGCGCGGCTCTTCCCGCCCGCTGTCGTACCCATGCGTCAGGATGGGAGCCATGTCAGATGCCTTCACCACCCGAATGCTGAACGTGTCCACCGGTACCCGGGAGCGCGTGGTCGACCTCACCGGGGACTGCGAGGACTTCCTGCGCGAGGCGGCGGGCGGTCGCGACGGCCTGCTGAACATCTTCGTCCCGCACGCCACCGCCGGGATCGCCGTCATCGAGACCGGAGCCGGCAGCGACGACGACCTCCTCGCCCTCCTGCACACCCTGCTCCCCGCCGACGACCGCTGGCAGCACCGCCACGGCAGCCCCGGCCACGGCCGCGACCATGTCCTCCCGGCGCTGGTCCCACCGCACGCGACCCTGCCGGTGATCGCCGGCCACCTGGAACTCGGCACCTGGCAGTCGGTGTGCCTGGTGGACACGAACAAGGACAACCCCGACCGGCAGGTGCGGCTGTCCTTCCTCGGGTGATTCCGTCGCCGATTCCGCCGCAGGGCGAACAAATGCTCAATCACGTACGGTGTGGTGGACGCAGCAAGCCGGGCTCGCCGCGACAGATGTGGTTGCGCAGTACGCGGCAGCCCCGGTCCGTCCAGGCCGGGAGAGGAAGCATGAGAATACGCGTCCGGCAGCGGCCCAGGAGCCGCCGCACAGCCCTGCGTGCCGGGGTTCCGCTGACCACTCTGGCGCTCGCCGTCGCCGGTTGCGGCGCATCGGTCACGCCCGGGACGACCACGACCTCCCTGCGGGACACCGCCGCCACCCGGGGCACACCGACTCCGGGCGCCACGAGCCCGACGCCGAGCCCCACCGACACCGACACCGGCACCGCCACGGCCACCGGCACCGCGCACACCGCCCCGACGGCGACCGCCTCCTGCACGGACCAGACCCTGGCCGGTATGACCACGGCTCAGCGAGTCGGACAGCTCTTCATGGGCGGCCTCAACGCGGCCGGCCCGGACCAGGCCCAGCTGCGCATCCTGCGGGACAACCACGTGGGCTCCGTCATGCTGACCGGCCGCAGCTCCGCCGGTACGGCGGCGACCCGGAAGATCGTCGACGGGTTCCGGGGCCAGGCGGACCGGGTCGGCGGCAAGCAGG
The DNA here is from genome assembly GCF_030450125.1 of Streptomyces sp. WP-1. Taxonomy (NCBI): domain Bacteria; kingdom Bacillati; phylum Actinomycetota; class Actinomycetes; order Kitasatosporales; family Streptomycetaceae; genus Streptomyces; species Streptomyces sp. WP-1. The sequence goes on from NZ_CP123923.1 coordinate 6,883,943, forward strand.
TCGGCCTGCTGGTGGCGACGGACCAGGAGGGCGGCAAGGTACAGGTGCTCAACGGCCCCGGCTTCTCGGCCATGCCCAACGGAGTGACCCAGGGCCAGAAGTCGACCGTGATGCTGCGCACCGAGGCCGCCATGTGGGCCCAGCAGCTCAAGCGCGCCGGGGTCGACCTGAACCTGGCGCCGGTCGCCGACGTGGTCCCCGCCTCGCTGGGCACCCGCAACGTCCCCATCGGCTCCTTCCAGCGCGAGTACGGCAACACCCCGGGCCCCGTGATTTCCCACACCGGTGCCTTCGCCGCGGGCTTCAGGCAGTCGGGCGTGATGACCACGCTCAAGCACTTCCCCGGGCTGGGTCAGGTGATCGGCAACACCGACACCACCGCCGACGTCGTGGACTCGGTGACGACCAGCACCAGTGCCAGCCTCGACCCGTTCAAGTCCGGGATCCAGGCCGGATCGCCGTTCGTGATGGTCTCGTCGGCTACCTACAACAAGATCGACGCCAAGCACATCGCGGCCTTCTCACCGACGGTCATCGGCCAACTGCTGCGCGGCCAGATGGGCTTCAAGGGTGTGGTCATCTCCGACGACATCGGGAACGCGGTCGCCGTACGGTCCTTCACCCCCGCCCAGCGGGCGCTGAACTTCACCTCGGCGGGCGGGGACATGATCCTCACGGTGCGGCCGGACGTCATACCCGCGATGGCGCAGGCCATCCAGACCCGGATGGGGCAGGACGCCTCCTACCGGGCGAAGATCGACGACAGTGTGCGCCGGATACTCGACGCCAAGCACAACGCGGGCCTGCTCCAGTGCAGTTGAGGCCCTGAGGCCCTGAGGCCCTGAGGCCCTGAGGCCCTGAGGCCCTGAGGCCCTGAGGCTCGGGCCGGCCGCGTGGCGTGGTCAGGACGTCCACGCGGCCAGGCACAGGGCACGGTCAAGTTCGGTCGTGTAGTGGGCCGCGGCCAGCCAGGCGCGGGCGAAGCGGTCGGGGTCGGTGGGGCGCAGGCGGCCGAAGACGTCATGGGCGCGGTCCGCGGCGGCGGAGCGCAGGTCCGTGAGGAGTTCGGCCGCCGTGGCGAGCCCGCACCGGCGCAGCCGCCGGGCGTCGGCGCCGGTGTCGCCGGGAAGGGCGAGGACCGGGCGGCCGCCCGAGACGGTCTGGTGGACGCGGCGGCGCAGCAGGTGGATCGGCGCCTCGTCGCAGGCGGATACGGGTACGGGTACGAGTGCGGCTGCGGACGGGGCGGTTGCGGTGGTGGGCAGGTCGGCGCCCTGGAGCCGGTCCAGGCCGAGGTCGAGACGGGTGTCGGCCCGCGTCGGATGCTCGGTGGCGAGCAGGTGGGCCCGGGGGTGCGGGGCCGGGGTGAGCCGGGCCACGACCCGGAGCCGGGTGCCACGGGCGGCGGACAGCAGGCGCAGGTTGTCGCGGTGGGGGAGCGCGGGGTCGTCGTACGCCGCCGTCAGCCGCAGGGGTACGCCGGCGCAGTCGGCGAGGAGGCAGTCGCCCGCCGCCTCCGCCGCGGTGCCGGTGAGGGTGATGTCCAGGAACAGCAGGTCATGGCCGCCGGTCAGGGCGCGGGCGATCTGGTCGGGCACCGGCTCCGCCCAGAGCCGGGCCACCGGCTCCTCGTGCCAGCCGGCGCCGGGCGCCCGTACGGCCCGTACCCCCGCGCCCGCACCGAGGCGGCCCGTCGGGGAGACGGTGGCGCCCGACACCGCGAGTCCGGCACGGGCCAGCTCACGATGGGTCAGCGCCGTGTCGCCGACGCGCACGGCACGGTCGGCCGCGCCCACCGCACGCCCGGCGCCGCCCGGGGTCACGTCGGACACCTGGTACAGCCGGCCCGCCGCGTCGGCGGTCCAGGTCACCGCGCCCGCGTAGCCGCTCGCGGTGAGCACCGGCTCGGAGAACAGGCCGTACAGGCGCAGCGAGCCGTCCGGGCGGTAGGGCTGCCGCGCGGTGCCGCGCAGCGCGGTCAGTTCGCCGCCGGACGCGTTCGGCAGGCGGTGGGCGACGGACAGGAGGTCGTACAGACCGGCGGCGAGATCGGTCAGGTGGTACGCCGGATCGGCCGCGCGGGCGGCGCGCAGGGCGGTGACCACGGAGACGGCCGAGGCCGCGGCCCGGTGCAGGCCCGCGAGCCGCGCGGTGTGCGCGGCGCGCAGCAACTCCGCCTGGAGCACGGCGCCCGCCCCGTCCGTACCGGCCTCCAGCACGGCGGACGTGGCCAGTTGTACGGCACGGACGGCGGCACGCTGCTCCGCTGTGGCCGTCTCGGGAGCCTGGGCGGCGTCCTCCTCCGTGGCCGAGCCGTCCGGCACAGCGGCGGAGCCGGTGTCCTCCGCGACCGGGGCCAGGGAGACGGCCGCGGCGCGGTGCAGGCAGTCCGGGGCCAGCAGACAGCCGCAGCGCACGGCGTCCGTCCCGGTCACCGAGCCGTTGGGGGCGTGCAGTTCGAGGTCGGTGTCGTCGTCCACGGCGATGCGGACGACAGCGCCGACGCGGACCACGGGCCGGTCCGCCAGCTTGGCGATGCCGGAGTCGAGGCGCTTGCGCAACCGGGGTGAGAGCGCCGCGACGAGTGCGGCGGTCACGGCCGGTGCGACCGGGGGCAGTTGCGGGCTCATGCGATCTTCTCCCCTACCCAGCGGGCGAGTTCGAGCGGACTGAGGGCGGCCACCGGCATGCCCGCCGCGACCAACTGGCCCGCGACACCGGTCGAGTAGCGCGGCCGGCCCGCGTCGTCGAGGCTCGCGCAGCCCAGCGCATGGCAGCCGGCGCCGACCAGGGCGCGGACCTCGGCGAGCAGCCCGCCGAGCGGGTAGCCCTCCTCGAAGTCGCTGATGACCACGACGAGGGTGCGCGAGGGCACCGTGACCAGTTCGCGCGCGTGGCGCAGCCCGGCCGCGATATGGGTGCCGCCGCCGACCTGGACCTCCAGGAGCAGCGACAGCGGATCCTCGACATGGTCGGTCAGATCCATCACCTCGGTGGAGAACGCCAGGAAGTGCGTGGACAGCGTGGGCACCCCGGCCAGCACCGAGGCCGTGAGCGCCGCCCAGATGGTGGACGCCTCCATGGAGCCCGAGACGTCGGTGACCAGCACCAGCCGCCAGTCGGCCGCGCGCCGGGCACGGCTGCGGAAGACGGGGCGTTCGGGGACGACGAGGACCGTGCCGTCCGGGCGGCGGCGGGCGGTGGCCAGGTTCGCCCGCAGGGTGCGGGGCAGATCCAGGCCGCCGCCGGGGCGCCGGCTGGGCCGGGGCAGGGCGGCACCGTGCAGCGCGGGGCGCAGCCGGGTCGCCAGCTGCCGGGTCAGCGCCTCGACCAGCCGGCGCGCCAGTGGGCGCAGCGCCGCCAGCCGGGCCTCCGGCAGCCCGCCCGCGTGCCGCAGCACCGAGCGCAGCAGGTCCACGGAGGGCCGTACGGTGTCCGGGTCCAGCTCCGTGAGCACGTCCCGCCGCCCCGTGGCGGCCGCGGCCGCCAGCACCTCCTCCCGGATGCCCGGCCCGAACAGCGCGGCCAGCTCCTCGGACCACTCCCGGACACCGGGGTACGACGCCTCGCGCCCGCCGCGTCCCCGCCCCGCCATGTCCCCCCGGCTGCCCTCGCCGCGCCCGTGGCCGTACAGCTCGTCGAGCGCGGTCGCCAACGAGCGGGCGGCGGCGGGCAGTCGGTCCCCGCGGCGGCCCAGGAGAAGACGCCAGCGGTCGGCGGGCGCAAGGGTGCGGGCCGAAGTCGTCGGCGCGGAGGGCTTGATGGTGCCGTCCACAGGGGTCTCGGTGGTGCCGTCCCCCTCGGGCAGCAGGCCCAGTGCGGCCAGTGCCTCGCGGGCCGCCAGGTCGGCGCGGGTCCAGCGGGCCAGGGCCGTGGGGTCGATGTCGCCGGTGTCGGAGGGGAGTTCGCCGTCGAGGCGTTCCTCGACGGCGGACAGGAGCCGTTCGCGGGCGGCCGGGCTGAGGGTGTCGAAGCCGCCGCGCAGGGCCGGGAGCCGGTCGAGGAAATCGCGGTCGGACAGCTCCGACACCCGGTTCAGCAGCGGTTCCAGCGCGGGCGCCGCCGCTTCGAGCAGTGGTCCGGCCGCGGTCAGCAGACCGGTCAGGCGGGCGGTGAGCGCCGTACGGGACTCCGGGTCGGCGGCGCCGTCCACCCAGGAGGCCACGCGATCGCCGAACGCCCGCGCCTCCTCCTGCCCCAGCAGCACCCGTACGGCCCCGGCGGCGCCGCGCATCAGCGGGGAACCGTCGGCCGCCAGCCGGGCCAGCGCGGCCCCGAGCCGGATGCCGCCCGACCGGTCGGCGCGCTGGGCGAGTTCCAGCAGGGCTCGGGCGTCGGCCGGGTCCTCCGAACCGGTGAGCCCGTCGAGCTGCCGTACGGCGGCGGAGGTCAGCGCCTCGGCCACGGCCGCCGCCCGCCCCGTACGGTCCTCGGCCGCCGCCAGGCCGGGGATGTGCCCGGCCCGCAGCCGGTCCGACAGGGCCAGTCCGGCGAGGAGTTCGGGCAGGGTGGCGGTGTCCGGGAGTATCCCGGCGGTCTCGGTGAGGCGCTCGTCGGCGAGGGCGGGCAGGCCGCACTCGGCCGCCTCCTCCAGGCCCCGCAGGAGCTGCGCGGCCGTGGGCCCGCCCTCGCCCCGCTCCTGACGCCGCCGCTCCCGCAGCACACCCTCGGCGGCCTGGGCCGGGGTGACCCCGCGGATACCGGCCACGCTCAGCATGGCCGCCGTGGCCGGGGTCCAGCGCACCTCCCAGCGCGAGGTCAGCGCGTCGGCGCCGCCCGCGCCGGTCACCGGCTTCGGCTCGGCGTACGGCACCGAGCACACCGCGAGGCGGCGCAGCAGGAGTTCGCGGCGCCGGTCCAGATCCGAGCGGAGCGGGTCGAGGCGCAGGTCCCGGGCGGCGCCGGGGGCCACGTCGGCGGCCCCGGGCAGGTTCAGCGCGGCCAGCTCCGCCTCCACCACGGGGGCGAGGCCGCTGCGCGGCGCGTCCGGCGCGGGCCGACCGGTACGAGTCCCGACCAGCACTTTCTCCATCGCCCTCGCCACGGCCCGCCCCCGGCCGTACGGCTCGCCCTGGGTCAGCACCGTCTGCACGGCCTCGACCAGTTCGCCACGGCCCGCCGCCGGCAGGTCCCGCAGCCGGGCCAGATCACCGGCGAGCCGCGCGATCTCCCGGGCGTCGGCGGGCCCGGACGGATGCCCGAGCGCCCGCAGTCCGGCACAGATCCGTACGGCGGCGCCGGTCAGCGCGTCCTCCAGGGCCGCGGGATCACCGGCCGCGTCCAGCACCAGGTGCTGCCACTCCGGATCGCGGATCCCGGCCGGATAGCCGGAACGCGCGTCCAGGAGGGCGTAGGTGTAAGGGATGAGGGACGTCGTCCAGGCCGAGGTCTGCCCGGGCGCGGTGGCGGCGCTCGCGTCGTCGCCGTCGGCCGGTGCCGTCAGCGCCGGGGCGTGGAACGCGCCGACCACGACCGCCGCGCGCTCCCCGCGCGCGGTGGCCCGGGCGAGACACGTCCGCATCCACCGCTCCCGCCGCAGATCCAGCGTCGGCACACCGCCCGAGGCCTCCGCCTCCCGCCGCAACGCCCACCCCGTCAGCAGCGCGGCCCGCCGCAGCGCCTCCGGCGGCGAACCGGGCGCGGCCGCCTCGACCAACCGGTCCCACAGGTCGTCCCCCGGACGCCCGGTAAGACGGGAGCGCAGCGCGGAGGCGATCCCCGGCCGGTCTCCGACCGCGTGCGATCGCGGCACCTCGGACGAGGGCGAGGACGAGGCCGCGTCCTGGCCGGCCGTCGATCCGTCCTCCTCCGGTGCCCCCGCCCAGGCCCGGTCCGCCAACGGCAGATCGCACGCGAGGACCGGTGTTCCGCGCCGCGCCGCCCACCGTACGGCCGCGAGTTCGGGGGAGAAGTCGGCGAAGGGGTAGAACGCGGGGCCGCTCGCCCCGGTCGCGGGGGCGGCGGCGAGGGCGACCGGGGCGCGGGTGTCCTCGTGGGCGAGCCAGGGCAGCCACTCCTCCAGTTCGGCGGGGAGTTCCACCAGGAGCACGTCGGGCTGGGCCGCGTCAAGCAGTTCGGGCACGGCCGCGGCCAGCGAGGGCGCGTGATGGCGTACGCCGATGAGGTAGGGCGCCGCCGGGTCGGTCAGGGCGGCGACGGCCGCCTCCGGGGTGTCGTACGGCACCGTCCTCAGCCCTCCAGGACCGTGCGCAGGTCCCACAGGGTGCGCCAGGTGGCGGAGCCCTGTTCGGCGCGGCGGCGGACCGGGCCGTCCCAGTAGCCGCGCAGCCGTGCCGCGTCCGCCGGGTCGTCCTTGCGTACGACACCGAGCAGATGGCCCGGCAGCAGCCCGAGGACGTCACGGTCGCCGGGGAAGTACGCGGCGGCCAGGCCCAGGGCGCCCGCCACGGAGACGGCCTCCGCGGTGCTCATCACCGTGGACGGCCGCTCCACCTCCCAGCCCTCCGCCGAACGCCCCTCCCTGAGGTCGCGGAAGACGGTGACCAGGGCCTCCAGGACCGCGTCGTCGACCTGGAAGGGGGCGCCCGCCCGCTCCACCGACGCCCGGGCCTGGCCGCGGACCAGCGCGGTCTCGGCGTCGAGGTCCGCGATGGGGCCGACCGTCTCGAAGTTGAAGCGGCGCTTGAGCGCGGCAGACATCTCGGAGACGCCCTTGTCCCGCAGGTTGGCGGTGGCGATGAGGGTGAAACCCGGCGCCGCGTGCGCCAACGCGTCCTCGCCGCCCGCCAGTTCGGGGATCGCGATGCGCCGCTCCGACAGCAACGACACCAGGGCGTCCTGCACTTCGGGCAGACACCGGGTGACCTCCTCGACCCGGGCCACCGCGCCCCGGCCCATCGCGGTGAGCACCGGCGACGGCACCAGAGCGGACCGGGTGGGGCCCTGCGCGAGCAACAGGGCGTAGTTCCAGCCGTACTTCAGCTGGTCCTCCGTCGTACCCGCCGTGCCCTGCACGACCAGGCCGCTCGTGCCGCACACGGCGGCGGACAGCAGCTCCGACAGCATGGACTTGGCGGTGCCGGGCTCGCCGACGAGCAGCAGGCCCCGCTCCCCGGCGAGCGTGACGACACACCGCTCCACCAGCGCGCGGTCGCCGACGAACTTGCCGCCGATCTCCAGCCGCCGCGGCACGCCGTCCGGCACCGCGGGGTCCTCGGGCAGCCGCAGCGCCTGCCCGCCGCTGCCCATCACGAAGGTGACCACGGCCCGGGGCGTGAGCCGCCAGGCGGGCGGCCGGGGACCGGCGTCGTAGGCCGCGAGGAACGCCAGCTCGGTGGCGTACCGGTCCTCGGGCGGAACGATCTGTCGAGTGGCGTCGGGAACGAGGACGGTGGTCATCGGCGGGAGTCCTTCGAGGGGATGTTGGGCGGGGCGGGGAGCGGGGACGCGGGGGGAGAGGGAGCGGGGAGTGGTGCGGAGGGGGCCGGGGGCGGGGCGGCGGAGGGCTCGGCTGGGCCTCGCACGGTGCGCGGCGCCGCCGGAGAGGCCCACGGCCGCGCCCCCGCCCCCGTTCCTCACCGGCGCCTCCCCTTGCGCGTCGCCCGGGTCCGCAGCTCCTCGTACGCCGGGGTGTCGCCCGCCCGGACGCGGTTCCACGCCCGGGCGAACAGCTCGGACACCGGGAGCAGCGGTATCGCGCGCTGCCGCGGGGGCAACGGGTACAGGGACTCCTTCCAGGTCTCCAGCGGCAGCCCGGGGGAGCCCGGGTCGCGCCAGCCGCAGGGCAGGAACAGGGTCCGCCCGGCGCGCGGGCGTCTGGCCTCGACCACCAGGTCCGTCGCGGCCAGTTCGGCCCGGGCCTTCCTCAGCCGGGCCGGCCGCCAGCCGGTCCAGCGGGCGCAGTCGCGGTCGGTCGGGTCGGGCAGGGCGAGCAACTGGAGGTAGAGCGCGGCCGCGTCCTCGCTCAGCCCCTGCGTCCCGGCGACCTCGGCGACCAGCGCGGGCACGCCGACCGTCGGGTCCTGCGCGTACCCCGGGACGCCCTCGGCGCCGACCGCGCGGCCCAGCTCCTCGCCGAGCAGCGTGCGTACGGCGTGCAGCGGACGCCCCTGGTGCGGTCCGACCAGCCCCGCCAGCAGCCCGAACACGGCGTCGTCGGGCCCGTCGAGCCCGGCCGGCCGGATCAGCACCGTCTCCGCGTCCTGGTACCAGGGGCGCAGCACGATCGCCTCGCCCACCCGGGTCAGTCCGTGCGCGTCGGCACCGCCGGTCGCGGGCAGCCCGTACACCTTGCGCAGCTCGGCCGCGGTCGGGGCGCCCTTCTCCGTCCGCTCGACGCCGAGGCCGATGATCAGCTCGGGATCGGTCAGCCGCCGGCGTACGGCGGCGAGCCCGGCCGGGAGCGCGGCGCGCAGGGGGTGGCCGTGCGGCAGGCCGTAGGCGAGGGCGGCGAGCCCGTCGACGGCGTTCACCAGATCGCGCCCGGAGGGCACCGCCGAGGGGTCCTCGGGGACGAGGTTGCCGTCCTTGTCCGGCCGCAGGACCGTGGTGCGGCTCAGCCACGGCGTGCGGGACGGGTTGAGCACCTCCTCGGCGTATCCGACGGGAAGCCCGGCCAGCTCGGTCCTGATGTCCTCGGGCACCCGGACCAGCGAGCCGAGCCGCTCGGCCCACACCCGGCCCGCGCCCGCCGTGTCCGGACCGGTCCGCCACAGGTCGGCCGGATCAGCGGGCAGCAGCGCGCCCAGCAGCGCCGTGCGCGGCTCGCCGCCGAGGCCGTGCAGCAGGGCGGCGCCGAACTCCGCCTGCTTGGGCTTGAGTCCGATCACGGCCAGGCCCTCGGCCTCGATGTCCTGCGGCTGCCCGGCGAGCAGGACGGCGGCCTGGACGGGGCCGAGACCGCCGCCGCTCGCCGCGACCAGCGCCTCGGGCGCCCCGGCCGTCCAGGGCGCGGGGCCCTTCTCACGCACCAGGCGGGCCAGCGCGGCCAGGTCCTCGGCGCCGATCGTCGTGTCGTACCGCACCTCCTGGTCCAGCGTGAAGTGGGCGACCACGCCGAACGTGCCGCTCGGATCGTGGTCCAGCGCCAGCCAGTTGACGCGGTTCCGGCGGGTGTCGACGTTCTCGCAGCCGAGGATCACCACCGTGCGCCCGGCGTGGCGCAGCACCTGGCCGGCGCGCCGCTGCTCGTCGTGCGGTTCGCCGAGGACGATCTGGCGGAGGGTGCCGCCGGCCCCGGCGAGCGGTCCCTCGGTGAGGGCTTCGAACAGCAGGAGCAGCGGTTCCCGCCGGGCCCCGGTCAGGGCGGGCGACGCGGCCCGGTAGGCCAGCGCGCGGAGCCGGCCCAGCGCCTGCGGCCACACCATGCCGATGCCCGGGATCGTGAACTCCTCGCTCTCCCAGCCGTCCGTGAGGGTGCCGGGCTTCTCCCGGCCGGGCAGGGGGATGCCGTCGGCCGGGTGGCCGGACAGCACATGGTTCACCGCCCGGATCTGGCGCAGCGCGTTCCACACCTCCCGCCGCCACCAGCCCTGGAGGGGGCCGAGCCCGGCCACGGCCGTGTACACGCTGTGGTCGTCGCCGTGCGCGGGGCGGTAGTCGGCGAACATGCCCTCGGTGCGGTTGCGCGGCAGCCGGGACCGCTGCTGCGGGGGCCGGGCGAACGCGGTCGCCGAGTCGGCGATCCGGAGTGCCGACCCGACCAGCGCGGCGACGCCGGTGAGCAGCCGGACGTCGGTCAGCCCCGGCAGGGCGTCGGCCACGGTCTGCCGGACGACGTGGTCCGCGCTCGGCACGGCGGCCCTGGCCCGCTCGTCGTCCCCGGCGCGGGACAGCGCCTCCTCACGCACGGCCAGCGCCTCGGCGGCCGCGCGGAGCACCTCGGCGGCCAGTTCGTCGGTCAGGGCGCGCAGCACGGCCGAGCCCTGGATGTCGCGCGGGCGCAGCGCGTGCCAGAAGGCCAGCGGGGGCACGAACCGGGTGCCCGCGGCGTACTCACCGCCCGGGCCCTGGGGCGACACGCGTCCCAGCTCGCCGGGGCCGAAGCCGTCGCCGCCCGGGGTCATCAGCCCGATGGCGCGGTGCCGCTCCACGACGACCGGTCCGGCACCGCCCGGCAGCCGCAGCGCCCCCACCGGGATGCCGTCGGGCCGGGTCGCGGCCGTCGGCATGGACACGGTCCGCCCGTCCGGCGTCCCCGCGGTCCGCAGCTCGGCGTCGCCCTCGCCCTCCGCGCGCACCCAGCGCCCGAGCACGGTGCCGTCGGTGCCGAACGGGCTGTCCTCCAGGCCGGATTGCAAGGGCAGCACCTCGCAGCGCTCGGTCAGCAGCTCGGTGTCCTCGCGGATGCCCGCGCGCAGCAGGGCGGGCAGGGAGGCGCGGCCGTGCGTGCCGGTCGCCGGGTCGTACTCCAGCCACACCGTGCGCCGGCCGTCCCTGCCCCGGCGCCACAGGGTGCTGCCGTCACCGAGGAGGCTCCGCGTCGGCGGCAGGACCGTGTCACCGGCGTGCAGCGCCTTGCCGCCGCTCGCACGGCCGCCGCCGGGCAGCGGGAGGGAGGCGACGAGCGTCTCGTTCGGGTTCCACCAGGAGGGCAGCTGCTCGCCGCCCAGCTCGAACACGTCGGCCGGCCGCGACGACCAGTAGCCGTACTGCTTGCCGCCCTGCCGCCACATGACGAGCAACTCGCCGTCCACATAACGGAATCGGGGCTGCTGTCGGCGGTCCGGGTCGTGCGGCAGCCGCAGTTCGTGGTCCAGGAGCACCTCCTGCGGCCCGACCACGAGCGCCTTGTGGCCGCGCGCGACGATCAGCGCCGGCCACGCCTCGTACACCGCGATCGCGTCGGCGTGCCGGTGGCCGGGCCCCTGGACGCGGGTCTGCGCGTCGAGCACGGCCAGCGCCTCCTCCAGGGCGGGCCAGCCCAGTTCGTCCAGGATGCCGGCGCGCAGCGTACGCGCCAGCAGCGGCGCCGCCGGGTGGGCGGCGATCCGGGCCACGGCCCCGGCGTTGACCTCGGGGGCGATCGCCCGGAAGGCGTGCAGCCGGTTCAGCGCGTGGCCGGCACCGGGCAGGCCCACCGATCCCGTGAAGTCGTCGGCGGCCTCGTCCAGCCACTGCCGCAGCACCTCGGACAGGACCGGGTGCCCGGCGACCGTGCGCAGCATCTCCGTGGCGCGGGCATGCCCGCCGACCGGGCCCAGGGCCGTGTGCAGCAGCCGCCGCAGCCGCGGGTCGGCCGCCACCGCCGCCAGGTCGCGGGCGTCCTCACGGGTGTCCGTCAGCCAGTTGGCCAGCGGCAGGAACATCCGCTCGCCGCTGGCCGGCACCGTGAGCGCGATGCCCTCCGCCAGGCACAGGTCGAGCAGGTCGAGGTCGGCGCCCGCGTGCCAGCCGCCCGCGAACAGGGCCACCGGGCGCCCGGCGGCGACCAGTCCGGGGGCCATCCGCCGGACCAGCTCCAGCGTGCCCGGAGAACGCGGGGAGTACGACCCGCCGTGCTTGCGGAAGGACGCCCAACGGCTCAGCCAGTCCGCCGGATCCACCCCGTGCGCCACGGCCCGCGCCGGCTCCGTCAGCAGCCGCTCGGCCCCCGTCTCCGCGAGCAGCGCGAGCCAGAACTCGTCGTCCTCGACGTCCCGGCCGAGCCCGGCCGGCATGATCTCCAGCAGCCGGATCCGGGTCTCGGGGCGGCGCTCGGCGAGGACCGGCAGCACCGCGCGGTAGGCGGTCCAGAAGGACCGGGGCGCGCGCACCGCCGCCGGGGAGGCGATCAGGTCGGCGACCAGAGCGCACTCCTCCGTCACCCGGTCGAGGCCCGCCGCCTTGATCAGCCCGCGCGCGTCCTGCGGCAACGAGGCGTACGGCGGCATGCCGGCCGCGCAGCGCTCCACCGTCAGCTGCCGGAACTGCGCCCAGGCCGCTGCCGGTTCGAGCCGCGCGGCGAGATCCTTCACATACTCCTTGAGGGCCTTGACGGTCAGCGCCCCGGCGAACGCGAACTCCAGGAACACCGCGCGCCGCCGCTCCTCGTCCACCGCCAGCGCGTGCACCCGCTCGGCCTCGCGGGCCTTGCCGAAGAACGCCGCCGCGTACGTGGTGTTCTCGTGCCCCAGGAAGACCCGCGCGGCCTGCTCGTAGAACGTCGGCAGGAAGTGCGGCACCGCCCGGCCCAGCCGCTCGCCCAGTGCCTCGAAGCCCTCCTTGGCGGTGCCCGGACGGGACTTGGCCTGCCGGGCGAGCCGCTCGACGTCCTTCACCAGGGCGAGCGCGTGATGGCCGTTCGCCGGGTCGTGGACCAGCGCCCAGGCCGGGAAGCCCAGTGTCTCCTTGCGCACCTGCCCGACCACGGGCGGCTCGGGCTCCCGGGCCAGACCCAGGAACTCCAGCGCCAGGTCCTCGGCCTCGCCCAGCGTGCCCGGCACCAGCCGCACCACCCGGCGCCCGTCCAGCGCGGGATGCGTGTACGTGCGCACCGTCAGGCCGTCGGCGTCCTCGCGGGCGGTGCTCCCGGGCGGCAGTACGGCGCCGGCGTCCAGCAGCGCGGTGACCGTGTTCTCGTCGTACGTCATGCCGCCCGCTCCTCGTCCTCGATGTCCCGCCCCGCGTACAGCGCCGCCGCCATGCGCATGCCCTCCGACCAGGCCACCGGCCCGACCTGATCGAGCCTCAGCACCCGGCCGCCCGGCTCGGACCAGGCCAGCGGGCCGGTCTCGGTCCGCGCGTAGCCGTCGTAGTCACCGATCCAGACGCGGGCCTCGACGGCGCGGCCGTCCTCCACCACGGAGCACACCGCGTAGCCGCCACGCGCGCGGTAGCCGAGCTGGGCGGTCCGGCCGTGCAGGAAGCGCAGTTCCTTGAAGACGCCGCCCGCGTACTCCTCGATCTGCGTCGCCTTGGCGTCGAGGGCGGCCGGGCGGTGCCAGACCTCGCGGAACAGCTGCTGGGCGCGCTGCTCGACCCCCAGCTCCACGGCGAACTCCCGCAGCTCCTCCAGGTCTTCGAGGAGTACGGGGTGCGGGATGCGCACCAGGCCGGGGGCGATGCGGACGGTGTCGCCGTCGAGGTCCACCAGGCCGAGGCCCCGCTCGGGGTCGGCGTCGCGCAGGAATCCGGCGACCGCTCCGTCCGCGCCGGTGACCACGAGGTCGCGCAGCGCTGACTGCCAGGCGGGATCCGGCCAGACGCCGGTGAGGAGGGCCGACGGCACCGGCAGCGAGCGGACCATCCACCGCTCGGCATCGGCCAGGCACTGCGACTCGTGCCGCTCCAGCCACTCCACGAGCTGCTTCAGACCGACGACCGCGGGATCGTCCGCGATCTTCGGCGGCACCGACTTCAGCAAGCGCCCGGACGCGTTGCGGCACACCACCCTCTTGCCGTCGAGGGCGACCTCGTAGTCACCGGCCGACACCCACCCCATACGTGCCTCCCGCACCGCAGTGATCAAGTGACGGGAACTCTAGAGGCGACCACTGACAACGCCCTCCGACGAACGGAGGGCGCTGGGGACAAGGCTGTGGAGAAGCGGGCGATCAGCTCTGCGCGGAGTCCTTCGCCGCGTCCTTCTGCTGCTTCAGGTTCTTGATCCGCGCAGCTTCCTTGCGGACCTCGGCCTGGGTGGCCTGCTCCTTGAGGAGCCACTCGGGCCGCTCCTGCTTGAGCGCCTCGATCTGCTCCGTGGTCAGCGCCTCGGTGACGCCGCCGCGCGCCAGACCGGCGATGGACACACCGAGCTTCGAGGCGACCACCGGACGCGGGTGCGGACCGTTGAGACGCAGCTCGCGCAGCCACTGGGGCGGGTCGGCCTGGAGCTCGTCGAGCTCGGCACGCGAGACCACACCCTCCTGGAAGGAGGCGGGGGTGGCGGGGAGGTACACACCCAGCTTCTTCGCCGCGGTCGCGGGCTTCATCGTCTGGGTGCTCTGCTGCGACTTCATGAGGACAAGGGTATCGGCCGTGCGTGCGGGAGCCGACCACGAGCCGGGCGGGCGGCGGCGGGGGATCATGGCCGGTGACCGCGGGTGGCGTCGCGGCCGGTAACCTGGCCTGGTGACAGGCTCGGAGGAATCACCGTCGTTCCGGCTCGCGTACGTCCCCGGAGTGACGCCCGCCAAATGGGTGAAGGTCTGGCACGAACGCCTGCCCGACATCCCGCTCACCCTCACGCAGGTCCCGGCCGCCGAGGCGCCGGAGCTGATGCGCGCGGGCGAGGCCGACGCGGGGCTCGTACGGCTGCCCGTGGACCGCGACTTCCTCAGCGCGATCCCGCTCTACACCGAGACCAGCGTGGTCGTCGTCCCCAAGGACCACGTGATCACGGCCGCCGACGAGGTGACCCTGGAGGACCTCGCCGACGAGGTGCTCTTCCACCCCCTGGACGACGTCTTCGACTGGGACCGGCCGCCCGGCGAGGCCGCGTTCGAGCGGCCCGCGACGACCCAGGACGCGATCGAGCTGGTCGCGGCGAACGTCGGCCTCCTCGTCGTCCCGCAGTCGCTCGCCCGCCTCCACCACCGCCGCGACCTGACCTACCGCCCGGTCATCGACGCGCCCCAGTCCGGCGTCGCCCTGTCCTGGCCCCAGGAGGCCACCACCGACCTGGTCGAGGAGTTCATCGGCATCGTCCGGGGCCGCACGGTCAACAGCACCCGGGGACGCGGGGCGGCGGGACGCCCGGCGGACGGCGATACGGCGGAGGGTCGTACGGCCAAGCCGGGAACCAAGTCGGGGGCCAAGGCGGCGGGCAAGCCCCAGGGCGACAAGAAGGACCGGGGCGCGGGGCAGTCCGCCGCGCGGCAGAAGCCCGGGGCCGCCAAGTCCGCGGGCGGCCGGGGGCAGCGGGCCCGCACGGGCGGGGCCAAGCCGGCGGCGAAGCGCGGGAAGCCGCGGAAGCGTTCGTAGGGGCGGGGAAGCTTTCGGCGGAAGCCTTCGACGTGAGCCTTTAGGGGGGCGTCGTGGGCGGGCGGACGGCGGCCTTGGTCGCCGCCGCCGTTCCGAACCCCTGCCGGGCAACCGGGCGACTATGCCGCCGAACCCCTCGAACCCCTGCCGGGCAACCGGGCGACTATCCCGCCGAACCCCTCTCAAACCGCTCGGTCGTGTTCCTCCGGCCGTGCCGTGCCGCGCACCGGTGCGACCGGCTCCGTCTGCCGTTCCCGCAGGTCGGCGACCGCGAGGATGAGGGCGAGGACGATGATGCCCACCGCGGTCAGCAGGCCCAGCTGGAGCGCCCGCGCCGGGCTGCCGTGGTTGGCCAGATGAGCGAAGTACACGGCGCCCACGGCGGCGATCCCGGCGGCCGATCCGATGCGCTGCGCGGTCACCAGCACCCCGCCCGCCGCCCCCGCCCGCTGCACGGGAACGGTCGCCAGGGTGAGCGTGGTGTTGGGGGAGATGGTGACGCCCGAGCCGAGACCCGCGACCAGCAGGGGCAGCGCCGCCGCCCAGGCCACGCCCTGCCCCGGCACCAGCTGCACCGTCGCGATCACCGCGAGCAGGCCCAGCGCCACCACCGCGAGACCGGCGACCACCAGCTTGCGCCCGTGCCGTACGACGAGCCGGCCGCTCACCCCCGCGCCGATCGCCGAACCGCACGCGAACGGCAGGGAGGAGAAACCGGCCGCGAGCGCGGTGTAGCCCACGCCGTTCTGGAGGAACAGCGTGTAGACGAAGAAGAGCGTGGTGAAACCCGCGAAGTAGACCAGATTCAGCAGCACCCCGAGCGAGAAGGACCGCTGGGCGAACAGCCGCAGGTCCAGCAGCGGCGCCTTCCCCCACCAGCCCTGCCAGCGCTCCCACGCCCAGAATCCCGCCAGCAGCAGCGCGGCCACCGGCAGCAGCGCCCACTTCAGCCGGCCCGTCCACTGCTGCTCCTGCACCAGGGGCAGCATCAGCGCCAGCACACCCGTGCCGAGGAGCAGCACCCCGGTCAGGTCGATGCCCTCGCGCCTGCCGGTCACGGGCGGGGTGCGCGGCAGCAGCCGCAGCGCCGCGCAGAAGGCGGCGACGCCGATCGGCAGGTTGACGTAGAACACCCAGCGCCAGCCGTCGTCGGTGCCGAACAGATGGATCAGAAGTCCGCCGGCGGGCGGGCCGATCGCCGTGGACAGTCCGACGACGCTGCCCAGCATGCCGAACGCCCGGGCCCGCTCGGTGCCCCGGAACATCTGCTGGATCAGCCCCGTGGTCTGCGGCGCCAGGATGCCCGAGGCCACGCCCTGGGACAGCCGGAAGAACACCAGCCACCCGGCGTCGGTGGCCAGCCCGCACGCCGCCGAGGCCAGTGTGAACAGGGCGAGCCCGTAGAGGAAGACCGTGCGTCGCCCGCGCAGGTCCCCGAGCCGTCCGGCGGGCACGAGGGCGAGTCCGAAGGTGAGCGCGTAGCCCGAGACGACCCAGGACAGGGCGGCCGTGTCGGCGCCGAGGCCGCGTTCCATCGAGGGGAGGGCGACATTCACGATCGAGCTGTCGAGCAGCGTCATGAAGCCCGCTGTCAGACAGACCCAGAGCGCCTGCCAGCGGCGCCGGTCGTCGGCCGGCCGGGCCGTGTCCATGGTCATGGGGCCACGCTAAGCAGCGGCCGGGCCCTGAGCGGGTAAGAGAGGAAAATCCGGCGCGTCGGTGTTTGTCCTGCTATAAGGCGCCAAGCATCGCGTCGTGCCTGGTGCCCTACGTGCGGGCCGTCTCCCGGAGCCATGCGTACGCCGCGCGCGCGGTGAACTCCTTCTGCCCGCCGCGCAGCAGAAGGGCCGCCGTGCCGAACCCGGGATCGTCGGCCTGGTCGGCGACATAGGGGACGGCGACGCAGCGCATCCCGGCGGCGTGCGCGGCGGCCGCGCCCGGTGCCGCGTCCTCCAGGACCACGCAGTCGTACGGATCCGCGCCGAGCCGCCGGGCGGCCTCCAGGAAGGTGTCCGGCGCCGGCTTGCCGCGCGGGACGTCGGCCGCCGAGACCACCACGGAGACGAGGGCGCCGAGGCCGGTGCCGGTCAGGACCGCGGCCATGGCCTCGGGGGAGGAGCCCGAGGCCACCGCCGTGGGCACGCCGTCGGCGGCCAGCAGCTCCAGCAGTGCCCGCATCTCGGGATACACGCGCGTATGGGCGCGGGCCAGCTCCAGATAGCGCCGGTCCGTCGCGGCCAGCAGCTTCTCGGCCGGGACGCGCAGCCCGTAGCGCTCCCGCCAGAGCAGGACCGTGTCCCGGGTGCTGACACCGACGTAGCTCTCGTGGTCAGCCCAGGTGTAGTCCGGGACGCCGTACTCGGCCAGGGCCAGGCGGCTCGCCTCGTAGTAGTTCGGCTCGCTGTCCACGAGCGTTCCGTCGAGATCGAAGATGACCGCGAGGACGCCGAGATCGCTCATGCGCTCCAGCATGCCGGGATCAGGCGCGGGCGGCGCGGCCCAACGACTCCACCAGAGGGCCCAGCCGGTAGGGGACGCGCTCGCGCAGCGCCACCTCCGTACGGGTGCGGACCACGCCGGGCAGGCTGATCAGTTTCTGGATGACGTCCTCCAGATGGGCGTTGTCCCGGCCCACCACCCGGGCGAGCATGTCGCCGCCGCCCGTGATCGAGAACGCCTCCACGATCTCCGGCACCGCCGCCAGCGCGTCCCCGACGTCGTCCAGGTGCCCCTGGGTGACCTCGATGTGCACGAACGCCAGCACCGGGTGGTCCAGGGCGGCGGGGGACAGGGAGGGGCCCGTGCCGGTGATCACACCGTCCCGCTCCATGCGGTCGAGCCGGGCCTGGAGCGTGCCGCGGGCTATGCCGAGAATCCGGGCGTACTCGCGCACGCTGGTGCGCGGCTGCTCCAGGAGCAGTCGCAGGATGCGGGTGTCGAGCTCGTCCACGGCCATGATGTACGACTGTACCAATGGCCCAGTACCCGTTCGGACCGCTGTGCCGCTCGACCTGCGCCGTTGGCGTGGCAAGGTGCTCGCGACTGGACCCCTTGATGGGCCATTGGCCCACTGGATCGGGCATCACTTGAGCCACTGCGGTACGGGATGCTCTTATGGACATGTCGATGGCGCTGCGGATCCCCGCGGCGCCTTTTGTTTTCCGGTCTTCCTTGGTCTTCCAAGGCGTCCATGGGGAGGGCAAGCAGTGCTGAAGAAGGTGTTCGTGGCTCCGGACCCGGGTCGGGCGCGACTGCGCTGGGCGTCCCGGGCCGTCCTCGGCATCGGGCTCGCCGTGGTGGTCTGTCTGCTCGTCGGGCATTCCGTCGTCGGGGCGGTCACCGGCGGCCTGGCCGCGCTGCTCGCGCTGTTCACGGTCGCCGACCCCACCGTGCGCGGGCAGGTGGTCACCACCGCGCTGCTGCCGGCCGTGGGCCTGCCGGTGCTCGGGGCCGCGGCCGCGCTGCACCCGTACCCGATGGCGCGCGACCTCGCCTTCCTCGCGGTGGTCGGCGCCGGGGTGTACGCCCGGCGCTGGGGGCCGCGCGGGCACAGCCTCGGCGTGTTCGCCTTCATGATGTTCTTCGCCGCCCAGTTCCTGCACGCCACCCCCGGCCGGCTGCCCGAGCTGTCCGCCGCCGTCCTGCTGTCCGTGCTCAGCGCGGCCGCGGTGCGCTTCGGGCTGTGGTGCTACGAGCGCCGATTGCCCCCGGCCGCCGTCCTGATCTCCCTCTCCACCGGCCCCGGGCTCGCCCGGGTGACCACACGCCAGGCGATCCAGGCGATGGCGGGCGGGGGCTTCGCGCTGGTCGTCGGCGAACTGGTGTCCGGGCAGCGCTGGTACTGGGCGGTCGGCGCCACCTGGTGGGTCTTCGTCAACACCGCCTCGCGCGGCGAGACGCTGGTACGGGGCTTCCGCCGCGTCCTCGGCACGCTGATCGGCGTCGGCCTGGGCTTCCTGGTCGCCGTACCCCTGCACGGCGCGCCGGTGCCGACGGCCGCGCTGCTCGCGGTCGCCGTCTTCGGGATCTTCTACTCCGCCGCGGTCTCCTACACCTGGATGATGCTCTGCGTGACGGTCCTCGCCGAACTCCTGTACGGCCTTCTCGGCGTCCTCACCCCCGGGCTGCTGGCGCTGCGGCTCGGCGAGACCGCGGTGGGCGCGCTCGGCGCGGCGCTCGCGGTGCTGCTCCTGCTGCCGGTGACCACGCACGCCACGACGGACGCCTGGATCCAGCGGGCCCTGCGGTGTGTACACGCCTGCACGGCGGAGGCGGCGGCGCGGCTGGCGGGCTCGCCGACGGCCGATCCCGCGCCGAAGGTGGCCGAGCTGGAGCAGCTGCTCGGGCGGGTACGGCTGTCCGTGGCGCCGCTGGTGCACCCGCTGCACCCCTTGCAGGGCCGCAAGCGGCGGGCCCGCAGGGTGCTGGCGCTGCTCGACGACTGCGCGCGCGAGATCCGGGGGCTGGTGGCCGTCGCGGCGGATCCGGAGGCGTCGCACGATGCGCGGCTCGCCGCGGCGTGCGGGCGGGTGGAGGCGGCGGTCGAGGCGCTGACGGGGGGCTCGGCGGGGCCGGCGGTCGCGGTGGCCGAGTCTCCGGCGTCGCCGGCGCTGGCCCATCTGCATGGCCTGGAGCATGCGCTGGCCGCGCTCGCGGAGCCGTTGCGGGGGGCGGCGGGGTCGCGGCTGGTCGGGGCGTGATGTGTGGCTGGGGACGAGGGTTTCCGGGTGGCGACTGGTTCGATTCGGGGTGGCCAGTTGGCTGGTAAAAGGGTGCGGGTTCGCCGTGGCTGGCCGCGCAGTTCCCCGCGCCCCTGGGGAACTGCCCTGCCGTAGGCCGAGAAGCGGACGTGCCCGGGGGATCGCCCAGCCGCCCAGCCGCCCAGCCGCGCGCAGGTGTGCGGCCCCTGTGCTCGGCCCGGCCTCGGTCCAGCCCCGCCCCCTCCGGAGGATGCCGCACCGGAGTGAAGGACTCCCGCCCCACGCCGTCCGCTTGGTCTAGACCGAAGCGGGTCGGCTGCTACCGTCGGCGCTTGACGGGCTCGACCGAGAGGGGACAGCGGTGGTGCGGAGCGGCGGCAGGGTGTTCATCGGGTCGTTCACGGCGGCGGGCGGCCCGGGGCTGGTGACCGCCGAGGTCGCCGCGCAGGGCGGCGCCCTGACCCTCCTGGCCGCCGTCAACGACGTACCGGACCCCTCCTACCTCACGCTCTCCCCGGACGGCACCATGCTCTACGCGGTCAGCGAGACCGCCGAGGGCGCCGTGGCCGCCTACCGTGTCGACGGCGGCCGTCCGGAGCTCGCCGGACCGTCCGTGCCGGTGGACGGCAGCGGCCCCACCCATCTGAGCCTGTACGCCGGGCATGTGCTGACCGCCAACTACGGCTGCGGCAGCGTCACCGCCGTACCGCTGCGCCCGGACGGCACCCTCGCCGCGAAGCCCTCCGGCCGGCTCCAGCACACCGGTTCGGGGCCGCACGACCGCCGCCAGCGCGGCCCGCACGCCCACCAGGTGCAGCCCGACCCGAGCGGCCGCTGGGCGGTGAGCGTCGACCTCGGGACCGACTCGGTGCGGGTGTGCGCGCTGGAGGCCGGTGTCCCGGCGCTGCACCGCGAGTGCGCGCTGCGGCCCGGCTCCGGGCCCCGCCACCTGGCCTTCCACCCCGACGGCGAGCGCGCCTACGTCGTCAACGAACTCACCCCGACGGTGACCGTGTGCCGCTGGGACGCCTCGGCCGGCTCCCTGAAGCCGCTCACCGAGGTCCCCCTGCTGCCGGGCGCCCCGGCCGGTGACGCCTACCCCTCGGGGATCGCGGTGGCCCCCGACGGCCGCTTCGTGTGGACGGCGACCCGGGGCGAGGACGTCCTGTCGGTGCTCGCGGTCGAGGCGGACGGCCTCAGGCTGCTGGGCACGGTGCCCTGCGCCGGCCACTGGCCCCGCGCCCTGGCCGAGCACGACGGCTTCCTGTACGTGGCCAATGAGCGCTCCGGCGACGTCAGCTGGTTCGCCGTGGACGAGGCGACGGGCCTGCCGCGCTACGACGGCTCGGTGCAGGTCGCCGCGGCTTCGTGCGTCGTCTTCGGCTGAGCGGGGCACGACACCTGGTCCCGGCGAGGCGAAGGGCCCGCCCCCGAGGGGAGCGGGCCCTGCCGGTGTGAATTTCCGTGCGGTCAGCGGACCGGGGTGCCCTGCGCCTGCTGCGGCGCGATACCCAGGGCCGTCGTGTACTTGGCGAGGGCCAGCTTGCCGATCGCCGGGTAGGCGCCCAGCGGCTCGGCCATCGAGCAGCCCGCCTCCTCGGCCGCGGCCGCGAGCAGCGACGCGTCGATCTCCGGGCCGACCAGGTACGGCGCGAGCGCCAGCTGCTGCGAACCGGAGGACCGCAGCTGCTCGGCGACCGAGGAGATGGAACCCTCCTGGTCCAGGGCCGCCGCCATCACCGGCACGGCCAGGCGCGCGGCGAGCAGCATGCCGGTGATCCCGGCCGCCTGCACGGCCTCCTCACCGCCCACGGAGGCCAGCACGATGCCGTCGGCGGCCGTGGCCACGGTGAACAGCCGGGCGCGGTCGGCACGGGCCAGGCCCGCCTCGGACAGCCGTACGTGCAGCGCCTCGGCGAGCAGCGGGTGCGGGCCGAGGACATCGGTCAGCTCGGCCGCGACCCGGCTGTCGTTCACCGACTGGCGGATCTGCCGCAGCAGCGCGCTGTCCGGACCGGCCAGCAGCGGTACGACCACGGCGACCGGGCCGTCGGGCTCCCGCACGCCCTCGACGCCCGCGGCGACGGCCTGCTCGTAACGGGCCGTGCGCTCCTCGGCGGCGTGCGCGAGCACCGACCGCAGGGAGGGGAACTCGGCGTCGTCACCGTCCAGGTAGCCGATCCGGGCGTTCAGGCCGGGCAGCTCGGAACGGGCGATGCTCACGACCTCCTCGGCGAGGCCACGTGTGGCAGCGCTGGGCACACCGGGCACCGCGAGGACGAGCGCGGGCGCGCCCTCGGGAGCCACCAGCGGTTCGGGCCGGCGGTGCCGTCCGGGCTGGCGGGGTCGCGGCATTCGAACTGGGAGGCCGGACTCGGGTCCAGTGGAGGAGCTCATGGCGCCGCATGTTACTGGTTTCCCGGATGGTCCTGTTCGGGGAGGGTACAGGTGAGCGGTATCCGTCCGGTTTTGTCTGCTCGCTTCCGGGTGGCGGCTGTGACGTGCAGCATCGTCGGTTCACCCGGCAGCGTGAGCCGTCCGGCCGCCAGCTCGGCGGCGATCCGCACCGCGCCGTGCAACGGGTCACCCTCGGGCGGCACCTGGCGGGCATGCGGCAGCCGCCGCGCCAACTCCTCGCGCAGCGGCACGAGCAGGTGGTCGCCCATCTTCGACAGGCCGCCCGTGAGCGCCACTTCGGGAGCCCCGTCCGCCGGGCACACGGCCGCGGCGGAATCGGCCATGTGCCGCGCCGCCGCACGCAGGATGCCCGCGGCGACCGGATCGTCCGCGGCCTGACCGGCCACTTGGGGCGCGAACGAGGCGAGTACGGCGGCCCGGTCGGTCCTCGGATAGAGCCGGGCGGGCAGTCCGCGCACCGGCCCGAACTGCTCCTCCGCGCACCTCAGCAGCGCGGCCGAGCCGCCCTCACGGCCGTCGTGGGCCCGCAGCGCCGCCTCCAGACCGGCCCGGCCGATCCACGCGCCGCCGCCGCAGTCGCCCAGCAGATGCCCCCAGCCGTCGGCCCGCCGCCAGCCGGTGAGGTCGGTGCCGATCGCGATCAGCCCGGTGCCCGCGGCGAGCACCGCGCCCGGCCGGGAACCGAGGGCCCCGGCATACGCGGTGACGGCGTCGGCGGCGAGCGCGACCCGTCGTACTCCCAGCTCATGGGCGAGGGCGTCCGGCAGTTCGGCGCGCAGGGCGTCGCCCAGGGTGGCGAACCCGGCGGCGCCGACGACGGCCGTACCCAGCTCGGCCACCCCCGCCTCGGCCGTCAACTCCCTGGCCAGCGGGGTGAGCTGAGACATCAGATGGGCCGGGTCGATGCCGCGCGCGCCGGTGCGGACCGGCTCCCGGGTCTCCCGCTGTGCCGAGGGCGCCCGCCCCGGCACGCCGACGGCGACCCGGAGGCCGGAGCCGCCGGAGTCCACGGCGAGATACCCGGCGACGGTCACGGCAGGCGCCAGTCCACGGGCTGCCCGCCCTGCTGGACCAGCAGGTCGTTGGCCCGGCTGAAGGGGCGCGAGCCGAAGAACCCGCGGTCGGCCGACATCGGCGACGGGTGCGAGGACTCCACCGCCGGCAGATTCCCCAGCAGTGGACGCAGATTGCGCGCGTCACGGCCCCACAGGATCGACACCAGGGGCTTGCCGCGGGCCGCGAGCGCCCGGATCGCCTGCTCGGTGACCTCTTCCCAGCCCTTGCCCCGGTGGGCGGCCGGGCTGCGCGGCGCGGTGGTGAGCGCCCTGTTGAGCAGCAGGACGCCCTGCTGGGTCCAGGGGGTGAGGTCGCCGTTGGACGGCTGGGGCAGCCCCAGGTCGTTGTTCAGCTCGCGGTAGATGTTGATCAGGCTCGGCGGCAGCGGCCGTACCTCGGGAGCGACCGAGAACGACAGGCCCACCGCGTGCCCCGGGGTGGGATACGGGTCCTGACCGACGATCAGGACCCTGACCTCGTCGAAGGGTTGCTGGAACGCCCGCAGGACGTTGTTTCCGGCCGGGAGGTAGGTGCGTCCCGCGGCGATCTCCGCGCGCAGGAAGTCGCCCATCTGGGCGATCCGTCCGGCCACGGGTTCCAGGGCCTTCGCCCAGCCCGGTTCGACGATTTCATGCAAGGGTCGTGGTGCCACGGGCGTCACCCTACTGCCGTACGGCGGCCGGCGATCAATCGCCGGCAGTACCTCGGTCATGCCGATCTCCTCCGGGGCGCCGTTGCCCAGGGTCGCGTCAGATGTCGGCCAGTCTGCACCCCACCACTGACAGTCCCCCTGGAGCGGCCGTCGCCCCAGCTCAGCGGGGGTGAGATCGGATTCCGGCGAGGAGCCGCGAGGTCCGTTCCCCGATGCGCCTGCGCGAGGCGGGCCGCGCGTGCGAACGTCGAGGACGGCTTGTCATGAGCAACGGAACGATTCCTCCCCGAAGGAGGGCGGTCCGGCCGGTCTTTGCGGTCGCGAGGAGGATGCCCTTGATGGCGTTCCGGAGTCCCAGGGTGTGGCTGTGGCGGTGGCGGCGCAATCCGCTCAGGCGCCGGGCGGACGTGGTGGAGGGCTGGGTGGTGCTCGGCGTCGGGCTGCTGACCGTGCTCGCCGGGGTGCTGGCCGGGCTCATGGTGGCGCGGTCGGTGGCGCAGGGACTCGCCCGTGAACGCGCCGACTGGCGCCCCGCCGTCGCCCATGTCGTCGCCGAGATCCCGGACGCGCCCGCCGGGCGCCGGCACGTGTCCCACAACCCCCGGGGCTGGGCCGAGGTGCGCTGGACGGTGGCCGACGGCTCCGTGCACACCGGCCGGGTCCGTGCGGCCGCCGGCAGCGGGATCGGCACCAGGGTCACCGTCTGGACCGATTCCCGCGGCCACCTCGTCGGCAGCCCCGTCGCCCCCGGCCAGGCCGCCTTCCGGGCCGACCTCGTCGGAACCCTGGCGGGACTCGGCGCCGCGCTCGTCCCCTTCACCGGCGGGTGCCTGCTGCGCGCCCGGCTGGAGCGCCGCCGGATGACCGCCTGGGACACGGAATGGGCCCGGCTGGGACCGCGCTGGGGACGCACGGTCTGAGCGGCCGCCCCCCGCCGAAACGCCGACCTCGGGACCCGTACGGGTCCGGTCGGAGGTGGCCGGGCCCGTGTCGGTTCGGCGGGTTCAGTCGTGGTCGGGCAGGGAGCGTTCCAGGATCGCGGCCAGGTCCGTTCCGGGGGGCAGGGTGCCGAAGGATTGGCCCCAGTCGCCGGCCAGGCGGGTCGCGCAGAAGGCGTCCGCGACCGGCTGGGGGGCGTGGCGGACCAGGAGGGATGCCTGGAGGGCGAGCGCCATGCGTTCGACCAGGCGGCGGGCGCTCAGCTGGTCGGCCCGGGGCAGCTCGGCCTTGAGGGCGGCGACGGCGGAGTCCAGGCGGGCGTCCGCGCCCCGGGCGAGGGCCAGCTCGGTGAACAGGGCGTCGGCGGCGCCCGGTTCGCGGCCGAGGGCGCGCAGCACGTCCAGCGCGTTGACGTTGCCCGACCCCTCCCAGATGGACAGCAGCGGGGCCTCCCGGTAGTGCCGGGGCATACCGGACTCCTCCACGTACCCGTTGCCGCCCAGGCACTCCAGGGCCTCGGCGGTGAACGCGGGCCCCCGCTTGGTGACCCAGTACTTGCCGACGGCCGTGGCGATCCGCCGGAAGGCGCGCTCCCCGGCGTCCCCGCGCACCGCGCGGTCCGCGGCCCCGGCCAGCCGCAGCGTGAGGGTGGTCGCCGCCTCCGACTCCAGCGCGAGGTCCGCCAGCACATTGCGCATCAGCGGCTGTTCGAGCAGCCGGGCCCCGAACGCGCTCCGGTGACGGGCGTGATGACCGGCCTCGACCAGCGTCTTGCGCATCAGCGTCGCCGAGCCCATCACGCAGTCCAGGCGCGTGCAGTTGACCATCTCGATGATGGTCTTCACACCCCGTCCCTCGGGCCCCACCAGCCATGCGACGGTCCGGTCGAACTCCGGCTCCGAGGACGCGTTGGAGCGGTTGCCCAGCTTGTCCTTCAGGCGCTGGATGCGGAACGCGTTGCGGCTGCCGTCCGGCAGTATGCGCGGCACCAGGAAGCAGGACAGGCCGCCGGGAGCCTGCGCCAGGACGAGGAAGACGTCGGACATGGGCGCCGACGTGAACCACTTGTGCCCGCGCAGCGTGTACACGCCGGGCTCGCCGGTGGGCGTGGCCGCCGTGGTGTTCGTCCGCACGTCCGAGCCGCCCTGCTTCTCGGTCATGCCCATCCCGGCGATCAGCCCGGGCTTCTCGGCCGGCACCCGCAGCCCGGGCTCGTACTCCCGGCTGGTCAGCAACGGCTCGTACACCTTGGCCAGTTCGGGCTGCGCGCGCAGGGCGGGTACGGCGGCGTACGTCATCGACGTCGGACAGCCGTGCCCCGCCTCGGTGTGCCCCCACACCAACCCGCCCGCGGTACGGGCCACATGGGCGCCGGGCCGCTCGTCCGCCCAGGCCGAACCGGCGAGGCCGGCCCCGACCGCGGCCCGCATCAGATGGTGCCAACTGGGGTGGAAGTCCACCTCGTCGACGCGGTTGCCGTAGCGGTCGTGGGTGCGCAGCACCGGCTCGTGCAGGTTCGCCAGCTCGCCCCACTCCTGGGCCTCCGCGCTGCCGGCGCGGGCGCCGAGCCGGCGGATCTCCGCCTCGGCCCACTCGGCGCCCTCGCGGCGCAGGCCCTCCAGGAGGGCGGTGTCCTCGGAGGCGTCGTAGGGGGCGAGGGGCGGGGGCTGGTTGGTGACGTCGTGGGTCGCGACCGGCGGCTGCGTCTCTGTCTGCGTGGAGGCCATACGCGTCATGTTGCGCTTTCCCTGCGGCTGTCGCAATAGTGCAACAAGGGGGCGCGCGTGAGGACCAGGGGGCGCACGTAAAGTACGTGCCCATGCGCGTGAACGTGTCGGCCGGGCCTGCGGCGGCCGGTCTGCGGCCCCTGTCCGCCCGGTCGGTCGTGCTGAGCATGCTCCTGGCCGTCCATCCGCCCGAGCTGCCGGTGAAGGACCTCGTACGGCTGGTCGAGCCTTTCGGCATCGGCGGCTCCACGCTGCGGGCCGCGCTGAGCCGGATGGTGGCCGCGGGCGACCTGTGGCGCGCGGACGGGGTCCACGGGCTCAGCGAGCGGCTGCTGGCCAGGCAGCGCCGCCAGGACGACGCGGTCCACCCCCGCACCCGGGCGTGGGACGGCGACTGGGAGATGGTGGTCGTCACGGCGACGGGGCGCGGCGCGGCCGAACGCGCCGAGCTGCGCGCCCGGTTGACCGCGCTGCGGCTGGCCGAGCTGCGCGAGGGCGTGTGGCTGCGCCCGGCCAACCTCGACCGGCCGCTGCCGGACGGACTCCGCCAGGTGGCGGCGACGTACACCGCCCGCCCGGACGAGCCCGCGCACGACCTCGTCGCGCGCCTGTGGCCCCTGACCGCCTGGGCGAGCACCGCCCACACCCTGCTCAGGTCCGCATCCGACGCCCCCCGCCCCGCCGACCGGCTGACCGCCTTCGCCGCGATCGTCCGCCACCTCCTCGGCGACCCCGTCCTCCCCCCGGCCCTCCTCCCCCCGGCCTGGCCGGGGCCTGAACTGCGCTCGGCGTACGCCGGGTACCAGCGGGAGGTGGGGGCGTCGGTCGGGGTGGAGGGGAGCGTGAAGGGGTGAGGGGGTGCTGACGGGGAGCGGGCTTTCGTCGGGTGGTAGTACGGCACGGCACGGGGCGGTACGAGGGGGCGCTCGCGTGTCGGCGCTGGCCGGGCGTGTCTGGCGCGGGGCCGGGAGCGCGGGGGAGTCGTGGTCGGGCGCTGGCAGCGGGGTGAGACGGGCTGCCGAGCGGCCAGGGACTGGCGTGGCCGCCAGCGCCGAGTGGGGCACCGTCGGCGCGGCAACACGGCCCGCCGATGGTGCTCGCGAGGGATCCCGGTCGGCCATGACGGCACGGCCCGTAGGGGCTCCGGTCCTTCGCCGCCGGGATCGGTAGCAGTCGTAGGAAATCGCGCCGTCGACGCGGAGTACGGCACCGGGCGGGGAGCCGCGTCCGCCGCTGCCGACCATGACACCAGCCGCCGACTCCGTGCCCCTCTGTCGACCGTGGCACCACCTGACCGGGGCCCTACGCCCTCCATCGATCACGACGCCACCGCCACCGCCACCGACCGCGCGATGCCTGCCACCCCCCACCGCCGAGCCCGGCATCACCCGCCACGCCCTTCTGCCCCGCCGCGCCCCCCAGCCCAAGAACTCCGCCCCCCACCCCATGCGGAGCAACCCCCCGCACCCTCCCTCCTCCGGTCCTCCAGGCACCCCGGCCACGACAGCCCAACGCCCCCGGTGACCGACCCACCCCCCGGCCCCTCTCCCAGCAGGTGGCGCGCCCGGCGCGCAGGGCGTTCCCTGGGAGACAGGAGGATGACCGGCACGGTCGCGGGGACTCGGTGGGGCAAATCGGACGACGATCTCACCCGAGGAGAGTCATGGCTGAACAGAACGCGTCGTCGGTCCTCATGGCGCCCCTGCGCGGTGCCGCCTCGGTGCTGCGCAAGGTGCCGGGTGCCGCGGCGGTGGGTCGCGCCGCTGAGGAGACCCTGGACAAGGTGGGCGCCGTCTCCCCGCGCGGGCGGCGCATCGCGGTGTACGCCGGAGCGGGCGTGCTCGGCGCGGCGGGCGTCGTGGAGTGGCCCGTGGCGCTGACCGGCGCGGCGGTGGCCTGGCTCACCCAGCCCCGGCCCGGCCGGCACGGCGACGGGACCGGCGAGGATCAAGCTGAGGCTCCGCACGATCTCGGTACCGCCGCGCTCCGGTCCGGCGCGGACCCGCACGCGCACGGCCCCCAGGAGCAGCCCCACCGGCACCACGGCGAGGGCGGACACGGACACGGCCACCGAACCGGACCCGGGCCCGTCCCCGCCGAAGGCGCCCAGGACACCACCCCGAAGACGGTGACCGGCCCCCTCGGCCCCACCGCGCGCCCCGACCGCACCACCCGCTGAGGAGAGCCCCTTGCCAGGTCTGTTCACCGTGCCGCGGGCCACCCTCCGGCTGCTGCCCGCCGCACCACGCCTGCTGGCCCGCTCCGCAGCGCCCGCGGTGGGGGTGGCCGCCGGCGCGGCCGCGGGCACCGCGCGGGCCGGCGTGCGCGGCATGGACGCCGCCGCACGGGTCGCCCGCGTCGCCCGCAACGCCCTCCCCGGCTCCGGCGACCACTGGCGCTCGGGCACCCGCGCCCACCTCGCCCTCCGCCCCGTCGCACCCACGCCTCCCACCGGTGGGACCGGCACCCAGCCCCCACCCCCCGAGCCGTCGCCGGGCGAAACCAGCGCACCCCCGACCCCCGAGCCCGCCACCGGCCCCGCAAGCAACACCCCGACTCCCGGCCCCGCCACCGGCCCCGCAGGCACCCCGATGCCCGGCCCCGCCACCGGCCCCGCAGGCACCCCGATGCCCGGCCCCGCCACCGGCCCCGCAGGCACCCCGATGCCCGGCCCCGCCACCGGCCCCGCAGGCAACACCCCGACTCCCGGCCCCGCCACCGGCCCCACAGACCCCACGACACCCCCCGCCCCCGAACACCCCGCCCCCGAACACCCCGCCCCCGAACACCCCACCCCCGAGCACCGGGCCCCCGAACCCCCCGCGACCGCGACCGCACCCCCACCCCCCGGACCCCCGCCCACTCCCGAGCCGCCACCCCCGCCCCCGCACCCCACCCCCCACATCGCCCGCCGCATCGCCCAGACCCTCGCCGACCGCCCCGACGTGCTCTTCGCCTACTGGGACGACGGCCTCGCCCGGCTCGTCGTGAGCGCGACCGAGGAGGAGGCCACCGATGACGTGATCGAGCACGCCGCGCGGCTCGCCGCCCGGCACGGGTTCGAACTGGCCGCCGGGGACGTGGAGGAGACCACACACCCGGCCGATCCGGCCGGGGTGCGCACCGCCGTGGCGACGTTCGGGGCCGACGCGCTGGGCACCGCCGTCGCGGTCACCGGGTACGCGCTGCGGCTGCCGCCCTCGCCCCGGCTGCTGACCGCCGTGGTGACGCTGCTGCGGGAGAACCCCCGGTTCCGCGCCTGGCTGCGTGCCCGCCTCGGCCCCGACCGTATGGACCTGGTGCTGGCCACCGCCAACGCCACCGTGCACGGGCTCGGGCAGACCCCCGCGTCGCTGCTGCTCGACGGCACCCTGCGCGCCTGCCAGGTCGCCGAGACCGTGGCCCGCGCCGCCGCCTTCGACGCGGTGCACGACGACCTGTGCGCCCCCGGCCGCGTCAGCCTCGCCCCCGGCGGCGAGCCCCGGCCGCCGCTGCGGGAGTCGCCCGCCCAGGAGTACGCCTCCCACGCCTCGGCCGGCAGTGTCCTGGGCGCCGCCGCCACCCTGCTGGTCAAGCACGACGGCACCGAGGCGGCCGAGGCGGTCCTCGCCGGTTCCCCCAAGGCCGCCCGCTACGGCCCCGCCGCCTTCCACGCCGTCCTCAGCGCCGCCCTGTCCCGGACCGGGGTCCTGGTCCGGGACCCGGAGCGGCTGCGCCGGCTGGACATGGCCGGGACCGTCGTCCTGCACGCCGGCGCGCTACGCGGCGCGGACGGCGAGGCGGACCCGTGGGCCGAGCCGGTGCTGGACGCCGCCCGCCGGGCCGGGCTGCGGGTGGTACTGGTGGACGATCCCGCCCTGGAGGACTTCACCGGCCTCGCCGACCGGGTCGTGGACGCCCGCCGGCCGCTGGACGACGTGGTCCACGAGGCGCGCGGCGAGACGCACACCGTGCTCACCGTCGCCCGGGTGCGCTCGGCCGAGGAGAGCGACGTCCTGGCCGCGCTGCGCGCCAGCGATGTCGCCGTCGCCCTCACCGACCGGGACGGCGCGGTGGTGTGGGGCGCGGACATGCTGGCCCTGCACGGCCTGCCCGACGTGTGGCGGGTGCTGATCGCGATCCCGGCCGCCCGCGCGGTTGGCGGCCGGTCCCAGACCCTGGCCCGCTCCGGCGCGGCCCTGTCCGGACTCCTCGTGGCCGTCGGCGAGGCCAAGGGCGGCCGGCGGCGGTTCGCCATGCTGCCGGGGCTGCGGCACGCGCCCGTCGACGCGGGCGCCGCCATGGCCCTGCTGTCCGGGATGCGGGCCGCGCTCGGCGTGGCGGTGGCCCGCGCCCCGCACCCCCGCCCCCGGGTGCACTGGCACGAACTGGACCCGGACCAGGCCAGGGACCGGCTCGAACACCAACCCGGCGCCGGGAGCACGCCGTTGGGCACGCTGGCCGAGGGGCTGCGCGAGGCGGCCGACGGGGTCTACCGGCATCCGCTCGTCGCCCCCGTGCGCTGGTCCTACCAGCTGGGCCAGGCCGTCCGGGGCGAGCTGCACGACCCGCTCACCCCGGTCCTCGCGGTCGGCTCGGCCGCCTCCGCGATCCTCGGCTCGGCCGTGGACGCCCTGCTCGTGGTCGGCGCCCTCGATCTGAACGCCCTGGTCGGCGGGGTCCAACGGCTGCGCGCCGAGCGGGCGTTGTCCGGTCTGGTCGCGGACCAGAAGCGCAAGGCGCGCGTGGTGCCCGGGGCGGCGGAGGCACCGGCCGGCGGCACCCGCACCGTGGAGGCGGGCAAGCTCATGCCGGGCGATGTGATCCAGCTCAAGGGCGACGACGTGGTGCCCGCCGACGCCCGGCTGCTGTGGCAGGAGGGCCTGGAGGTCGACGAGTCCGCGCTCACCGGCGAGTCCCTGCCGGTGGAGAAGGACACCGACCCCACCCCGCACGCCCCGGTCGCCGACCGCAGCTGCATGGTCTTCGAGGGCACGACCGTGGTGGCGGGCGAGGCCCGTGCCGTCGTGGTCGACACCGGCGAGCACACCGAGGCCGCCCGCGCCGTGCACCTCGCCGCGCGCACGCCCCCGGCCGCCGGCGTGCAGGCCCGTCTCCAGGAACTCACCCGCAAGGCACTGCCGTTGACCCTGGCGGGCGGCGCCGCGGTGACCGGCCTCGCGCTGCTGCGCGGCACCCCGATCCGGGAGGCGGTCAGCGGCGGGGTGGCGGTCGCGGTGGCCGCCGTACCGGAGGGGCTGCCCCTGGTGGCCACCGTCGCCCAGCTGGCCGCGGCCCGCCGGCTCAGCCGCGTCGGTGTCCTGGTGCGCACCCCGCGCACCCTGGAGGCGCTCGGCCGGATGGACACCATCTGCTTCGACAAGACCGGCACGCTCACGGAGAACCGGCTGCGCCTGGTGCGGGTCTCCGACGCCGAGGGCACCGTGCGTGCCGTGGCCGCCGCCGGGTCCGCGGACACCGTACGGGCCGCCGTCCGGGCCTGCCCCCGCTTCGACGGCGGCTCCGAGCGGCCGGTGCACGCCACCGACGAGGCCGTCCTGGACGCGGCCCGCCCCGATCCCGACTGGACCCAGCTCGCCGGGCTGCCCTTCGAGGCCGCCCGGGGCTACGCGGCCGCCGTCGGACGCACCGGGGACGGCTCCCGTGTCCTGGTGGTCAAGGGCGCCCCCGAGACCGTACTGCCCGCCTGCACCGGTCTCCCGGCGGGCGCCGCCGACGCGGCCCAGGAGCTGGCCGGTTCGGGACTGCGCGTCCTGGCGGTGGCCGAACGGCGCCTCGACAGCGGGGAGGACGAGTCCGCCGTACTCGAACAGCCGCTCCAGGGCCTGGAGTTCGCCGGAGTGCTGGCGCTGTCCGACGTACCGCGCGACACCTCCACGGCACTGGTGAAGGGGCTGCTGGAGGCGGGCGTACGGCCCGTCGTGCTCACCGGCGACCATCCGCAGACCGCGCGGGCCATCGCCGCCGAACTGGGCTGGCCCGAGGACACCGTGGTGGTCACCGGTGACGAACTGGCCGCGGCCGACCGGGGGGCACGGGCCCGGATGCTGCGCGACGCGGGTGTGGTGGCGCGGGTGGCGCCCGAGCAGAAGCTCCAGGTCGTGGAGGCGCTGCGGGACGCCGGCCGGGTGGTCGGCATGGTCGGCGACGGCGCCAACGACGCGGCGGCCATCCGCGCCGCCGACATCGGCGTCGGCATCAGCGCCCGTGGCTCGGCCGCCGCCCGCAACGCCGCCGACATCGTGCTCACCGCCGACGACCTCACGGTCCTGATCGACGCGGTCGGCGAGGGCCGCGCCCTGTGGCACAGCGTCGCCGACGCGATCGCCATCCTCATCGGCGGCAACGCGGGCGAGGTCGGCTTCGGCCTGATCGGCACCCTGGTGTCCGGGCGGGCGCCGCTGTCCACCCGGCAGATGCTGATGGTGAACCTGTTCACCGACCTGTTCCCGTCGATGGCGGTCGCCGTCACGGAGAAGGAGGGCGAGGCGGACCTCGCCCATGTGGAGGAGGCCGCCGGGGTGCTGGGCGACCCGCTGCTGCGGCAGATCAGGCACCGGGCGCTGACCACCTGCCTGGGCGCGCTCACCGCCTGGCTGATCGGCCGCTTCACCCCGGGCACCGCCCGCCGCTCCAGCACCATGGCGCTGTGCGGGGTGGTCGGCACCCAGCTGATGCAGACCCTCCTGGACCGGCGCGACAGCAGGCTGGTGCAGATCACCTCACTGGGCTCGGCCGCCGTGCTCGTCGCCGTCGTCCAGACCCCGGTGCTCAGCCGCGCTTTCGGCTGCACCCCGCTGGGTCCGTTCGCCTGGGCCGGCGTGGCCGTCGCCATCGCCCTCGCCCTGGCGGGCCAGCGCGCGCTGCCCCGCCTGGAGGAGACGGTCGTACGACTGCTGCCGTCCTGAGGCTCACACCGAGCGCAGGTACTGCTCCGGCACCCGCACGTCGCCGCCCAGCCGGCGTGCGGCGTGCCGGGCCCAGGAGGGGTCGCGCAGCAGCTCGCGGCCGAGCAGGACGGCGTCGGCCTCGCCGTTCGCCACGATCTTCTGGGCCTGCTCGGCCTCGGTGATCAGGCCGACGGCCGCCACCGGGAGGCCGGTCTCGGCCTTCACCTGGGCGGCGAACGGGACCTGGTAGCCGGGCCCGGCCGGGATGCGGACGCCGGAGGCGTTGCCGCCGGTGGAGACGTCGAGGAGGTCGACGCCATGGGCGCGCAGATCGCGGGCCAGCCGGACCGTGTCGTCCGCGGTCCAGCCGCCCTCCTCCAGCCAGTCGGTGGCCGAGACGCGGAAGAACAGCGGCTTGTCCGCGGGCCACTCCTCGCGTACGGCGTCCACGACCTCCAGTGCGAAGCGGACGCGGTTCTCGTACGAGCCGCCGTAGGCGTCGGTGCGGTGGTTGGAGTGCGGCGAGAGGAACCCGTTGATCAGGTAGCCGTGGGCGCCGTGGATCTCCACGACCTCGAAGCCCGCCTCCAGCGCCCGGCGCGCGGCCTGCCCGAACTGCCCGGCGATCTCCCTGATCTGATCGACCGTCAGCTCGGTGGGAACCGGGTGGGCCTCGCTGAAGGGCAGCGGGCTCGGAGCGAGGGGCTGCCAGCCGTGGCCCTTTGGGCCGAGCGGCGCGCCGCCCTTCCAGGGCCGCTCGGTCGAGGCCTTGCGGCCGCTGTGCGCGAGCTGCACGCCCGCCACCGTGCCCTGGGCGGACAGGAAGCGGGTGAGCCGGCGGAAGGCCTCCACCTGGGTGTCGTTCCACAGGCCGAGGTCGTAGGGGGAGATCCGGCCCTCGGGGGAGACCGCGGTGGCCTCGACCACGATCAGACCGGTGCCGCCGGTGGCCCGCGCCCCGTAGTGCGCGAGGTGCCAGTCGTTCGGGGCGCCGGTGAGCGGGCCCGCGGAGTCGGCCGAGTACTGGCACATCGGGGGCATCCACACCCGGTTGGGGATGGTCACCTCGCGCAGGGTGACGGGTTCGAACAGCACGCTCACGACAGACTCCGTTTCGTCATTCGTCCCGGACCGCAGAACTCGTCGTACGATAAACCTCGTAGTACGAGAGATGTCAAACTACGATAGCTCTCGTACAATGCGGGGGCGTAAAAGTTCCATGACGCCAGCGACGAAGGTGGGACGCCGTGACCGAGACCGCCGCTCCCGGCCGGGTGCTGCCGCACCCCGGCCGGGCGGAGATCCGACTGGAGACCGTGCTGCACGCGCTCTCGGACCCGGTACGGCTGCGCATCGTCCGCGAACTCTCCATGGCGCCCGACGAGTTGTCCTGCTCCCGCTTCGACCTGCCGGTCACCAAGTCCACCTCCACGCACCACTTCCGGGTGCTGCGCGAGAGCGGCGTCATCCGGCAGTGCTACCGGGGCACGGCCAAGATGAGCGGTTTGCGGCAAGACGACCTGGACGACCTCTTCCCCGGCCTGCTCGACGCCCTCCTCGCCGCCGCCGAGCGCCAGCACGCCCGCCTCGGCGACGACACCTGAGCGCGCGGGTCGACGGTTACGAGCGGATGCGAGCGGTTACGACGGCACCGTGTCGGGGCTACGGCCGGGTCACGACGACCGGGCCACCGCCAGCAGGGTGTCCCAGTCGGCCAGCTTGACCACACCCCGGCCCAGCCGCGCGCCCAGCTCGGTCTCCGCCCGCTCGATCGCCAGCCAGCCGTCCCAGGCCACCGGCTCGAACCCGGCCGCCAGCAGCGCGGGCACCGCGTCCTCGGGCGCGTCGGAGCGCGCCAGCCCGGGGGCGTCCGCGAGCAGTGAGGCCACCGTCTCCTTGGCGCAGGGCCGGTTGGTGCCGATCACGCCCGACGGGCCCCGCTTGATCCACCCGGCGACGTACTCCCCGGGCGCGGCCACGCCGTCACGCACCACCCGCCCCGCCGTGTGCGGGACCGTGCCGCTCGACTCGTCGAACGGCAGCCCCTCCAGCGGTACCCCGCGATAGCCCACCGAGCGCAGCACCAGCTGCGCGGGCATCTCCTCGTACCGCCCCGTACCCGTCACCCCGCCCCGCCCGTCCGGCGCCGTGCGCTCGAAGCGGACCGCGCCCACCCGGCCGCCGTCCGCCAGCAGCTCCACGGGACGCAGGAAGAAGCGCAGCCGGATGTGCCGCCCGGCCTGCGAAGGGGGTTGCTCCGCCCAGGCGCGCAGCACCTCCAGATTGCGCCGCTGCACCGCGGGCAGCGTCTCGGGGCCGACCGGATCGAGCGCCAAGTCGCCCGGCTCCACCACGACTTGGGTGCCGGGCAGGGTGCCCAGCTCCCGCAGCTCCTTGGTGGTGAAGCGGGCCTGCGCGGGGCCGCGCCGCGCCACCATCCGCACCTCGCCGATCCCGCTTGCCGCCAGCGCGTCCAGCGCCCCCTGCGGCATGTCCGTCGGCCGCAGCTCGGCCGCGTCACGCATCAGCATCCGGGTGACGTCCACCGCCACATTGCCCGCGCCGATCACCACCGCCGAGCGCACGTCCCGCAGGAAACCCGTGTCGGCCGCGTCCGGGTGCGCGCTGTACCAGGCCACGAACTCGGTCGCCGACCAGCAGCCCGGCAGCTCCTCGCCGGGGATGCCGAGGCGGCGGTCGGTGGCGGCGCCCACGCAGTACACCACCGCGTCGTACAGCCCGCGCAGCACCTTCACCGGCACCCCGTCGGACCCGCCGACCCGCACCCCGCCGAGGAACCGCACCCGCTCGTGCTCCAGCACCGTACGCAGGCTCGCCTGGAGCGACTTGATCTTCTCGTGGTCCGGGGCGACGCCGTACCGGACCAGTCCGTACGGGCACGGCAGCCGGTCCAGCACGTCCACGCGCACCTCGGGGTCCTGCTGGACGAGCTGCTGGGCGGCATAGCACCCGCTCGGTCCGGATCCGACGACGGCGACTCGCAGCACGGCGGTACTCCTGACAGCGAAAGGAGAGTGCGCGGACGTCTCCAGGGTCCCACCGACGGGGCCACGAGGGCAGAGCCCGGCGGGGTGACGCGGGCGCGTGTCCCACCGTATGGAGGGTGTGCGCGCGGATACGTTGCGTAGGTGCTCGAAGCATCCTTTCTTGATCTTTCCGAGCGGAACGCGGAGGACGGCGCGCTGTCCGTGTGGCCCGCGTGGGAGGTGCGCGAGCACGGCGGCACCCTGTCCTGGCTGTACGTCCGGCTGGACTTCCCCGACGGCGCCGGGGTCGACGCCCTGGCCGTCGTCAGCGACGGGGGCAGCGTCTGCGTCGAGGAGATCCGGGCCCGCCCCGCCCTCTCCCTGGACGACCTCACCGTCCTCGCGGACTGGATCGAGGAGCCGCTCCTGGAGGCGTTCTGGGCGGCGGAGCGGGCCGCGGGCCGTACCCCGGCCCCGGCGGCGCACCACGACGACCCCGGTCACGGCACCTCCCGCGCGGCCCGGCGGCGGGCCCGCCCGGCCTGGCCGCGCGGGGCCGAGGGCCGGCTGCTGCTCGCCCGGGAGTACCGCGCCGCCCAGGCGGCGGGCGCCGACCCGGTGCTCGCCGTGATGCGGGCGACCGGCCACGGTCGCCGGCGCTCCCTCGGCCTGATCGCCCGGGCCAGGGACGCGGGCCTGCTGACACCCAGGCATGCCCGCCGCTAGCCGTCGTCCCAGAGCCGCTACGACTCCTCGGATCCGCTACGACTCCTCGGATCCGCTACGACCCCTCGGATCCGCTACGACCCCTCCGGGCGCTCCCCGGTCGCGAAGAACCGCGACAGATCGCGTCCCGCGGTCCCGCACCCGGCGTCCCGCTCCGGCGGCACCCCCAGCTCCCAGTCGAGCCCGTAGCGCCGGAACAGCTCGGCGCGCAGCGCGGGAACCGGCATGGGCACACCCGGGACCAGGGCCGCGTACACCGCGCCCATCAGCTGGGCCCGCAGCATCGGGTAGCCGGCCGTCACATCCGCCGCCGAGCCGTACCGGGCGACCGTGTCACCGAGCAGCTCCGAGAGCCGCCGCTGCTCCGGGCACTCCACGAAGCCCTCGGCCTGGAGCAGCCCCGCCATGTGCTGGCGCATCAGCACCGGCCGGTCGCGGGCCAGCCCGAGGATCGCGTCGACGGCACGTGCCAGCCGCTCCCGGCCGTCCTCGCTGCGCGGGGGCCGCTCCAGCGCCTCCTCCAGCGTGCGGTGCATCAGCCGGTGCACGGCGGACTGCACCAGCTGGCGCTTGCCGGGGAAGTAGTACGACACCAGACCGCGGGCGGAACCGGCGCGGTCCGCGATGTCGCCGAGCGTCGTGGCCTCGAAGCCCCGCTCGTCCACCAGCTCCACGGCGGCCTGGAGCAGCCGCTCCCGGGAACGCCTTCGCAACTCTTCATTGACCGAGGCGCTGCGCGGGGACATGCTGGACTCCTGCGTTGACTGGCTGCCAGCCAACTATACTCAACGCATCCGGAACCCACGGGTCCGGTCCGAGCTGCCGTCTGCCGGGGTGACGCGGGGGATCACCTCGGCGGACGGTGCGCGTCCGTCGGACACCGGGGGACCGGCCGGGAAACGGTCAGGCCGGGTCCGAGGCGAGACCCGCGGCCAGGTCGAGAACCGGCAGCAGCGCGTCGGGGCGGTCGGCGGCCGGCAGATGGTCCACGAAGTGCACCCGGCAGCCGAGCGCCGCCGCGCCCCCGTCCGCCTCCCTGCTGTCACCGACCATCAGCGTCCGCCGGGGATCGGCGCCGAGCGCCGCGCAGGCGACCGAGAACAGCCGCACGTCCGGCTTCCGCACCCCGTGCTCGTACGACAGCACACAGGCGCCCACGAACGGGGCGAGGCCGTGCGCGCGGAAGACCGGGCGCGGATCGCAGCCGATGTCGCTGACCACCGCCACGCCGATACCGCGCTCGCGCAGGACGCGCAGCACCTCCGGGGCGTCCGGGTAGGCGGTCC
Organism: Streptomyces sp. WP-1; assembly: GCF_030450125.1. Lineage (NCBI taxonomy): Bacteria > Bacillati > Actinomycetota > Actinomycetes > Kitasatosporales > Streptomycetaceae > Streptomyces > Streptomyces sp. WP-1. The sequence goes on from NZ_CP123923.1 coordinate 6,922,186, forward strand.
AGGCGGCGGGGGTCATGTGCCGCGCGTAGAGCGCGTCATGCAGACCGGGATCGGGCAGCGGCACCAGCCGGGACATGCCCGTGAACGCCGCCCGGTGCAGCTCCGCGCTCTCGTCCCGGCGCGCCCACAGCCCGGCCAGCCCCTCGGGCACCCGCACCGGCGCCACCCCGCCCGGCAGCGCGCCGGCCGCCTCCGACGCCCGTGCCGCTTCCTTCAGTTCGGGCTCGGGAAGGTCCCGCCCGGTCCCGTCCAGCGTCGCCCGCAGCCAGGACCCGGTGGACCCGACGCGGAACAGCGTCCCGGAGAAGTCGAACAGCACGGCAGTCACATGCGGCCGACCCTGGCCAGGGCCACTCGCAAGGGAGTTGAACCGTGGTCGGCCGAGGGTGTCGGACCATGTTCAGCCCAGCGCGCGCAGTCCCGGCACCAGCGTCAGCAGCACCGGGAGTGCCGGTACCAGCGCGGCGACCGCCGTGAGCCGCAGCCGGTGCAGGGCGGGGAGCCGGTCGGGCGGGGTGAGGAGCCGGTCCACCCGCTGGGGCACATGCGCCTCGGGGGTCGGACTGGGGCCGAACACGCCCCGCTCCTCGTTGAGTTCGACCAGTGCGAGCGCGGTCGTCAGCCGGCCGAAGCGCCGCGAGGCGGTGTCGTCGGCGGCCAGCTCGACCAGCCGGTGCATCTCGTCCCGGAACGCGGCGAACACCGGTACCTGCGGGAACCCGTCCGCGAGCGCCGCCGAGCAGTGCAGCAGCCAGTCGTGCCGGGCCTGCGCGTGCCCCCTCTCATGGGCCAGCAGCGCGTCCAGCTGGCGCTCCTTCAGGCGCCGCAACGCGGCCGTGGTGACGACCAGCCGGGGCGTCGCACCGGCCAGCCACCAGGCGTCGGGCCGCCCGTCCTCCAGCACCACGAGCCGCCCCTCTCCCGGCTCCTCACCGGGCAACAGCGGCGCGCGCACCAGGAGTTCGGCCCGCTGCGCACGCCGTCGCGCGCCGGATCGTACGATCTCCCGCACCAGCATGGCCGCGCTCCACAGCCCGGCGCAGGCCAGCAGCACGGCGGTGGTGGCCGCCCAGGGGCTCGCGGTGCCGAGGGCGTACGCGTCCACGACCGCGCGCGGCGCCCGCGCGAACACCTGCCCGCGCACCGGCGCCCAGGCCGCGGCGGCGCTCAGCGTCATCGACAGCGCGCAGCACAGCAGGACGGCCGCCACGACGCACTGCCACGCCCACAGGGCGACGACCGGTTCGCGGTCCGGCCAGTCGGCGCGGGCGAGCAGCCGCGGACCGAGGACGGCGGTGAGAGCGCCGAGCAGCAACAGGACCACCGGGACCATCATGGGCAGCACCCTATGAGCGCGGGACCCTCCGGCGGTACGGTCCGTCACACCGAAGTGACGCAGGCAACGCGCCCCGGGCGCGCGTCCCGTCGCACCGCCGTGGCTACATCCGGTTGCCCGCCTGCTTGACGGTCCTGATCACCGGTGCCGTCTCCAGGTGGGTGATGGCCGGGAGCGCGGCGATGCGGGTGGTCAGGTACCGGTACAGGTCCCGCTGGTTGGCGCAGACCACGCTCGCGTACAGATTGGTCGGGCCGGTGGTGGCCGCGGCGAAGGCGATCTCCGGATGCCCGGCCAGCGCCCGGCCGGCCTCCTCCAGGTGGGCGGGTTCGACCGAGAGCCAGAGCAGGGTGCGGGCGTTCTGGCCGAACACGTGCCAGTCGACGTCGAGGTCCAGGTAGAGCACGCCGTGTTCGCGCAGCTCCGTCATCCGGCGCCGGACCGTCGTCGGCGACCAGCCGGTCGCCGCGGCCAGTTGCTCGTACCCGGCCCGGCCGTCGGTGGCGAGCAGGGCGAGGAGCCTGCGGTCGCCGTCGTCGAGCCGTACCGGTCCCGGCCGGTGCGGCACCGGAGGCGGGCGCAGCCGCTCGACCGCCGCCGCGTCCAACCACCCAAGTTTGCCGACCAGGTTGTCCGGGCCGCCGTAGAAGGCGTGCAGCACGGAGTGCGCGGTCACGCCCTCCACGCGCGGGGTGCGGGGGAGTTTGGCCAGCAGCAGTGCCTCGCTGTCCGCCTCGCTCTCGGTGCGGACCACACAAGTGATCTCGGTGCCACCGGAGTTGAGGCTCACCCAGGACGTGTCGGGGCGGGCGGCGAGCGCCTCGGCGACCGGGAGCGACGCGGCGGGCGCACAGCGCACCCTCAGGAACCACAGGACGGCGCCCAGCGCGGTGGGATCGACCCCGCCGAGCACCCGCACCGACCCGGCCGACCGCAACCGGGCGTAGCGGCGCGCGACGGTGCGATCCGAGACGCCCAGAACCGCGGCGATCGTGCTGAACGGTGCACGGCCGTCGATCTGCAGGGCGTGCACGAGCCGACGGTCCAGCTCGTCGTAGTCGGATTCCACCGGATCAAGGCTAGCCGGTGTCGGATATCGGCGCGATCGGTCCGGTTTCTGGTCCGGGCGGCTCGATCGGCGGAGCGTTGTCCCTGTCCCGATCGACACAGACGGAGTCCCGATCGGGGCAGACGGAATCGGCCTGGACAGAGGAGAACCCGTGGACACCGATGTGCTCGTCGTCGGCGCCGGCCCGACCGGTATGACGCTGGCCAACGAGCTGCTGCTGGCGGGGGTTTCGACCGTGCTGGTCGACCGGCTCGCGCGGCGCAGCGAGCTGTCCAAGGCGGGCGGTGTGCAGTCCCGCACCCTGGAGGCGCTCGACCAGCGAGGGCTGCTGGAACCCCTGCTGGCCACCGGGGACCACCCCGTCACCACCGGCCACTTCGCCGGAATCCCCCTCCCGCTCCAGGGCGGACGGCACCATCTGCCCTGGCGGTCCGTGCCGCAGGTGGTGATCGAGGGGTTCTTCGAGCGGCATCTCGCCGCGCACGGCCTGCACGCCCGCCGGGACCGCGAACTGGTCGGCCTCGCCCAGGACGACGAGCAGGTCACCGCGACCTTCGCCGACGGTACGGCCCTGCGCTCCCGTTACCTCGTCGCGGCCGACGGCGCCCACAGCACCGTACGGTCGCTGCTGCGGGCCGAATTCCCCGGTGAGCCCGGTACGTTGACGATCGTGGCGGCCGATGTGCGGCTCGGCGGCACCGATCCGGCCACCTCGCACACCTGGGGCGAGGACGGCCACTGGGCGGCTCTGTTCCCGCTCGGCACCGATGCGCGGGGCAGGCCGCTGCGGCGGCTGGTCCTCGGCGGGCCGGACCGGTCGCTGCCGAGGGAGGTCCCGGTCACCGAGGACGAGATCCGCGACGGTCTGCGCACCGTGTTCGGGACGCGGGTGGAGCTGCGCGAACTGTGCTATGCCCGCCGTATCACCAACGCCTCGCGGCAGGTCGAGCAGTACCGGCACGGGCGGGTGTTCCTGGCGGGCGACGCCGCCCATGTCCACCTTCCGCTCGGCGCGCAGGGCATGAACACCGGGATGCAGGACGCGCTCAACCTCGGCTGGAAGCTCGGCGCCGCCGTGCACGGCTGGGCGCCGGGGAACCTGCTCGACACGTATCACGCGGAACGGCATCCGGCCGGGGCCGCCGTACTGCGCAACGTCCGCGCGCAGAGCCTGCTGATGGACTGGGCGGGCACCCGCGACGCGGATGTGCTGGCCGCCCGGGAGATCTTCACGGACATGGCCGAACTCCCTGAAGTCCAGGGATACCTGGGCGACTTGATGTCCGGGATGGCCATCCGTTATCCGATGCCCGGCACCGCGTCTCAACCGCTCGTCGGCCGGCCCGCACCGGACCTGGACCTCGGCCCGGCCCGGGTGCACGAACTGCTGCGGTCCGGGCGCGGTGTCCTGCTGGACCCGGCCGACGCGTTCGCCGAGGCCGCGGGGCCCTGGTCGGACCGGGTGGACCGGGCGGGCAAGGGCGCGGGTATCGAACCGATGCTCATCCGGCCGGACGGCTATGTGTGCTGGGCGGGCGCGGACGGTGCGGACGGCCTGGAAGCGGCGCTCACCCACTGGTTCGGCGGCCCGGTGGCCGGCGCCCCGCCCCTCCGGAGGGGCGGGGCGCCGGCCACCGGGCCTACGGGCAGCTCTCGCCGAACTTGACCGCGGTGAACGTGACCGGCTGCCCGCGCAGCGCGCTGCCCGCGGCCGGTGTCTGCCCGCACACCTGCCAGTTGCTCTCCACCAGGACCCAACGGCCGTCCGCGGAGGCGTCCTTGACCGTGATCGACGTGCCCGAGTCCAGGGCCGCGCGCGCCGCCTTCACGGATTTGCCCTTGAAGTCGGGCATCCTGCCGCCCTGGACGGTCGGCTCCTTCTGGTCCGTGCCGGGGCAGGACTCCGCCAGCTTCACCGCGCCGAAGTCCAGTGTCGTGCGCGTCGGCACCGATCTGCCCGGGGCCACGTTCTGGGAGCACACCTTCCAGTTCCGGTCGAGGGCCTGCATACGGTCGCGGCCGAGCGCGTCGTGCGACTTCAGCGAGTAGAAGCCGTCGGCCTGCGCGGCGTCCTGCGCGGACTGGAGGCCCATCCCGACGAAGTTCCGCACGGCCTTCGGTGCCGCGTGCGCCGACGTGCCGCTCTTGGAGGCCGAACTACCTGGCGTCGTAGAGGAGTTGCCCCCACCGGATCCGTTGTCGGCCGGCTGGCAGGCGGTCAGCCCGACCGCGGCGCAGAGCAGGGCAGCGCTGATGATGCGGGTCCGCACGATTCCCCCCGGGTGAGACGACTACAGGCCGGACACGCTAGACCATGCGTGAAGAAGACGTGAATGCCGCTCGTGCGCCCGGGACTCACATCGTCACGAGCATGGCCACCATCCCGATCGCCATCGACAGCCGGCAGGCGAGGGCCAGTTCCGGGCGGTCGCCCCAGCGGGCGGGGGACGGGGGGCCGCCGACGGTCACGGCGGCCGGGACCAGCCGGGCGCCGGACAGCAGCACATAGCCCGTGAAGTACAGGAGCAGGGCACCGGTCACCACGGGGACCCCGGTGCCGCCGTGCATGCCCTCCATGGACATGCCCTCCATGGACACGCCTTCCATGGAGTGGGCGGCGGGCGGGGCCACGGCCATCGCTGCCGCCATGTAGGCCATCGCCCCGGCGCCCACCAGGTGGTGCAGATGATGCCGGTCGCGGCGCGCGGCCCACAGGGCGCGCAGCGCGGCCAGGCCGAAGACGGCCGCGTACACCGGCCAGGCCCAGCCCGGCGGGGTGAACACCGCCGCGGGCACCGCCATCGCGGCCATCCCGAAGCCCATCAGCGCCTCACCGCCGGCCGACCGGCGCTGCTCCTCGACGGCGCTGCCCATCCGCAGCAGACAGTAGGCCCCGGTGGCCGCGCACAGCGCGACCAGCAACCAGGCGGCCGACACGGGTCCGTGCACGGGTACCTCCCCCGCTCGACGGTCGGTCGAGGGATGCGATGCCCAGCCGGGGCGGGGCGCATGCGAGCGCAGGGGGGTGCACGGGAGCGCCGCAGGGGGCACGGACGGCGGGCGCGCGGGCGTCGCCCGGCAAGGCGGTGTGACGGGGCACTCATCGCGCCATATGTTTTACGAATAAAACACATGCTAAATTCGATGAATGAGCAGCGCGACCCGTCACCGTCTTCCCCTCGCCGGGATACTCCGCCTCGGCCGCCCCTCGGACATCTGGTTCAAGCCCGCCCTGAGCGTCGTCGCCGCGGTCGCCCCGCCCAACCTGATCCTGCTGGCGCTCGGCCGCCTCGACCTCGCCATGTACACGATGGCCGGATCGCTGTGCGCCCTCTACGGCCACAACCGGCCCTACGCCGCGCGGGCCCGGACCCTGGCCTGGGTGGTGCTCGGCATGACCGCCGGTGTCGCCGTCGCCCTGGTCACGGCCTCGCTCACCTCCGACGCCGTGATCCTGGTGACCGTCGGCGCCGTGCTCGCGGCGGTCCAGAAGGGCGCCTGCGACGCCACCCGGATCGGCCCCCCGGCCCACGTGATCTTCACCTTCATCAGCTCCGCCTCCCTGTTCGCCCCGGGAACCCTCGGCCAGGTGCCGGGTCACCTCGGGCTCGTCCTCGCGGCCGGCGCCTGGTCCTGGCTCGTCGGCATGGCACCCGGACTGGTCCGCCCGCACGGCCCCGAGCGCCGGGCCACCGCGGGGGCCCTGAACGCGACCGCCGCCTACGCCGACACCCGAGGCACCGGCGAGGGACACGCCGCCGCCCGCGCCGCGAGCGCCGCCGCCATCCACGCCGCCTGGCAGTCGCTGCTCGCCGCGGGCGCGCGCCCCGACGCCACCCGGCGCGCCCTGGAACGCCTCCTCGTCCGCGCCGAGGTCGCCCTCGCCGCCCCCGCCGACACCGACCCGGCACGGCTGCGCGCCTGGGCCCGCGAACTGCGCGGCGCGCGCCGCACCCTCAGCCTCGACATCCCCGGCGAGCACGCCGACGAACTCCTCGGCCTGGACACCGAGCTGGCCCTGCCACGCCCCGCGCCGCGCCACCGCCTCGCGCCGCTCGCCCCCCTCGCCGCCCGCACCGCCATCGGCTGCGCCCTCGCCGGGTACGCCTCCCTCGCGCTCGGCGTCGGCCGCCCCTACTGGGCGCTGGTCACCGCGGCCTCCCTCTACCAGGCCAACGTCACCCTCACCTGGAGCCGGGGCGTGCAGCGCGTCGTCGGCAACGTCCTCGGCGTCCTCGCCTTCGCCGTGCTCGCCCCGCTCGCCCATGTCGACGGGGTGGCCCTGGTGCTGTGCTGCGTCGCCCTGAACTTCGGCGCGGAGGCGCTGATGGGCCGCAACTACTGGCTCGGCAGCATCTGCGTGACCCCGATGGCCCTGCTCGTCACCGAGTTCGCCCGCAGCCAGGACGCCACCGAGCTGATGACCGACCGGGTCGTGGACACCCTCATCGGGGCCCTGGTCGGCTTCGTCGCGGCCGTCGCCGTCACCAACCGGCGCGCCGGCGACCGTCTGGAACACGCGCTGACCGAGGCGGAACGCGCCCGCGAGAACGCCGCCCGGCTGCTCGCCGAGGCGCACCCGGAGCGCCGTGCCCTGGACGGGGCCCGCCGCGGGCTCGCCGCCGCCCTGGTGGAGCTGCGCGACACCGCCGACGCCGCGGCCGGCGAATGGTGGCAGCGCGCTCTGCCCGAGGACCGGGTGGTGCTCGCCGAACAGGCCGGACACCGTACGCTCGCGGCGACGGTACGACGCCAGGGGCTCGCACCGTGTCAGCACGACCCGGGCACGACGACGGAGGACATACGGCCATGACGGCGACGAACGGCACACCGGCAGCCGGGGACGCGAGCGGCACGTCAGCGCGGCGCGAGGCGTCCACGGCCGACACGGTCGCCGCGGTCGTACGGCAGTGGCGGGCCGTCCATCCCGAGCTGGACACCGGGCCGATGGAGGTCATCGGGCGGATCAACCGGTGCGCGGCGCTGCTCCAGCAGGCCGAGGACGCGCCGCTGCGCCGGGCCGGGCTCAGCCGCCCCGAGTTCGACCTGCTCGGCGCGCTGCGCCGCACCGGCCACGAGCTGACGCCGGGGGAGCTGGCCCGGGAGACGTTCTCCTCCGGGGCCGCCGTCACCAAGCGGATCAAGCAGCTGACCGAGCGGGGGCTCGTCGAACGCCGCGGCGACACCCGGGACCGCAGGGTGGCCCATGTCCGTCTCACCGACGCCGGGCGGGACCTGGTCGACGGGGTCCTGCCCGAGCAGCTCGCGTACGAGACGGCGGTCCTCTCGGTGCTGGCACCGACCGGGCGCGACGACCTGGCCGGTCTGCTCGCGGAGCTGCTCAGCCGGCTGGAGGGCCGTATGGGCGCGCTGCGGGCCGGGGGCTGAGGCTCGGGCGCGCGCCCGGGGGCGGGTCGTGGGCCGGGCGCGGATCCGTCGGGGCTGGTCGCGCGGTTCCCCGCGCCCCTGGGAGAACCGCGGCCGGCGTCGGCTGTGAGGTGAGGTGTCCGCTAAACCCCCGCCCGGTACCGCAACGGATGGTCCCCCGGCACCTCCACCAGCACGATCCGCGTGCCGTCCGGATCCGTGAGCCACATCTCGATCAGCCCCCAGGGTTCCTTCACCGGTGGGCGGGTGATCTCGACGCCCTTCGCGCGGAGTTCGTCGTACGCCGCCGTGACGTCCTCGACCTGCATCCACAGCGCCACGGCCGGCGAGGGCGGTTCCGAGGCGCGGCCCGAGACCTCCAGGAAGCCGCCGCCGAGGAAGTAGACCGTCCCCCGTTCAGGACCCGTACCGAACTCGCGGTAGACGGGCAGGCCCAGCCGTTCGCCGTAGAAGGCTCGGCTGCGCTCGGGGTCGATGGGTCGCAGAAGTGTCCGGCTGCTGAGCACATGCACCATGCCCGCGCAGCCAAGTGGCACAGTTACCCTCGTCCCAGCCCCAGGCACGCCCGAGATCGGAGAACCGCCCCCATGCACAGCGCCGCCGCCCCCGGCCTCACCTTCCGAGACGCCACCGACGCCGATGTCGACGCGCTGGTCGTGCTGATCGAGTCGGCGTACCGCGGCGACGCCAGCCGGGCCGGGTGGACCACGGAGGCGGACATCCTGGAGGGGCAGCGCACCGACCCCGAGGGCGTCCTGGAGGTGATCAAGTCGGCGGACAGCCGGCTGCTCACCGTCGAGCGCGACGGCCGTGTCGTCGCCTGCTGCCAGCTCGAACACCGCGGTGATCACGCCTACTTCGGCATGTTCGCGGTCAGCCCCACCCTCCAGGGGGAGGGCCTCGGCAAGACCGTGATCGCCGAGGCCGAGCGGCAGGCCCGTGCGGCGTGGGGCATCAGCGAGATGCACATGACCGTGATCTCCGTGCGGGACGACCTGATCGCCTGGTACGAGCGCCGCGGCTACCGCCGTACGGGACAGATGTCCCCGTTCCCGTACGGCGACGAGCGCTTCGGCATCCCGCAGCGCGCCGACCTCCAGTTCGAGCTGCTGGTCAAGAAGCTCGGCTGAACCGGCGCGGCGCCCGCCCAAACTCCCACCGCGCCGGGGCCGCGCCCGCTACGCCGTGAACCGTCCGGTGCGCTTGATCTCCGGGAAGTCCGTGGTGGCGCCGTCGAGTTCGAGCGCGCGGACCAGCCGCAGATGCTCCTGCGTGTTGACCGTCCAGCCGATGATCCGCAACCCGGCCGCCCGCGCGTGCTCGACGGTCTCCAGGGTGATCCGGCGGATGTCCAGGCACAGGGTCGGCGCGCCCACCGCGACCGCGCGCTCGACCACCTCGGGGCCGTAGCGCCCGGCGATCAGCGCGGTGCGGACCCCGGGGACCAGCCGGGCGATCTCGGCGACCGCCTCGTCGTGGAACGAGGACACCTCCACCCGCGCGACCAGGTCCCGCTCCAGCATCACCCGCGCCAGCTCCCGCGCCGCCGCCACGTCCTTGATCTCGGCCTGCAGGGGGGTGCCCACCGCGTCCAGGACCTCCTCGAACACCGGCACCCGCTCCCCGCGCCCCGCGTCCAGCGCGCGCAGCTCGGAGAGGGTCTTCTCGGCGATCGGCCCGGAGCCGTCGGTCGTGCGGTCCACCTCGGCGTCGTGCATGACGACCAGGGCGCCGTCCTTGCTGAGGTGCAGATCCAGTTCGATCAGATCGAGGCCGGCCCGCTGCGCGGCGACGAAGGAGCGAAGGGTGTTCTCGGGCTCCACACCCATGACCCCGCGGTGACCGATGGTAAGGAAGTTCAAGGTTCGACTCGCTTCCGTCGACGGCGGCTCGGCACGCGCGGCGACGGGCGGACGCCGTCGTCCGTGCGGGCAGATCGCAGCCTAACGGCCCCGACCCGGGATGAACCCGCACGCGCGCGGACGATCTGGACGCGCCCCGGGCGGTGACTGGCTGCCACCCCGTTGCGGCATCACCCACGCGTGGGCGAGTCCCCACGCGCTTGACAGGCCGGATACCGCCCCTCCCGGGCCGTCGGGGCCGACAGTCGAAAGTGAGCGCCGTCACGGTTTACGGCAGGAAAAATGTCGGTGACCATGTCCCCGGACAGAAAAATCTCCTGCGCTGCCTCTTGATGGGGGCATCGGGGTATGCATACGGTGTCCGGACGCGAGGTTCTCCCGTGGAGGATGGAAAATGACGGAAATTCTTGTGCAGCCGGGTACGAAGGGGCAGGTTTCTTCGCAGGCCAGGGTGGTTGAGCACCCCGCCTGGCCCGTGCTCAAGGATGCCGTGGAGCAGATTCGGCCATGGCAGTCGGCGGATGGGTCGATCGACTTCGACGCCGACGGCGCGCCCGCCAAGGCCGACGCCGAGGCCGCCGTGCGCCGTGTCGCCGAGGCCGTCGAGCAGCTCTCGCCGCTTCTGCCGTACGACGCCGCCTACCACGAGGCCCTGGTGAAGGATCTGCGCCGCTGGGCCGAGGGCGGCTTCGAGGTGCCGGACTTCCTGGACTCCCTGCTGGCCTTCCACCCCGCGGCACAGCGCGCGGACGGCCTCCAGCACCTGGTCGTCTTCCCGATGTACACGCAGAACGGCAACCTGGACCGCAACCTGGAGGCGGTCGTGCTGCGCATGGTCTGGCCCGAGTGGCTGGCCGAGCTGGAGCGCACCCGGTACGACAACCCGCTGTTCTGCGGCATCACGTTCGAGGACTTCACCTCGGGCTACGACACCAACTCGGCCGTCCTCTTCCCGGAGACCATCGCCGTCCGCGAAGCGCCGGAACGTTTCTCCTGGGGTGGCATCTTCTGTGACCGCGAGGCCGCGCGCTTCCGCCGGGTCACCGACGCCGCCGTCGGCATCCTGGGCCTGGAGCTGCCCGAGGACATCGCCGCGATGGTGCACGACCAGAAGCGCTGCGAAGAGGCGTTCGTGCTCTGGGACATGGTCCACGACCGCACCCACAGCCACGGCGACCTGCCGTTCGACCCCTTCATGATCAAGCAGCGCCAGCCGTTCTGGATGTACGGCCTGGAGGAGCTGCGCTGCGACCTCACCGCCTTCAAGGAGGCCGTGAAGCTGGAGGCGGACGGCATCCCGCAGGCCCGTGACGTCCAGTACGCGGTGCTCTTCGACCGCATGTTCCGCTTCCCCGTCACCGGCGACCGGGTGCGCAACTACGACGGTCTCGGCGGCCAGCTGCTCTTCGCCTACCTGCACAAGCACGACGTCGTGCGCTGGACGGACAACAAGCTGTCCATCGACTGGGAGCGCGCCCCGCAGGTCACCAACCAGCTGTGCGCCGACATAGAGAAGCTGTACCGGGACGGCATCGACCGCCCCAAGCTCGTGCACTGGTTCGCCGGCTACCAGCTGGTGTCCGAGTACCTGGCTCCACACCCCGGCTCCAAGTGGGCCAAGGGTCCGGACGCCCTCGATCTGACGCTGCCGCCGCGCAAGCTGGTCGACGACGTGCTCCCGGACGAGTTTCCGCTGAGCATGTTCTTTGAAGCCCTGTCCAAGAAGCTGAAGAATGTGATCGCCTCCACCAAGGGCATCACGGCGGACGGCGCCGAGCGGCTCGCCGCGTGACTGACGGCGCACCGTCCACACACATCACTGCTGCAGAGGGGAAGATCATGGGGAACGGGTCGAACGGGGCGCTCAGCGGTGCGGTGATCGCGGTGGCCGGCGCGGGCGGACCCGCCGGCCGGGCGGCGCTGCTGCGCCTGGCCGAGGCCGGGGCGACCGTCGTCGGAGCGGACAACGACCCGCAGCGGCTGTCGGAGGCCGTGGACGCGGCCCGCTACGCCTCCGGCGGTGCCACGGTCACGGGGGAGACCGTGGACCTGCTCGATCTCCGCTCCACCCGGGAGTGGGCCGAGCGCGTCGAGAAGGACTTCGGGCGCGTCGACGGCCTGGTGCACCTGGTCGGCGGCTGGCGCGGCAGCGAGACCTTCACCAAGACCAGCCTCGACGACTGGGACTTCCTGGAGCTGCTGCTGGTGCGCACCGTGCAGCACACCTCGCTCGCCTTCCACGAGGCCCTCCAGCGCAGCGACCGCGGCCGCTACGTGCTGATCAGCGCGGCCGGCGCGTCCAAGCCCACCGCGGGCAACGCCGCCTACTCCGCGGCCAAGGCCGCCGCCGAGGCGTGGACGCTGGCCATGGGGGACTACTTCCGCAAGGCGGGCAAGGCGGAGGGCGCCGAGGGCCCGACCTCGGCGGCTACGATCCTCGTGGTCAAGGCGCTGGTGCACGACGCGATGCGCGCCGAACGCCCCAACGCGAAGTTCGCGGGCTTCACGGACGTCAAGGATCTGGCCGAGGCCATCGAGGGCGTCTGGAGCAAGCCCGCCGCCGAGTTGAACGGAAACCGTCTGTGGCTGACCGAGAAGCCGTGAACCCTCCCAAGACCGACGCGCGTCGCCATCACGACCCGGAGGTCCGCGGTTTCGCCAGTGACAACTACGCCGGGGCGCATCCGGAGGTGATGGCCGCCCTGGCCCTGGCCAACGGCGGCCACCAGGTGGCCTACGGCGAGGACGAGTACACCGAGAACCTCCAGCGGATCATCCGCAGCCACTTCGGCGCCACCGCGGAGGCCTTCCCGGTCTTCAACGGCACCGGTGCGAACGTGGTCGCGCTCCAGGCGGTCACCGACCGCTGGGGCGCGGTGATCTGTGCCGAGAGCGCGCACATCAACGTGGACGAGGGCGGGGCGCCCGAGCGGATGGGCGGGCTCAAGCTGCTCACCGTGGCCACGCCGGACGGCAAGCTCACCCCCGAGCTGATCGACCGGCAGGCCTGGGGCTTCGAGGACGAGCACCGGGCGATGCCGCAGGTCGTCTCGATCACCCAGTCCACCGAACTGGGCACGCTCTACACGCCCGAGGAGATCCGCGCGATCTGCGAGCACGCCCACGCGCACGGCATGAGGGTGCACCTGGACGGCTCCCGGATAGCCAACGCGGCCGCCTCCCTGGACGTGCCGATGCGCACGTTCACCAGCGCGGTCGGTGTCGACATCCTCTCGCTCGGCGGGACCAAGAACGGCGCCGTGTTCGGCGAGGCGGTCGTGGTCCTCAACCAGGACGCGGTGCGCAGGATGAAGCATCTGCGCAAGCTGTCCATGCAGCTCGCCTCCAAGATGCGCTTCGTCTCGGTGCAGTTGGAGGCCCTGCTGGCCAAGGACCTGTGGCTGCGCAACGCCCGGCACGCCAACGAGATGGCCCAGCGGCTCGCCGAGGGCGTGCGCGCGGTGCACGGCGTGGAGATCCTCTACCCGGTGCAGGCCAACGGCGTCTTCGCCCAGCTCCCGCACGACGTGAGCGAGCGGCTCCAGAAGCGCTTCCGCTTCTACTTCTGGGACGAGGCCCTGGGCACGGTGCGCTGGATGTGCTCCTTCGACACCACGGAGGAGGATGTCGACGCCTTCGTGGCGGCGGTCAAGGAGGAGATGGCGCGCTAGTTGCGCGCCCGCCCGAACAAGTGCATAGGTATGCGGTCACCTGAAAAGTCATTGACTGATGGGTGGCCGCATACCTATGCTCCGCGGGCATGCGGCTGATCCAGGAAACCGCCGACCTCTACGCCTACTTGGCCGCGGACGAGGTCATCGACCATCACCATCCGATGGTCCGGGAGACGGCCGCCCGGCTGGCGGCGGAGGCGGCGGACTCGTATGCCTGTGCGCGCCTCGCCTATGAGTTCGTCCGCGACACCGTCCCGCACTCCGCCGACACCGGCGATCCCCGCGTCACCTGGCGCGCCTCCGACGTCCTGACGCGGCGGGCCGGCGTCTGCCACGCCAAGGCGCACGCGCTGACGGCCCTGCTGCGCGCCGAGGACGTCCCGACGGCCCTGTGCCACCAGCGCCTGCGCGCCGACGAGGGCGAGGGGCACGTGCTGCACGGCCTGGTCGCCGTCCGCTTCCACGGCGCCTGGCACCGCCAGGACCCGCGCGGCAACAAGCCGGGCGTGGACGCGCGGTTCTCCCTGACCGGCGAGCGGCTCGCCCGGACCCCCGGCCCGGCCGCCGGCGAACGGGACCACCCGCTGCTGTACGCCGCCGCGCATCCGGCCGTCCTCGACGCCCTGCGCACCGCCCCCGACCGCGAGGCCCTGGGCCGGGTGCTGCCGAGTGCCCTGTAGTCCCCGGTGTGACGCACGGGGAGCGGCGGCGGAGGAGACCGACGGCGTCCGCCGTGCCGCCCGGGTGAAGGGGCGGAGGGTACGACGGGACGGTTCACCCGGCCGTGCGGCCCGCACCCGTCGTCACCGGGCCCCGCGCGCCCCGTTGTGCACGCGCCGGTGAAGTGGCCGCCGTCCGAGGCGGGTTGCCGTACCGGACCCGAGGGCAGCGCGCCGTCGCAGACGGTGTGCGGCAGCCACCGGCCCGGGTGTCAGTGGACCGGCGTGGCCCGCAGTGCCTCCGTCGTCGGTGCCGTACCGCCCAGATGGGCCGGCAGCCACCAGGAGTCCTCGGGGCCCTTCGGGCGGCCCGGGTAGGCGCGCTGGGCCGCGTCCAGCAGCTCCTGCACCCGCTCGCGCAGCCGGCGGGTGATGGCCCCGGCGTACTGGTCGCGCGGTGCCTCCACGGCCTCGCCCACGCGGATGGTGACGGGCAGGTGGCTGCGCTTGAAGTCGCGCGGGTGACCCTTGGTCCACAGCCGCTGGGTGCCCCACAGCGCCATCGGGACCAGCGGCACCCCGGCCTCCTGGGCGAGCCGGGCCGCACCCGACTTGAAGCTCTTCAGCGTGAACGACTCCGAGATGGTCGCCTCGGGGAAGACGCCGATGACCTCACCGGAGCGCAGCGAGTCCAGCGCGTGCGCGTACGCGGCCTCGCCCTGTCCGCGGTCCACCGGGATGTGCTTCATGCCGCGCATCAGCGGGCCCGAGATCTTGTGCCGGAAGACCGAGTCCTTCGCCATGAACCGCACCAGGCGCTTCTGCGGCAGCGCGGCCAGGCCGTTGAAGATGAAGTCCAGATAGCTGATGTGATTGCTCACCAGCACGGCGCCGCCGGAGCGCGGGATGTTCGAGACCCCCTGGCAGTCGATCTTCAGGTCCCAAACCTTGAACAGCGTCTTGGCGAATCCGATGACGGGACGGTAGACCAGCTCTGCCATGAGTGGGGTGAACCCTTTCTGCTCTGCTCGGGAAAGGGGCTCCCGGCGGACAAGTTACGCAGCCGTAGGTTTACGGCGTCTCGCAGATCGTGCCCGAAGAACGTGCGGGTAGCCAGTTCTGGTGCCCGGCCGGGGCGAGATCCTCGTCACGTCCGCACAGCTTTCACCCGGACGCCGGGAATCTCTACGGCGCACCGGTTGTTTGACCCCCGACGCCCGTAGAAGCGGGCGCCCCTGGAGTGCCGCACCGGCGGCGGAGCGGGAGGGCACGGGTGAGCGGGCGCGACGACGCCGAAGCGGGCGGGACCGGAACCGGACCGGGCACGGCCGGACCGGGCGTGACCGAACCCGGCGGCGGACCGGGCGTTGCCGAACCCGGCGGCGGACCGGGCGTCGCCGAACCCGGCGACGGGCCGGGTGTGGTCGAACTCGGCGGCGGTCTCGGCGAACGGGCCACCCTCGTCCAGTTCTCCAGTGCCTTCTGCGCACCCTGCCGTGCCACCCGGCGCGTCCTCGGCGAGGTCGCCGCGATGGTGCCCGGCGTCGCCCACGTCGAGATCGACGCCGAGGCCCGCCTCGACCTCGTACGCGCCCTCGGGATCCTGAAGACCCCCACCGTCCTCGTCCTGGACGCGCACGGCAGGGAGGTGCGCCGGGCCGCCGGGCAGCCCCGCAAGGCCGATGTCATCGCGGCGCTTGGGGAGGCGGTGTGAGGGGGTTTCAGCACCGGGAGCACCAGGTGAGGGACGTCCCAGTTCCCGGACCGCACTTGACTGCGCGCGCCACCTATCGTCAGCCTGACCGTATGCCGACCGAACTCCTTCTCCACGGGCGGGCCCACGTCGACCTCGCGCGCACCGCGAGCGCCTGCTGTCCGGGTCGCTGAGCAGCCACGGACCCGCTCGCCCTCCCGAACAGAAGGACAACTCCATGACGGCCCTGCCCCAACTCGGCACCCCCCGGCTCGCCTCTCCCGATCTGCTGCGCTCCACCTTCCGCCGGCACGCCGCCGGTGTCGCGGTGATCACCGCGCGCGGCGCCGCCGGACCGGTCGGCTTCACCGCCACCTCCCTCACCTCGGTCTCCGCCGAACCCCCGATGATCTCCTTCGGGGTCGGCACCGGCGCCTCCAGCTGGCCCGCGATGGCCGAGGCCGACCACATCGGCGTGCACATACTCGGCGAGCACCAGGGCGACCTGGCCGCCACCTTCGCCCGCAGCGGTGCCGACCGCTTCGGCGCGCCCACCGCCTGGCGCGACGGCCCCGAGGGTGTGCCCGTGCTCGACGACGTGCTCGCCTGGCTGGTCTGCCGCATCGTCGCCCGCGTCCCCGCCGGGGACCACCGGATCGTGCTCGCGGAGGTCGTCCTCGGCGATCCCACCGGCGGCGGTCGCCCCCTCCTCTACCACCAGGGCCGCTTCACCGCGCTGCGCGACTGAGTGCGGCGCGGATCACGTTCCGTTCCCCTGCACGGCGGTCGAGTTCCGGTTACGCTGCGTTGCGAAGGTCACAGTTCAAAGCGCTTGCTCAGCGGGAACGAACTGGGTGTACTGACGAGTAATATTCCGGTCGGAGCGCGCTGACGCCCCGACCGGGATCGGCCGCTTCAGGCGCCTATGCTGCCTGCAAGAGGCAGCCAGGAAATCACGATGCAGTAGGAGAGCCGGCGTGAGCTTGAGGATCGTTGTCACTGTGAAGTACGTGCCCGACGCCACTGGCGACCGGCACTTCGCCGATGACCTGACCGTCGACCGCGACGACGTGGACGGTCTGCTCTCCGAGCTGGACGAGTACGCGGTCGAGCAGGCGCTCCAGATCGCGGAGGACGCGGACGACGCCGAGGTCACCGTGCTGACCGTGGGCCCCGAGGACGCCAAGGACGCGCTGCGCAAGGCGCTGTCGATGGGTGCCGACAAGGCGATCCACGTCGAGGACGACGACCTGCACGGCACCGACGCCATCGGCACCTCCCTGGTGCTGGCCAAGGCCATCGAGAAGGCCGGCTTCGACCTGGTCATCTCCGGCATGGCCTCCACCGACGGCACCATGGGCGTCGTCCCGGCGCTGGTCGCCGAGCGCCTCGGTGTCCCGCAGGTCACCCTGCTGTCCGAGGTCTCGGTCGAGGACGGCACCGTCAAGGGCCGCCGCGACGGCGACGCCGCCTCCGAGCAGCTGGAGGCGCAGCTGCCGGCCCTGGTCTCCGTGACCGACCAGTCCGGCGAGGCACGTTACCCGTCGTTCAAGGGCATCATGGCGGCCAAGAAGAAGCCGGTGGAGTCCTGGGACCTGTCGGACCTCGACATCGAGGCGGAAGAGGTCGGCCTGGAGGGCGCGTTCACCAAGGTCGAGACTGCGGACGCGCGTCCGGCCCGCACGGCCGGCACCATCGTCAAGGACGAGGGCGAGGGCGGCAAGCAGCTCGCTGAGTTCCTCGCGGGCCAGAAGTTCATCTAAGGGTTCGCGCCCGCCGACCGCCCCTCAACTTCGTTACGCAGGAGAGCAATCCCATGGCTGAAGTCCTCGTCTACGTCGACCACGTGGACGGTGCCGTCCGCAAGCCCACCCTTGAACTGCTGACCCTGGCCCGCCGCCTCGGCGAGCCCGTCGCCGTCGCGCTGGGCAACGGCGCCGCCGACACCGCCGCCACCCTCGCCGAGCACGGCGCGGTGAAGGTCCTCACCCACGACGCGTCCGAGTACGCCGACTACCTGGTCGTACCGAAGGTGGACGCCCTCCAGGCCGCGCACGAGGCCGTCTCCCCGGCCGCCGTGCTGGTCCCGTCCTCCGCCGAGGGCAAGGAGATCGCCGCCCGCCTGGCGCTGCGCATCGGCGCCGGCGTCATCACCGACGCCGTCGACCTGGAGGCCGGCGACGAGGGCCCGGTGGCCACCCAGTCGGTGTTCGCCGCGTCCTTCACCACCAAGTCGCGTGTCATCAAGGGCACCCCGGTCATCACGGTCAAGCCGAACTCGGCCGCCGTGGAGGCCGCCCCGGCCGCGGGCGCGGTCGAGGCCCTCGACGTGACCTTCTCCGACAAGGCCACCGGCACCAAGGTCACCGGCCGCACCCCGCGCGAGTCCACGGGCCGCCCGGAGCTGACCGAGGCCGCGATCGTGGTCTCCGGCGGCCGCGGTGTCAACGGCTCCGAGAACTTCGCGATCATCGAGGCCCTCGCCGACCAGCTCGGCGCGGCCGTCGGTGCCTCGCGTGCCGCCGTCGACGCCGGCTGGTACCCGCACACCAACCAGGTCGGCCAGACCGGCAAGTCGGTCTCGCCGCAGCTGTACATCGCCAACGGCATCTCCGGTGCGATCCAGCACCGCGCCGGCATGCAGACCTCGAAGACCATCGTGGCCGTCAACAAGGACGCCGAGGCCCCGATCTTCGAGCTGGTCGACTACGGCGTCGTCGGCGACCTGTTCGACGTCGTGCCGCAGCTGACCGACGAGATCAAGACCCGCAAGGGCTGATCGCCGACCGGCTGTCCGAGGCCCCCGCCGACCCTCGCGGTCACGGGGGCCTCGGTGCATCCTGAAGGCGGCACAGGGCCCTCGACCGAGGTGCCGACCAAGGTGTTGACCAGCCGGAACCCCGCCGGATAACTTCATTCTACGGATTGTTGATTCCGCACAGCGGAATCGCAGTGGATATTGGAGGGTGCGGGATGGGTCAGCAGGAGAAGGTGGCGACCAGCCTCGCCGGCGCCGTCGGCGAGGAGATCAGCGCCTCGCTCGCCCCGGTCGACGCGGAACTGGCCCGCCGCTACCCCGGGGACCCCGGCACCCGGCAGCCCGTGCACACCGTGTACGTCCCCGGTGACGCCTTCACCGCTGGCACCGTCCGCTCCTGGGGCGACAAGGCCCTCGCCGCGCTGGACGAACACGCCCCCGACGCCGCCTCCTTCGCCGCCGTCCTCGGCCTCGCCGGCGAACTCGCCGAGCCGGTGTACTCCCGCGTCCGCGCCAAGCTGGAGCGCGAGCCGGTAGAAGACCTGCGGGTCGACTTCGAGGACGGCTACGGCCCCCGCCCCGACGCCGAGGAGGACGCGACCGCGGCCCGCGCGGCCCGGCTGATCGCCGAGGCGTACGAGAAGGGGACCGCGGCGCCGTACATGGGCATCCGCATGAAGTGCATGGAGGCCCCGGTGCGGGCGCGGGGCATCCGCACCCTCGACGTCTTCCTCACCGGCCTGATGGCGGCGGGCGGGCTGCCCGACGGGCTGGTGCTGACCCTGCCGAAGGTGACCTACCCCGAGCAGGTGACCGCCTTCGCGCGGCTCCTGGAGGCATTCGAGAAGGCGCACGGCCTGGACGCGGGCCGCCTCGGCTTCGAGATACAGATCGAGACCAGCCAGGCCATCCTGGCCACCGACGGCACCGCGACCGTCGCCCGCATGATCCAGGCCGCCGGGGGCCGCGCCACCGGGCTGCACTACGGCACCTTCGACTACAGCGCCTGCCTGGGCGTCTCCGCCGCCTACCAGGCCGGCGACCACCCGGCCGCCGACCACGCCAAGGCGGTCATGCAGGTCGCCGCCGCGGGTACCGGCGTACGCGTCTCGGACGGCTCCACCAACGTCCTCCCGGTCGGCCCCGCCGAGCAGGTGCACGCCGCCTGGCGGCTGCACTACGGCCTCACCCGGCGCGCTCTCGCCCGTGCCTACTACCAGGGCTGGGACATGCACCCGGGCCACATCCCGACCCGCTACGCGGCCGTCTTCGCCTTCTACCGCGAGGGCTTCGAGCAGGCCGCGGCCCGCCTCGCCCGCTACGCCAGCCGCACCGGCGGCGACGTCATGGACGAACCCGCCACGGCCAAGGCGCTCAGCGGCTATCTGCTGCGCGGCCTGCACTGCGGCGCCCTCGACCTCACGGAGGTCACCGAGCGCACGGGCCTGACCCGCGCCGGGCTGGAGGGCTTCGCGTCCCCGAGGCGCGGCGACCTCACGGCCTCCGCGTAGGAGGGGGCTACGCGGACAGCGGGGTGTGCCGCAAGTCGCCGTCGTCCGGCAGCGGCACCTCTCACGGGCGTCGATGACGTCACGTCGCCGCCGGTCCAGCCACGGCACGCGCAACTCCCGTGTGACGGAAGGTGGTTGACGGGCGAGAGGGGGAGGCCGTCCAGCGTCGGCAGGAGTGTCTCAACCGACCGGGGGCAGTTCGCCCGAGCCGCGGGTGATCAGCCGGGTCGGCAACTCGATACGCTCCGGCGCGATCAGGCCGCCGTCCAGCCGGCGGAAGAGCCGCTCCGCCGCCGTACGGCCGAGGGCGGCCGAGTCCTGGGCGACCACCGTGACGCCCGGCCGCAGCAGATCGGCTAGCTCGAAGTCGTCGAAGCCGACGAGGGCCACCTGCCGGGACCGCTCGGCGAGGACCCGGACCACGGTGACCGTCACCCGGTTGTTGCCCGTGAACACCGCGGTCACGGGCTCGGGTTCGGACAGCATCTCCTGCGCGGCCCGGCGCACCCGCTCCGGGCTCGTCACCCCGAGCGACATCCAGCGGTCCTCGACCGGTATCCCCGCGTCCTCCATCGCCGCCCGGTAGCCGCGCAGCCGCTCGGCCGCCGTGTGGATGCGGGGCATGTCCCCGATGAACCCGATCCTGCGGTGGCCGTGCGCGATCAGATGGGCCACACCGTCGCGGGCCCCGCCGAAGTTGTCGGACAGCACCACGTCGGCGTCGATCCGCCCGGCCGGCCGGTCCACGAACACGGTCGCCACGCCCGCCCGGATCTCCGGCTCCAGATAGCGGTGGTCGCCCCCGGCCGGGATCACCACCAGGCCGTCCACCCGCCGCGCGCACAGCGCGAGCGCCAACTCCCGCTCCCGCTCCGGGTCCTCGGCGCTGGAGCCGTTGATCAGCAGGGCGCCGTGCGAGCGGGCCACCTCCTCCACCGCGCGGCTCAGCGGGCCGTAGAAGGGGTCCGCGAGGTCCTCCAGGACGAGGCCGATGCTCGCGGTGCGGCCCTTGCGCAGCACCCGCGCGCTGTCGTTGCGGCGGAAGCCCAGCGCGTCGATGGCCTCCTGCACCCGGCGCTCGGTGTCCGGCGTGACCCCGGGCTCGCCGTTGACCACCCGGGACACCGTCTTCAGCCCGACCCCGGCCCGCGCCGCCACGTCCTTCATCGTCGGCCGGTTGCCGTAGCGGTTCCCGGGGTGGCGATCTGCGCGGCGGGTGGTTTTGGGCACGATGCGCTGTCCTGTCCTGTCGTCCGTGTCCCCATGGGGGTGTGAAGCGGGCGGCCCATGGGCTTGTATGAGGATGTGGCGTCGAGCATAGAGCCTGGACAACGTTGTCAGGTGCGCGGGAGACTGTCGACCACTCTGCGCGGGACCGCGCCCCCACCACCCGGCCGGCCCGCTCGGACCCATGGTTTTCGATCGTTCGACGGGGAGATCACACTCTGATGCGCACCGACCTCGTGGCAGCCCTGGACATCGGCGGCACCAAGATCGCCGGCGGTCTCGTGGACGGCCGCGGACTGATCCTGGAGCGGGCCCAGCGCGCCACGCCCGCCCGGCGGGACGGCGAAACGGTCATGCGGGCCGTCGAGGAGGTGCTCGGCGAACTCGCCGCCTCGCCCCGGTGGGGACACGTCCGCTCCGTCGGCATCGGCAGCGCGGGTCCGGTGGACGCCTCCGCGGGCACCGTCAGCCCCGTGAACGTGCCGGGCTGGCGGGACTTCCCGCTGGTCGAGCGGGTGCGGACGGCGACCGGGGGACTGCCCGTCGAGCTGATCGGGGACGGCGTCGCGATCACCGCCGCCGAGCACTGGCAGGGCGCCGCCCGGGGCCACGACAACGCGCTGTGCATGGTCGTCTCGACCGGCGTCGGCGGCGGCCTGGTGCTCAACGGACAGCTGCACCCCGGCCCGACCGGGAACGCCGGGCACATCGGGCACATCAGCGTCGACCTCGACGGCGACCCCTGCCCGTGCGGCTCGCGCGGCTGTGTGGAGCGGATCGCCAGCGGCCCGAACATCGCCGGCCGCGCCCTGGAGGAGGGCTGGCGGCCGGGCCCGGACGGCGACGCCTCGGCCGCCGCGGTGGCGGCGGCGGCCCGGGCCGGCGACCCGGTCGCCGTGGCCTCCTTCCGGCGGGCCGCGCGTGCGCTCGCCGCCGGGATCGCGGCCACCGCGACGCTGGCCGAGATCGACATCGCGGTGATCGGCGGCGGGGTCGGCAACGCGGGCGACGTCCTCTTCACCCCGCTGCGCGAGGCACTCGCGGACTACGCCACGCTGTCGTTCGTACGGCGGCTGACGGTGGTGCCCGCGCAGATGGGCACGGACGCCGGGCTGGTGGGGGCCGCGGCGGCGGCGCTGCTCAGGGGACCGGGGCTGGTGCGGCTCTAGACCCTCGGACGTGGGTGCCTCGGTGGCCTACCCGTCGTCGCCGAGGCGCCCCCAGCCGGGAAGCGGGGGCTGGGGCCAGGGGAGCGGGGTGGGGAGGGCTGGGGGCAGCCGGGGTCCGGCGGCCGGGAGCCGTCCGGTGAGCCAGCCGAGAAGGCGGTGCCCCTCACCGCTCAGCTCCGGGCCCTCGGCCGAGACCGGCCAGCGCCGCCCCAGATCGACGGCCGTCACGGCGGCGAGCGGGAAGCGGCGGGCGCCGAGGGTGGTGAGGGTGTCGTCCAGGGCCCAGCGCACATACCGGTCCGGCCAGCGCTCGGTGCCGTACCCGGTGCCGAGGTCGAGATGGTGGGTCTCCAGTTCCCGCAGGGCGCGCAGCAGCAGGTACCAGGCGGGATGGCACCAGCCGGCCAGCGCCGGGACCAGCCGCTCCCAGGCGGGCGCGGGCAACGCGCGCGCCCCGTCCGTGAACCGGCCGAGGCTCTCCCGCAGCCGCTCGGCCAGCGGCCCGGCGGGCAGTACGGCGTCCCGCGCCACCCGCGCCGGATCCGGGCGCGGACCGGGCTCCCGGCCGGTGCGCGCGAGCTCCAGCATCCAGGTGTAGGCGTCGGCGCTGTAGGCGACATGGGCGAGCACCTGCCCCCGCGTCCGGTCCGGCAGCCCCGAAGGCGCCCGCACCGCGGTCCCGGACAGCCCGGCCGCGGCCGCGGTGAGCCGGCCCGCGGACCGTACGACGTCCCCGATCACGTCACCGAGCCCGGCGCCGACCGTGCCGGAGGGGAAGTCAGGGGACACGCGTACTCCTCGCCGTGCGGGTGCCGCGGCTCACCGGAAGGTGTGCACTACCTCGGCCGGTCCCACGATATGCGTGGTGAACTCGTTCAACTCCTCGGCGGGCAACCACAGTTCCAGGGGCGTCGCGCCCCCTGCCCGCTCCACCGGTAGCGGCGCGGGAACTCGGTGCCGACCGGAGTCCCGGCCAGGGGATTTCGCCGTTCCGGCGGTATCCGCGTGACCCCGGGCCCCCTCGGGGAGTTGATACGCGCATGAAGAAGCGCAGCATGCTCGCCCTCGCCTCCCTGGCCACCGGTTTCGTCGTGGCCGCCATCACCCCGTCCCACGCCGCGGACAAGGGTCCCCTGGACGGTCTCAACGTCTCCGACACCCTGCACTCGGCCGGTGATCTGGTCAGCCACGACAGCCTGGCCCCCGCCGACTCCCCGGCCACCGGCCACACCACCGGGCGGGCCGCCGGACAGGACTAGGCCACCGGCGTATGCGTGCCGGTGCCCCGCCGCGGGGGCACCGGCACCGCGCTTTACCGCACCCTCACCGCGGCGGGGTTTCCGTGGCAGGGTGGAGCGGGCAAGCCTCAGGGGGCCAACAGAAGAGGGGGAAGTCCGTGACCGTCGTCTGGATCAACGGCGCGTTCGGTGCGGGGAAGACCACGACCGCACGGGAGCTGATCGAACTGATCCCGCACAGCACGCTCTTCGACCCCGAGGTCATCGGCGGGTCGCTCGCGCACCTGCTGCCGCCCAAGCGCCTCGCCGAGGTCGGCGACTTCCAGGACCTGCCGATCTGGCGCCGCCTCGTGGTCGACACGGCCGCCGCGATGCTCGCCGAGCTGGGCGGCACCCTCGTCGTGCCGATGACCCTGCTGCGCCAGGAGCACCGCGACGAGATCTTCGGCGGCCTCGCCGCCCGCCGGATTCCCGTACGGCATCTGGTCCTCGCCCCGGCCGAAACGATCCTGCGTGCGCGAATAGCCGGGCGCGAGGTGCCGCCCGACCTGCCCGACGGGGAGATGCGGGTACGGCAGTGGTCGTACGACCACATCGAGGCGTACCACGCCGCCCTCGCCTCCTGGCTCACCGCCGACGCCCATCTGATCGACACCAGCGCGCTGACCCCGTACGAGACCGCCGTGCGGATCGCGGAGTCGGTCGGCAGGGGTGACTTCGCCCCCTGCGACATCGTGCAGACGCCCGAGCCCACCGCCGAGACCCTCGCCGCCGGGGTGCTCCTCTTCGACGAGCAGGACCGGGTGCTGCTCGTGGACCCCACCTACAAGCCCGGCTGGGAGTTCCCCGGCGGTGTGGTGGAGCGCGGCGAGGCCCCGGCCCGCGCGGGGATGCGCGAGGTCGCCGAGGAGACCGGGATACGGCTGCGGGAGGTGCCCCGGCTGCTGGTGGTGGACTGGGAACGGCCTGTGCCGCCCGGCTACGGCGGGCTGCGACTGCTTTTCGACGGCGGCCGGCTCCCTGCCGACGAGGCGGCCCAAGTGGCGCTGCCCGGCCCGGAGTTGCGCGGCTGGCGGTTCGCCACCGAGCAGGAGGCCGCCGGGATGCTGCCCCCGGTCCGCTACGAGCGGCTGCGCTGGGCCCTGCGCGCCCGTGAGCGCGGAAAGGCCCTGTACCTGGAGGCCGGGGTGCCCCTCGGCTGACGTCACATCGCGGCGGCCCTGCGCAGTTCGGCGGTGGCGCCCCGCAGCACCGGGTCGCCGTGGCCGAAGCACGCCACGTCGGCGCCGAGGCCCGCCAACCGCCGTACGGAGTCGAGGAGTCGGGGCCGGTCGAGGTTGAACACGCCCGGGATCACCGTGCGTTCGGCGGGGGCCACCGTCGGCACCGGCTCCCCGGGGGACAGCACGCCCTCGGGCGGCAGCGCGGCCACGGTGTCCCCGGTGAACAGCACGCCCTCGGCGGGCAGATGGAGCGCGATGCTGCCGTCGGTGTGCCCGGGGACGTGCACCACCTGTGCCCCGCCGCCGAAGCCGAGCACCTCGCCGTCCGTGACCTCCGTGACGGACGGCGGCGGCAGCAAGGTGCCCTCGGGCAGCCGCCCGGCGACCTCCGCCCGGATCGGCAGCTCCCACTCCGCGAGCCGCGGCGCGGGGCCCGGCGCGTCACCTCGTACGAACGGCGCGTCCAGGCGATGGGCCAGCACCTCGGCCCCGCTCAGCGCGGCGAACTCGCCCGCACCGCCCGCATGGTCCTCGTGGAAGTGGGTCAGCACCACGCGCCGTACGTCCTCGGGCGCGCGGCCCGACGCCCTGATCGCCTCGGCGATCACCGGTCCCGCCCCGATCGTCCCCGCGTCGATCAGTGTCAACTCCTCGCCGTCCCGCCAGAGGTACGCCTGGCCGACCGGGAAGCGCAGCAGATGCAACCGGGGGAGCAGCTCGATCACGTCCATGCCCCGACCGTAGGCCGGGGCGGGAGCGGGGAGGCGGGTTCTACGCCTTGGGCGGACGGGTGTCCGCCCAAGGCGGAACCGCACGGCCGGGTGCCCCAAGGCGGGACCGGCCCCCGGCCCGGCGTGATCCGAACGAGAGGCCCTAGCCCGCGTAGTTCCGCAGGAACAGCGCCTCCGCCACCGACAGGCGCTCCAGTTCCTCCGGCGAGACGCTCTCGTTGAGGGCGTGGATCTGGGCCTCCGGCTCGCTGAGGCCGATCAGCAGGATCTCGGCGTCCGGGTAGAGGCCGGCGAGGGTGTTGCACAGCGGGATGGAGCCGCCCTGGCCGGCGTACTGCATGGTCTCGCCCGGGTAGGCGACCGCCATCGCGTCGGCCATCGCCTGGTAGGCGGGGCTGGAGACGTCGGCGCGGAACGGCTGGCCCTGGCCGACCTGCTCCACGGTGACCCGGGCGCCCCACGGGGTGTGCGTCTCCAGGTGGGCCTGGAGCAGCTTGCTCGCCTCCGTCGCGTCCACGCCCGGCGGCACCCGCAGGCTGACCAGCGCGCGGGCCCCGGCGTGCACCGAGGGGGTGGCGCCGACGACCGGCGGGCAGTCGATGCCGAGCACGGTGACCGCGGGGCGGGCCCACAGCCGGTCGGCGACCGAACCGGAGCCGAGCAGGCCCACGCCGTCCAGCACCTTGGCGTCCGAGCGGAACTGCTCCTCGGTGTACTCCAGGCCGTTCCACTCGGCCGACGCGTCCAGACCGTCCACCGCGGTGGAGCCGTCCGTCGCGCGCAGCGAGTCCAGTACCCGGATCAGCGCGGCCAGCGCGTCCGGCGCGGCGCCGCCGAACTGGCCCGAGTGCAGATTGCCCGCGAGGGTCTCGACACCCACCCGGACCAGCGTCATGCCACGCAGAATCGTGGTCACCGTCGGCAGGCCCACCCGGAAGTTGCCCGCGTCACCGATGACGATGGTGTCGGCGGTCAGCACCTCCGGGTGCTGCTCGGCGTACCGCTCGAGGCCGCCCGTGCCCTGCTCCTCGGAGCCCTCCACGATGATCTTGACGTGCACCGGGACGCCGCCGTTCGCCTTCAGCGCGCGCAGGGCGAGCAGGTGCATGATCACACCGCCCTTGCAGTCGGCGCTGCCCCGGCCGTACCAGCGTCCGTCGCGCTCGGTCAGCTCGAACGGCGGAGTCGTCCAGCCGGCCTCGTCCAGCGGCGGCTGGACGTCGTAGTGCGCGTACAGCAGAACCGTTTTGGCGCCCTCCGGGCCCGGCAGATAGCCGTACACCGACTGGGTGCCGTCGGGGGTGTCGAGCAGGGCGACGTCGACGAATCCCTCGGCACGCAGTGCGTCGGCGATCCAGTTCGCGGCGGCCTCGCTCTCGCTCTTCGGGAACTGCTCGAAGTCCGCCACGGACCGGAAGGCGACCAGCTCGGCCAGCTCCGCCTTGGCTCGGGGCATCAGCGAGGCGACGGTCTCGGCGACCGGATTCGACGACATGGGCACGCTCCTCGTAGGTGCGACGTTGTACAGCTGGGTGGATCGATCCTCCCACAGCGGCGCACCCGGCTCGCGGCCGTAGGATGCGTGATACATCGGTTACCCCCTGCTCGCGGGATGTCGTGGGCGCGGGGGAGCGGCAGCGGCTTGATCGGAGCAGTAGACCATCGTGAGCGGCGAGAACTCTTCGGCGGACGACGTGCAGCGAGTGTGGGACGTCGTCGTGGTGGGCGCGGGACCCGCGGGGGCGTCGGCCGCCTACGCGGCGGCGGTCGCGGGGCGCCGCGTCCTGTTGCTGGAGAAGGCCGAGTTGCCCCGGTACAAAACCTGCGGCGGCGGCATCATCGGCCCTTCGCGCGACTCCCTGCCGCCGGGCTTCGAACTGCCCCTGCGGGATCGGGTGCACGCGGTCACCTTCTCCAACAACGGGCGCTTCACCCGTACCCGCCGTTCCCGGCAGATGCTGTTCGGGCTGATCAACCGGCCCGAGTTCGACCAGCAGTTGGTCGAGCACGCCCAGAAGGCGGGCGCCGAGCTGCGTACGGGCGTCATCGTGCAGCGCGTCGAGCAGCACGGCTCGGCGGTCCCCGACCGGCGCACGGTCGCCGTCGTCCTCCAGGGCGGGGAGACGGTCCTGGCCCGCGCGGTCGTCGGCGCCGACGGCAGTGCCAGCCGGATAGGCGCCCATGTGGGTGTGAAGATGGCCCAGGTGGACCTCGGTCTGGAGGCGGAGATCCCGGTCCCCGAGTCCGTCGCCGAGGACTGGAAGGGCCGGGTGCTCATCGACTGGGGCCCCATGCCGGGCAGTTACGGCTGGGTGTTCCCCAAGGGCGACACGCTGACGGTCGGGGTGATCTCCGCCCGTGGCCAGGGCGCGGCGACCAAGCGCTACCTGGAGGACTTCGTGGCCCGGCTGGGCCTCGCCGGCTTCGAACCGGCCGTCTCCTCCGGGCACTTGACCCGCTGCCGGGCCGACGACTCGCCGCTCTCCCGTGGCCGGGTCCTGGTCTGCGGCGACGCGGCCGGACTCCTGGAGCCCTGGACCCGCGAGGGCATCTCCTTCGCGCTGCGCTCGGGCCGGCTGGCCGGGGAGTGGGCGGTGCGCATAGCGGAGGCGCACGACGCCGTCGACACCCGCCGCCAGGCCCTGAACTACGCGTTCGCCGTCAAGGCGGGGCTCGGCGTCGAGATGGGCGTCGGCCGGCGCCTGCTCGCGGCCTTCGAGCGGCGGCCCGGCCTCTTCCACGCCGCCCTCACCGGCTTCCGCCCGGCGTGGAACGCGTTCCGCAACATCACCCGGGGCGCCACCACCCTCGGCGAGCTGGTCCGCTCCCACCCGCTCGCGCAGCGCGCCCTGACCATGCTGGACCCGGCCCCGGCGCAGGCGGCGGACACCGAGGAGGCCGCCAAGCCGGAGGAGGAGCCCGTCACTTCGTGACGATGATCCGGAAGACGGGGTGGTCGCCGGCGCACGCGGCGATCTCCTCGTCGGTGGAGGCGGCGGTCACCCCGGCGAAGTACTGGTTGACCTCCCAGCCCCACTTCTCCAGATAGGTCCGCAGCACGGGGAGCTTCTCGGCGTCGGGAAGCTCCACCGCGGTGAACGCGCGCACCTTGCGCCCGACGCGCAGCTCACCGCCGTTCGCCGCCCGCATGTTGCGCACCCACTGCGAGTGGCCGCGCGCCGAGACCAGGTACTGCGCGCCCTCGTGGGTGTGCGGATTGACCGGGACGCGCTGCATCGCGCCGCTCTTGCGGCCCCGCACGGACAGCTCGGCGGTGCCGGCGAGGCTGATCCCGTGCCGGGCGAGCCAGCCGATCACGCTGTTCAGCCGCACGTTCAGCGGGCTGCCCTTGAGGTAGTACGGCGCGGACGACGACATGGTGGACCCCCACGGTTCGGGAGAGCGGTGCTCTCGGTCGACACCAGCATGGGGGAGACCGGTGCTCCATTGCAAGAGCACTGCTCTTTTTTGTGTGCACCGCTCTCGTGCGTGGCAGAATGACGGGCATGACCACCGCACAGGGAGCCCGCGAGCGGGCCAGGAACGAGGTAACCGCGGCCATCAAGGAGGAGGCCCGCAGGCAACTGGCGGCCGAGGGCGCGGCCAAGCTCTCCCTGCGGGCCGTCGCCCGCGAGCTGGGCATGGTCTCCTCCGCCCTGTACCGCTACTTCCCCAGCCGTGACGAACTGCTGACGGCCCTGATCATCGACGCGTACGACGCCCTGGGCGCGGCCACCGAGAAGGCCCGGGACGCCGCGGGCGAGGCCGCGCCCGTGGCCTGCTTCACCGCGGTGTGCGAGGCGGTACGGACCTGGGCGCTCGCCCACCCGCACGAGTACGCGCTGATCTACGGCTCGCCCGTGCCCGGCTACGCCGCCCCCGAGACCACCATCCCGGCCGCCGCCCGTACCGGCATGGTCCTCCTCGGCATCTTCCGCGACGCCCGCGAGGGTCCCGGCCTCGCCGAACTCCCGCTGCCGGCCGAACTGCGCCCCGAGGCCGAGCGGTTGGCCGCGGACCTCGCCCCGGACCTGCCCCCCGAGGTGGCCGCCGCCCTGGTCGCCGCCTGGGCGCAGCTGTTCGGGCTGGTGAGCTTCGAGCTGTTCGGCCAGTTCAACAAGGTGATCGAGGACCGGGAGCGGTTCTTCCGGCACGCGGTGACGGGACTGGCGCACGGGGCCGGGCTCCGATAGCCGCCCCGGCGCCCGCCGCCGCTTTTCTTTGCCCGTCCATGGGGCTGCTACGGTGCGTCGATGACGTCGACGACGGACGAGCGGGCACTCGTGGCGCAGTGGCGGGGCATCCTGACCCTGCATGCCCGCACCCAGTGCGAACTGGACCGGACCCTGGGCGGCCACGGCCTGTGCGCCAGCGACTTCGAGGTCCTGGACCTGCTGGCCGAGCGCCGGGGCTCGCACGGCTGCGCCTACCGTGTCCAGGAG
This sequence comes from Streptomyces sp. WP-1, assembly GCF_030450125.1. NCBI lineage: Bacteria > Bacillati > Actinomycetota > Actinomycetes > Kitasatosporales > Streptomycetaceae > Streptomyces > Streptomyces sp. WP-1. The sequence continues at coordinate 6,952,166 of NZ_CP123923.1, forward strand.
ATCTCCGAGCGCGTCCATCTCACCCAGAGCGCGCTCTCCCGGCTCATCGGCCGCCTGGAGAAGGAGGGCCTGGTCGAACGCGGCGCCTGCGCGGAGGACCGCCGGGGCGTCCGCGTCGCCCTCACCCCGAAGGGCCGCGCGCTGCACACCGAGGTACGGCCGGTGCAACGCGCGGTACTGGCCCGGATGCTGACCGAAGAAGCGAGCTGACTCCGCCGCGTCGACGGTACGTCAGATGCTTGAGGTCTCCCGCCACAGGTCCGCGAGGGACCGGTCACCGGAGACCTCCGGGACGGGCGCGCGGTTCCACAGCGCCAGGTACAACTGGTCGGCCGGACCGAAGAGTTCGGCATCGGCGTCCCCGGCCGTCTGACCCGACGTCACCGGCGGTCCGTCCGGCCCGAGTTGTACGGTCCACACCGCGTCCGGTCCCGCGTCCGTCGCCCGTACCCGCAGCGCCTTCGGCTCCGTCGTACGCACCCCGCTCCTGGACCGCGCGTGGAAGCCGCGCAGCAACTCGTCGATGCCGTCGGCCGCGAGGTCCGCGGCGATCGGGGAGGGCGCGCCGCCCCGGGCGGCCTCGGCGTCGTACCGGTGCACGGTCGTCTCGTGGGCCTGCCGCCGCTTCCAGAAGTCCAGGGGCGAGCGGCCGGACAGCGGGAAGAAGGTCCAGCACTCCAGGTCGGCGGGGGCGGCGGCCAGGGTGTCGACCAGCAGGCGGTGGCTGTCCCGGTACCAGGCCACCAGCTCGGCGCCCGCGAGGTCCGGTGCCTCGCCGATCGGCCGGGGACCGGTGTGCCCCTCGGCGATGAAGCCCGTGGCCCACCGGTGCACCGCGCCGATGTGCCGCAGCAGGTCCCGCACCTGCCACTCGGGGCAGGTCGGCACCTTGGCGTCGGTGCCGGCCCGCTCGGCGGCCGCGGCGAGCAACTGACCCTCGCGATCGAGGGCATGGAGGAAATCGACGGTTTGCATGGGATGATCTTGCCGGACCCGCGCGCCGCGCCGCACCAAGTTTCAGTAGTCGCTGTTCATCGCGGCACGCACCTCGGCGAGGGTGGCGTCGGCCACGGCGTTCGCCCGCTCGTTGCCCGCGCGCAGGATGCGGCGCAGCTCGCCGCGGTCCCGGGCGTACTCGGCGCGGCGGGCGCGGATCGGGGCCAGGTACTCGTTGACCGCCTCGGTCACGGTCTTCTTCAGCGCCGCCGCGCCCGCGGAGCCGATGTCCGAGGCGATCTCCTCGGGGGTCCGGCCCTGGCACAGCGCGGCCAGCAGGAGCAGCGAGGAGACCTCGGGACGGTTGGCCGGGTCGTAGGTGATGTGGCGCTCGGAGTCGGTTTTCGCGCCCTTGAGCAGCCGCGCCGTCTCGTCGGCGTCGGCGGCGAGGACCACGGAGTTGCCCCGGCTCTTGCTCATCTTGGTGCCGTCCGTGCCCAGCAGCAGCGGCACCTCGGACAACAGGGCCTCGGGCCGGGGGAAGACGGGGGCGCCGTGCCCGTAGCGGTCGTTGAAGCGGCGGGCGATGGTCCGGGTGATCTCCAGATGCGGGAGCTGGTCCTGGCCGACCGGGACCAGGTTGGCCTTGCAGAAGAGGATGTCGGCGGCCTGGTGCACGGGATAGGTGAACATCAGCCCGCTGACGGCGGACTGGCGGGAGTGCGCGATCTCGTCCTTGACCGTGGGGTTGCGGTTCAGCTCGGCGACGGAGACCAGGCTGAGGAAGGGCAGCATCAGCTGGTTGAGGGCGGGGACGGCGCTGTGCGTGAAGATCGTGCTGCGCTCCGGGTCCACGCCGATGGCGAGGTGGTCGAGGACCAGCTCGTCGACGTGGGACCGGAGGTCGTCGGCGACATCGCGGTCGGTCAGCACCTGGTAGTCCGCGATGATCACGAACAGTTCCACGCCGAGGTTCTGGAGCCGGACCCGGTTGTGGAGGGTGCCGAAGTAGTGGCCGAGGTGCAGTCTTCCGGTGGGCCGGTCGCCGGTCAGGATCCGGAACTTCCCCGGGTCCTCGGCGATCAGCTTCTCCAGTTCCGCGCTGCGGGCCCGCGCGGCGGAGGCGCCGAGCGCGTCGGGAGTGTCCGGGGCGGACGGGGCCTCGGACGGCGCGGACTGCGGGTGGGACTTCATCTCGGTCTCCTGGTGGTGGGGTCGGAAGGGCCGTCGGGACGCCCCGCCCCCCTGGTTCCAGGGACATGGAAAAAGGGCCGTCCATGCGAACGGCCCGCTTCATGCCTGTGCGGCGGCCGCTCCTACGAGGAGCGCCACCAGCACGGACACGACGAAAGATGCATGACGCAATGATAGCGGAGGGGTGCGCTGGGCGGCCGGCTTCGGTCCGGTCACCGCCGGCGCGGGCCCCTGCGAAGGGCGTCAGCCGTTCAGAGCCCGGCGCGTCGCCACCCCGATCAGCGCGGCGACGGCGGCCAGCGCGGCCACGCTGGTGAGCGCGGTGGGCAGCGAGAACCAGTCGGTCATGAACCCGATCATCGGCGGCCCGAGGAGCATGCCGCCGTACCCGAGAGTGGAGGCGATCGCGACGCCGGACGCCCCGGCCAGCGCGCCCGCCCGCTCGATGGCGACCGGGAAGATGTTGGCGAGCCCGAGCCCGGTGACCGCGAAGCCGGCCAGCGCCGCCCACACCGACGGGGCGAGCGAGCCGAGCAGCATGCCCACCGCCGCGACCGAGCCGCCGGCGATCACCGTGCGGGCCCGGCCGAGGCGGCCCAGCAGCGCCGTGCCCGAGAGCCGCCCGGCGGTCATGGCGAGCGCGAAGCAGGCGTACCCGGCCGCCGCCGTTCCCGTGGACGCCGTCAGGTCCTGCCTGAGGTGCAGCGCGCCCCAGTCGGCCATGGCGCCCTCGCCGTACGCGTCGCACAGCGCGACCAGCCCGAATCCCACGACGAGCCACCGCCCGGCGACCCGGGCCGCCCGGCCGGTACCGGCCGCCATGGGCTCCCGGTCGTCCCCGGGCGGAACCGGGGGCTCGTGCCGCAGCAGGCTCCGCCCGGCGACGGCCGTCACGAGCAGCCCGAGCACGGTGATCCCGAGCAGATGGCGGGTGGGGGAGAGGTGCGCGGCGACCAGCCCGCCGACGCCCGCGCCGACCATGCCGCCGAGGCTGAACGCGGCGTGGAAACCGGGCATGATCGGCCGTCGTACGGCGGCGACGAGATCGACGGCGGCGGCGTTGAAAGCGACGTTCACGCCCCCGTACGCGGCGCCGAAAACGAGGAGTACGGCGCCGAGCGCGAGCGCGGAGCGGGTGAGCGGGGGGAGGGCGACGCTGAGGGCGAGGACGACCATCCAGACCACGGTCACCGGATGGCTGCCGTAGCGTCGGCACAGGCGCCCGGTCAGCATCATGGTCAGCACGGCCCCGGCGGACACACCGAGCAGCGCGAGCCCGAGGGCCCCGGCGGAGGCGTGGGTCTGGTGCTTGATGTCCGGGATCCGCACCACCCATCCGGAGAAGATGAACCCGTCCAGCGCGAAGAACGCGGTGATCGCGACCCGCAGCCCGACGAACTCCCGGCCCGGCACGACGCTGTGCGTTCGGGTTTTGTTTATTAGCGGCACAAACTCAGCGTAGGGGGCGTCCGAAGCGCGGGGCAAGGGGGTTGTCCCGAGGCCCCCTACCCCCGGGCCCCATGAACGCGGCCGTGGGCACGACCGCCGTGCCGGACTTGATCGCCAGGTGTGCCGAGTCGGTGGGCAGCGGCGACTTCGCGGGGGTCGGGGAGCTGTTCGCCGACGCGGTGTTCATCGGCAGCGGGGAACCGGCCGAGGCGCCGAGGCCGTCGAGAGGATGCTCAGGGAGACCATGATCCTTTACGAGGACGGCACGCCCCGGACGCACCATGCCGTGTCGAATCTCGTCGTGGAGGTGGACGAGGACTCGGGTGTCGCGACCGCGCGTTCCTGCGTCACCGTGTTTCAGGCTTTGCCGGAGCTGCCGTTGCAACCCATCGCCGCGGGGCGGTACCGGGACCGTTTCGAACGCGGGGGAGGGCGGTGGCGGTTCGTGGAGCGGAGGGTGCGGGTTCATCTTGTGGGGGACGTGAGCGGGCACTTGCGGGTGTAGGGGGGCGGCAAACGCATCGCGGCCCTCCTGCCCGCCCTGCTGCGGTCCTTCTGCCTCTACCTGCAACGGTGCCAGTACTGAGCACCGAGCCATCGCCGCATTCCTGCGGCGGGGGCTCTTCGCCATGTCCGTGGTGGGCAACGCGGAAAGCACCGCTCGTCCGCCTTGGGGCGGCAGACGAGCAGGCCTTCCCGGGCTTCAGATCGCCCAGGAGTCCGCCGGGCGGTCCAGCCAGGCACGCTGGCTGTGCGCGGTGACGGTGAGACCGAGGCGTTCGTAGCCCGGTTCCCCGGCCGCCCGCCACCAGGTGAGAGCCGTCGCGACCTCGTCCCACAGCCGCCGGGGCCCGGACTGCCACACCGTGGCCTCCTCGCGGCCGTCCTGGAACATGACGCACGCCCAGGACCGGTCCGTCAGCCCGTAGAACCACACCGGCCGAGCGCCGTCCCGCTTGTCCGCCACCTGCTGGCGGCAGTTGCGCACCATCAGTCCCACAGCGAACCGCCGGGCGGCGAACTGGCCGCCGTCTCCGAGTAACTGCTCCTCGGTGACGGTGGTGGTGCCGCAGTCGGCGCCGTCCACCCCGTTCGGCACGTAGATGTCGTGGCCGGCGAACGGGGAGCGCTGGGAGCGCAGCTTCATGAACTCGACCGGCCCCAGGAAGCGGCCCACGGCAGTTCCGCCGTCCTCGGACACGCGGAGCCGTACGAGCGCGTCCTCGTTGCCGAAGTGCGTTCCCCACGGGGCGAGGATCATCCCGCCGGGAGCGTCCCGGAGCCACGCGGGCGGGATCCGGCGGACACCGGCCGTGGCGATGATCCGGTCGTACGGCGCTCCCATCTCGTCGCCGTCCGTGCCGTCTCGGGTCAGAACCCGCCCGAGCAACTGCTGAGCCGCCAGACGGTCACGAGCGGTGTCGGCCACCTTGGGGTCGATCTCGATGCTGACGATGTTCTCCACCCCGAGACGATGGGCCAGGAGCGCCGCGCTCCATCCGGTCCCGGTACCGACCTCCAGGACGTGATGTCCGGTCTCGACCTCCAGGGCCGACAGCATGCGGAAGACGACTGACGGCATGGATGCGGACGAGGTGGGCACATTGCCGCGCCCCTCGCTCACGCCGTCATCCCACTGGGTGACGATCGGCACGTCCGCGTTGGCATACGACGACCACAGGTCCGGCTCGTCACGCCGGTCCACGGTGACAGTGGTGCCGGTGTCCATGTCGAACGGCCAGATCACATCCGGCAGGAAGGCGGCCCGGTCGACGGCGGCGAACGCCGGGAACCAGTCCGCCGCCAGGTGCTTGCGTTCGAGGAGGGAGCGGCCCAGCTCGGACCGTTCCCCCTCCACTCCGATGAGTGCCATCTCAGCCGATCATCCGCGGGCCGCCGTCGGGGGACGGAGGGGTCGGCGGCAGGGGCCACGGTGAACCGGGCAGCTTGCCACCGTTCCCGCCTTGGCCGCCTCCGGCCGTCCGCCAGGTGAGCGACTCCTTCATCGTGTACCTCTTCGTGTTCATGCTCCTCGCCACCGACCCTGGTGGGAAGGCGGCCTCCGTCCCGACGGGACGGAAGATCATGGGCTCTCCCGGAACAGGCGGCGGCCTATAGCCGCCGGGCGACGCCCTCCGGGAGAAACCGGTCCCGTGCCCTGCGCTGGGCCCACACGTCTGAGTCGTCCGGCAGTTCGGCGTACTTGGGGCAGAGGGGGCAGTCGGCACTGTGCGGCGGGTACTTCGTCCAGGTGGCCGGCGGCGATGTGCCGCGCGAGGTTGATCTGCTCGGCGAAGAAGTCATCGTCCGCCGCGACCTTCTTGGCCACGCGCACCAGCCGCTGCCGCCCTCATCCGTCGCCCACCGACGCCGGGTGCCATCGCAGCCGATCCAACGCCGAGGCGCAATAACCCCGTTGGGTAGGCATCCCCGTTCTCAACAGCACATCAGGCGGTGGCGTTTGTCATGTCGACGCTCCCTCTCGGGTTCGAGCGTTGGCCATGCCCCGGGAGGTCTCAACCACCTCGCCCGGGTCCGGTCTCGACCGTAGAGGCGTCCGAGAGGTACCGCCGACCGTAATCCGGTCGCTATGTCAGGCAGCCAAGATGCCTACCCTGTCCGCGAGTTCTGCGGCCCTGCGCCGACGAGGTGCCTGTGTCGACTCAACTTCCTCCAGAAGGATTGCCCGCGCGTACCCGTTGTAACGGATGGTCTCGGGTGCGGCCTCGAACGCCTTCTCCAGTGAGGCGATGGCGACGTCCGGCTGGTTGTCCAACTGGTATCCGCGGGCCTCCTCGATCCTGTGACGGGCGCGGCGTGGGCGGGACTTGATGACGCTCCGGTCAGCTCTGGCGGCCTGCCGAACAGACTCACCGCCCTGACGTAGTTCGACGGCGACGGTGACCGCATGCGCGCCCAGGACGGCACGGCAGAACGATGTGACGGGGTGGTAGTAGTCGCTGGGCAACCGGGCGGCCATGTCGTTCGCCCTGTCCCAGTGCCGCCACGCTGTGCCGGTCTCCCGGCGGCGAGCCGCGGTGTAGCCCAGCTCGAACTCCAGGGCTCCGGTGATGGCAAGAACGTCGTCGCCGGCCTCAGGAAGAAGGGGCTCCAGGAAACGAACCGCTTCAAGATTTACGGCGTCGGCGGCATCGTAGTGGCGAGGCCCGTTATCCCGGTGGGCTTGGGCAAGAAGCCACGCCGCGACGCCGATCGTGTGCGGGTCTTCGCTTTCCTGGGCAGCGATCATGCCGCGCTCCGCAACGCGCCACAGCAGGGAGCTATCCGGCTGGTACGCGATGAAGAACTGCGACAGAGAATATATCTGGCCCAGCAGTGCCTGTGCAGCGCGGCGGTCTGCTGCGCTTTCCGCATGCCGCACGAGGGCCTGGGCGTCGCGGAGGAGGTCGGGCAGCAGCTTGCCGATGGCCTCCCTGTGGTTCTTCGACGCGTGCCGCGCCTTCCATGCAGCGTGCAGTCGGGCCTCAAGGTGTGCGACGGGTGGTGGCTCGACACCTGCGGTGAACTGGAAGGAATCGATGGCGGCCTTGACGGCGGCGAGGCGCGGATGACCGGGGCCGATAAACAGATCAACATGCCCGTCAGGTCGTCCGGTGAGATCCGCGAGGTCCCGCACCCGAAGGATCTCGGCTATGCGTAGAACGGTGTCCAGGCCGGGTGCTTTCTGCTGCCCGTTCTCGATCTTGCGGTACGTGTGCGGTGAGATGCCGAGGAGATCAGCTACTTGGAGCCGGGTCATCCCTCGACGTTCGCGCAGGACTTGCACCCTCTGGCCAAACTTCAGCGGGTCGGCGTACGGGTCCGGAGTAGCATTGGAAGACATCACGGCCTTGCCCCTCCCAGCAGCTTCGTCATTGCCAGCGTAGGGGCCAGGCTGCTTTCTTGTGGGATACCTGACGCAGGCCCTTACGGCCTCCGAGCGACGCGCCCTCAGTACTGCCATGTCTTCCATCACGCGCGACGCCACCACGACAAGGCCACGGCCGTCAGTACAGAATGATCACGTGCTTGCTCCTCGGCTGCTGTGGTGCGATCCTCCGCCCATCCACCAGTTCAACCGGCGGGAGGCTTGCGGAGAAGGCTCGCACCTCGTGCTGTTCGTGGGCGGACGGCTAGCACGCGTCGATGGGCTTGGGGCGTATGCGTCATTCGGTCCGGGCGGTTGTTCTCGATGAGGAGGACCGCGTCCTGCTGTGCCGGTTCGTCATTCCGAAGCCGAAGCCGAAGCCGAAGCCGAAGCCGAAGCCGAAGCCGAAGCCGAAGCCGAAGCCGGCCGGGCCGATCGTTGTGTGGGCGGCGCCCAGGGGAGGCGTGGAGGCCGGTGGGTCCGTTCTTGTCGCGTTGTGCCGGGAGCTGCGGGAAGAGGTGGGGCTCACCGCTGACGCCGAGCCGCCGCAGGTCTGGCACCAGGAGGTCATCAGCCCTGGGTACGCGGTGGGTTATGACGGGGTGATCAATGACTACTTCCTGGTGCGCGCCACGTCGTTCCGGCCGGAGCGGTGCGGCTCGGTCGGTGAGCCGGGTGTCCGGGTAGGTCATGGCCGACCCGTGAAGTAGACGGTCGACGCGATGGCGAGGAGCAGGTACACGCCGGGGAACGCGATGTTGTGCAGGACGTGCGCGCGGACGTGGGTGATGATCGCGCCGGTGAAGAACGCGGTCAGGCCGGCGCCCGCCGCGAGGCCCAGCCAGGGTGCGCCGGCCAGGCCGGCGGCGAGGCCGAGCGCGCCAGTGAGCTTCAGGGTGGCCAGGTAGGGCACGGCGGTGGGCGGGACGCCGACCAGGGCGGCGTTGGCGGAGACGAACCGGGCCCTGCGGTAGTCGGCGATCGCGATGAGAGCGTTGGCGGCGACGCACAGGACGGTCAGGGCGCAGGTGATCGGTAGACTCATGAGGGTCTCCTTGGGGTGCGAACAGGAATGGGCTGAACCGACCCTCCCGACGTTCGCGAGCTCCGAAAGGTGACACCCGTGCCGATCACGGTCGAGGACTTCGAGGCCGCCAGGCCTCAGCTGCTGTCGGTCGCCCACCGCATGCTGGGCTCGGTCCATGACGCCCAGGACGCCGTCCAGACCGCGTGGCTGCGCGCGGCCGCCGGGCGCGGCTCACAGCGGATCGGGAATCCGGCCGGGTGGCTCACCACCGTCACGGCCCGGGTCTGCCTGGACGAGCTGCGCGCCCGCCGCCGTCGCGGCGAAGCACCGCTCCGCGCGGACGCGATCCCCGCCGAGCAGTTGTCCGCCGACGAAGCGGTCCTGCGGGCCGAGAACGTCTCGCGCGCTCTGCTGGTCCTCCTGGAGCAGCTGACCCCGCCCCAGCGCATCGCCTACGTCCTGCACGATCTGTTCGCCGTGCCGTTCGACCAGATCGCCCAGGTCCTCGACGGGACGGTGCCCAGCGCCAAGAAGCACGCGAGCCGGGCCCGGCAGCGCCTGCGCTCCCCGGCACTCGTCGAGGAGAGTAGACGAGCAGCGGACCGTGAGATCGCCGAGGCGTTCCTGGCCGCGGCCCGTACCGGCGACACCCGGGCGATGATCCGGCTCCTGGCACCCGACAGCGTGCGTGACGCCGACGCGGCGCTCCTTCCGCCCGGGGCCCGTACCGTCGTCACCGGCGCGACCGCCGTCGCCACCGAGACCGTGCGGTTCGCCGACCGTATCCGGGCGATCTGCCCGCTCACCGTCAACGGCGTCCCCGCGCACCTCATCGCACCCGGCGGCCACCCCCTCGCGGTCCTCCACGTCGGCACCGGCGGTGGACAGGTCACCCGGATCACCCTGCGGCCGGTACGGCCTTCGGACGTCCTCACGGCACGTGCGGTGCCGTGAACCGGTGAAGTGGGGCCCGGACGTGGGGGTTTGGCCGGATGGCGGGCCGAATCGGCATGCCGGTCGGTCGCGTTGTGTTCGTACGCGTGTATGGGTTCGGCAATCCGGTCCGGATACAGGTCGGTTAATGCTTGCTCACGCGCTGGTTGCAACGGGGTGAGCGCGTCATGATGGGCCCATGACGTTGGCCTCGCGCGCATGCGCGCAACTGGCGACCTGGCCGGACCTGAGACAGGCCGTGCCGAGCTGCGGTCAGGGACAGGCGGTGGTCTCCGCCAAGGGTGAGATCGTCCACTTCCACTCCGACCGCGATGTCGATCTGCGGCTGACCGACCGGGCCATCCGGCGGTTCGCCAGGGATCTCAAGCGCTCCGGCGTGATCAGGATCGTGCCCGGCTCGCCGTGGGTGACCCTGCGCCTCGACGCCGCGAGCGATGTCGATCTGCTGCTGACCCTGGTCAGCGTGGCGCTCCAGGCGCAGCAGTCCCCGCCCGACACGGCCGACCGCCCCCTGATGGGCTGCAACGACCAGCGCGGCGCGGGGTTCGTGAAGGTGGACCTCGGCGCCTTCTGGTAGCCGGACGGCTCCCGCGTCATACGGCGACGACGCGGACCCCCGCCTCCTCGAAGCGGTGGACCGTCTCCCGGTCCACCGCCGTGTCCGTCACCAGGGTGTCCACCAGGTGCGCGGGGCAGATCCGGGCGAACGCCCGCTGGCCCAGCTTGCTGGAGTCCGCGGCGACCACGACCCGTTCGGCGCGCTCGCACAGCAGCCGGTTGATCGCCGCCTCCGCCTCGTCGTGCGCCGCCGCGCCGTGCACCACGTCGAAGGCGACCACCCCGAGCACCGCGACGTCCAGCCTGATCTGCCCGAGCACCCCGTCCGCGAGCGGCCCGATCAACTCGTACGACTGCGGGCGGGCCACCCCACCGGTGACCACGATCTTGAACTGGGGCCGCACCGCCAGCTCGTTGGCGATGTTGAGCGCGTTGGTGACCACGGTCAACGCCGGGGAACCGGTGGCCAGATCACCGCGCACGGCGAGGGCGCGGGCCACCTCCGTGGTCGTCGTACCCCCGGTCAGCCCCACCGCCTCGCCCGGCGCGACGAGATCGGCCACCGCGGTGGCGATGCGCTGCTTCTCGGAGGCACGGCGTGCCGTCTTGTAGCGCAGGGGCAGTTCGTACGACACCCCGTGCACCACCGCGCCGCCCCGGGTGCGGACCAGCATCTGCTGCTCGGCGAGCTGGTCGAAGTCCCGCCGGATCGTCGCCGCCGACACCGCCAGCTCCGCTGCCGCCTCCTCGACGTCCAGCCGGCCGCGCTCCACGAGCAGTTCCAGCAGCGCCTTCCACCGGGCGTCCCGGGACATCCGCGGCCTCCGTTCTCCGATCGTTTCTCGACTCGCTTCCCCGACCGGTGACCCTAGCGCACCCCCGTGGTGCGCCCCCGGTCCCACCGGAATGCTTGATTGTGCTCGAAAGCTCGCTATATCTTGCAGGAACAATCAGCCAGGCCAGGGGAGGGTATGGGCATGACCCATGTCGAGGACGAGCTGAACAGCCAGCCCGCGTGCTGGACGCGGGCCGCCGAGGAGGCGGGACGGCACCGGGACGCGCTGCCGGCGGCGGGCGAGCGGGTCGCGGTCGTGGGCTGCGGTACCTCGTACTTCATGGCGCAGGCGGTGGCCGCCCTGCGCGAGGGGGCCGGGCAGGGCGAGACCGACGCCTTCGCCGCCTCGGAGTTCCCGTACGGACGGTCGTACGACCGGGTGATCGCCCTCACCCGCTCCGGCACCACCACCGAAGTACTGGAACTGCTGGGCCGGTTGAGCGGTACGGCGGCCCGCACCACGGCGGTCACCGCCGACCCGGCGACGCCCGTGACGAGCGCCGCCGATGATCTCGTGGTGCTGGACTTCGCCGACGAACGCTCCGTCGTCCAGACCCGGTTCGCCACCACCGCCCTCACCCTGCTGCGCGCTCATCTCGGCCTGCACACGGACTCCGTCGTCGCCGACGGACGCACCGCGCTCACCACCCGTCTTCCCCAAGGGCTGGTGGAATGCACCCAGTTCACTTTCCTGGGGCGCGGCTGGACGGTCGGACTCGCGAACGAGGCCGGGCTGAAGATGCGCGAGGCGTCCCTGTCCTGGACCGAGGCGTACCCGGCGATGGAGTACCGGCACGGCCCGATCAGCATCACCACGAAGGGCACCGCCACCTGGATGTTCGGCGAGGCGCCCGAGGGGCTCGCCGAACAGGTACGGGACACCGGCGGGTTGTGGGTCGGGGGCGGCCTCGACCCGCTCGCCGAACTCGTCCGCGCCCAGCGGCTCGCGGTCGCCGTCGCCGCCGCGCGCGGCCTCGACCCGGACCGGCCGCGCCACCTCACGCGCTCGGTGATCCTCACAGCGGATGCGGCGGATGCGGCGGATGCGGCGGATGCGGCGGATGCGGCGGATGCGGCGGATGCGGGGGGACGCGGCGGATGCGCCGGGCTCGGCGGGCTCGGCGGATATGGCGGGTGCGGCCGATGTGGCTGATTCCGCCGGTACTGGTGGGGCGGTCGGATCCCCCGGGTTCCCCGGGCCCCGCGACCCCCGTGACGCCCCCGAGGCCGCCGCCTCCGCCGACCCCTCCCTTCCCTCCGACCCCGCCTGACCCGTACCCCGTCGTACCCGCCGCACCGCGCCCCGGAAGGACACCCGAAGTGCCCCTCGCGCCCACCGGCGAGCTGGTCGCCCGCGCCGTCGAAGACCGCTCGGCCGTCGCCGCGTTCAACGTCATCACGCTGGAACACATCGAGGCCGTCATCGCCGGCGCCGAGGCGGCCGGTGCCCCCGTCGTCCTCCAAGTCAGCGAGAACGCGGTCAAGTTCCGCTACGGACGGCTGCTGCCGCTCGCCCGCGCGGCCGGTGCCGCCGCCGAACGGGCCGCCGTACCCGTCGCGTTGCACCTGGACCATGTGCAGAGCGACGACCTGCTGCGCCAGGCGCCCGGCGCCGGGTTCAGCTCGGTGATGTACGACGCGGCCCGGCTGCCGTACCCCGACAACCTCGCCGCGACCCGGGCCGCCGCCGACTGGGCGCACTCCCAAGGGCTGTACATCGAGGCCGAGTTGGGGGAGGTCGGCGGCAAGGACGGGCGGCCACCGCTGGACGCGCACGCGCCCGGCGCCCGTACCGACCCCGCGCAGGCCCGGGACTTCGTCGGCGGCACCGGGGTCGACGCCCTGGCCGTCGCCGTCGGCAGTGTGCACGCCATGACCACGCGCACCGCCGCCCTCGACCACGCCCTGCTCAAACGGCTGTCCGCCGCGCTGCCCGTCCCCCTGGTGCTGCACGGCTCCTCCGGCGTACCGGACGGCGGTCTGGTCGAGGCGGTCGCGGGCGGCATCGCCAAGGTCAACGTCGGCACCGCGCTCAACATCGCCATGACCGGCGCGATCCGGGAGTTCCTCGCCGCCCACCCGGAGGCGGTCGACTCCCGCAAGTACCTCAGCGTCGGCCGGGAGGCGATGGCCCTGGAGGTGCGGCGCCTGATCTCGGTCGTGACCGGCGCCGCCGGGTCCGCTATGCCTTCTTGACCGCCTTCAGCAGCACGAACTTCGGGTCGCCGGCCACGAGTTCGCAGTTGCCGAACACCCGCTTCAGGGTGATGTGGTAGCCCAGGTGGCGGTTGCCGATCACCAGCAGTTCGCCGCCCTCCCGCAGGGCGCGCCGCGCGCCGGTGAACATCCGCCGCGCGGTCGCGTCCGTCGTCGCCTGGTGGGAGTGGAACGGGGGATTGTTCAGGACGAGGTCCACACTGTCGGGCGCCACCCCGGTGAGCCCGTCGCCGACCCTGAACTCGGCATGCCCGGGTACCCCGTTGGCCTTGTAGGTGGCCTCCGCGGCGGCCACCGCCTGGAACGACTCGTCCACGAACAGCACTTCGGCCGCCGGGTCGGCCAGCGCCACCGCCGTACCGACCACGCCGTTGCCGCAGCCGAGGTCCACCACCCGGGCCGGGCCGGGGCCCGGCAGGTGCTGGAGCAGGAAGCGGGTGCCGATGTCCAGCCGGTCGGCGCAGAAGACGCCCGCGTGGTTGACGACCGGGCGGCCGGAGATCGCGCCGACACCGGCGGGAAGGTCGTAGCGGTACGGCCACGGGTTCGCGGGCCGCTCCATCGCCGGGTCGGGAGTGCAGAAGATCAGGCGGGCCTTCTGCCGGGCCAGGGAGGTGCGGGTCGGGCCGAGGATCCGCTCGAAGAGCTGAAGCGTGGAGGTGTGGATCTCCTTCACCATGCCGGTGCCGATCACCACCGTGCCCGGGTGCACGGCGGGCGCCAGCCGCAGCAGCTGGTCCTCCAGCAGCGCCAGGCTCTTCGGCACCCGCACCAGCAGCACGTCGATCCGCTCGGGCGGCTCGTCCTGGGTGGTCAGCAGCTGGACCGCGCCCGGTTCGACACCGGCGCGCGCCAGGTTGGCGCGGCTCGCCTCCTGGCCGAGGAAGGAGTCGGTGATCTGCGTCGGCCGGTGCTCCGCCAGCGCCGTCACCAGCGCGCCCCAGCGGTCCCCGAGCACCACCACCTCGCCGGTCAGCGGCACGTGCTCCGCCGCCAGGTGGCGCAGCAGATACGCGTCGGAGGCGTCCCAGGCACGCAGCCGGTCGCGGGGATCCTCGGGGAAGCGGGACAGCTCGACCTCGCCCCACGGTGTCGTCATACGGTCGCTCATCGCGCTCCAGGCTAGCGGAACCGCAGATCAGGGCCCGTACGACCGGAGCCCCATGGGGACTTCTCGGACACGAAGCGGCCACCGAGAACGGCTGCTTGTCGGCTTGCGTTCTCCTCCTGCCGGTAGCGGCTCCTGCCAGTAGCGGCTCGTAGCGGGATCGGCTCGTACTGGCATCGGCCCGTTCCGGCACCGGCCCGTACCAGCATCGAGCCGTACCGGCACCGGCCCGTCCCCGGCCACCGGCCCATCCCGGCACCGAGCCGTACCGGTGGCGCGGGCGGCCTGGCGCGCCGGTCCGCGGCCTCAGCCCGAGCCGCCGACCAGCGCCTCCCCTAGCGGGGTGCGCCGGTAGAGCACCGACCGTCCGGAGCGCGCGCGGACCAGCAGCCCCGCGGCGCGCAGGATGGCGAGATGGTCACCCACCGCGCCCGGCGCCATGGCGAGGCTGCGCGCGAGATGGCTGGTGCTGGCCGGGGCGTCCAGCGCCACCAGCAGCCGGGCCCGGGCCCGGCCGACCAGGGCGGTCAGCGCGTCCGGTCCGGGCACGGTCTCCGGCGCCTCCCACAGGGCGGCGGTGCCACGGGCGGGATAGACCAGGGTCCTGGGCCAGGGGTCTTCCAAGTGGGCGGCGACGGACGGCCCGACGCAGACCGAGGGGATCAGCAGGAGCCCGTCCCCGACCAGGCGGGCCGTGCCGCCCCGGGGGAAGAAACCGAGCTCGATGCCGCCCGCGCGCCAGACGATGCCCGGATGCAGGCTCTCGATGGCCACGGCCCAGCCGTGCTCGCCGATCACCCCCACCCGGTGCACGACATCGCGCTCGCAGATCGCCCGCAGCTGCGGCCAGTCCCCGGCGAGCAGCTCCCGCCAGGCACGGTCCATCGCCTCGGCGATCCGGGGGACCGCGTCCGCCGAGTCCAGCACCGCGCGGACCCGGGGGGCACGGCCGGCCGGCCGGGCCGCGGCGGCGGCGAGTTCACGGCGGGCGGCGGCCGGTGGAGTGGCCCGGATCGCGGCCAGGTCGTCCGCCCAGGTCTGGCCGAGGCCGCGCGGCGGCGGGGCGACGAAGTCGGCGCCGGATCGCGCGGTGTGCAGCGCGAGGAAGGCGTCCAGTTCGGTCTCCCGGCGCAGCCGTTCGAAGGCCGGCCAAAGCCGGGTCGCCCAGGCGCGCGGCAGTGGCCGGTTCCGGCCGTCGAGCGAGCGCAGCAGCGCGGACAGCTCCATCGCGGGCGACAGCGCGAACCGGCTGCGCAGCAGGTCCTCGACGGAGACTTCGAAGCGGAGCACCCGGTCACGCTATCGCGGGACGCCGCCCGCTTCGTTTCGTGTAGGGACGAATCATTGGCGGCCACAGGGGGCGTACGCCGAGGCTGTCCGGCGTGACCACGACCGCCGAACCCGCCCGGGACGACCACCGGGCCACCTACCGGGAAGTGCTGGCCGAGCCGCGCTTCCGGCTGCTCTTCACGACCCGCGCCGTCGCGATCACCGCGGACTCGCTGCGGATCACCACGTTCTCGGTGCTGGTCTTCACCGCCACCGGCTCCGCGCTGTTCAGCGCGCTGGCCTTCGGCATCAGCTTCCTGCCGCAGCTGTTCGGCTCGCTGCTGCTCGGCTCCCTGGCCGACCGGCTGCCGCCCCGCGCGCTCATCGCCGGCGGCTACGCCCTGGAGTGCGCCGCCGCCGCGCTGCTCGCCCTGGTACGGATGCCGATCGCGGCGAGCCTCGGCGCCGTGGCCCTGATCGCGCTCGCCACCCCGCTGTTCAGCGGTGCGTCCAGTCGGCTGGTCGCGCGGTGGCTTCAGGGCGACGCCTATGTACTGGGCCGCTCGCTGAACAACATCGCCTCCTCCGGCGCGCAACTGTTCGGCCTTGCGCTGGGCGGCGCCGCCGTCGCGGTGCTCGGCGCCCACCGGGCGCTCGCGGTGAGCGCCGCCCTCCACCTCGGCTGCGCGCTCGCCGTCCGCCTGCGGCTGCCCCGGCTGGAGCCGGACGTGACCGGCGGCGCCCGGGGCGACGGCGGGGCCGTCCGGGCCAGCCTGCGCGGCGCCGGTCTGCTGCTGCGCGGTCGTACGGTACGACGTCTGATGCTGGCCCAGTGGCTGCCGTCGGCGTTCGTGGCGGGCGCGGAGGGACTGATCGTCGCCTACGCGGGCGGGCGGCACTTCGCGCCCGGCTGGTACGCGGTGCTGATGGGCTGTCTGCCGGTCGGCATGCTGACCGGCGACCTGCTGGTGGGCCGGCTGCTGCGGCCGCCCACCCGGGAGCGCCTGGTGGTCCCGCTGGTCGCCCTGATGGGACTGCCGCTGATCGGCTTCGCCGCCGAGCCCGGCGTGGGCGTCTCGTGCGCTCTGCTGCTGCTCACCGGCTCCGGCTTCGCCTACGGCCTCGGTCTGCAACGACCCTTCCTGGACGCCCTGCCGGGGGACGGCCAGGGCCAGGCCTTCGGTCTGCTCGGCTCCGGCAACATGACACTCCAGGGCGTCGGCCCGGCCTGCTTCGGCTCGGTCGCCGAGGGCATCGGCACGGGCGGCGCGATCGCCCTGGCGGGGGGAGCCGCAGTGCTGACCGCGGGCTGGATCCTCGGCTGGCGGCAGGAGCCGTGAGGCAGGATGGGGAACGTGGACGCGGAACTGTTCCCCCGGGAGCGCGCGGAGATCGCGCCGGGCGCCGCGCACGTCCCGGACTGGCTGCCGGCCGAGCGGCAGCGAGAACTCCTCGCCGCCTGCCGGGACTGGGCGCGGCCCCCGGCCGGGCTGCGCACCGTGCGCACCCCGGGCGGCGGCACCATGACCGCCCGCCAGGTCTGCCTCGGCCTGCACTGGGGCGTCGTACGCGCCTGCCCGGCCTGCGGACGGCCCCTACGGGACAACCCCGAGTGCCCCGGCCCGCATCAGTACCCCTACGCGTACACCCCTACGGCCGCCGACGGCGACGGCGCCCCCGTCAAGCCCTTCCCCGGGTGGCTCGGCGAGGTCGCCCGGAGCGCGGTGGCCGACGCGCTCGGCCCCACGGCCGTACCCGGGCCGCCGTACGACATCGCGCTGATCAACTTCTATGACGGCGCCGCCCACATGGGCATGCACCGCGACAGCGAGGAGCGGGCCGACGCGCCGGTGGTCTCGCTGAGCCTCGGCGACACCTGCGTCTTCCGCTTCGGCAACACCGCGACGCGGACCCGGCCGTACACCGACGTCGAGCTGCGCAGCGGCGACCTGTTCGTCTTCGGCGGTCCCGCCCGCGCCGCCTACCACGGGGTGCCCCGCGTCCACCCGGGCACGGCACCGCCCTGGCTGGGGCTGGCCGGGCGGCTGAACATCACGCTGCGGGTGAGCGGGCTGTGACGGCGGCGCGGGCCCCGAGCGATGCGGATCATGGGAGACTCGCCCTCATGAGCGGCAAGGCGGAACCCCGGGCGGCGGGGGAGAGGACCACCACGAGGGCGCGGCTGGACCGGGGGCGGAGCGCGCTCGGGCCCGCGCTGGAACTGGTGCACACCGGGCGGGCGCCGACCCGGGCCGTGCTCACCGCCGAACTCGGCGTCACCCGGGCCACGGCCGGCGCGGTCGCCGCCGAACTGGAGGCCCTCGGCCTGATCCGGGTGGACGCCCGCCCCGCCGCCGCGGCCGGCTCCCAGGGCCGCCCCTCGCACCGGCTCGATGTCGCCGAGGAAGGCCCGGTGGCGCTGGCCGCGCAGGTGCACGCCGACGGCTTCCGGGCCGCGCTGGTCGGCCTCGGCGGCCGGATCGTGGCCACCGCGCCCGGCTGCGAGACCGTGGCCGCCGACCCGGCGAAGGTGCTCGGCTCGGTGGTCGAGGCGGGCGCGGAACTGCTGCGCACCACCGGCCGCCGCTGTGTCGGCGCCGGGCTCGCCGTGCCGTCCGCCGTCGCCCAGCCCGAGGGCCTCGCCCTCAACCCGCTGCACCTCGCCTGGCCCGTCGGGGCGCCGGTCCGCCGGCTGTTCGAGGAGTGCGTGCGCGCGGCGGGCATCGAGGGTCCCGCGTTCACCGGCAACGACGTCAACCTCGCGGCGCTCGCCGAACACCGGCACGGCGCGGGCCGGGGCGCCCGCGATCTGCTGTGCGTGGCCACCGGGCACCGGGGCGTCGGCGGCGCGCTCGTCCTCGACGGCCGCCTGCACACCGGCAGTTCGGGACTGGCGCTGGAGGTCGGGCACCTCACCGTCAACCCCGAGGGCCGCCCCTGTCACTGCGGGGGCCGGGGCTGCCTGGACGTCGAGGCCGATCCGCTGGCGCTGCTCGTGGAGGCCGGCCGTGAGCCGGGCCCCGAGGACTCGCTCCTGAAGCAGGCCGACGATCTGCTGCGCAACCAGTACGACGACCCCGCCGTGCGCCGTGCCGCCGAGGCGCTGATCGACCGGCTGGGCCTCGGACTCGCCGGTCTCGTCAACATCCTCAACCCCGACCGGATCATCCTCGGCGGCCTCCACCGCACCCTGCTGGACGCCGATCCGAGCCGGCTGCGCGCGGTGGTCGCCGACCGCAGCCTGTGGGGCCAGAGCGGCGGCGTCCCGATCCTGCCGTGCACCCTCGACCACAACAGCCTGGTCGGCGCCGCCGAACTGGCCTGGCAGCCGGTCCTGGACGACCCGCCGGCCGCACTGCGCTGAACGCCCTCGGCAGGGGGGAGCCAAGCCCGCCGCTCGGCCACGGCACGCCACCAGCCGGGCGGGGAGGGCCCGTTGACGCGAGCGGTCGGCTGCCCGGGGCGCAGCCCGAGCCGCCACAGGGCGTCGGCGCCACCCGCACGTCCCGGCACCTTCCCGTGCGCGGCGACAGTGGTCCACTCGTGGTCCGCCGAAGTCACAGCCCGTCTCTCACGCCCAGTCGACGGAGAACGCCTTCCCCGGGTGTTCGGTGAGGATCCGGTCGACCAGTTCCGTGCCCAACTCCGCCGCCAGGCGCGGACGCAGGCGGCGCAGCAGGTACGGCATTCCCGGGCCGCCGTCGACCGAGCGCGCCCCGGCGGTCACCGTGTCGCCCCCGAGCAGCAGACGGTCGCCGAAGCCGGCCTCCGCGAGGGCGCGGGCGCCGGCCGGCATCTGCCAGTCGGTGGCGTGATGGCTGCGCGAGGGGCCGTCGAAGGCGAGCCAGCAGCCCGAGGCGGCGGCCTGCCGCTGGGTCACCGGGTCGGGGAAGCGGTTCAGGTGACCGAGGATCACCCGGTCGCCGGGAACGCCCAACTCGCCGCAGAGCAGATCGAGTACGTCGAGCGCGCCGGTGCCCAGCTCCAGGTGGACGGCGATGGGCGCGCCGGTCGCGTGGTGCGCCTCGGCCGCCGCCGCCATGGTCCAGCGGGCGTGCGCGTCGAGCGCGTGGAAGCCGCCCGCCACCTTGATCAGCCCGGCCCGCACTCCGGTCGTACCGATGCCCTCGGTCAGCTCGGTGACGAACACCTCGGCCAGCCGGCCGCGCAGCCCGTCCAGCAACTCCGGTGCCACGTGCGGGGCTTGATGCAGACCCGTCGCGCAGACCAGGTGCACCCCCGTGGCCCGGGACAGGGCGGCGAGGTCGGCCGCGCGGCGGCCCATGCCGTGCGGTGTCCACTGCACGACGGCGGCACCGCCCGCCGCGCGGAACGCCTCCAGTTCGGCCCGCGCGGCGGCGACGTCGTCCAGTTCCCTGCCCGGCAACTGCCTGCTGCGCAGGAAGAGATGGTCGTGCGCGTCGCACACGCCCAGCTCCTGCGGGCGGATGTCGCCGAGGACCGTACGGATCACCAGTGCCGCCCGCGCGGAAGCCGGTCGCGGCCGGGGGCGGACAGATGCAGCACCCGGTAGAGATCGCCCTCGGCCTTCGGGGCGTCGTGCTCCCAGAGGGAGAAGTGGACCAGCTCCCAGCGGTGCGGGTCGGCGGCCGTCGCGGCCAGCACGGCACCGTCCTCGGCCGCCAACTTCTCTGCCGCACCAGCCGCTTCCTCCATCAGGGACGGCAAGTCGGCCCCGTCCGGGACCGGTTGCCGCCGCCGCACGGCGAACGCGGCACGGCCGCCGGAGCCCTCCGCGTAACCGAGGCCCGTCCACCGGCGTACGGCCGGACGCCCGAAGTCGTCGGCCAGGCGCTGGAACCCGCCGCCCCACAGGAAGCGGTTCATGCCCTCGACCGTGCGCCACAGGTAGAACGGCGCGTACTGGTTGACCGGCGAGCCCTGGACACCGCGCTCCCGCAGCAGATACGCCTTGAGGCCGAGCCCCTCCCAGTCGTCCAGCAGATGCCCGAGGCGCTCGACACGGGCGCGGATGATGTCCGTGTCGTAGTCCGCGGGCAGCGTCACCTCGTACTGCATGGCATGCATCAAATGGCCCTTTTCCTCAGGCGGTTCAGGGGGTTCGTGGCGCGAGAAGGGCGAGCAGACCGTCGACGGCCGCGTCGAAGGCGGCGGGGGAACCGGCGGCGCGGGCCAGCACATAGCCGCCCTGCACGGTCGCGAGGATCGTCGCGGCGATCCGCCCGGCGTCCAGCTCCGGCGCGAACTGCCCCTGCCGCTTGCCCTCTTCGACGATCCCGGCGATCCGCTCCCGGATCGCGGCGATGGTCTCCGTCACCGGGGCGCGCAGCTCGTCACTGGCGATCACGTCCGGGTCCATGGTCAGCCGCCCGACCGGGCACCCGCGCAGCACCTCCCGCTCGCGGCGCAGATACGCCTCGATGCGCTCGTACGGCGTGCCGGGGCCTGCCAGCGAGCGTTCGGCGGACGCCCGCAGCTGCTCGGCGGTGCGCCGGATCGCCGCCAGCGCGAGGTCCGGCTTGCCCTTGAAGTGGTGGTACATGCTGCCCTGCCCCGCGCCCGCGCGCTCCAGGATCGCCTTGGGGCTGGTGCCCACATAGCCGCGCTCCCAGAGCAGGTCGCGGGTCGACTCGATGAGTCGTTCGGAAGTGCTCATGGGAGCAGTGTACATACTGGTAGATACAGAAGTGCTTTTCCTGATGCTTGCCCTGCTTGCCCTGCTTGGCCTGCTTGTCCTAGCGGTTGTCCTGGAGGCGTAGGGGTGCTCGTCCTACGGGTGGGCGGGGGACGGCGGGCGGTTCGTCGCCGCTCGCCGTCCCCCGCGCGCATCGCGCATCGCGCGCCGCGTACCCGCCCACCGGCCCGGCTCAGCCCGCCGCGACCGGCGCGCGTGGTGGGGCCGACGGGACCGCCGAAGCGACGACAGCCGCCGCGACCGGTGTGGGCATCGGCTGGCGCTCCGGGGCGCGGTACGGCACCCGGGCCGGCTGGCCGGGCGTCGCGGGCAGGGTGAACCAGACGACCTTGCCGTTGTCGCCGTCCGGCCGCGCGCCCCAGCTCTCGCTGACCGCGGCGACCATGGCGAGGCCCCGCCCGCAGGTGGCGAGCGGTGTGGTGTCCTCCGCGTCCGCGTCCGCCTCGTCGGCCGGCACGGGCAATCGCGGATCGTGATCGCGTACCGACACGGTGAGCCGGTCCGGTCGCAGCTCCAGCTCGACGGTGCACGACTTGTCGGGCCTGGCATGCCGGTGGACGTTGCTGAGCAGCTCCGTCACACCGAGCGCGGCCCGGTCTATCAACGGGTCCAGATGCCAGTAGCGCAATTGCGCAGATACGATTCTGCGGACCTGGCCGATCCGCGACGGCAGGGCTTGGAGCTCCACCGTGCAGTGCCTGCTTGGGTGACTGATCACGGCTGCGACTCCCCGGTATGAGGTCCGGAACGGAACCGGAAAACACGGAGAACAACGGATCCAGCAGGCCCCCTGGGAAAGCGGCCGCCTGCTGTCGGTGGCCGGCGGGCTGGTTCGCAGCGTTGTCGCCGGTAAACCCAGAGTGACGTGAGACCAGCGTGGCGCAGGGGGCGGAGTGATGCAACTCGCCGCGTCCGGATGGATACGGATGGTGGTTTCGGGTGGCGGGGGAGGGACCGGTGTCCGGGGCCGGGGTCGTGCCGGGCGCCCGAACACCGCGT
The DNA here is from genome assembly GCF_030450125.1 of Streptomyces sp. WP-1. Lineage (NCBI taxonomy): Bacteria > Bacillati > Actinomycetota > Actinomycetes > Kitasatosporales > Streptomycetaceae > Streptomyces > Streptomyces sp. WP-1. The sequence continues at coordinate 6,974,257 of NZ_CP123923.1, forward strand.
GTCATGCGGAGGTTTGACGCCGCGCGGGCCGGTGTGCACCGCGTGCCACCCCGGCGCCGTACGCCGCCCGGACATCATGTGCCGACCGGGCACCGAGTGCCGTCGAACGCCGTCGCCTCCGCCGCGAGCCCCGTTCAGCCGCCGCGTCCCGCCGCCCGGCGGACCGCCTCGATGAAGCGGCGGGCCGCGGGGGTGCCCGGTTCGCCCGGGGCGGGGTCCTGCTCGGCCAGGGTCAGCAGATACCGCTGGCCGTTGATGTCGGCCAGCGCCTTGTCGTCCGGGGCGTACCACGGCTTGGAGGCGCGCACCGCCTGTACCGGCGCGCTGTCGATCTCGCTGCCGTAACTGTTGAGCAACTCCACCCTGCCGTCGTTGATCCGGACCTGTCCGGCCCGGGTGAGAGAGCGCATGCGTTTCCCGATCCGCACGCCCTTGGCCGTGAACTCCGGCTCCGCCATCCCTCGCCGCCCCCTTGCGCGCGTGTTCCCGTGTTCCGGTTGTGCGCCCCCGTCCGCGTACGGGGCCGATGTCCCGTACGCGTGCAGTCTGCCGCGCCACGGCACGGAGCACCAGTGCGCGCGGGGCGCGCACAGCAGCGGCCCGGAGCGCGCGCGGCGGCACACCCCGGACTCTCGTACGCCTGTGCCCCAGGGTCTCTTTGGGCCGCCCAAAGATGCGTTTATGCAGGTGGGAAGCGGTCTGAAAGATGCTTATGCTCGAACGTGCCGGCCCGCCCGAGGCGCCGTCGGCGCGGAGCGTAAGGAGCACCGACGTGAGCATCACCCACCAGACCCGGACCGGCGCCACCCTCGATGTCGACCGTACCGACCCCGCCTACCGCGACTGGCTGAAAGAGGCCGTCCGCAAGGTACAGGCCGATGCCAACCGCTCGGCCGACACCCACCTGCTGCGCTTTCCGCTGCCCGAGCGCTGGGGCATCGACCTCTATCTCAAGGACGAGTCGACGCACCCCACCGGCAGCCTCAAGCACCGCCTCGCCCGCTCGCTGTTCCTCTACGGCCTCTGCAATGGCTGGATCCGCCCCGGCCGACCGGTGATCGAGGCGTCCAGCGGCTCCACCGCCGTCTCCGAGGCGTACTTCGCCAAGCTGATCGGCGTGCCCTTCATCGCGGTCATGCCCCGCACGACCAGCGCCGAGAAGTGCCGCCTCATCGAGTTCCACGGCGGCCGCTGCCACTTCGTGGACGACTCCCGGAAGATGTACGAGGAGTCCGCACGCCTCGCGGTGGAGACCGGCGGCCACTACATGGACCAGTTCACCTACGCCGAGCGGGCCACCGACTGGCGCGGCAACAACAACATCGCCGAATCGATCTTCCGCCAGCTGGAGTTGGAGCGGTTCCCGGAGCCGGCGTGGATCGTCGCCACGGCGGGCACCGGCGGCACCTCGGCGACGCTCGCCCGCTATGTGCACTACATGCAGTACGACACCCGTGTCTGCGTCGCCGACCCGGACAACTCCTGTTTCTTCGAGGGCTGGACCAGTGGTGACCCGGACGTCACCTGCGACTGCGGCTCCCGGATCGAGGGCATCGGCCGGCCGCGCATGGAGCCGAGCTTCGTGCCGGGCGCGATCGACCGGATGATGAAGGTCCCGGACGCGGCCAGCGTCGCCGCCGTACGGGCCCTCGAAGGGGTCATCGGCCGCAAGGCGGGCGGCTCCACCGGGACCGGGCTGTGGAGCGCGCTGAAGATCGTCTCCGAGATGGTGGCCGAGGGCCGTACCGGCAGCGTCGTCACCCTGCTGTGCGACCCGGGCGACCGGTACCTCGACAAGTACTACTCGGACGCGTGGCTCGCGGAACAGGGCCTGGACATCGCGCCGTACACATCGGCCATCGAGACGCTGCTGGCCACGGGGGTCTGGCCCGAGTGAGCGACCGGCTCCGCCAGGCCCTCTCGTTTGGATCACGCCGGCTCGCCCCGAACGAAAGGCCCCCTCAGGCCGTGTCCGCGAGATCGCGCAGGGCCCCGGCCGAGGGGGAGCCGGGGTCGGCGGTGATCAGGACGACCTCCTGGTCGTCCTCGGGGACGAGCAGGACGTCGCAGTTCAGCCGCAGCCGGCCCGCCGCCGGATGGACGATCGTCTTGGTGCGGTGCCCGGGGGCGTGCACCGGCCGGGTCTCCCAGAGCCGGCCGAACTCCTCGCTGCCGGCGCGCAGTTCGGCCAGCAGGGCGGCGAGCCGGGCATCGTGCGGATAGCGGTCGGCGGCCCGGCGCAGCCGTGCCACCGCGATGTGCCCGAACTCCTTGGCGCCGGAGTTCTCGTGTCCGCCGCCCCCGCCGAGGAAGCGGCGCCGGGCGAGGTTGGTCGTCCCCTGTCCGAGGTCACCGCCCAGCAGGGCCTGGGCCAGCGGGTTCCAGGCGACGACCCCGTAGGCCGCGTCGGTGACGATCGCACCGGTCTCCGGCAGGCGGCGCAGCATCCGCTCCACGTGCGGGCGTACGTGCCGTACGGCGCCGGTGGCGGGCGGCGGCGCGGTCGTCCCGGCCAGCCGGAACAGATGGCTCCGCTCGGCCGGTGTCAGACGCAGCGCCCGGGCCAGCGCGTCCAGGACACGGGGCGACGGGCGGGGGCCGCGGGCCTGTTCCAGCCGCACGTAGTAGTCGACCGAGATGTGCGCCAGGTCGGCCACCTCCTCGCGGCGCAGGCCCGGGGTGCGGCGCGGGGAGCCTGTGGGGAGGCCGAGTTCCCGCGGGCGCAGGGCCGCGCGGCGCTCCCGCAGGAAGCGGGCCAGTTCGGGCCGCGCCATACCGCCTCATCTCCGTCCACCGCCTGGTACAGGTGATCCCTGGCACGATGGCCGGTGCCGGGGGACCGTGGGTGCCATGAACGATCGCACAGCACTGGTCACCGGTGCCAACAAGGGAATCGGCAAGGAGATCGCCCGCCTGCTCGCCGCCGAGGGATTCGCGGTGTACGTGGGCTCCCGCGACGCCGGGCGCGGGCGGGCGGCCGTCGAGGAGATCGGCGGCGGCGCGCGGCTCCTGGTCCTCGACGTGACGGACCCGGACGGCATCGCCGCGGCCGCGGACCAGGTGGAACGCCTCGACGTCCTGGTCAACAACGCGGGTGTCTCGCCCTCGCTCGCCCCGGCCACCGAGACCGGCACGGACGAGTTCCGGCGCACCTACGAGACCAATGTGTTCGGGGTCGCCGCGGTCACCAACGCCTTCCTGCCCGCCCTGCGCCGCTCCCCGCACCCCCGGATCGTCAACATCTCCAGCGGCACCGGCTCACTGACCTGGAGCACAAGGCCGAACCCCCAGTTCGCGCCCGGCGGCGGCGCGGCCGCGTACCGGTCCTCGAAGGCCGCCCTCAACGCCCTCACCGTCCTGTACGCCCAGACGCTGGCCGAGGACGGCATCAAGGTCAACGCGCTCGCCCCCGGACTGCGGGCCACCGACCTCAACCCCCGGGCAGCGGGAGCGAGCGGCGACCCGGCGGAGGCCGCCGAGGGCGCCGTACGCCTGGCGCTGCTCCCGGACGACGGGCCGACCGGCGCGTTCTTCTCCTGGGACGGGACGCCCGTGCCCTGGTGAACCAGGGACTCCCGCTCGGACCATGCCGGGCTGTCCGGCCCGGTCCGAGCGGGGCTGTCCGGCCTGGTTCGAGCGGGGCTGTGCGGCCTGTGCCCGGCCCGGTCCGAGCGGACGACCCTAGGCCAGGTGCCGGTCCAGCGCCCCGGCAGCCTGCCGGAAGGCGCGGCCCACGCCCGGCGCGGCCAGCCGGCAGCCGAGGCGGAACGCGGCGGTGCCGTCGAGCGCGCAGACCACCCGGATCCGGGTCCCGGTGCCGGACGGCGTCAGCCGCCACTCCTCGGCCCAGGCACGGGCACCCGGGGTGTCGGTCACATCGACGCGGTACGTGTACAGCTCGGACTTCTCCGCGGCCAGCACGGTCTCACGGTCTCCTTGAAGCGGATGCCGCCGCGCAGCCGGACATCGCGCCCGCCGTCCGTCGACCGGGCGGAGGCCACGGCCGGGAACCACCGCGGCCTGCTCGACACGTCCTCGGCGAGGGCCCGGTGGACGAGATCCGGGGCGGCGTTCATGTCCCGGCCGAACACCAGCCGTACGGGCGCGTGATCGACGAAGTCCGGGCCGACCGGACGCAGACGCTGGGCCATGGCGGCAACCCCCTCGTGAAGTCCCGCACCCAAGTGGCTCGTTGGGGCCCCTTCCATGCGGGCGGGCCGTCAGGGCAGCGCAGTTGACGCAGTGTCAGTTGTCCTCGACGGTGTCGCCGGGTTCCGTGGCGGTGTCGCCGTCCGCTTCCTCGTCTTCCTCGTCGCCCTCGGCCGTGTCCCCGATGTCCGGCTCCCCGGCCACGATCAGCCGCCGCAGCCGCTCGGCGACCTCGGTGCGCGCCTGCTGCGGCAGCCCCGAGTCGGTCACCAGGGTGTCCACCTGAGCCAGCGTGGCGAACGAACTGAGGCCCACCGTGCCCCACTTGGTGTGATCGGCGACCACCACCACGCGCCGCGCCGAGTGCACCAGCCGGCGGTTGGTCTCGGCCTCCGCCAGGTTCGGCGTGGACAGGCCCGCCTCGGCCGATATGCCGTGCACCCCGAGGAAGAGCAGATCGAAGTGGAGCGCGGCGATCGCCTGGTCCGCGACCGGGCCCACCAGCGAGTCGGACGGGGTGCGCACCCCGCCGGTCAGCACCACCGTGGCCGCGCCCTGGCGCTGCCCCGAGGTGCGCTGCGCCGCGTGGAAGACGTCCGCGACCCGCACCGAGTTCGTCACCACGGTCAGGTCCGGCACCTCCAGCAGATGCTGTGCGAGCGCGTAGGTCGTCGTACCGCCGGACAGGGCGATCGCGGTGCCGGGGGCGACCAGCTCGGCGGCGGCCCGCGCGATGTCCTCCTTGGCCGACAGCTCCAGACCCGACTTGGCCTCGAAGCCCGGCTCATGGGTGCTCGCCTCGACCACCGGGACCGCGCCGCCGTGCACCTTCTCCAGCACGCCCTGCCGGGCCAGCGCGTCCAGGTCGCGGCGCACGGTCATGTCCGACACCCCGAGCCTGCGGGTCAGTTCGTTGACCCGGGCGCCACCGCGGCGCCGGACCTCGTCCAGGATCAGGGCGCGGCGCTGCTCCGCGAGGAGGTGCTGATTCTCGCTCACGTACGCTCCGGTCCTTTCGCCGCCAAACCGTTCGACACACCCGGCGCGCCCGCCTGCGAGCAGTGCGTTCGTCCGGCCGGGGTGCGCGGGCGTCCATCTTTTCACGGGACGGCACGGGATGCGCCACCGCCCGGTGCCACGCGGGCGGTCGGCCCGGGGACGTGGTCAAGGCCGCACCGATCGGGGAGATTCTGTGACGAGTGGTGTACGGCATGCCGGAACCGGACATCCTGAAGCGCGCACGGGCACAGCCGACACAGGCCGTACGGCGGCACGGGGGAAGTGTGGAACGCGCTCAGGAACGCCCCAGCGGACCGGTGACCGGGGGCCGCACGCCCGAGCCGGCCGACCTCGAACTACTGGTGCACGGGGTCGGCGGTACGACCCCGGAGGAGATGCTGGGCGACGCGCGCACCGTGCGGGTCGCCGGGGACGACACGGCGGCCGTCTTCCGCCGTGCCGAGGACGTCTCGCCGACCGGGGCGGTCTCCCGGTGCGGGCCGGTGCGGGAGGCGTACGTCTGGTGCAACCTCACCTCCGGTGACGCGGGCCGTGCCCTGTGGCTGTTGCTGCTGCCGTTCATGGTGGTCAACCTCGCCCACTGGATGCGCCCCGCCGCCCCGGCCCGGCCGCGCGCCGTCCGCCTCTACGGCCTGCTGGTACGGCTCGCCGCGCTCACCCTCACGGTGCTGCTGGTGGCGGCCGCGTGCGAGGTGGCCCTCGACCTGGCGGCCTGGCAGTGCGCCGGCGTACGCGCCTGCGCCCGGCGCCATTTCTGGCTGGCCTTCCTCACCCCGGACGCGATCCAGGGGCCCGGCGTACGCCGGTGGGCGGAGCTGCTCGGCACGTCCGGCGGCTGGTGGGCCCAGCCGGGACGGCGGCTCGCGCTCGCGGCGCTGGTACCGGGCGGGCTGATCCTCCTGCTCTGGTATCTGTCGCACCGCACCTGGAGCGCGTACGAGTCCCACCGCCCGCTGCTCCAGGGACCGGACCAGGCGCCGGACCCCGACGGCAGCGCCCTGGCGCGGCCCGGCTTCTGGTACGGGCGCCGACTGGTGGCCCGGCTGCGCGCTGCTCATACGGCGGCCGGGCTGCTGACGGTCGCCGCCGCCCTCGTCACGCCCGCGGCCCGCTTCGACCACCGGCCCGGCGGGCCCGGGACACTGGACGTCCTCGGCTGGCTGCTGACCGCCTGCCTGCTCGCCGGGGCGGGCACGACGGTGGCCGCGGTCTGCCGCCGGGGCCGCGACGAACACCGCGTCGACCAGCGGCTCGACCCGCACCTGGTACGACGGCTCCCGCTCGGCGCGCTCGCCCTGCTCCTCCTTGCCGCGCTCTACACCGGCTGGTCCCGCCCCGACTGGCACTCCTCGGGCCGCCTGCCCGGGGACCCGGCCTTCGGCGGCCTGATGCTGGCACAGGGAGTACTGGTGGTGGCGCTCGGGGTGGTGGCGCGGGGGATGTACCGCAGGGGAACGCAACAGCCGCCTCCCGCCACTGATACCGGCTCCGGTTCCCGCTCCGACTCCGGTCCGGTCGCCGATCCCGGCTTCGGCTCCGGCCTCGACCCCGGCTTCGGCCCCGGTCTTGGTTCCGGCTTCGGCTCCGGCCTCGACCCCGGCTTCGGCCCCGGTCTTGGTTCCGGCTTCGGCTCAGGCCCCGAGCCTGGCTCTGGTCCCAGCCCCGGCCGCGTCCCTGGCTCGGGCCCCCGCCTCAGTACCGGCCGCGACCCTGCCCCCGGCCCCGGCCCCGGTCCCAGCCCCGGTCTCGGCCCCGGCTTTGGCTCAGGCCCCGAGCCCGGCTCCGGACCCGGTCCCGGCCCTGGCCTCGGTCCTGGCCTTGGTTCCGGTTTCGGTTCAGGCTCTGCCCCCGGCCCTGGCCCCGATATCGGCCCCGGCCCCGGCCCTGGCCCCGATACCGGCCCCGGCCTCGGTCCCGACCCCGGCTCAAGCCCCGGTCTCAGCTCTGGCCGCGACCCTGGCTCTGGCCTCGGCCCCAGCTTCGGCTCTGGCCCTGAGTTCGGCTCTGGCCCCGGCCTCGGCCACGACCGTGACCCCGGCCCTGACCCCGGCCCCAGCTCCGGCCTCGGTCCCAGCCCCGGCCGCGCCCCCGACCCCGAGCCCGACCTTGGCCCCGATCCCGACCCCGGCCCCCGTCCCGCCCCCGGTACCTACGGGCTCGGTGGTCCTGCCACTGCCCTGCTCGCCTGTGCGTTGGGTGGGGTGATGTCCGGTGGGGTCGCTCAGCGGATGGCTGACTGGCTGGACGGGACCGGTGTCACCATCTCCGGGCCGCCGGTGTCGTTGACCTGGCAGGCGTCCATGATTCCGCCGCTGCTCGCGGTCCTGCTGGGGCTGGCCGTACGGCTGGCCGCCGGGACCGCGCGGCTCGCCCGTGCCGAACGCGACCGCGTACGCCGGGAGCATCCCGGGGAGCCCGAGGATTCGGCCCGTACCCGTGCCATCGCCCACACCCGGGCCATGGCCGCCCTCACCGACCGCGCCCCGCTCGTCCTCACCGTGCTCTCCGCCACCGCCCTGGTGCTCGGTGGCGGGGCGCTGGCCGGGGCCCTGGCCAGTGGGAGGCCGCCGGACGGCGCGGCGGACGGCTCGGTGGCCGTCGTACAGATCGCCGCCGGGATCTCCCAGGGACTGGGCTCATGGCTGGTCGGGCTCGGCTTCCTGCTGTTCGTCACCTGGGGGCGGCGCGCCTACAAGGACCGCGGCGCCCGGCGCACCGTCGGCATCCTGTGGGACGTCGGCACCTTCTGGCCCCGCGCCGCACACCCCTTCGCGCCCCCGTGCTACGCCGAGCGCGCGGTGCCCGACCTGACCTGGCGGATGGCGACCTGGACCGAGTCGACCGGCGGCCGGCTGGTGCTCTCCGGTCACTCCCAGGGCAGCGTGCTCGCCGCGGCGGCGGCCTGGCAGCTGACGCCGGCCACCCGGGCGCGGATCGCGCTGCTGACGTACGGGTCACCGCTGGAGCGGTTGTACGGCCGCTGGTTCCCGGCCCACTTCGGACCCGCCGCCCTCGCCGGACTGCACCGGGACGTGGCCTGCTGGCACAACCTCTACCGGCGCACCGACCCGATCGGCGGCCCGGTCCGTCTGCCCGCCGACGGCCGACCGCCCGTCGACCGGCCGCCGTTGCGTGACCCCCTCACCTACGGACGCACCCCCGAGTATCCGCTCCCCACCCCGATCCTCGGCCACTCCGACTACCAGGCCGACCCGGCCTTCGCCCAGGTACGGGCGGACCTGCTGTCCCGACTGCGCACCGAACTCCCGTCGCCGCGCGGGGAGTCGGCGACCTGACGCGCGCCCGGCGACGGCGGTGCTCAGGGCTGCTGGTCCGGCAGGTCCTCCGGATACAGCAGGGTCAGGTCGTCGGTGCTCGGGTCGGGAAGCTGGGCGACACGGCTCGCATGGCGTTCGACCATGGCCTCGAAGGTCTGGCGGGCGGTGCGCCCGTTGCCGAAGGCGGGGCCCTTCGGGAGGGTGGTGAAGTAGGTGACCAGGGCCTCGGCGGTGCCCGGCGCGAGGCTGTACTCGTGCTCGTCGGCCTGCTGCTCCACGATCCGCAGCAGCTCCTCGGGGCCGTAGTCGCCGAAGGTGATGGTGCGGGAGAAACGGGAGGCCACTCCCGGGTTGATGGACAGGAAGCGCTCCATCTCCGCCGTGTACCCGGCGACGATCACCACCACCGCGTCCCGCTGGTCCTCCATCAGCTTCACCAGGGTGTCGATGGCCTCCTTGCCGAAGTCACGCCCGGCGTCCTCCGGCGACAGCGCGTACGCCTCGTCGATGAACAGCACTCCGCCGCGCGCCCGTTGGAACGCCTCCTGGGTGCGGATCGCGGTGGAGCCGATGTGCTCGCCGACCAGGTCGACCCGGGACACCTCGACCAGATGGCCCTTGTCCAGCACACCGAGAGAGGCGAGGATCTCGCCGTAGAGCCGGGCGACCGTCGTCTTGCCGGTGCCGGGGGAACCGGTGAAGACCAGATGCCGTTTGACGGACGCGGCCTTCAGACCGGCCCGCTGCCGGCGCCGGCCCACCTCGATCATGTCGGTCAGCGCCCGCACCTCGCGCTTGACGCTCTCCAGGCCGACCAGCGCGTCCAGTTCACCGAGCACGTCCTTCGACGTACGCGCCGGCTCCACCAACTCCGGGGCGGTGACCGTCGGCTCCTGATCGATGCCGCGCTGCCCGGGGACCGAGCCGAGCAGCCCGGGGGAGTGCGACACCGTCTGCACGGCCGTCTCCCGCGTCACCGGGGGCCGCAGGCTGCCGCTCTCGTCGCTGGTGCAGTCCTCCACGACCGGACCCGAACCGGACCCGGCGTCCGGGCCGCCCTCGGCGAACTCGTACCCCCCGCGCGCACAGCGCTCGGTGCGGCACCTGCGCAGCGTGGTGCGGCAGCCGTCGATCACATGGAAGCCGTAGCCGCCGCTCCCGCTGACCCGGCAGTTCAGGAAGCTGCCCCGGCCGCCCGCGGAGACGTAGAAACCGGCCTCGGCGGGGGAGTCGACGGTGCAGCGCTCGATGGTCGGGTCGGCGCCCTTGGTGACGATCACACCGGTCTGGGTGCCGTCCACGGTGCAGTTGGCGAGGGTGCCGCCGCTGCCGTGGTCCCGGAACCAGGCGCCGGTCGCCGCGTCCCGGATCCGGCAGTCGTCCAGCTGCGCGGTGGCCCCGTCGCTCACCGACACGGCCGTGTTGCGCACCTGGGACAGATCGCTGTCCACCACGTCCACGCGCGACCCGCGGTCCAGCACGAACAGCGCGTCCGGCACATCGTGCACCCGGCAGGAGTCCAGCACCGCGGTGGCGCCGTCGCTCACCCACACCGCCGGATAGTCACCGGTGCTGTCGAAGATCTCGCACTGGTTGGCGTCCACCCGGGTGCCCGGGTCCCACACCGACAGCCCGTTGCGCCCGAACTGCCGGACGGTCGTCCGGGTCAGGGTGAGCACCGAACGCGAGCGCAGATCGACCGCGTTCTCCGGGATGTCGTGGATCCGGCAGTCCTCCAGGGTGAGCACCGCGTCCGTGTCCAGCGTGACGCCGTCGCCGGTGGTGCGGTGCACATCGCAGTCGGTCAGCTGCGCGGTGGCCCGCTGGGTGACCTGCACCCCGCTGCCGCGGACCTCGTAGATCTCGCAACCGACCGCCTCCAGCGCGGAGTTCTCCCCGGTCACGGTGAACCCGGTGCCCGAGGCGTGGTGCACCCGGCAGCGGTCCAGGCGCGGACGGCCGCCGCCGCGCACCGCCACGCCCGCCTGTCCGGCCGCCACGATCTCGCACTCCTCGAACACCCCGCTGCCGCCGTCGAGCACGGCGATACCGATCCCGGCCGGGTTGTCCACGGTGAGCCGGCGCACGGTCGGCCGGGCCGCGCCGCGCACCTCCACGCCGACGGCCGAGCGGGTCACGATCCGCACGTCCATCAGCTCGGGCGTGCCCTCCTCGACCAGCAGCGCGGGCGCCGCCGCGTCCTGGCCCTCCACATGCAGGTCGTGCACCACGGCCGAGGCCCGCACGGTCAGCGGCACCCCGTCCACCGGCGCGATCCGCACCGAGCCGGGCGAGCCGTCCGGCCCGCGGAGCGTCACCGCGCGCTGGATCACCAGGTTCTCCCGGTAGGTGCCGGGGGCGATGGTGAGGACGTCGCCGTCGGCGGCGGCCTCCAGGGCGGCGGCGAGCGATGCGTACTCACCTGTGCGGCGCCGCCACCGCGAGGTGCCGGTGTGCGTCACCTGGACCGTGCCCTGTGCCATGGCGTTGCTGTGCCCCCACCTCGTCGTACTGATGGCCGACGCCCCGTCCGGGCGGCGCCGCCGGGTCCGTGAGCGTGTCCGGCCCCTGGGCCTGCCCGTTCGCGTCCCCGCGTGTCCGCGAGTCCTGATGTGCGCCCGCCTGCGGGTTGTCGCCGAAAGCGCTTCGGCCGGTCCACCGTAGCGTGTGCGCCCGGGGTGGGTTGACCACAGCCTGCCCGGGTCAGCTGCCGGTGCCCGCCTTGCCCCAGTCCGGGCCCGCCCGGTCCCATGCCTGCTCCCAGCGTGCGTACCGGCGGCGGACCATGCGCCAGAGGGTGAGCCGCCGGACGGTCTCGACCAGGCCCGCGGTCAGCAGGGCGGCGCCGAACCCGGCGAGGACCGCGTGGGCCGTCGCCGTGACGGAGTCCAGCGGGCGGGTCGTTATTCGGCCCTGCGGATCCGTCCAGAGCGCGAAGTGGTCCCCGGGGTGCGGGGACTTGAGGTCGGCGAGGGCCGGGCCGTGGTGCGCGGTGCCGTCCGGCGCCGACCAGTCGGCGACGACGCGGCTGCGGGCCTCGCGCCCGGCGGAGTCGGGATCGCTCTCGAGGGCCCGGCCCAGCGGTCGTACCACGGTGGCCATGACCAGGTGGTGGGTGTGCTGCTCCACCCGCGCGGCACGCTGGAGCGAGTCCTCGGCGACGAAGCCGGCCAGCGCGCCGGTCAAGGGCGCCACCACGGTGATCAGCACCAGTGCGACCAGCGCCACCCACGCCTCGGCCAGATCGGTCGCGCGGCACAGCGGATTGCGCCTCCAGCGCCACAGACCCGTGACGGCTCGCATCTCCCCACCCCCCACGTACCCGCGGCCGGTCGCGGCCGCGACGTCTCAGGCATTTCTCATGTCACCCCAACGACCGGGAACATCCCCAGGGTTCCCCGATCCACCGGTTCCCCGATCCACCGACCTACCGGCCTACCCGGCCTACCGATCTTCGATCGGCCCGTTCCCGTTCCTGTTTCCGCCCCACCCCGCCCCGCTCCAGCACCCGTACCGGATCGCCGACCCGGACGGTCCCGCGCGTGAGCGGAACGACGTTCTGCCCGAAGATGAGGCCCCCGTCGAATCGGCGATGCCGGGCCAGGGTGTACAGCGGCTCCCGGCCGCGCGCGGCGGTGCCCTGGTCGGTGGTGGTCACCACACAGCGGCCGCAGGTGCGCGCCACGCGGAAGACCACCTCGCCGATGGAGACGCGCGCCCATTCGTCCTCCGCCCACGCCTCGGTGCCGCGGACCACGACGCTGGGCCGGAACCGGTTCATGGGCAGCGGCCCCTCGGCGGCGTGACGGCCCTCGGCCATCAGGGAGTTGAGCGTCGAGCGAGGCCGACGTGGTGACGAGCAGGGGATAGCCGTCGGCGAAACTGACCGTCTCGCCCGGCAGCGCGTAGTCCGGGTCGACGGGGCGGCGGGTGGCCGGGTCGTCCAGATGCACCAGGCGCACGTCCTGGTCGAGATAGGCGGCGCACCAGGCGTGCGCCGCCGCGGCAGCCGGTATCGCCTCCACCTTCTGCCCGAAGATGTTCACCGGCACCGTGCCCGACGGCTCCGGCACCTCGACGGTCACCGCCGGCCGTCCGGCCGCCGAAAGACGCAGACCGCCGCCGGCCAGAGGCTCGGCGGCGGCCAGGGCGAGACGCGGCTGCTCCCGCTGGGTGACGACCTTCCCCCCGGCGTCGATCAGCGCCCAGCGCCGGTCACCGGCCAGTCCCCAGGGCTCCACCGCGGCCGCGTCGGCCGTCAGGCCCTGGAACGCCTTGACCGGGTAGAGATGGATCGACTGCACCGCGGCGGGTTCCATGTCGCCATCGTGCCAGGTGCCACCGACAGCGGGGGCGCTTCGATCAGTAACCCCGCTGCTGAGGATTGTTGTACGGGTCCGGGTACGGCGTCTGCATGGGCCGCGGCGCGGCCGGACGCATCGCCTCGTAGCCGGTACCGGGCTGCATCGGCCGCTGCTGCTGCGGGGCCTGCGGTCCGGGGTAGCCGCGCGGGGCGCTCGCCTGCTGCGGGATGTACGCGGTGGGCGCCTGCTGGAACGGGGCGGGCTGTTGCTGCTGGGGGTAGCCGTAGCCGGGGGCCGGGGGCTGCGGGGAGGGCGCGGCCGGGAGGGCGGGGAGGGCCGACGGCAGGGCGGGCAGGTTGCTGCCCATGTCGTAGGCGGCGGGGACCCGGATCGGGGCGATCTGCGGGGTTCCCCGCTCGGCCACGAGGGAGTCGTAGATCGGAGTGTCCCGGAAGGAGGCGGAGTAATAGCCGCCGCCATAGGTGGAGCGGGGGGAGGTCATGGCACATAAGTTAAGCCCACGATGTGCTGGTTGGGGAGACCGATAAGAGGGTTGTTTTCCGTGTCGGCGGTGACCGGGGATCCTCAATCAGAGCGAACTTGTCGAAAAAGGGCAGCGGTTCACGTATAGATCATGTAAGGAACGGACTTCTCGGCCGGGTTACCGGCGGTCGACCGGCGATCTTCCTGCGTCTTTGCCCGCGCGGCCCAGGGGAGTTCGGTGGGTCCGGGCATAGGTTGGGCATGCGGGGATGATCCGGACGTCCGCGGACACCGCGGGCGGGAGGCGAGGGGGTCTGTATGGCAATGTCGAAGGGATCGAACACACCGGTTCCGGCCACCGCGCTGCGGGTCGAACTGGGCCGGCGCCAGGGACCCGGAGTGCCGGACGCGGACGCCTCCGCGCTGCTGCTCGCCGCCGGGAAGGTCCGCTCCGACGCGGACTTCGTCTTCTGCAACCAGCCCGCCCACCCCTCCGGCGCGGTACGCCACGAGGGCAAGCGCACCGAGGGCGCGCTCGTCGTCGACACCGTGTCCGTCGATCTCACGCGCGTGGAGGCCGCGATCGAGCGGATCGTCCTCGCCGCCTCGGCGGACGGCGGCACGTTCGGACAGGTCCCCGGCCTGTACATCGAGGTGACCGACCCCGCGACCGGCCAGGTCGCCGCCCGCTTCGACAGTCCGGGCGCGACCGTGGAGACCGCCTTCCTGCTCGGCGAGTTCTACCGCCGCCAGGGCGGCTGGAAGTTCCGCGCCGTCGGCCAGGGCTACGACAGCGGACTGGCGGGCCTCGCCACGGAGTTCGGCATCACCGTGGACGAACCGCGGCACCCGGCACCCCCACCGGCCCCGCCGACCGACGTCCCCCTGTCCGCACCGGCCCCGCCGACCGACGTCCCCCTGTCCGCCCCGGCCCCGCCGACCGACGTACCCCCACCCGCGCCGATCCCACCGACCGTCGTACCGCCGCCCCCGCCGGTGCCTCCGGCGGACGTACCGCCCCCGCCCGCACCGGCATCCCTCGCCGACGTCCCGCCCCCGCCCGCCTGGGCCCGCGTGACCGACGTGCCGCCGCCCCCGCCGGCCGCCGCGCCCCCCGTCCGCCTCGCGAAAGTCACCCTCACCAAGGCCGCCCCCTCCGTCTCGCTGGCGAAGCAGGGCGGCACCTCGGGCGTCATGCGGGTGAACCTCAACTGGCAGACGCGCAAACAGTTTTCGGGCTGGGGCGCGCGCTGGGGCGGCGGCGGGCCCGGGGACCTCGATCTAGACCTGTGCGCCCTGTACGAACTCGCGGACGGCCGCAAGGGCGTCGTCCAGGCGCTCGGCAACTCCTTCGGCGCGCTGCACCGGCCGCCGTACATCCATCTCGACGGTGACGACCGCACCGGCGCGGTGGCGAGCGGCGAGAACCTCACCATCAACCTCGACCACCTGGCGGACCTGCGCCGCGTCCTCGTCTTCGTCACCGTCTACGAGGGCGCGTCGTCCTTCGCCGGACTGCACGCCACCGTCACCCTCCAGCCGCAGTACGGCGCCCCCGTCGACTTCTCACTGGACGAGTGCACGGTCCCCTCCCCGGTGTGCGCGCTCGCCCTGATCACCAACACGGGCGGCGATCTCGTCGTCCGGCGCGAGGCCCGCTACCTCGTACCGGAACGTGGCGTGAGCCCGCAGCGGACCATGGACCGCGCCTACGGCTGGGGCATGAACTGGACGCCCGGCCGCAAGTGACTCAGCCCTCGTCGGACACCGCGTCGGGACGGGCGTACGTACGCCCCTTCCAGGCGGCCCCGCGACCCCGGTAGTGCTGCACGGCCGAGTCCACCGTCATCAGCAGGTACAGGAACGCGGTGCACGGCAGCAGCGGGGCGAGCCACAGCGGCTGCCGGTAGTACCGGAGCATCGGCACGTACGTGCCCGCCATCACCGCCCACGCCAGCGCGCCGACGACGGCCACCGGCGCGCTGCCCGCCGCCGCGCCCGCGACCACGGCCACCGGCGGCACCAGGTACACCAGCGCGAGCCCGGCCACCGTGCCGAGCAGCAGCGGCGGGCTGTGCCGCAGCTGGGCGTAGGCGCTGCGCGAGACCATCCGCCACAGGTCGTGCAGCCGCGGGTAGGGCCGCACGCTGTCCACCCGGTCGGCCAGGCCCAGCCAGACCCGGCCGCCCGCGCCCTTGACCGCGCGGGCGAGCGCGACGTCGTCGATGACCGCGTGCCGGATGGCGTCCGGGATCCGCGCCTTCTCCGCCGTACCGGCGCGCAGCAGCACACAGCCGCCCGCCGCGGCCGCGGTGCGCGAACCCTCGCGGCCGATCCACCGGAAGGGATACAGCTGCGCGAAGAAGTACACGAACGCCGGGACCACCAGCCGCTCCCAGCGGCTCTCCACCCGCAGCCGCGCCATCTGCGAGACCACGTCGAAGCCGCCGCCATGGGCCGCCGCGACCAGTTCCCGCAGGCTGTCCGGGGCGTGCGCGATGTCCGCGTCCGTCAGCAGCAGGTACTCCGGCTCGCGCGCGCGGGCCAGCGCGATGCCGTGCCGCACCGCCCACAGCTTGCCCGTCCAGCCCGCCGGCGGCTCGCCCGGCGAACCCACGGTGAGCGGCAGCCCGCCGTGCCGCCCGGACAGCGCGCGGGCCAGCTCCCCGGTGCCGTCCGTGCTCCCGTCGTCCACCAGGAGGACCTCGGCCCGCCCCGGGTAGTCCTGCGCGAGCAGCGACGGCAGGCTCGCGGGCAGCACGGCGGCCTCGTCGCGGGCCGGTACCACCACGCAGACCGACGGCCACGCGTCCGGATCCCGGCGCCGCGGCAGCCGGACGTCCGTGCGCCAGAAGAACCCCTGGCACAGCAGCAGCCAGCACCAGGCGGCCAGCGAGACGACGGTGATCCACAGGAAGGCGCTCACGGCCCGCAGTCTGCCCCACCCGGGCCGGTCACATGAGCGGATCGACTATCGTGGCCGGGTGAAGATCGCGCTCATGGACTCCGGAATCGGTCTGCTCGCGGCCACGGCCGCGGTACGACGCCTGCGGCCCGACGCGGATCTCGTTCTCTCCCTGGACCCCGACGGCATGCCCTGGGGACCACGCACCCCCGAGGACCTCACCCGGCGCGCGCTGGACGTCGCCGAGGCCGCCGCGGCCCGCCGGCCCGACGCGCTGATCGTCGGCTGCAACACCGCCAGCGTGCACGCCCTGCCCGCGCTGCGCGCCCGCCTGGAGCCCGGCATCCCGGTGATCGGCACCGTCCCGGCGATCAAACCGGCCGCGGCCGGCGGCGGCCCCTTCGCGATCTGGGCGACCCCCGCCACCACCGGCAGCGCCTACCAGCGCGGACTCATCACGGACTTCGCGGACGGCGTGCCGGTGACCGAGGTGCCCTGCTGGGGCCTCGCCGAGGCCATCGAGCACGCGGACGAGGCGGCGATCGAGGCGGCCGTCGCCGCGGCCGCCGCGCTGACCCCGGACGAGGTGACGACCGTCGTCCTGGGCTGCACCCACTACGAACTGGTCGCCGAGCGCATCCGCGCCGCCGTGCAGCGCCCGGGCGCGGCCCCGCTGGTCCTGCACGGCTCCGCGGGCGCGGTGGCCGCGCAGGCACTGCGCCGGCTGGGCGAACTTCCCGCCCCCCAGGCGCCCGCCGAGGGCGGCCTCACGGTGCTGCTCAGCGGCCGCGAGGGCGAGCTGCCCGCGGCGGCGCTGCACTACGCCGAGGGGCGGCTGCTGCCCCCGGTGGGGCCGTTCGCCGACCGCCGCTGAGCCCGCCGCCCGCGCGCCGCCCAGGGCCGCACGGGACCGGACGCGGGCCGAGATGCCGGGGCGGGCGCGGGCCGAGAGGTGGTACCCGCCCGGGGAATCCTGAGTAATCTCTAAGTCATGAGGGACCAGCCCCGTACCGAGGACGATCTCACCCCCGAGGTCTGGACCGGACGCGCCACCAACCGGGTGCAGTGGCTGCTGGCGCTGGCCGGAGCGGCCTGCCTGGCCCTGGGGATCAAGCTGGCGGTGGACTCCGCGTGGACGTCCGGGATCACCGCGCTGACGATGTCCGTGGTCGGCTGCATCGCGGCCGGACTGCTCGTCATCTTCGGCACCCTGGCCTTCGTCCACGTCGACCTCAGACTCGACCGGGAGTGCGTCGAGGTGCGCTGCGGCCACATCGGACTGCCGCGCCGGCGCATCCCGCTCTCCCATGTGGCGGGCGCCGACTTCACCGCCCTGGTGACCCCGCGGCAATGGGGAGGGTGGGGCTACCGCTGGCGCCCCGAGAAGGGCACCGCGGTCGTCGTCCGCCGGGGCGAGGGCATCGTGCTCAGCCTCTGGGACGGACACACTTTCACCGTCACCGTGGACAACGCGGAATCGGCGGTCCGGGTGATCAGGGCCCGGCTGCGCTCGATCACCCCGGGGACGGCCGCATAGCGGATCCGGGGGACAGCCGCATGGCAGGTCCCGGAACGATCCCGGTAGCTTGCCGCCATGACCGATCCCGGAACCGCCGCCTGGCCACCCGCCCCGATCAAGACCGAGCGGCTCGTGCTGCGCGAGTCGCAGGCCCGGGACCGGGCGGCACTCATCGACCTGTCCGCCTCGCCGGAGGTGGGCACCTACGTCGGTGGCGCCCGGCCCCGCGACGAACTCGAACGCGTGGTGCCCGAGGTGCCCGGACGGCGGCCCGGCTTCTTCGTGGTCGAGCTCGACGGGACGATGATCGGCTTCATCCAGCTGCTCGACCGGCGCGCCCCGGAGCGCCCGGGCCACCTCAGCCCCGAGGGCGGGGAGGCTGAGCTGGGCTACATGTTCCTGCCGCACGCGTGGGGCCGTGGATACGCGGCCGAGGCGTGTACGGCGGCGCTCGACTGGTTCGCGGACGCGCTGCCCGGCGAGCCCGTGGTGCTCACCACACAGACCGCGAACGCCCGCTCGATGCGCCTCGCGGCGAAGCTCGGGTTCACCGAGGTGGAGCGGTTCGAGGAGTACGGCGCCGAGCAGTGGTTCGGCGTGTGGTCCCCGGCCGCACAGCCGAGTTGAGGCGCTGAGCGCCCGCCGACCGCGGCTGTCGACGCCGAGGTCAGCGGCCGTACACTCACCCGGGTGACCGTCACCGCAACTTCCGTGGACCAGCCGGACCGGCTCCGGACGTCCCCCGCGCCCGGCGTCTGGCGTCGCCGGCTGCTGCGCCTGGTCCCGGCCGCCGCCTCCGCCCTGTGCGGAGTGCTGCTCTACGTCAGTTTTCCGCCGCGCCCCCTGTGGTGGCTGGCGCTGCCCGCGTTCGCCGGGTTCGGATGGGTGCTGCGCGGGCGCGGCTGGAAGGCGGCCCTCGGGCTCGGCTACCTCTTCGGCCTCGGCTTCCTGCTGCCCCTGCTGGTGTGGACCGGCGTGGAGGTCGGCTACCTGCCCTGGGTGGCCCTGGTCGCGGTGGAGGCCGTGTTCGTCGCCCTGGTCGGCGTGGGCGTCGCCGCCGTGTCCCGGCTGCCCGCCTGGCCGGTGTGGGCCGCGGCCGTCTGGATCACCGGTGAGGCCGTACGCGCGCGGATGCCCTTCGGGGGCTTCCCCTGGGGGAAGATCGCGTTCGGGCAGGCGGACGGGATCTTCCTGCCGCTCGCCGCGGTCGGGGGCACCCCGGTGCTGGGCTTCGCGGTCGTGCTGTGCGGCTTCGGCCTGTACGAGGCGGCCCGGCTGTTCGCCGAACGGCGCCGCTCGCGCACCGTGCGCCGGGCCGCGGCGGCCGCCGCGCTGCTCAGCGTGGCCGTGCCGGTGGCCGGCGCGTTCGCCGCGCGCGGCCTGGTCAGCGACAAGGCCGAGGACGGCACCCGGACGGTCGCCGTGATCCAGGGCAATGTGCCCCGCGAGGGCCTGGAATTCAGCGCCCAGCGCCGCGCGGTGCTGGACCGCCATGTGAAGGAGACCCTCAAGCTCGCCGCCGACGTCAGGGCGGGCAAGGTCCCCAAGCCCGACTTCGTGCTCTGGCCGGAGAACTCCTCCGACCTCGACCCCTACAACGACCCCGACGCAGCCGCCGTCATCGACGAGGCGTCGGCGGCCATCGGGGTGCCCATCTCGGTCGGCGCCGTCGTGGACAAGGACGGCAAGCAGCTCAACGAGCAGATCCTGTGGGACCCCGCCAAGGGCCCGACGCAGACGTACGACAAACGGCAGATCCAGCCGTTCGGTGAGTACATGCCGCTGCGCGGGTTCGTCGGGGCCATCAACAAGGACTGGACCGCGATGCTCCGCCAGGACTTCAGCCGGGGCACCAAGCCGGGCGTGTTCGACATGGACGGCGCCAAGGTCGGGCTCGCCACCTGCTACGAGGCCGCCTTCGACTGGGACGTGCGGGACACCGTGACGCACGGCGCCGAGATGATCTCCGTGCCGAGCAACAACGCGACCTTCGACCGCAGCGAGATGACCTACCAGCAGCTCGCCATGTCCCGGATCCGCGCCGTCGAGCACAGCCGCACCGTGACCGTCCCGGTGACCAGCGGCGTCAGCGCGATCATCATGCCGGACGGGAGGATCACCCAGAGGACCGGCATGTTCGTACCCGCCTACCTGGAACAGAAGGTGCCGCTGCGCACCTCCACCACCCCCGCGACCGACCTCGGCATCCTGCCGGAGACGGCCCTCGTGCTCGTCGCCGCGGGCGGCATCGGCTGGGCCATCGGGAGCGGGCTGCGGGCCCGCCGCACCGGCGCGGCGTAGCACCCGCGACGCGGGGCCCCTGGGTGAGCGACGCCCGGTTAGGGTCGCTCCCATGGCTACTCCTGACTTCATCCGCACCCTGCGCGCCTCGGCCGGCCACCAGCTGCTCTGGCTGCCCGGAGTCACGGCGATCGTCTTCGACGACGCGGGCAGGGTGCTGCTCGGCCGGCGCACCGACACCCGGAAATGGTCGGTGATCGGCGGCATCGCGGAGCCGGGCGAGCAGCCCGCGGACTGCGCGGCGCGGGAGGTCTTCGAGGAGACGGCCGTACGGTGCGTGCCCGAACGGGTCGTCCTGGTCCAGGCGCTCCAGCCGGTCACGTACGACAACGGGGACGTCTGCCAGTACATGGACATCACCTTCCGCTGCCGGGCGGTGGGCGGCGAGGCCCGGGTCAACGACGACGAGTCGCTGGATGTCGGCTGGTTCGCGGTGGACGCGCTGCCCGAGCTGAACGAGTTCGCGCTCTCCCGGATCAAGCAGGCCATGACCGAGGAGCCCACCTGGTTCGAGCCGGCCACGCTCGGCTGAGACCGGCACGTCGGCTGAGACCGGCGCGGCGGCCGGGGCCGGGGCCCTCCCCGCCGGGGTCGGCGGCCTTCGTTAGGGTCGGTCCATGACCTCCCGCATCCAGCCCCTCGCCCTCGATCTCGCCGGCCGCACCGCGCTCGTCACCGGTGCCGCGAGCGGTATCGGCCGTGCCTGCGCGCTGCGTCTCGCGGCGGCCGGGGCGCGGGTGAGAGCCGTCGACCGGGACGAGGCGGGGCTCGCCGGACTCGCCGAGGAGGCGCGGGACACCCCGGACCTCGCGGGCGCCGTCGTGCCGCACGTACTCGACCTGACCGACCTGGACGCGGCCGAGGCGGCGGCGGCCGGCACCGATGTGCTGGTCAACAACGCGGGGCTGCAACTGGTGCGCCCCATCGAGGAGTTCCCGCCGGACGTCTTCCACACGGTGCTGACCGTGATGCTGGAGGCGCCGTTCCGCCTGGTGCGCGGCGCCCTGCCGCACATGTACGGGCAGGGCTGGGGCCGGATCGTCAATGTGTCCTCGGTGCACGGGCTGCGCGCCTCGGCGTTCAAGTCCGCGTACGTCGCCGCCAAGCACGGACTTGAGGGCCTGTCCAAGACGGCCGCGCTGGAGGGCGCCGCGCACGGCGTCACCTCCAACTGCGTGAACCCCGCCTATGTCCGCACCCCCTTGGTGGAGCGGCAGATCGCCGACCAGGCGGCGGCCCACGGCATCCCCGAGGAGCGGGTGCTGTCCGAGGTGCTGCTGAAGGACAGCGCGCTGCGGCGCCTGATCGAACCGGAGGAGGTCGCCGAGGCGGTGGCCTATCTGTGCAGCCCCCAGGCGTCCTTCGTCACCGGTACGTCCCTGGTCCTGGACGGCGGCTGGACGGCCCACTGAGCACGCTCACGCGCCGGTCAGCTCGCGCCCCGTGACCACCTCGGAGTCGATCCGTACGAGCACGTCGTCGCGGACCGGCATCCAGGAGTCCGGGCCGTCGGGGATCTCCTGGCCGTCGGCGTCGTCCAGCAGTGTGGCGCGGCCGGTGACGACCACGCTCCAGCCGGAGCGGGTCGCCGCGTCGAACTCGTCCGCCTCGAAGGCGACCACGGCACCGTCGATGGCGTGCGCGAGGTCCGAGCCCGCCGAGGTGCGCAGCAGCACGGAGGAGTCCGCGTCGAGGCAGAAATTGACGGGGAGGACCGCGGGGAGCGCCTGCTTGGTGTACACGACCCGGCCGACCGGTACCCCGGCCAGCAGGCGCAGGCAGGTCCCCCGGTCGAGCGGGCGGAAGCCGTCGTTCTGGAGCACCCGCCCATCGTCCCCGCGCGGAACCGGCCGGGATAGGGCCGGTCGGCCCTTGTCCGTAGCTTCTCCGTACCTTCTCCGTGCCTGTGCGGCCCGGCCCGCCGCCGGGGCCCCTCCTCGGGTGCCCCGGTGGCGCGGCTCGGCCGGATCCGCGCGGCCGGGGCTCACACCAGCGCGGCCCGCAGCACACCGAAGGCGCTGCGCGGGTCGGCCAGGGCGTGGTGGATGCCGGGGATCTCGCGGTCGACGCCGAACAGCTCGTACACGGCGTGCATCGCGCCGCGCACCGAGTACTCGACGGTGAAGACGACGTCCTCCGGGACCTCGGTGTACTGGCCGAGGAAGGCGAAGTTCGCCGATCCGCGCGGCACCACGAGCGGCCGGTCGCCGGCCGTGCGCGGCGCGAACTGGCTGGTGATGTACGGCATCATGACCGGGACCACGGTCGTGGTCGCCGCCACGTCCTCCTCGATGTCGGACATCCCGAGGTGGCCGAGGAGTTCGGTCAGGATCTCGCGGCCGGTGCACTCGGCCATCGGCTTGCCGGTGAAGTCGCCGGGCCGGTCCGGGAAGAGGCCGTAGCCCCACAGCGTGTACACGTCCTCGGGCTGGTCCGCGAAGTGCGGGGCGTGCGGTACGACCACGGACATCAGCCAGCCGGAGTCCGTGAAGGTCATCAGCGCGCCGGTGCCGGGCAGATTGCCCGACAGCTCCTCGATGCGGTGCAGCAGCCGCGGGGAGCGCATGGTGAGCGTGAAGGACTCCCACTTCGCCTCGTCCACGTCGCCGTTGAACACCGCGGGCCGGCCGAAGTCGTCCGCCTTGGCCGCGACCGTCTCCCACAGCCGCCAGCCGCCGTCGCGCTTGTCCCGCACCAGCTCGGGCGCCCGGTCGTCGCCGCCGTACGTGGCGTCGGCGGTCATCGAGCCGAGGGTGAGGAACGCGTGGTCGTCGA
Source organism: Streptomyces sp. WP-1 (assembly GCF_030450125.1). Taxonomy (NCBI): domain Bacteria; kingdom Bacillati; phylum Actinomycetota; class Actinomycetes; order Kitasatosporales; family Streptomycetaceae; genus Streptomyces; species Streptomyces sp. WP-1. Next base: position 6,996,991 of record NZ_CP123923.1, read on the forward strand.
GGCCGAGTTCACAGGTCTCCGGCACGCCCGCGCGCTCCAGGTGGAGCCGCCACAGCCGTCGTACGCCCTGCTCGTCGGTGCTGAAGTCGGCGTCCGTGACCCGTACCCCGTGCTCGAAGCGCACCCCGCGGGCCTCCAGCCAGGCCCGTACGGGGCGGATGACCGAGTCGTACTGGTTGAGCTTGGTGCGGCGCACTCCGGACAGGGTGTGCATGCGCGGGAACTCCTGGAGGAAGCGCAGGAAGTAGCGGCGCAGTTCGATGGCGCTGTGCCAGTTCTGGAAGGCGAACGTGGTGCGCCACATCGTCCAGAAGTGCGTGCCGAAGAAGTGCGGGGAGAAGAAGTCCTCGATGCGGCGGGCGCCGATCTCCCGCTCGGGCAGCATCAGCAGCCGCAGCAGTTCGCGTCGGTCATGGGTGTCGAGGCCGTAGTCGGCGGCGTCCAGGATGCGCGCGCCCGTGCCGATCAGCCGGGCCTTGGCCTCGGTGGGCCACTTCTCGTTGAAGTCGATGATCTCCTGGCGCACCGAGACCGTCTCGTCGTCCAGGGTCGGGATCGTCTCCAGCAGGTCCCACAGGCAGGTGTACGCCTCCTCCTCCAGCATCCGGCCGCCACGGGTGACGTAGCCGGCGGGCTCCCCGGCGCCGTCCATGGAGCCGCCGGCCACCGGCAGCTCCTCCAGCACCCGGATGTTCTCGCCGGGGAGCCCGGCGTCGCGGATGAGGAAGACCGCCGCCGCGAGCGAGGCGATGCCGCCGCCGACGAGATGGACCCGGGACTGGCGCGGAGCGTCTGCCATGACGTTCCTCCGTTCTGCGCCCGGGCGGACCCGGACAGCTCTGTGCGCCCCGGCGGACCGGGACGGCGGAAGTGGTACGGCATTCAGCCAATACCTCCGGGTGCCTCTCGCGGCAGGGCCGTAGGTCCCCGGTCGGAGGGCCTGTGGGCGCCCAAGTGGGGACCGGTTGCCGTACGGCACGCACCCCGGTGACCAGCAGGATCGGTGAGGCACCAGCACCGGAGCCCTTCGAGGCGCACAAGGAGCACAGGCATGACCACCACCACACGCGGCGGGGAAGACACCCGCGGCGGGGAAGAGTCCCCTGGCGGGAGAGGGCCCCGCGGCGGGGAAGAGTCGCCCGACGGGGGAAGACCTCGCGGCGGCGAGGAACCCGCTCCACCGGCCGCCCTCGGGCTGCCCGCCGCCACCGCCCTGGTGATCGGCAGCATCATCGGCACCGGGGTCTTCGCGCTCCCCTCCGCGCTCGCCCCCTACGGGCCGATCGCCCTGGTCGCCTTCGGCGTCGTCACCCTGGGCGCGCTCGCGCTGGCGATGACCTTCGGCTCGCTCTCCGGGCGCGTCCCGGGCAGCGGCGGCCCCTACGTCTACGCCCGGGAGGCGTTCGGCGAGTTCGCCGGGTTCCTCAACGCCTGGTCGTACTGGATCACCGCCTGGGCCGGGAACGCCGCGATCGCGGTCGCCTGGGTCGGCTACGTCGAGGTGTTCGTCAACACCGGCCACCGCACCGGGATCTCGCTCCTGATCGCCCTCACCGGACTGTGGATACCGGCCGCGGTCAACCTCACCGGGATGCGCAACACCGGCGCCTTCCAAGTCGTCACCACGGTCCTGAAGTTCGTGCCGCTGGTCTTCATGGCCACCGTGGGGCTGCTGTTCATCAAGGCGGACAACTTCGGCCCGTTCAACGCCAGTCACCAGTCCGCGCCGGGCGCGATCTCGGCCGCCGCCGCCATCGCCCTGTTCAGCTATCTCGGTCTGGAGGCCGCCTCGGTCGTCGCCGGACGGGTGCGCGAGCCGGGGCGCAACGTGCCGCGCGCCACCCTGTACGGCACCCTCGCCTGCGCCGTCATCTACATCCTCGGCACCCTCGCGGTCCTCGGCACCGTCCCGCACGGCCGACTCGGCTCCTCCAGCGCGCCGTTCAGCGACGCGGCGAACAACATCTTCGGCGGCGGCTGGGCCGGCGACGCCGTCGCGGTGGCCGCCATCATCTCCGGCATCGGCGCGCTGAACGGCTGGACCATGCTGTGCGCCGAGATGCCGTACGCCGCCGCCCGCGACGGACTCTTCCCGGCCGCCTTCGCCCGGCTGCGCGGCAAGAACGACGTACCGGTCTTCGGGATCGTCGCCTCGACCGTACTGGCCTCGCTGATCACGGTGTTCAGCTACACCCGCTTCCAGGACGTCTTCACCAAGATCGTGCTGCTCAGCGTGCTCACCGCGGTCATCCCGTACCTCTTCTCCGCCGCCGCCCAGCTGTACTGGCTGCTGGTGCGCGGCCGGGCGAGCCTGAGGCCCGGACGCCTCGCGCGGGACACCGTCGTCGCCGCGCTCGCGATGGCCTTCTCCTACTGGTCGATCCAGGGCAGCGGCTACCAGACCGTCTACTACGGGCTGTTCGTGGTCCTGCTCGGACTGCCGGTCTACATCTGGCTCAAGCGCGACCGCGGCGAGTACGGCGAGACGGCGCCGGCCCCGGCCACGGCGAGCGGGGCCCGCGCCCCCGAGACACCCCCGGCCGCCCGCGCCGTCCGGCGCCCCTGGGCCGAACGCGCGCACCGCCTCAACCCCCTGCGCCACGACCACTGATCCCACGGAACTCCCCGAAGGACAACCATCATGAGCACCTTCCACGTCGACTCCGAGGCCGGCCGGCTGCGCCAGGTCATCCTGCACCGGCCCGGACTCGAACTCTCCCGCCTCACCCCGCGCAACGTCGACGCGCTGCTCTTCGACGACATCCTGTGGGCCAAGCGGGCCCGCGAGGAGCACGACGCCTTCGCCCAGGCGCTGCGCGACCACGGCACCCGCGTGCACTACTTCGCCGACCTGCTCGCCGAGAGCCTCGACATCCCCGGCGCCCGCGACTGGCTCCTCGACCGCGTGGTGACCACCGCCACCGTCGGCCCGGCGCTCGTCGAACCGGTACGCGAACTGTGCGCGGGCATCGACGGCGCGACCCTCGCCGAGTACCTCATCGGGGGGCTGCTCAAGAGCGACCTGCCGCTGGCCAGCCCGCACAGCCTGGTCTGGAACGCCCTGGACGACGAGGAGTTCGCCCTCGCCCCGCTGCCCAACCACCTCTTCCCGCGCGACAACTCCTGCTGGATATACGACCGGTTGTCCGTCAACCCGATGGCCAAGGCGGCCCGGCGGCGCGAGAGTCTGCACGCCGAGACCATCTACCGGTTCCACCCGCTGTTCGCCGCCCAGGCACCCCAGCCGATCCTGGACGGACCGGTGGGCACCCTGGAGGGCGGCGACGTCCATGTCCTCGGCAACGGGGCCGTCATGGTCGGCATGGGGGAGCGCACCACCCCCCAGGCCGTGGAGAACCTGGCCGCCCGGCTGTTCGCCGCCGGTACGGCCACCAAGGTGATCGCCGTCCAACTCCCGGCCCAGCGCGCCTACATGCACCTGGACACCGTGCTCACCATGGTCGACCGGGACGCCTTCGTGGTCTACCCGGGCCTCGCCGACTCCCTGCGCTCGTGGACCCTCACGCCCAGCGACGCCCGCCCGGTCCGCTTCGCCGTCACCCCCGACTCGGACCTCGCGACCGCCCTCGCCGAGGCCCTCGACCTGGACAAGGTGCGGATGCTGTCCGCGCCGCAGGACATCCGGGGCGCCGAACGCGAACAGTGGGACGACGGCAGCAACTTCCTCGCCCTCGAACCCGGCGTCGTCGTCGGCTACGAGCGCAACGTCACCACCAACACCTATCTGCGCAAGCAGGGCATCGAGATCGTCACCATCGCCGGCGCCGAACTCGGCCGCGGCCGCGGCGGCCCGCGCTGCATGAGCTGCCCCATCGAACGCGACCCGGTCGCCTGACACTTCCCCGAGGACACCAGAGATGACCATCGACCTGCGAGGCCGCTCCTACCTGAGCGAACTCGACTTCACCGCCGCCGAGATCGGCCACCTCCTCGATCTCGCCACCGACCTCAAGGCGGCCCGGCGGGCCGGCACCGAACGCCCCCGGCTGACCGGGAAGCAGCTCGCGCTGATCTTCGAGAAGACCTCCACCCGCACCCGCTGCGCCTTCGAGGTCGCCGCCCGCGACCAGGGCGCCGCCACCACCTACCTCGGTCCCGGCGACACCCACCTCGGCGGCAAGGAGTCCGTCGCCGACACCGCCCGCGTCCTCGGCCGGATGTTCGACGGCATCGAGTACCGGGGCTCCGCCCAGACCATCGTCGGCGAACTCGCCGCGCACTCCGGCGTCCCCGTCTTCAACGGCCTGACCGACACCACGCACCCCACCCAGAGCCTGTGCGACGTGTTCACCATGCGCGAGCACAGCGCCAAGCCGCTGTCCGACATCGCCTACTGCTACCTCGGCGACGCCCGCAACAACATGGGCAACTCGCTGCTGTCCATGGGCGCCCTGCTCGGCATGGACGTCCGCATCGCCGCCCCGCGCGCCCTGTGGCCCGCCGCCGAACTGGTCGCCGAGTGCCGGGCACAGGCCGAGCGCAGCGGGGCCCGGATCACCCTCACCGAGGACGTCGAGACCGCCGTACGCGGCGCCGACTACCTGCACACCGACGTCTGGGTCTCCATGGGCGAGCCCGCCGAGACCTGGAAGGAACGCATCGACCTGCTGCTGCCCTACCAGGTCAACGAGAAGACACTGGCCGCCACCGGCAACCCCGACGTCGCCTTCATGCACTGCCTGCCCTCCCTGCACGACGATCACACCCGCCTCGGCCGCGAACTGCGCGACACCTACGGCCTGACCGGCCTGGAGGTCACCGACGAGGTGTTCTCCGCGCCCCGCTCGCTCGTCTTCGACCAGGCGGAGAACCGGCTGCACACCATCAAGGCGGTCCTCGTCGCCACCCTGGCGGACCGGCCCGCCGCCGTGGAGGGCTGACCGATGCGCATCGTCATCGCCCTCGGCGGCAACGCGCTGCTGCACCGCGGCGAACGCCCCGACGCCGCCGTCCAGCAGGCCAACATCGACCGTGTGGCCCTCGCCATCGCCGCCCTCGCCCAGGACCACGAGGTGGTCGTCACCCATGGCAACGGCCCCCAGATCGGGCTGCTCGCCATGGAGAGCGCGTCCGACGCGGCACTGAGCGCCCCCTACCCGCTGGATCTGCTCGGGGCGCAGACCCAGGGCATGATCGGCTCCCTGCTGGCGCGCGCCCTGTACGACGCGCTGCCCGGCCGGCGGATCGCGGCCCTTGTCACCCACACCCAGGTACGGGCCGACGACCCCGCCTTCGGGCACCCGGAGAAGTTCATCGGCCAGGTGTACTCGGCGGAGACCGCCCGCGCGCTCTCCCGCGAACGGGGCTGGCACATCGCCCGGGACACCACCGGGTGGCGCCGTGTGGTGCCCTCCCCGGCGCCCGAACGGATCATGGAGACCGGCACCGTCCAGGACCTGCTGGGCCTCGGCACCCTCGTGGTCTGCGCCGGGGGCGGTGGCGTCCCGGTCGTGGACGGTGAGCACGGGCTGCGCGGGGTGGAGGCCGTCGTCGACAAGGACCTGTCCGCGGCGCTCCTCGCGGAGGACCTCAAGGCGGACTTCCTGCTGATCCTCACCGACGTTCCGCATGTGTACGCCGACTACGGCGGCCCCCACCAGCGCCCCCTCCTGGAGGCCACGCCCGCCGAACTGCGCTCCGGGGGCTTCCCGGCCGGCTCCATGGGCCCCAAGACGGAGGCGGCGGCCCGGTTCGTGGAGCGCACCGGCGGCCTCGCCGCGATCGGCGCCCTCGACGCGGCGTACGAGATCGTGCGGGGCAGGGCGGGCACGCTGGTACGGCCCGAGCCGTGACGACACCTCGCCCGCACCCCTGACGGCTGCGCGTCCGCACCGGTGAGCCCCCCAAGGGCCCACCGGTGCGCGGGCGTTCACAGCTTCAGCGTGAACCAGGTCGTCTTGCCCTCGTCGGTCGGCCGTACCCCCCAGCCGTCGGCGAGCGTGCGGACCAGGAACAGGCCGCGCCCGGACTCCTCGTCCCCGGCGGCGTGCCGGGGCTGGGGCAGGTGCGGGCTGCGGTCGCTGACCTCCACGGTGAGATCCGTGGCCGTACGGCACAGCCGCAGCCCCACCGGGCCCTCGGCGTGCTGCACCGCGTTGGTGAGGGTCTCCGACAGCAGCAGGAGCGCGTCGTCGGCCGGTGCGGGACACTCCCAGGAGGCCAGCGTCCGGCGCAGAAAGGCCCGGCCCTCGGGGACCGAGGCGGGGGCGGCGGGCAGCTCGGTGGTGACGGCGGCCAGCGGCGCCGCCGGGAGCCGCGCGAACAGCAGCGTCACATCGTCGTCATGGCCGTCGGCGTCCGGCAGCAGCTCGGCCAGCACATGGTCGGCGGCCGCCTCCAGGCTCGCGGAGTGCGGGAAGAACGTGTCCAGGACGGCGGTGAGTTCACCGACCCGGGCCTCGATGTCGCTGCCCGGCGTCTCGATCAGACCGTCGGTGTACAGCACGAGCGTGGCGCCCGGGGAGATGTCGAAAGCCGCGTGCTCGTACAGCACTCCGCCCACCCCGAGCGGCGCGTTGACCGGCGCGGGCAGCGCGCGGACGCCCTCCCAGGGGCCGACGACGAGGGTCGGCAGATGCCCGGCGGAGCAGACGGTGACGGTGCCCGCGTCCGGGGCGATGACCAGATAGCAGCAGGTGACCAGCTGGTCCGGCACGTCCAGGTCACCGACCACGGTGTCCAGGGCCTGCATCAGCTGGCGTGGCTGCATGCCCGTCTTGGCGAGCGCGTGCGCGGCCGAGCGCAGCTGGCCCATCACGGCGGCCGCCTCCAGGCCGCGGCCCATCACATCGCCGATGAGGACACCGACCCGGCCGGCGCCCAGCGGTATCAGATCGAACCAGTCGCCGCCGACACCGGCGCCCTGGGTGGCGGGCCGGTAGCGGCTCGCGGTGTCCAGACCGGGCAGCGCGGGCGGGGTGCCCATCAGGCTGCGCTGGAGCGTGAGGGCGATGTGCCGCTGCTGCTCCAGCAGGGCGGTCAGCTCCGCCTCCACCTGCTTGCGGTCGCTGATGTCCCGCACGATCGCGCACGCCCCGACGACCTTGCCCGCGGTGTCCCGGGTCGGCCACAGCGTGACGTCGACGTCCAGCAGCGAGCCGTCCTTGGTGACCCGCAGCGTCTCGAAGTGCTCGACCTTCTCCCCGTGGCGCAGACGTTCGAGCAACGCCCAGATGTCGTCCTGGAGTTCGGTGGGGGCGAGCATGGAGACATGCCGGCCCATGGCCTCCTCGGCGGTGTAGCCGTACAGCTCGGTGGCGGCCGCGTTCCAGTACGTGATCTCGCCGGCGAGGGTCTTGGCGAGGATGGCGTCCTGGGAGGACTCCACGAGCGCCGCGAGTTCGTTGATCCGGGCCTCGGCCGCCTTGCGGTCGCTGACGTCGCGCACCGCGGCGGAGACCAGCAGTCCGTCCGCCGTCTCCAGCGGGCTCAGGCTGATCTCGACGGGGAACTCGCTGCCGTCCTTGCGCAGTCCGTGCAGTTCCAGGCCCGCGCCCATGGGCCGCACCTGCCGGTTGGCCGCGTAGCCGTCGCGGTGCCGGGTGTGGTGACCGCGGAAGCGGTGCGGGACGAGCAACTCGACCGGGCGGCCCAGCAGTTCCTCGCGGCGGTAGCCGAACACGGCCTCGGTCTGCGCGTTGACCAGCCGGATGACACCGGTGTCGTCGACGATCACCATCGCGTCCGGCGCCGCCTCCAGCAACCCCCGGAACCGCTCCTCGCCCGTCGACGGACCGCCCTGCGCCAAGGGGGCTCCGCACCGGCACCGCTGGGGGACCGCGGGGTCCGCCGCACAGGCCGGCTCGTCCACGCAACCATTCATATATACCCCGCCATGTCGCTCGTGATGCTACGGACATCCCAGCGCAACCGGCCTCCCACCGCCGTGACTTGTCGCGTCCTGGCCGGAACACATCCCCACGGCGGACGAACCCGTGCAGGACCGGTCCCGGTCGAGCACAAGCGATCGCCTCCGTCATGGTGCCCGCCCCAGGGCCGATCGGCCCCCGGACAGGGGTCCTGAGGGCCCTGCCGGTCCGGGGGCCGCCGCGACGAGACTGGGGTCGATCCCGAACGGGATGTCCGACAACAGGAGGTGGACGTCATGTCCCGCACCGTCACCGTGGGCCTCGACGGCTCCCCCGAGAGCCGTACCGCCGCCGAGTGGGCGGCGGGTGAGGCGCGACTGCGCGGTCTGCCGCTGCGCCTGGTGCACGTGTGGGAACCGGTCACGGAGACCATGGCACAGGATCCGGTCATCGGCGTGGCGACCCAGCGGCACTGGACCGAGCGGATCCCGCGCGAGACCGCCGAGGAACTGCGGCTGCGCCACCCCGACCTGGAGATCCTGTCCGAGCACCAGGACGGCTTCCCGGGCGAGCTGCTCGCCGCGGTGGCCGAGGAGTCCGAGCTGCTGGTGCTCGGCTCGCGGGGCCTCGGCCGGGTCGGCGGCTACCTCGTCGGCTCCGTCGGCTTCTCGGTGGTCGCGCGGGCCGGCCGCCCCGTGGTCCTGGTGCGGTCCGGCTGGCGGCCCGACGGCGACGCCCCCGAGGGCCCGGTCGTCCTCGGCGTCGACACCACCGCGCCGGACGACACGGTGTTCGCGTTCGCCTTCGAGGAGGCCGAGCGGCGCGGGACGTCGGTACGGGCCGTGCGCACCTGGTCCATGCCGCCGTACTACGTCTACGGATTCGCCGCCGACCCCACCTTCGACCAGGAGTGGTCGCTCCAGGAGGAGGCCGCGCTCACGGAGGTGCTCAAGCCGTGGCGGCAGAAGTACCCCTCCGTCGAGGTCACCGAGGAGTGCGGCTACGGGAGCGCCCCGCTGCACCTGGTCGAGGCGTCGCACGGTGCCGGACTCGTGGTCGTCGGCCGGCGCCGCCGCCCCGCGTCGTTCGGCACGCACATCGGCCCGGTGACGCACGCGGCGCTGCACCACGCGATGGCGCCGGTGGCGGTGGTGCCTCACGACTGAGGGTGACGGACAGGAACTGCGGCGCGCCCCACCCGGGTTGGTCCGGGTGGGGCGCGTGGGGTTCTGGCGTGACTGGGCCTTGAGGCGTTGACCCGTTGAGGCCTTGACGCGCTGAGGCTTTGAGGCTTTGGCGGGGGAGCGGCGGGGCGCCCCGCCGCACCGGTCCTGCCGGTGTGACGGAGCGCCCCGGAGCCTCCGGCCGGTGAGCGGACAACTCACCCTGTTCTACTGGCCGTTCACGACTCCTCGCCGCCCCGCCACGGCGGTGGCGTCGCCGTCCTGCGGACGCAGTGCGCGCGGTGGGCGACCCGCTCGGTGCGGCTGCGCAGGCGGTCCTGGAGGCGGTCGGCGAGTTCGCGGGCGCTGTGCTCACGGGCGTGGACGACGACGAGGTAGTGGCCCACCCGGATCTCGGCGCCGGCGGTCCAGGGCTGTCCCGTGTGAGCGGCGGCCGTCCTGCCGATCCGGATCTCGCCGCTCACGGGCGGCAGCCCCGGCCGGCCGAGCACGGCGTCCAGCTTCTCCCGGAGATAGGCGAGGTCCTCCTCGGACATCTCGCTGTCCGCCCGTACCCGGACGGCGACGGCGGTCTCGTGGGCGCGGACGCCGGTGTGCCTGGCAGTCATGTGCTCCACTCCTTCTGATCGGTGCGTGCTGATCGTTCGGTGCAGCGCACCCAGCGTCCCCCCAGCGCCACCCCCTTCCCCAGGGCCGGCCGACCCGGGGTCCGGGGCCGGTGGTCCCGCCCGCCGGACCCGCATTCCGGAACCGGCCAACTCTTCTTGAATCGGCATAAGTTGACGATCGTGCCCATGTGAGCCCTGTACGCGCCCCCGCGTACGCGAGCAGACTGCGGTCTCCCCGAGGAAGGCAGGTCGGTCGCCATGCTGTTGCGTCTGCCCACGTCCGTGTCCGAGGCGCGGGAGTGCCTGGCCGAGGGGGCCGTCCCCGTCGGCGGGGCGACCCTGGTGTGGGCCACGTGGCAGCGCGAGGGCTTCCCCGAACTGGCCATGTCCTTGAGGCAGTTGCCGCAGGCCAACATCATCGGACCCGAGACGCTGGGCGCCGCCGTGCTGCTCGGGCGGATCGACGACCGGGTGCCGGACGTGCTGCGCCTCGCGGCCGGCACGGTGGGCACCGGCGCGGTACGCCGCGCGGCGACGGTCGGCGGCAATCTCGTGGGCAGCGCGCTGCGTTGCCTGCTGCCGGCCGCGCTGGTCCTCGACGCGCGGGGCGTGGTGCTGGAGTCCGACGGTGTCCGCGAGACGGACCTGGCCGAAGTCGTCGCGAAACGGCCCCTGCTGCTCAGCCTCCGCTGGCGCGCACCGCTCGCCTGCGCCTACCGCAAGCTCCCCGCCGACGCGGGCGGCCCGCCGCCCCTCGTGGTGGCCTCGGCGCTGCACACGGACGACGGTGCGGGCGACCGCTCGCGCGGGGGCGCGGGGTACGTCGTCCGGGTCGCCGTACGGGACGGCTACGAGGTGTTCGAGGGCGCCGCCGTACGAAGCGCCGACCCCGAGGAGACCCTGGAGTCCCTGCGCACCACCGCCCTCGGCGATCTGCCCGCCTCCGCGTGGCGCATCGTACGCCCGCAGGTGCTGGACCTGCTGGCACGCGAGCGGTAACCCGCCGCGCGCCGGCCGGCGACGGGCTCCCGGTCAGTCGCCGTGGACGGTGAGCCGGTAGCCCTCGGGTCCGGTGAAGGAGAACGACGGGCCGAACGGGGTCGCCTGGAGCGGGGTGACGTCCCCCGTGCCCGCCGCGACGAGCTGCTCGCGCAGGGCCGGGGCGTCGGTGGTGCGCAGCCACAGGGCGACACCGAGGCCGGGGCGCCCGGCGCCGTCCAGATCGACGCCGGGCAGCGGCTCGCGGACGGCGAACGGGATCGGGCTGGTGGCGAAGACGACCGCGTTCGCCGGTCCGCCCGGCGCCCGCCGCAGTCCGAGCCGCTCCTCGAAGAACGCGGCCGCGGCCGGTACGTCCCTCACCTGGAGGGCGATGAAATCGGGGCCTTCGACGGTGGCGGTCATGGTGACTCCAAGGGTGGTCTGTCGATGGGGTGCATGTCAGTACTTTGACATCACCGACCGTAGGCCGCCGGCCTTGGGTATGTCAAAATGCTGACATGGAAGATCGAGCGCCCGTCCCTTCGCCGCATCCGGCGCGGGACGTCACCGAACACGTGGGATACCGCCTGAAGAAGGCCTCGGCCGCGCTGCGCGGGGCCATGGACAAGGCGCTGCGCGAGCACGGCCTCACCGTCCCGCAGTACTCCTGTCTGGAACTCCTCGACGAACGGCCCGGCCTGTCCAACGCCGACCTCGCGCGCGGCACCTTCGTCACCCGGCAGTCGGCCAACGTCGTCCTGCGCGGCCTGAAGGAGGCCGGCCTGATCACCCAGGCGGCCAGCACCGACCACGGCCGGGCCCTGCCCGTCCACCTCACCGCCGCCGGGCAGGAGCGCCTGCGCGCCGCGCGCGGTGCGGTGTACGCCATCGAGGAACGCATGATCGAGAGCATCCCCGCGCGCCGGCTGACGGCGCTGCTGGCCGACCTCGACACGATGACCAGGGCCCTGGAGACGTGACCGGCGGGGCCGCAGCGGTGGCTAGGAGTCCAGCGGCAGCACCCTCGCGATGAGGAGGGCGACGTCGTCGTGCCCGGCCGGGTGGCGCAGTTCCCGCAGCAGGCGGTCGCAGGTGTCCTCCGGGGACGGGGACGGCGCGGAGAGCAGGCGGACCAGTTCGTCCAGGCGGGCGTCGATCGGGTCGTCCCGGGTCTCCACCAGGCCGTCGGTGTAGAGCACCAGCTGGTCGCCGGGCCGCAGTGCGAGCGTGGTGGACTCGAAGAGCACACCGCCGACGCCCAGCGGGGTGCCGGTCGGCAGGTCGAGGAGCCGGGGCGGCCCGTCGGAGGGGATCAGGACCGGCGGCAGATGCCCGGCCGAGGCCACCTCCAGGCGGGCCAGCCGGGGATCGTGCACGGCGTAGACGCAGGTGGCGATGTACGGGTCGAGGCCGAGGGTGATGCGGTCGAGGTGGGTGAGGACGCGCGCCGGGCCGAGATCGAGATCGGCCAGCGTGGAGGTGGCCGTGCGCAGCCGTCCCATGGTGGCCGCGGCCGCGATCCCGCTGCCCATGACGTCGCCCACCGCGAGGGCGGTGCGGTCGCCGTCCAGCGGGATGACGTCGTACCAGTCGCCGCCCACCTCGCCGATCGCCTGCGCGGGCCGGTAGCGGGCGGCGATCTCCAGGCCCGGATGGTACGGCGAGAGCCGGGGCAGCAGGCTGCGCTGGAGGGCCTCGGCGGTGCTGCGGGTGTGCTGGTGCAGGACGGCGTTGTCGATGCTCAGCGCCGCGCGCGAGGCGAGTTCACAGGCCAGCTCCAGATCGTCGGCGTCGAAGGGCGCGGGGTTGCGGGCCCGGGCCAGGCCCATGACGCCGATGCACTGGCCGCGCGCGATCAGCGGCACGGCCATGTCGGTGTGCACCCCGGCCCGGGCCAGCAGCCGGGCGGCCTCGGGATCGGCGGCCACCCGGCCGACCTCGCCGCTGTCCAGATGGGTGATCAGCACGGGCCGCCCGGTGCGCACGCTCTGGGCCGCCGGGTGGGCGGCGTGGTAGACGGTGAGCCGGCCGGGCGGCACCAGTGCCCCGGCCGCGTCGGTCGGGTAGGCGGTCTTCACCGCCAGCGCGCGGAACAGCGGGGGGCCTTCCCCCGGGTCCGTACGGCCCGTGCGCAGCATGCTGTCCAGCAGATCCACCGCCGCCATGTCGGCGAGGTCCGGCACCAGGACATCGGCCAGTTCCTGTGCCGTGCGCTCCACCTCCAGCGTGGTGCCGATGCGCGCCGAACCCCGGGCGATCAGCCGCACCCGCCGCTGGGCCCGCTCGGCCTCCTGGGCCGCGCGATAGCGGTCGGTGACCTCCACCGCCACCTTCGCGACGCCCAGCGTGTGCCCCTGGTGGTCCTCCAGCCGGTACAGCGAGGTCATCCAGGCGTGATCGCTGCCCGGGTCGGCGGCGGTACGGCCCACCACCTGCTGGTTCACCAGGGGGACACCGGTGTCCAGCACCCCGCGCATGGACCCCTGGAGCGCCTCGAACGCCGTGCCGGGGAACAGCTCGCCGAGGCGCCGGCCCACATGGTCGGCCTCGGACACGCCGTGCATGGCCGCGAGGGCGGGGTTGACGGCCACGTACCGCAGCTCGGTGTCGAGGACGGCCAGCCCGATCGGGGCCTGGGTGACCAGCCGGGCGGACAGAGCGGCGTCGCGCTCCACCCGGCGCAGGGTGGAGCGGTCGGCGGCCAGCCCCAGCGCGTAGTGGTCGCCGAGGTGGTCGGTCAGCCGCATGTTGCGGAACTCGACGATCCTGGTGCCACCGTCCTTGCACCGCACCGGGAACGCCCCCGCCCAGCCCCGGCCGGTCGCCATCACCTCGGCGAACAGCTGGATCGCCGCGTCCCGGTGCTCGGGGTTCAGCAGCAGGAGCGCCGCGTACTGCCCGACGGCCTCCGCACGGTCGTACCCGAACAGTTCCTCGGCCTGCGGGCTCCACATGTCGATCCGGCCGTCGGCCTCCAGCAGTACGGCGGCCACGCCCAGGAGGTCGAAGAGGCTGGTCGGCTGCTCCGCCTCGGCTTCCGTGTCCGCCCGGGGCGGGGTGGCCCGGCCCGGCGCCGCGTTGTGCTCCGAGGCCGCAGTGCGGTCCGACGCCGAGGTGGGGTCCGGTGCCGCCGTGTGGTCCGGGGTCGCGGTGGGATCCGGTGCCGCCGTGTGGTCCGACGTCGCGGTGGGGTCCGGCCGGGGCCGTGCGGACGGGTCCTGGCCGGTCTCGGGTGCCATGGCGTGGTCGGCGGGGGCTTCCGCGACCGGGTCAGCCCCGGGGCGTGCGGACCGGTCGGCCCGGGGCCGGTCGGCCGGGTCGGTCCGGGGCCGGTCGGCCGGGTCGGTCCGGGGCCGGTCGGCCGGGTCGGTCCGGGGCCCGGCGGCGTGGTCCGTCCCGGCCTCCGCACCCGCCCTCTCGGGCCGGTCCGGGTCCGGGTGCCGCGTCCCTCCGCTCATCCCACTCGCTCCTTCCGCCGGCCCTTCGGGGGCCGACGCCGATGTGTCCGGCCCCGCCGTCCGCCGCGCCCGCACCGTGGTGAGTGCCGTACGCCGGTGAGACCGGGCCGGGCCTCACCTCACGCCTACCCGTGGACGGGTGGTCCGCAGCGGCCCGGAGGGGTCACGGCGGGCGAACCGGTCCGGGTCCGGCCGGTCCGGCCCGGGGGCCGCCGGCCGTGTCCCCGGTGCCGGCGGGCCTGTTTCCGGTGCCGGCGGCTCCGTCCTCGGTGTCCTCGGGCCCGTCTCCGGTACCACCCGGTCGGCCCTCACCCGCCGCCTGCGCTTCCACCCCGAGTTCCCCGCCCGCGCGCGTGATCCTGGACAGATCGGCCATGAGGGAGTCCAGCCAGGACACGGTGGCGTAGTAGAGGCGGGGAGCGCCCGGTGGCTCGGCGTCGGCGCCCGCCAGCGAGCGGGCGAGGCGGGGCACCGGGCCCGTAGGGGTGTCGCCGCCGGGGTCCAGGGCCGCCGAGACCAGGAGCATGCGCCCGGCCACCCGGTCCCCGAGCCCGCTGACCGCGGTGGCGGTGGGGCCGAGGCCGGTGCAGGGCGGCTCCAGCAGCCGTTCGGAACCCCACAGGGTGTGGTGCCCGGCCATCAGGGCCGCCTGCCAGTCCACCCCCGGCAGCACCGGCCGGTGCCCCCGGCCGCCGAACGGCGTCGGCTCGCTCTGGAACTGCCCGTACGCGGACTCCGCGAGGATCACGGCATGCTGGAGCGAGCGGTGCCCCGGCATCCCCGCCGGGACGACCGCCTGACCCTCCCGCCGCAGCGGCCCCTCCAGGGCCACCGAGGCACTGGTCGCCACCACGATCTCGGCCGCCCGGCGCAGCAGCTCCGCCGCCGCGTACCGCAATTCGTCATGGGCGCCGCGCGGCCAGGCCAGCAGCCCGAACACCGCGCCGATCGCGCTGCCGACCAGCACATCGAGCAGTCGTACCTCCGCCAGCCGCCAGGTCGGCGGCGCCAGCTGGGCGAAGACCAGGGCCACGAGCACCGTGAACAGGCCCTGCGCCCAGCCGACCCCCTTGACCGGCCCGACCGTGAAGGCGAACAGCATCCACAGGGGGAGGAGTACGGCGTAGACGTTGGTGTGCGTGCTGACCAGGGCCAGGGTGCCGCCGGTGATGAGGGCGCCGGCCAGCGTGCCCGCGAGCGCGGACCGGATGGTGCTCCAGGTCTCGTCCATGGTGGTGCGGGTCAGGGTGAGCGTCGCCAGCGTCGCCCAGAAACCGTGCGGCAGCGTGTCCACGCCCGCGACCAGCCGCGCCGCCGTCAGCGCCAGGGCGATGCGCACCGCGTTCTGGAAGAACACCGACCGTCGCCCGGCATGCCCGCGCACCCGGTGCCACCACAGCGCCGGGGCCCGGGCGGTGGCGTACCAGAAGCGCTCCGGCGGCCCCGTCACCGAGGCCCGCCGGCCGTGCACCGCGAGATCGGCCGCCGCCCCCATCGCCAGCGCGGCGTCGGCGACCTCCAGCACGGCCGCGTGCCGCCGCAGCACGTCCGGCGCCGGTGTCTCCCCTTCTTCCCCGGGGTGGGCGGCGGACCGGGCGGAGAGCACGGCACGGGCCGCGGCCAGCTCCTTGTACGGCACCAGGGGCGAGGCGCCCGCGCGGAGGCAGCCCGCGGTGGCGGTGGCCAGCCGCGCGACCGCGTCGAGTACGGCGGTGGCGACGGGGTCGGGCGGGCAGCGGGGCGCGGCCGGCGGCCGGACATCGCCGCCCGGGGTGACCAGTGGCCGGATCTCGCCCCCCGACATGGCCGACAACCGGGGCAGCCTGCTCAGCAGCGCCCGGGTCGCCAGGCAGGTGTGGGACAGGGCGCGGTCCCGCACGCCCGGACCCGCCGGGCGGTCCGCCTCGGGCACGGTCAGGGAGCGCAGCCGGTGACCGGCCTCGCGGGCGGTACGGATCTCGGCCCGGGAGAGGGTGTACGGCGGGGCGGCGAGCAGAGCGGTGCAGCGGCCCGCGACGGCGGCGGCGTGGGCGGCGCGCGCCCGGTACGG
The DNA here is from genome assembly GCF_030450125.1 of Streptomyces sp. WP-1. NCBI lineage: Bacteria > Bacillati > Actinomycetota > Actinomycetes > Kitasatosporales > Streptomycetaceae > Streptomyces > Streptomyces sp. WP-1. The sequence goes on from NZ_CP123923.1 coordinate 7,013,101, forward strand.
CGGCGGGGTGGGCTCGGGGAAGAGCAGGGCCTCGGCGAGGACGAGCAGGGCCGTGCCGGTGGTCGTGCCGAGCAGCCGGTCGCCGAGTTGGCCGGGGTCGTAGGGCGGGAAGGACGGCAGGATGTACAGGAGTTGCAGACCCGGCGCCGCCCCGGCCGGGCGCGGTCCGCCGACGGCGGAGAAGGCCAGCGCGAAGCCGACGGCCAGCATGCCGAGGACGGCGCTCCAGGTCCGCACCGACAGATACGTCCCGACGATCACCAGCAGCCAGCCCACCGGGATCAGCCGCAGCACCACCTCGGCGCGCTGCCGCCCGGTGCCCGGGATCCTGGCGAGCCCGCCCAGCGCCACCGCGGCGAACAGGGCGTACGTGGCGGCGACGGGCCGGTCCAGGCCGTACCGGAACAGATAGAAACCGGCCGCGGCGACCAGCGTCACCTGGACCGCCCGGCGCGCCGGGGCGGCGTACGGCGCGGGGATCACGCCGGCGGGAACACCAGACACCCCTCCAGGCTCACGCATCACCGCGCGCCCGGCACCTGCGGACAGGCACCGGGCGCGCGGCCGGGGGGTCCCTGCGGGTGCCGCTCAGCCGAGGGCGAGATCGTCGGCGTACACGCTGCCCTGGCCGTACCACCCGTGGACGTACACGGTGACCGTGCCGCTGCTGCCGGTCGTGAAGGAGACCTTCAGCTGGTTCCAGCTGGAACTGTTCGACCAGGTACTGGCGGTCGCGCCGCCGCTGACGCCGAGGTAGGCGTAGGGGCCCTGCACCCAGCCGGTGAGCGTGTAGCTGTGGTTGGGGGACAGGGTGACGGTCTGGTCGCACTCGCCGGTGCCCCCGGAGTCGGGGGTGACCTGGAGGGCGTGGCCGCCCGAGTGGACCGGGGTGGAGACCAGGGTGCTGCCGCCGGTGCAGGTCCAGGGGCCGAGGCTGCCGGTCTCGAACCCGGCGTTGGTCAGCGAGCCCCCGCCGCCCCCGCCGCCCCCGCCGCCGCTGCTGGTGACGGTGAGCGTGTAGGTCGCGCTGTGGGTGCCGCCCGTGCCCGTGCCGGTGACCGTGATCGGGTAGGTGCCCGCGGCCACGGACGAGCCGACGGCCGCCGTCAGGGTCGAGGCGCTGCCGGAGGTCACCGACGCCGGGCTGAAGGAGACGGTGACGCCGGAGGGCGCGCCGGAGGCGGTGAGGGCCACGGACTCGGCGCCGCCCGAGGTGGTGGCCGTGGCGACGCTCGCGGTCGCGGAACCGCCCTGGGCGACCGAGGCGGAACCGGGGGAGAGGGACAGCGAGAAGTCACTGGTCGTACCGCCGCCCCCGCCCCCGCCGCCCGAACTGCCCTCGTACGGCACGAACGCGTCCGTGAACGCCAGGCTGCTCTGGCTGATCTCGCTGCACGTGGGCAGGGAGTTGGCGCTGCCGCCGCACGGCTGGTCCCGGTTGACCGACCAGAAGGCGAGCCGCCCCACGCCGTTCTGCGCGGCGAAGTCCTCCACGGTCTGGGCGTCGGCCAGGGTGAACGTGGAGCCGTCGTCGTTCTTGCCGATCATCGGGGTGATGCCGAGGTTGGCGTAGCCGTACCCGGAGTCGACGGACCGCATCTGCGCCAGTGTGGCCTTGGCGGCGTCGATCGCGCCCTGGCCCATCTCGGCGCCCGTACCGGCGTAGTAGTCCATGGTCATGATGTTGACCACGTCTATCCTGACGCCCGCGTTCTCGGCGGCCTTGAGGATGTTGACGCCGTCATTGGTCAGCCCGCTGGTCAGCACCGGCAGGGTGACGGAGAACTGGAGGTTCGGGTTGGCCGCCTTGAGGTCCTTCATCGCCTGCATCTGGCGGGCCGCGGCGGCGGTGTCCGCGACGGCGGCGCCCTCGACGTCGAAGTCCAGCTGGTTGACGCCGTAGTCGTTGATGAGGGCCTGGTACCCGGCGTCGATGCTGCTCTGGGTGGTGCAGGTCCAGGCGAGCGGCAGACCGCTGGCACCGCCCGAGGAGATGATCACCGAGGCGCCCTCGGACTTGGCCCGGGCGATCTCGGGGTCGGTGTAGGAGTCGTTGCCGATGGGGAGCGTGTCGCCCCAGACCTGGTTGCAGCCCTCGCCGAGGACGAAGGCGGCGGTGTAGGCCTTGAGATGGTGCCCGGTGATGGCGGTGTCGAGCAGCCCCTCCTGACCGTTCGACATGTCGACGTAGGGAGCGACGGAGTAGACGCTGCTTCCCGTGGCGCTGCTCGCCGCGCCGCTCGTGGCCGCGCTGCTCGCGGGGGCGACGGCCGCGCCGGTGGCCGCGAGCGCGAATGCGCAGGCGGAGGCGGCGAGTCCGCCAAGTCGTGCCAGGTGCATGACAGTGTGCCCCTCTCGGGGATGCCCCAAGGGCGTGGGGTGGTGGGGTAAGGGTGCCGTGCACGGCGGGGATGTTGGTACATACCAAACCGCCGCCGTCCCCCTCCGTCAAGAGGACTAGACCAACTTTGAACCTGTGAACCTGGCGGTCACCGGCCCGAGTCGGTGCGTACCGCACCCTCCGCACACCCTGTCGGGAACTCGTCGCCACAAGTGGCCGGAAATCTCTCCCCGAGAACTGTTATCCGGGCCGCTTCGAACGGTCTCCCAGTCATCGGGAACAATCGTTCGGCGTCGAGGACGGGAAACATCAGATGAGCACACGGCACACGGACGCGGAGACGGCGGCCCTGGTGATCGCGGCCCGCGAGGGCGACGCGGCGGCCCAGGACGCCCTGGTCAGCGCCTATCTGCCGCTGGTCTACAACATCGTGGGGCGGGCGCTGAACGGCTCGGTGGACGTCGACGACGTGGTGCAGGAGACCATGCTGCGCGCCCTCGACGGCCTGGGCGGGCTGCGCGCCCCCGAGCGCTTCCGCTCCTGGCTCGTCGCGATCGCGATGAACCAGGTCCGCAGCCACTGGCAGGACCGGCAGTCCGCGCCCGCCACCGTGGAGGAGGCGTACGACCTGGCCGACCCGGGCGCCGACTTCGTGGACCTGACGGTGGTGCAGCTGCAACTGTCGGGCCAGCGCCAGGAGACCGCGCACGCGACCCGCTGGCTGGAGCCCGACGACCGGGGGCTGCTGTCCTTGTGGTGGCTGGAGTGCGCGGGCGAGCTGACCCGCGCCGAGGTCGCCGCCGCCCTGGAGCTGACGCCCGAGCACACCGCGGTCCGCGTGCAGCGGATGAAGGCCCAGCTGGAGGCGGCCCGGGTGGTGGTACGGGCGCTCGACGCGCGACCGCGCTGCGAGGAGCTGCGGGGCGTGCTGGCCGCCTGGGACGGCAAGCCCTCGGCGCTGTGGCGCAAGCGCATCGCCCGGCACGCCCGCGGCTGCTCGCTCTGCTCCGGGCTGTGGAGCGGACTGATGCCCGCGGAGGGGCTGCTGGCCGGACTCGCGCTGGTCGCCGCGGCGCCCGGACTGCTCGCCGCGCTGCGCTCCGCCTCGGGCGGGATGGCGCCGGTCGGAGCGGCCTCCCCGTTCGACGCCCCGGCCGGGACGGGCGGTCCGGGTTCTGCCTCGGCCTCGGGTTCGGTCTCCGGTTCCGGTTCCGGTTCCGGTTCCGGGGGCGGACGGCGTGCCGCGCGGGGCCGTTCGGGCGGGCGCGGCGACGGACGCGATGGCTCGCGCAGCGCGTCCCGCCGCCGCAGGCGCACGCGCCGCCGGGTCGTCGGCGGCGTCGTCGTGGCCTGTGTCGCGGGCGGCGGCCTCTGGTACTTCGGCACGGACACCGGGTCCGGCACCGGCGACACCACCGTCGAGCGGAGCGCGAACGCCTCCGTGGCGGACCTCTCCGCGCCCAGCGCCGTACCCAACTCGGCGTCGCCCTCGCCGTCCGCGTCGAAGTCCGAGAAGCCGAAGGAGCCGAAGAAGCCGAAGAAGAAGGCCACGAAGAGCCCGAGTCCGAGCCCGACGCGGAAGAGCACGCCCACCCCGCGCCCGACCACCCCGAAGCCCCCGGCGCGCACCACCGCGCCGGCGCCGGCCGGTGACACCGTCAGCCAGGTGGTCGCGCTGGTCAACAAGGAGCGCGCGAGCGCCGGTTGCTCCCCGCTGACCGCGGACCCGCAGCTCCAGCAGGCGGCGCAGGCGCACTCCGACGACATGGCCGCGCGGAACTTCTTCGACCACGTCAACCCGGACGGTGTGGACCCCGGGCAGCGCATCACCGCCGCGGGTTACCGGTGGTCCACGTACGGCGAGAACATAGCCAGGGGCCAGCAGACCCCGGCCTCCGTGATGGACTCCTGGATGCACAGCTCCGGCCACCGCGCCAACATCCTCAACTGCGCCTTCAAAAACATCGGCGTCGGCGTGCACAAGGGCGCGGGCGGCCCGTGGTGGACCCAGGACTTCGGCGCGAAGATGTGACCCCGCCCGTGTGACACACCCTGGGCGGGGGGAACGCCCAGGGCGTCGACTCGCAGCGCCGTCAGTGCCGTTGCGCGACCGGCGCCGCGGGCCGGCCCGGCGACCGGCTGCCCCCGTCGCCGCGCCGCGGGTCGGCCCGGCGACCGGCTGCCCCCGTCGCCGGGCGGCCCCTGTCGCGCGGATACCGGTACGACCGCTCAACTCGCCCCGCTGTCAGGCCCGTTCACCGGCACCCCGCCCGCCGTTCTCCCGCAGGGTGCCGAACGCGCGCCGCAGCGGTGTTGGACCAGATCCCCCCACCCCTTCGGCGCCGCCCGAACCGCACCCGCCCGCCCGCCTCGGAAGGCACCCCAGGGGCGCCCCCGAGAACGCTCCCGACAGCGCCCCTGAGGTCACCCCCGGCCCCGCCGACCTCAGCGATCTCGGCCGTCCCCGCACCCCGGCCGCCCCCCACCTCAACCGTCTCGGCCTCCTGGACGGCCTACGCCCGGCGCCCCCCTGACCGTCATCGCCGCCTGGCCGCTGATTCCCGGTCCTCGTCGCCGCCCTCGCGGCTCCGCCGTCATATCGCCGAGCCCTGACATCGCGCTGCCCCGCATCGCGCTGCCCCGCACCCCCCGCCCGGATGCCCCGCATGCCCGCCTGACCGTGCCGCCCGCGCTGGACCGGTGGCCCTTCGACCCTCGCGCGCGGGCGGTATTACGCTGGATGACCGTGCCCCCGGCACGTCAACAGGGGTGCGGGGCCGGACGAAACAGGGAGCGACCGATGACAGCGGGAACCGAGCGAGCCGTACTGGCGGGCGGTTGTTTCTGGGGCATGCAGGATCTGGTCCGCAAACAGCCCGGCGTGGTCTCCACCCGCGTCGGCTACAGCGGCGGCGACACCCCGAACGCCACCTACCGCGACCACGGCGACCACGCCGAGGCCATCGAGATCCTGTACGACCCCGCGGTCACCAGCTACCGCGACGTCCTGGAGTTCTTCTTCCAGATCCACGACCCGACCACCCGGGACCGCCAGGGCAACGACATCGGGCGCAGCTACCGCTCCGCGATCTTCTACGACGGCGAGGAGCAGCACCGCACCGCCGTCGACACCATCGCGGACGTCGAGGCCAGCGGACTGTGGCCCGGCAAGGTGGTCACCGAGCTGGCGCCGGTCGGTGACTTCTGGGAGGCGGAGCCCGAGCACCAGGACTACCTGGAGCGCTACCCCAACGGCTACACCTGCCACTTCCCGCGGCCGAACTGGAAGCTGCCGCGCCGCGCCTCGTCCACCACGGACTGAGCCCCCCGCACCGGGCGCCACCGTCTCGTGTGGCGCTCCTTCCCTCAGGGGTGATCCTGGGGGAAGGAGCGGAGCACGCTGTCCGCGACCCGACGACGATGGTGGTGACCACCATGGGCGTGCCGGACGAGACCGGAGCGGACCCCCACGGGCCCGCCGATCCCTGTGGGGATCCGTTCCTGCGGACACGGTTCGCGATCCCCGCCCTCCCGGCGACCCATCTGCGCCGCGACCGGCTGCTCGAACACCTGGACGCCGCCCCGCGCACCCCGCTGACCGTGGTCGGCGGCGCGGCGGGGGCCGGCAAGACACTGCTGGTCGCCGACTGGGCCGCGACCCGCGGGACCCCCGTCGCCTGGCTCACCGCGCAGATGGCCGACAAGGGCCACGGCACCTTCTGGGCCTATCTCCTCCAGGCCCTGCGGCTCGCCGGGGTGACCCTCTCCGCCGAGGTGGGCCTGCCCGCCGAGGCCGGTCGCGTGGACGACGCGCTGCTCACCCGGCTCGCCGTGGAACTCGGCGCCCGCGCGGCACCCGTGACCGCCGTCATCGACGAGTACGACCGCGTCACCGACCCGGAGATCGCCGACCAGCTGGAGTTCGTGCTCCGGCACGCCGGTACCGGTGTACGCCTGGTCCTCGTCACCCGCACCGAGCCGCTGCTGCCCCTGCACCGCTACCGTGCGGCAGGCGCGGTCACCGAGATCCGCAACGACGAACTGGCCTTCACCCCCGAGGAGGCCGGCGACCTCTTGGCCCTGCACGGCCTGCGGCTGCCGCCCGACGAGATCGGCGCGCTGCTGGCCCGCACCCGGGGCTGGGCGGCGGGCCTGCGGCTGAGCGCCCTGGCCGCGCAGGGGGAGCGCGACCCGCGGTCGTACCTGAAGGAGTTCGAGGCCGACCGCACCACCATCGGCGACTACCTGATCGCCGAGGTGCTCAAGCGGCAGCGCGCCGAGACGCAGGACCTGCTGCTGCGGATCAGCGTCCTCGACCGTTTCGGGCCCGCCCTCGCCGACGCGCTCACCGGGCGTGCCGACGCCGAGCTGATCCTCACCGCGCTGCACCGCGAGAACGCCTTCGTGGAGGACCTCGGGCACTCCTGGTTCCGGCTCCACCCGCTGTTCCGGGAGATCCTGCGCGCCCATCTGCGGGCCCGCCACCCCGGCCTGGAGACTGAGCTGCACCGCCGGGCGGCGGCCTGGCTGCGCCGCCACGGACCGCTCGGGGAGACCCTGGAGCACGCCGCCGCCGCGGGCGACCGGGAGGCCGCCGCCGGTGCCCTGGTCGGCGACCTCGCCCTCGGTGAACTCCTCACCGGACCGCGCGCCGAGCCCCTGGCCGCGCTCTTCTGCGCCATGGGATCCGAGCCGCGTACCCCGGCCACCGACCTCGTCCGCGCCGCCCGCGCGCTGTCCCTCGGCGACCTCGACCGGGCCCTGCCGCACCTGGAACGGGCCACGCGCGAACTGGAGGACGTCGCGTTCCGGCCGGTCCAGGGGCCGGACGGCCCCGGCCGCGAGCAGCAGCGGGAGCGGGGTGATCCGGGCGAGGTGGCCGCCGCCCGCCTCGGCTGCGCCCTCCTCCAGGTCCTCGCCGCCCGGCTGGCCGGGTCCCCCTCGCGCGCCGAGGCCGCCGCCCGCCGCGCGGAGGAGCTGACGCGGGAGGTCCCCGGCCGGCTGCTGGACCGGCATCCCGAGCTGACCGCCCTGCTGCGCGCCCACCTCGGCGCGGCCCGCCTGTGGGCCGGACGGTTCACGCAGGCGCGCGCGGCCCTGACCGCGGTGACGGACCACGGCCGTACGACACCGGCGGCATCGGCGCAGGTACGGGCCCCGGAACCGGCCTCCCCGGTCGGAACACGGACCCCGGCGGCGCCGGGGCGCCCCTCGACGGCCCAGGTCGGCGAGGAGTGCCTCGCCCATCTCGCCCTGCTCGACCACCTCGACGGCCACCCCGGCCGCGCCGAACGCAAGGCCCTCGCCGCGCTCGCCGCCGCCGACCACACGGACCCCTCCGTGCTCCCCGGGGTCGGCCCGGCCGCCCTCGTCCTGGTCGCCGTCGCCACCGAGCGCGACGAACTGGACCGGGCCGAGGCACTCCTCGACGCGCCGCCCGATGCGGCCGACGCCCGGCAGCCGGTGCGCGACCCGGTGGCCCGGGCGCTGCACACCCTGGTCACCGCGCGCCTCCTGCTCGCCCGGGGCGACACCGAGGGCGCCCTCGAAGCGGCCGACCGGACCGTCGCCGCCGAGGAACCGTCCCCCTGGGCCGAGGCCCACGCGGCGCTGGTGGCCGCCGGTGCCCATCTCGCCGACGGCCGCCCCGAGCTGGCCGTCAAACTGCTGACGGACCTGCCCGGCGAGGACCCGCTGTGCCTGGTGGGCGCGGCCCAGGCGGAGCTGGCGGCCGGCCGCCCCGCGCACGCCCGGGACCTGCTCGACCGGCTGCGCCCGCAGTCCGCCCCCGGCCTCGCCCGGGTACGCCCGCAGCCCGCCCCCCGCCTCGCCCGGATGCGCCCGCAGCACACCCCCGGCCCCCTGATCGCCGTACGGTCGGCCCTGGTCAGGGCGGAGCTCGCCGGGGCCGAGGGCGACCGGGAGGCCCGGCGCCGGTTCGTGGCGCAGGCGCTGCGCGAGGCCCGGCGGGACCGGCTGCGGCGCCCCTTCAAGGAGGCCGGGCCCTGGCTGCGGCCGCTGCTCGCCACCCCGGCGCTGCGCCCGCTCGCCGAGGGCTGGCTGCTGCCCGGCGCCGGCTCTCCGGACGGCACCGCGGCCGTGCCCGAACCGCCGCCGGTGATCGAGGAGCTGAGCGGCCGCGAACGCGATGTGCTGGTCCGGCTCGCCGAGATGATGTCCACCGAGGAGATCGCCGCCGACCTCTTCGTCTCCGTCAACACGGTCAAGACCCACCTCAAGAGCGCCTACCGCAAGCTGGGCGTGAACCGCCGGCACGACGCCGTGCACCGCGCCCGCGAACTGGGCCTGCTCTGACCGCGCGGCCCACATCACCTGCGACGGGTGAGGCCCGGCGCCGGACCGGGGCGCAGGATCGCAGGGAGAGGGCCGGGTACGCCCGTCCGCGGCACGCGGGGAAGGCACCTCATGCGCTACGAGATTCGCGTCGACGGCGAGCTGACGGAGACGCTGGCCAAGGCGTTCCCCGAGCTGGACCACGTGGTGGTGTCCGGCCACACCATCCTGTTCGGCCGCGTCCTGGACGAGGCACACCTCTACGGCCTGCTCGCCCGCTGCCAGTCCCTCGGCCTGCGCGTCCTGGAGATGCACCAGCCTCCACAGTGAGCCCTGGGGGACCCCGACAAGGGCCCGATCCCGGTAAGGGCCCTGCCGCCCCTTAGGGCTCCCGCCCCTTCCTGCGCAGCCCCGCGTTCACCGCAGCCGTGAGCAGCCGTACCGCCACCCCCACCAGCAGCAGACCGCACGCCATCTGGCACATCACCGCCACCCGCCCCGCCTCCGAGCGCGCGGTGATGTCGCCGTACCCCACGGTGGTGAACGTGCTCAGTGTGAAGTAGAGGGCGTCGGTCCTGGTCAGCGGCTCGGAGAAGGAGCCGGGGGTGTCGCGCTCAAGGATGTGGTAGACGCTGGCGAAGACGACCAGATAGAGGCCCACCGTGGCGACCAGCGCCTCCACCGCCTTCAGCCGGGGGTACCGCGCGTTCATGATCAGCCAGGCCTCCCAGCCGAAGACCAGCGCGACCGCGAGCAGCCCGCACAGCAGCAGGAGGGCCGTCGCCAGGGTGGTGCGGGTGTCCAGCGGCACCAGGTAGTAGGCGACGGTCAGGGCGGTCAGGATGGCCGTCGTCCGCGTGAACGACGCGGTCGCGGCCCGGCGTTCCGCCCCGCTGTACAGGGGACGGCGGGCGTCCTTCGACGGGGCGCGCCCCGCTGGATCGGTCATCGCGTGTCTCTTCCGCCGCGTCGACGCGGGCGGGCCCGCCCGCGCCCGCTCCCCACCTCAGCGCCCCGGCCCCCGTACGGGATCACCCGCCAGGGGTGATCCCGTAGGGACCGTCGGGAGCGACGCTGTCCGGGTGAGGTCCCCGCACAAGGCCCCGTCGGCCGGCCGGGAGCGGCCCCGGGCACGGGAGGGAGGAGCCATGACCTCCCTCGCGCGACCCGGGTCCGTACGGCCCCCGCGGCCCGACCCCGGACCGGAGCACGATCCCGACGGGGCCGCCCCCGGCGACGGCCGCGCACCGGAGCCTTCCGGGCCCGGGAGCCGGCCGCCGTTCACCCGCGGGGGGTGAAGCGCCCTTCTCCCGCCGAGGCGCAGCCTGAGGACGGCGGACGACCGACCACCGGGCGCGGACCCGGGACGGAGGGAGCGACATGAGCGTCCAGACCTACCTCGCGTACGACTATCCGGCGCTGAGCGTCTTCTGGTCCATGCTGGTGTTCTTCCTGTGGATCATGTGGTTCGTGCTGCTCTTCCGGGTGGTCATGGACATCTTCCGCGACGACTCCATGGGCGGCGTGGCCAAGGCCGCCTGGCTGGTGTGCGTCGTCGTACTGCCGTTCCTCGGCGTCTTCGTCTATCTGATCGCGCGCGGCAAGGGCATGGGCCGCCGCGAGGTCGAGCAGGCCCGCGCCCAGCAGCGCGCGTTCGACAGCTACATCCGCGAGACCGCCCGGGGCGGCACCTCCGGCGCCGACGAACTCACCCGGCTGTCCGAGATGAAGGCACGCGGCGACATCACCGAGGACGAGTTCCGCAAGGCGAAGGACATGGTGTTCGCCGCCCACGGACCGTCCGCCGCCCACGGACCGTCCGGGGGCGCGCCCGGCGGCACGGGGCCGGAATCCACCGGATCCGGCCGCTCGGGAACCGTCTCCTCCACCTCCCCGCACTGAACCGCCCCGCACCGACCCCACCGACCTACCGCACACCGGAGAGAATCGAGGTGGCACGATGACCGCACCCCACGCACACCACAACACCGGCCCCGGCAGCGGCCCTGGTACCGGCACCGGCGCCGGCACCACGCGCGAGCACACCACCAAGGAGCTGTGGGCCACCGGCCTGACCGCGTTCGCCGCGGTGATGCTGCTGCTCACCGGCGTCCTGGACATCTTCCGCGGCATCATGGGGATCGCCCGGGACGACGTCTTCCTCGCCACCCGCAGCTACGTCTTCCAGTTCAGCCTCACCGGCTGGGGCTGGGTGCACCTCGTCCTCGGTGCCGTGGCCGTCATCGTCGGCCTGGGGCTCATGAAGGTGTCGACCTGGGCGCGGGCGGCCGGCGTGGTGATCGCCGCGCTGATCATCATCGCCAACTTCCTGTCCCTGCCTTACTACCCGGTCTGGTCGATCGTGATGATCGCCCTCGCCGCGTTCACCATCTGGGCGCTGTGCGTGGTGCGCAAGGACGGCAACCAGGGCCTGTTCGACTGAACCGCGCGCGCCGCACGATCGGCGCCGTGCTTCGGACACCCCGGCCCGCGGTGGGACGGCGTGACCCTCCGGGCGGCCCCCGCGCCCCGGTTCGCGAAGTGACGCGACCGGCTCGCGGACGCCGCCCGCGAGAGTGACCCGGGTACCCTCGCGGATGCCGCCCGCGAGGGTACCCGGGTCACTCCGGAGGGGGCTCGGCCGTGATGTCCGGTGCGCCCGGCAGGGCCAGATGGGCGAGGTCGGCCGGGCGCGGCGAGGACACCGGCCACAGCGGGGCGGCCCCGCCGTCGGCGAGCGCGGCCGGCGCGTCGGTGAGGTTCATGCGCTCGCGCAGCCGGCCGTAGAAGTCCGTCGGACCCAGCCGCACCGCCTTCAGCCGGCGGGGCGCGGCGTACACACCGATCCAGTCACCGGGGCTCAGCACCCCGCGCAGCTGGCCGTCGATGCTGACCGCGGCCTGGCCCGAGCGTTCCAGGACCCGCAGGGCGACGGGCTCGTCCGGGGCGGCCACGACGGAGCGGTTGAACACCATGTGCGGGGCGACCGGCGTGAAGACCAGCGCCTCGGCGCGCGGCGAGACCACCGGGCCCCCGGCGGCGAAGCTGTACGCCGTGGAACCCGTGGGCGTGGCGACCAGCAGCGCGTCCGCCGAGTAGCAGGCGAGCAGCCGCCCGGCCAGATACACCGCGACCGACACCTGCCGGTCCCGGGACAGCTTCTCCAGGACGACGTCGTTGAGCGCGGTGACGTTCAGCGCGACGCCCCAGTCGCCGCCCGCCGCGCAGTCCACGCGTACCCGGGGCGGCGGCAGCATCGGCCCGCGGCCGTACCGCGTCAGCGCCTCCACCTGCGCGGGCACCTCCAGCCGGCACGACGCCCGCATGGTGAGCAGCATCCGGCTCTCCACGGTGATCCGCTCCTCGCGCACGGCGTCCAGGGCCGCCCGTACGGAGGGGGCCGGCACCTCGGTCAGGAAGCCGACCCGCCCGAGGTCGACGCCGAGCACCAGGGCGTCGTTCTCCGCCGCGAGCCGGGCGCCGCGCAGGAAGGTGCCGTCGCCGCCGAGCGTGACGATCAGGTCCGGGTCGCCCGCCGCGTCGACCTCCGCGCGGGCGCTGTGCCGGGCGCCCTCCTGCCATACGTCGATGTCGGTGCACTCCACCGCGTGCTCCGCGCACCAGTCGCGCACCGCTCCCGCGGCCGCCTGTGCCTCGGCGCGCCCGCCGTGCACGACCAGGCCGACACGGTTCACCGTCATACCCGCACCACCCGCCTCGTCGTACCCGCGCCGCCCGCCTCGGAGCCGGCTCCTGCCGAGCGCCATCCTCGCCGGGGACGGCACGGGGCTCGCGCACGCCACGCCGCCGGGGGCGGCGTCGTACCCCTCCCGTCGATCCAGGACGGCGCCGATGCAGGACCGCGCCGATCCAGGGTCGCGCCGGAACGGTTCACCCGACCGCTCTTCATGACACCCCTACCGGACGGGTACCCGGGGCATGCCCACAGATCCACGGACGGCGGGGAGGCCCCGATGAGCGAATACACCACTCCTTCCCAGGCCGAGGGCGAGCGCGAGCCGGAGGAGGCGGAGGCGGCGCGGCAGCCCGCCCGCACCACCCCGTCCCAGGCGGAGGGTGCCGCCGAGGAGAGCCTTGAGCAGGATGTCCAGGAGGGCCGCGACTGACGAGGATCCCGAGTGCTGCCTGCGTTGCGGCCCCCGCGGTGCCGACCTAGCGTGATCTCGACACGTCAGACAGGTAGGCCGTGATGACGCATCCGCACGACCCCCTCGGCATCACCGACGACAGAGCCGCCACCCGCCCGATCCAGCTGGAGACGCACGGGCTCGACGTGATCGGGGACGCGGACCGCAGGGGCACCCCGCGCATGCTGTTCTGGCCCTGGTTCGGGGCGAACGTCTCCGTGCTCGGGCTCAGCTACGGCGCCTTCGCGTTCGGCTTCGGCATCTCCTTCTGGCAGTCGCTCGTCGCCGGCACGATCGGCATCGTCGCCTCGTTCCTGCTGTGCGGCTTCGTATCGGTCGCCGGGAAGCGCGGCTCGGCGCCCACCATGGTGCTCAGCCGCGCCGCCTACGGGGTGCGCGGCAACCGGCTGCCGTCGGTGGTCTCCTGGATGCTCACCGTCGGCTGGGAGACCGCCCTCATCTCGCTCGCCACCCTGGCCACCGCGACCGTCTTCACCAGCCTCGGCTGGGGCGGCGGCACCGAGACCAAGGTGGTCGCCCTGATGGTGGTGGCCGCGCTGACTGTCGTCGCCGGCGTCATCGGCTTCGACCTGATCATGCGGCTCCAGACCGTGATCACCGTGGTCACCGGCGTGCTGACCGTCGTCTACGTCGGTCTCGTCGCCCACCAGGTGGACTGGGACGCCGTCAAGGCGGTGCCGGGCGGATCCGCGCAGCAGATGATCGGCGCGCTGGTGTTCATGATGGCGGGCTTCGGCCTCGGCTGGATCAACGCCGCCGCCGACTACTCCCGCTATCTGCCCCGCGACTCCTCCAGCCGGGGCGTGATCGGCTGGACCACCTTCGGCGGCTCGCTCGCGCCCGTGCTGCTGCTGGTCTTCGGCGTCCTGCTGGCCGGGTCCTCGCCGCAGCTGAGCCGGTCCATCGCCGACGACCCGATCGGCGCCCTGACCACGATCCTGCCCACCTGGTTCCTGGTGCCGTTCGCCGTGGTCGCCGTGCTCAGCCTGGTCGGCGGCGCCGTCCTCGACATCTACTCCTCCGGCCTCGCCCTGCTCTCCGCCGGGCTGCGCGTGCCCCGCTATCTGGCCGCGCTCTGGGACGGCTGCCTGATGATCGCCGGATCCATCTACATCGTGTTCTTCGCCGGCGGCTTCCTCGGCCAGTTCATGGGCTTCCTCACCACGCTCGGCGTGCCCGTCGCCGCCTGGTCCGGCGTCATGCTGGCCGACCTCGCGCTGCGCCGCCGCAACTACGACGACGGCGACCTGTTCCGCCCGCACGGCCGCTACGGCGACGTCCCGCTGGTGCCCCCGCTGCTCACCCTCGCCGCCACGGCCGTCGGCTGGGGCCTGGTCACCAACACCGCCGCGCACTGGCTGGGCTGGCAGGGCTACCTCCTCGGACCGCTCGGCCTCGGCGGCCGTACCGGCGCGTGGGCGTACGCCAACCTGGGCGTCGTGGTCGCCCTCCTCCTCTCCTTCCTCGGCACCCTGCTCCTCGGCCGGCGCCGCGTGCGCGCCCAGGAGGCCCTGGCCCCGAGCCCCGCGCCGGGCGAGGAGGTCCTCAGGGCCTAGCGCGGTCCGCAGCACCTGAGGACCGTCTCGCGGCCCGTACGGCCATGCCTCTTGCGGCTCGCACGCATGCCCCGGGTCCGCACCGGGTACGCGAGGCGGGAGCCCGCCCGGGCAGTCCGTCCGGGTGGCCCGTACGACCACCGCTACCTGGGGATCTGCCATGGAGACACCCGCACACGACGCCCTTCCGACGCCGGCCCAGCAGGCGCTGGACGCCCTGGTCGCCAATGCCGAGGACCAGAGGGCCCTGGACACCCTCGCCCACAGCGACGTGCTCGTCCCCGTGCCGGACGACGCGATCGACGGCGAGGGCACCGACGCCACGACGGTGGCCCTGCCCATCCTGGAACAGCCCGGGGGAGACCCGGTCGTCCCCGTGTTCACCACGGAGAACGAGATGGCCGAGCTCCTGCCCTTCATCTCCCGCTACCGCCTCATCCCGCTGGGCGCGCTGGCCTCGCAGTGGCCGGACGAGGAGATCTCCCTGGCGATAGACGGCAGCTCGGAGCACGCGCTGACGCTGACGTCCCAGGGGGTACGCACCCTGCTCGCCCGCTGAGCCGGGGCGCCCGACGGGCGCGGGGCGGTGCCGGTCCACGGCCCCGCCGCGTGGACGCGCCTCCCGCGGCCACCCCCGAAATGGATCACCGCGCTCCCGGGGCGCCAAAATGCCCCCATGGAATACATCGCCGGCACGGCGGGCGCCCTGCTGCTCCTCGCCGTGCTGAGCAGCATCCTGCGCACCCTCGTCGTCCCGAGGGGCCTCTACTCCGCGCTGGTCTTCCGCCTGTGGTGGCTGCTGCGCAGACTGCTCCGGCTGACCACCCCTCGCGGTGACTACGAGGCGATCGACCGCGCCCAGACCTGGCTGGCGCCCCTCATGCTGATCGGCATGCTCGCCGGCTGGCTCGTCGGCGCGCTGCTCGGCTTCGGCCTGCTCCTGTACGCGCTGTCCTCACTGACCTGGACCACCGCGTTCCGCGAGGCCGGCTCCAGCCTGTTCACGCTCGGCTTCGCCAGCGGCGCCCGGTGGAAGCTGTCGGTCCTCGACTTCGTCGCGGCGGCCACCGGCCCGGTCCTGATCGCGCTCCAGATCGCCTACCTGCCCACGCTCTACGCCGCCTACAACCGCCGCGAGGTCGAGGTCACCCTCCTCCAGGCAAGGGCGGGCGAGCCCTCCTGGGGCCCGGAGATCCTGGCCCGGCAGTGGCTGGTCGACACCGAGACCGCGCTGCCGGAGCTGTACCGGGCCTGGGAGCGGCTGGCCTCGGACATGGGCGAGAGCCACTCCACCTACCCGGTGCTGCTGACGTTCCGCTCCCCGCGCCCCTACCGCAGCTGGCTGGTGGGACTGGTGGCCGTGATGGACGCGGCGGCGCTCCAGCTCGCCCTGGACCCGAAGTCCGCGCCGCCGGAGGCCCGGTTGGTGCTGCGGGCCGGGTTCAGCGCCCTGCGCGACATCGCCCGCGCGGTGCGCGCCCCCTTCGAGGAGGACCCCGCGCCGAGCGCCCCCATCCGGCTCACCTACGCCGAGTTCGACGCGGCCGTGGCGATGCTGGACTCGACCGGCTTCCGCGCCGAGCGCACCCCCGAGGAGGCCTGGCCCCACTTCCGGGGCTGGCGGGTCAACTACGAGGCCGTCGCCTACGAACTGTGCCGCCGCTGCGACGCCGTACCGTCCCTGTGGACCGGCCCCCGCGACTTCCCGACGACCCCGATCCCGCCGCGCCGCCCGGTGGACCGGCGCCCGGACGACCCGCCGGAGGGCGTCTGATCCGAACGAAAGACCCTAGCTCTCCCGGGCGGCCAGCATCCGCCCGAGGACGGCCCGTTGCACCGGCAGTACCTCGGTGTGCAGGCCGCGGCCCTTGGCGGTGAGGGCGACCCAGACGCCCCGGCGGTCCTCGGCGCACACCGAGCGTTCCACCAGGCCGTCCTTCTCCAGCCGGCCGATCAGCCGGGACAGGGCGCTCTGGCTCAGATGCACCCGCCCGACCAGGTTCTGCACCCGGCAGTGGTCGCCGTCGCGGGGCGACTCGGCGGCCAGGATGTCCAGCACCTCGAAGTCGCTGGCGCCCAGGCCGTAGGGGTGCAGCGCACGGTCGATCTCGCACATCGTGCGCGCGTGTACGGCGAGGATGTCCCGCCAGCGTTCCTCCAGCCGGGCGTCGGCCGTTCGCACTGCCATACCGGCACGGTAGCACCGATCCAGCCACTCGTTGAGTGTGCAACTACTTTTCGGTGACGGGATCCTGGAGCAGACCCACCATGTTGCCGTCGGCGTCCCGCACGGAGGCCACGAGCCGGCCGTTGCCGACGTCCCGGGCGTCCTGGACGATCTCCGCGCCCGCCGCCACCAGCGCCGCCAGCCGCTCCCGCAGATCGGTGACGTGCCAGAACGGCACCGGCCCGGTCAGACCCTGCGCGTGCCCGTCCGGGTCCAGGCCGACATCCTGGCCCCCGGCCTTGAAACCGGTGTAGTACGGCTCGTCGGCGTACGGCTCGACGCCCAGCAGCGCGCCGAACAGGGCCTTGGCCCGCTCCGGGTCCTTGACGGGGTAGATGATCGTCTGCACACCGGCGGTCATATGGCTCACTCCTCGCGAGGCAAAGGGTCAGGGGCAGGGGCCCGGCGGGCTCCCCTTCGGTGCTCCCACGCTAGGCCGGGGGAGTCCGTCACGGCTTCTCGAATCCTGACCGGTTCGGCCCCGGCGCGACCGGCCGCGGTTACGGCGAGGTGCCCCGCCGGGGAAGGGCGGGTGAACGGTGCGGCGGACGGGCCGCGGCGTGGCCGGGCGCGGCCGATCCGGCGGTAATGTGGGGCCCGGCCGTGATCACCCGCCGGGGGACGGCCGAGCAGGAGACGTAGGAACGATGACAACCCCCGAAGCCGACACCCTCCACGCCCGCCGCGCACCACGACGGCGGACCCAGTGGCGTGCCCAGGGCCCCGTCGTCGCGGTGGTCGCGGCCGGCGGCGCCCTCGGCGCCTGCGCCCGCTACGGGCTCAGCCTCGCCTGGACCACCGCGCCCGACGGCTTCCCGTGGGCGACCTTCTGGACCAACCTCATCGGCTGCGCCGTGATGGGCGTGTTCATGGTGTTCATCACCGAGGTGTGGGCCGCCCACCGCCTCGTCCGCCCCTTCTTCGGCACCGGCGTCCTCGGCGGCTTCACCACCTTCTCCACCTACACCGTCGACATCCGCCGCCTCGTCGAGGCCGGCCGCCCCGGGATCGGGCTCGTCTATCTGGTGGCGACGCCCTGCGCGGCCCTCGCGGCGGTGTGGCTCGCCTCGGCCACCGCCCGCCGGGTGCTGACCAGGAGGGAACAGGCATGACCTCGCTCACCGGCCGCGCGCTGCGGCTGACCGTGTACATCGGCGAGGACGACACCTGGCACCACAAGCCCCTCTACAGCGAGATCGTGCACCGCGCGCACGCCGCCGGGCTCGCGGGCGCCAGCGTCTTCCGGGGGATCGAGGGCTACGGCGCCTCCTCCCGCATCCACACCTCCCGGCTGCTCTCGCTCAGCGAGGACCTGCCGGTCGCGGTGGTCCTCGTGGACACCGAGGAGCGGGTCCGCGCCTTCCTGCCCCAGCTGGACGAACTGGTCCGCGAGGGCCTGGTCACGCTGGACGAGTGCGAGGTCGTACGGTACGTCGGCCGGACGCCCGGAGAGGACGCCAGGACGGACCGGTCCGAAGGTGAGGAGCCGTTGTGAACCGGCTGATCCCCGGCCTGGTCACCGGCGCCGTCGCCACCGGGGCCGCGGGACCCCGTCCGCAACTCCTGCTCGGCACCGGTCTGTGCGGGGCGCTGACCACGTACTCGACCTTCTCCTACGAGACCCTGCGGCTGACCGGGGCCGGCTCCGGCCTCTACGCTTCGGTGAACGTCGTCGCCGGAGTGGCGGCCGGGCTCGCCGCGGCCTTCGCCGGGTACTGGCTCGCCGGCGCTGTGTAGACCCGGGCGCCCGGCACCCCGCCGGACGCGGCAAGTACTGTCTACAACACTGTCGACCTACTCTCCTCAGAACTGGATCCCATGAGCGCCATCTCTGTCGGTCAGGCCGTCGTCCTCGGAGTCGTCGAGGGGGTGACCGAGTTCCTCCCCGTGTCCTCCACCGGCCACCTCAAGATCGCCGAGGGGCTCATGGACATCCCCGTCGACGACAAGTCCGTCGTCGGGTTCTCCGCCGTCATCCAGGTCGGCGCCATCGCCGCCGTGCTCGTGTACTTCTTCAAGGACATCAAGCGGATCGTTTCCGCCTGGTTCCGCGGTCTGGTCAACCGTGAGGAGCGCTACCACCACGACTACAAGTTCGCCTGGTGGGTGATCGCCGCGACGATCCCGATCGTGCTGGTCGGCCTTGCCGCGAAGCCGCTGATCGACGGGCCGCTGGCCTCGCTGTGGGTGGTGGCCGGTTCGCTGATCGTCGGCTCCGGCGCGATGTGGTGCGCGGACCAGATGGGCCGCCACAAGCGCGGTGAGGACGACACGTCCTTCAAGGACGCGATGTGGGTCGGCTGCTCCCAGATCCTCGCCCTGCTCTTCCCCGGCTTCTCCCGCTCCGGCGCCACCATGTCCACCGCGCTCGTCCTGGACCTGGACCGCGTCGCCGCGACCCGCCTCTCCTTCTTCCTCGGCATCCCCGCGCTGACCGGCGCCGGCATCTACGAGCTGAAGGACGCCCTGGGCGCGGGCGTGGGCGCCGCCCCGCTGGCCGTCGGCACCCTCGTCTCCTTCGTCGTGGCCTACGCCTCGATCGCCTGGCTGCTGAAGTTCGTCGCCAAGCACTCCTTCAACGCCTTCGTGATCTACCGCATCATCATCGGCGTGGGCCTGCTCGCCCTGCTCGGCACCGGTGTGCTCAACGCCTGAGCCATCACCTCCCGGCCACCCGGCGGGGTGCGGCGCCCGAGAGCGGGCACCGCACCCCGTCGGCGTTCCCTCCCACCGCCCCAGGCGGGTTTGCACCGGCCGCCTTGACAGAGCGGGCGGGCAGCGCGCAGGATCGGCCCGTGAACCTGTCAGACAGCCAGACAGGTGGTACCGGCCCGCGGCGCGTGAGCGCGATGGAAGCGGTCCTCGGCCACCTCCGCGCCGCCATCGAACGCGGCGACTACGCCATCGGCGACAAGCTGCCCTCCGAGGCCGAGCTGGGCCGCACCCTGGAGGTCTCCCGGCCCGTGCTGCGCGAGGCGCTGCGCGCGCTCCAGGCGATGGGCCTCACGGTCTCCCGGACCGGCAAGGGCACCTTCGTCGTCGCCGACGCCGTGGAGGACCCCACCTTCGGCGACTACGCGGCCAGCGACCTGCTGGAGGTCCGCCGCCACATCGAGATCCCGGTCGCCGGTTACGCGGCCCTGCGCCGCACCCCCGACCACCTGGACCGCCTGGCCCATCTGCTGGACCGCATGGAGCGGGAGACGGACACCACCGCCTGGGTCGCGATGGACACCCTCTTCCACCTCACCGTCGCCGAGGCCGCCCAGAACCCCGTCTTCCGCCGGGTCATCGAGGAGATCCGCGACGCCCTGGCGCGCCAGTCGGCCTTCCTCAACGAGCTGGGCGGCCGACGCGAGCAGTCCGACCGCGAGCACCGCGCCATCGTCGAGGCGCTCACCGACGGCTCCGAGCCGGACGCCGTCGCGGCCATGAGCCACCACCTGGACCGCGTCGAACGCACCCTCACCGACATCGTGCGCCCCAGACGGCCGGACCCGGCCGCGAGCGGCGCGCCCGAGGCATGAGCGCCGCCCGCCCCTGACCCCCGGACAAGACCCCCTGACCCCCGGACACACCGACGTCGGCACCGGACGCACCACCGTGCCCCTCCGCCGCCGGCCACCACGGCACCGGGTGCGGTCGTACGACGCCCGTGCCCGCCCCCGTGCCGTCCGCACCCCGCGCCCCCGCCCGGCGTGCCGCCGCGTGACCCGCGAACCGGCCGCCCCGACTCCTTGATGCAGGCAGAAATGGACATCAGCTTCCCCGCCGACGCGCCCGTCGTCCGCGCACCCGGCCACGCCCCCGTCGCCCACCTCGTCCGCGGCGGTGTGATCGAGGGCATCCACTACGGCTCCGTCGTCGTCCTCGGCGCCGACGGCACCGTCGACCACCAGGTCGGCGACATCGAGGCCGCCTTCTACCCGCGTTCGGCCGTCAAACCCCTCCAGGCCGTCGCCATGGTGCGGGCCGGGCTGCCGCTGGACGGCGAACTGCTGTCCCTGGCCGCCGCGAGCCACTCCGGGGAGGAGCGCCACCTCGCCGGGACCCGGCGCATCCTCGAACTGGGCGGACTCGCCGAGGACGATCTGCGCAACGTCCCCGACCTGCCCTTCGACCCCGCCGTCCGGGACACCTGGGTGCGCGACGGCCGGACGCCCTCCCGGCTCGCCCAGAACTGCTCCGGCAAGCACGCGGCGATGCTGTGGACCGCGCGCCTCAACGACTGGTCCCTGCCGGACTACCTGGACCCCGCGCACCCCTTGCAGCGGACCATCCGGGAGACCGTCGAGGACCTCACGGGACAGCGGGTCGCGCACATCACCGTGGACGGCTGCGGCGCGCCCCTGTTCGCCATCTCCCTGCACGGGCTCGCCCGCGCGCTGTCCCGGATCACCTCGGCCGCGCCCGGCACCGCGGAGGCCAAGGTCGCCGACGCGATGCGGGACCACGCGGAGATGGCGTCCGGCGCGAGCCGCGATGTCGCCGCGCTGATGCGGGCCGTGCCGGGGCTGCTCGCCAAGGACGGCTTCGAGGGGGTCCAGGTGGCCGCGCTGCCGGACGGGCGGGCGGTGGCCGTGAAGATAGCGGACGGCGCGGACCGCGCCCGGATACCGGTCGCGGCACGGGCACTTGAGCGGGCCGGGGTGGACCCCGCCCTGCTGACCGGCTTCGCGGGACAGGCGCTGCTCGGCGGCGGGGTCCCGGTGGGCGCCGTACGCGTGGTGGGCGGGGCCGAGACCGCCTGAGTTCACCCCTCGCCGGTGTTTTCCCTCCCGAAACCCGGAAAGCCCCGAACCCCGGGAACCCCGGACAGCCTCGAAGCCCGGGGTGCCCGAACAGCCCCGAAGCCCAGAAAGCAGAGCACCCCTGATGACCACCACCCGGCGCGAACACGACCTCCTCGGCGATCGGGACGTGCCCGCCGACGCCTACTGGGGCATCCACACCCTGCGGGCCACCGAGAACTTCCCCATCACCGGCATGCCGATCTCGGCGTACTCGCATCTGATCGACGCCCTGGCCGCCGTGAAGGAGGCCGCCGCGCTCGCCAACGCGGAACTCGGCCTGCTGGCACCGGAGAAGGCCCGCGCGATCGTCACCGCCTGCCAGGAGATCCGGCGGGGCGAGCTGCACGAGCAGTTCGTCGTGGACGTCATCCAGGGCGGGGCCGGGACCTCGACCAACATGAACGCCAACGAGGTCGTCGCGAACCGGGCGCTGGAGCTCCTCGGCCGCGCCAGGGGCGAGTACATGTATGTACACCCGAACGAGGACGTCAACCTGAGCCAGTCGACCAATGACGTCTACCCGACCGCCGTCAAGATAGCGACGGTCTTCGCGGTCCGTGGACTGCTCAAGGCGATGGCTGTACTCCAGGACTCCTTCGCGGGGAAGTCCGTGCAGTTCCGTGACGTGCTCAAGATGGGCCGTACACAGTTGCAGGACGCGGTGCCGATGACGCTCGGCCAGGAGTTCTCCGCGTTCGCCGTGATGATCGAGGAGGACCGCAGCCGGCTCGCCGAGGCCGTCGAGCTGATCCAGGAGATCAACCTGGGCGCCACGGCGATCGGCACCGGGATCAACGCTCCGTCCGGGTACGCCGAGGCCGCCCGCCGGCATCTGTCCGCGATCACCGGGCTGCCGCTGGTCACCGCCGCCAACCTGGTCGAGGCCACCCAGGACTGCGGGGCCTTCGTACAGATGTCCGGGGTGCTCAAGCGGATCGCGGTCAAGCTCTCCAAGAGCTGCAACGACCTGCGGCTGCTGTCCTCCGGTCCGCGCGCCGGGCTCGGGGAGATCAACCTGCCGCCGGTGCAGGCCGGTTCGTCGATCATGCCGGGCAAGGTCAACCCGGTCATCCCCGAGGTGGTCAACCAGGTCGCCTTCGAGGTCATCGGCAACGACGTCGCCATCACCATGGCCGCCGAGGCCGGACAGCTCCAGCTCAACGCCTTCGAGCCGATCATCCTCCACTCCCTCTCCGAGTCGATCACCCATCTGGAGCGGGCCTGCCGGACGCTGGCCGAGCGCTGCGTCGACGGCATCACCGCCAACACCGAGCGGCTGCGCGCGAGCGTGGAGAACTCCATCGGACTGGTCACCGCGCTCAACCCGCACATCGGGTACACGGCGGCCACCGAGATCGCCAAGGAGGCCCTCGCCACCGGGCGCGGGGTCGCCGAACTGGTCCTGGAGAAGGGCCTGCTGCCGGTCGGGACACTGACCGGGCTGCTGCGCCCCGAGATCATCGCGGGCAGCGGGGCACCGGCCGCCTGACCTGCGGCGACGAGAGGTATCGGAGCGGGGGCGAGTGGGCTCCGGGAGCGGTACGGAGGCACAATGGTGATCATGACAACGACGTCGTCCCCCACCTTCCTGCCGGTCCTGGAGCGCATAGCCGAGGAGCTGGAGCACACACCGGGCCGCGGCCGCGCCGCCGACTACATCCCGGCGCTGGCCGCGTGCGACCCCCGTGCCTTCGGCATGGCCGTCGCCGAGCTGGACGGCACGGTGTACGGGGTGGGGGAGTGGCAGCAGCCGTTCTCCGCGCAGTCCATCACCAAGGTGTTCACCCTCGCCCTCGACCTGGCCCGCGAGGGCGACGAGCTGTGGGAGCACGTCGGCCGCGAGCCGTCCGGCAACCCGTTCAACTCGCTGGTCCAGCTGGAGTACGAGAACGGCATCCCGCGCAACCCGTTCATCAACGCGGGCGCGCTCGTCGTCACCGACCGCCTCCAGACCCGTACCGGGGACGCGGCCGGTGAACTGCTCGACTTCCTGCGCGCCGAGAGCGGAAACCCCGCGCTGGACTTCGACCAGGAGGTCGCCGCCTCCGAGACCGCGCACGGCGACCGCAACGCCGCGCTCGCCCATTTCATGGCGTCCTACGGCAACATCGACAACGAGGTACCGGTCCTGCTCGACCAGTACTTCCGCCAGTGCTCCATCGCCGCCTCCTGCGCCGACCTCGCCCTCGCCACCGGCTTCCTCGCCCGGCACGGGATCCGCTCCGACGGCAGCCGGCTGCTCAGCCGCAGCGAGGCCAAGCAGGTCAACGCGGTGATGCTGACCTGCGGCACGTACGACGCCGCGGGCGACTTCGCCTACCGGGTCGGCCTGCCCGGCAAGAGCGGCGTCGGCGGCGGCATCATCGCCGTCGTACCGGGCCGCTGCACCCTGTGCGTGTGGAGCCCCGGCCTGGACGAACGCGGCAACTCCGTGGCCGGCGTGGCAGCCCTCGACCGCTTCACCACCCTGACCGGCCTGTCCGTCTTCTGACGACACCGGCCCCGGGGCCCGCCGGGCACCGGTTGCGCGACCCGCTGGGCGTCGGCCGGGGGAGCTATCGGGCGTCGGCTGCAGAATGCGCTGGGTATCGGCTTCGGGATCCGTTGGGCATCGGCCTCCGGGAACTGCCGGACGTCGGCTTCGGGTCCGTCGGGCATCAGGTGGGGGATCCGCTGGGTATCGGCCTGGCAAGCCATCGGACACCGGCGCCGGAAGCTGTCGGCCATCGGCCCCGGAGACCGCCGGGCACCGCTGCGGAAGCCGTCGGGCATCGGCTGCGGGATCCGCTGGGCATTGGCCGGGGAAGCCGTCGGGCGTCGGCTGCGGAATCGACAGGACCTCGGCTCCGTGATTTCGCCGGACACCGGCCCCAGGACCGTCGCCGGGCACCGGCCCCCAGGACCGTCGGGCATCGGCCGCGGAAGCCATCGGCCATCGGTCCCGGAATCCGCTGGGCCTCAACTCCGGAATCCGCCGGGCACCGGCCCCGGAAACCGCCAGCCACCTGCCCGGAACCCACCGAGCACCTGCCCGGAACCCACCGAGCACCTGCCCGGAACCCACCGAGCACCGGCCCCCCTCCCGCTGCCCTTCCCCCTCTCCGCCCCACCACGCCCCGGCCACACCTCGGTCCCCGTCCGGACGGGCACTCGTCGTCTCGTGGACATCCGGCGTTGCCACGCTGAGCCGGTGTTGGCCATGGCGTTCCCCTTCGATCTGCGGTGTTGCCGGCTGCTCGGGCTGGTCGGTAGCGCCTTTCTCGCGCTCGGCGGGGAGACGGCCGGTGCGCTGCCCGTGGCGGATCTGCCGGCGCCCGCCTCGGCCCAGGAGGCGACAGGGCTGGTCGCGGCGTACTTCGGCGTCGTGCTGCTGATCGCCGCCTGGGTGCTCCTCGGCCGCCTGGTGCGCGGGCCGCGCCCGCCCGCGCCGCGCGCCCTGCTGCTCGTACTGGCCGTCTGGGCCGCCCCGTTGGCGCTCGCCCCGCCGCTGTTCAGCCGGGACGTCTACAGCTATCTCGCGCAGGGCGCCATGGCCGCCGCGCACCTGGACGTCTACACCCAGGGCCCCGCCGCCCTCGGCGGTCCGCTCGCCGACCAGGTGGCCCCCCTGTGGCAGCACACCGGGGCGCCGTACGGCCCCGCGTTCCTGGGCCCCGCCGCCGCGCTGTCCGGTCTCACCCGGGGCGAACTGCCCGCGGGCCTGATCGGCATGCGGCTGCTCGCGCTCCTCGGGGTGGCCCTGATGGCGTTCGCGCTGCCCCGGCTCGCCCGGCACAGCGGCACCGACCCGGCCGCCGCGCTCTGGCTCGGCGCCCTCAACCCGCTGGTGCCGCTGCACCTGGTCGCGGGCGCCCACAACGACGCGCTGATGCTCGGACTGCTCGGCCTCGGCCTGGTCGCCGCCCGGCGGCGGGGGCCCGTGCCGGGCGCCGTACTCGTCACCCTCGCCGCACTGGTCAAGGCGCCCGCCGCGCTCGGCCTGCTCGCCGTGGTGGCGTTCCAGGCCCGCGCCGGACGCCGCCCCCTGCCCGCCGCCCTGACCACCGCGGCCGTCTGCGCCGCGACCACCGTCGCCGCCACCGCGGTGGCCGGCACCGGCTACGGCTGGATCGGCGCCCTCGGCACCCCCGTCTCCCCGCGGAACTGGGCGCTGACCAGCCTGCTCGGCCGGGCCACCGGCGCCCTGCTCGACCGCCTC
This sequence comes from Streptomyces sp. WP-1, assembly GCF_030450125.1. Classification (NCBI taxonomy): domain Bacteria; kingdom Bacillati; phylum Actinomycetota; class Actinomycetes; order Kitasatosporales; family Streptomycetaceae; genus Streptomyces; species Streptomyces sp. WP-1. Next base: position 7,038,679 of record NZ_CP123923.1, read on the forward strand.
GGCAGCGGCCTGGCCCCGCTGGCGGTCCCCGGCTGGCAGCTGCTCGGCCTCGCCGCCACCGCCGTCGCGATCGGCCTCATCTGGCTGCGGCTACGCCTCGAACCGGTGTACGCGCTCGGCCTGAGCCTGCTCGCCGTCGCCGTGTTCGGCCCGGCGATCCGCCCCTGGTACGTGCTGTGGGGCCTGTTCCTGATCGCCGCCGCCGCGCCCAGCACCCCGGTACGGCACCGGGTCGCCGCCCTCGCCGGGGTCCTCGCCCTCGCCGTCCTGCCGAGCGGCGGCCCCGCCGACGCGGGTCAGCTGGCGCTCGCCGTCTGCGGTGGGCTGCTCGGCGTGGTCGTCCTGTGGCAGGCCCACCAGGCGGCCCAGGGACCCGCCGCGTCCCCGGCCCCGTCCCCGGCCCCGGGGCGCGCCGCATGAGGGGACCGTGCACCGACCGGGGCAGGCTGGCGCTGGTCCTCGCCCTCGCCGCCGCCGTGACCGCGTTCACCGCGACCGTGCCGCTGCTGCGCGGCTTCTTCGACCTGCGCGTCTACTACGGCACCGTGCACACCTGGGTGCACCACGGCGGCCTGATCTACGACTACCGGGTGCCGGGCACGCGCTACGGCTTCACGTATCCGCCGTTCGCGGCGGTCCTGATGCTGCCCCTGGCGCTGCTCGGCCGGAACACCGCGATCGTCGCCTCCCTGGTGGTGAACGCGGTCGCCCTCGGTGTCGTCCTGCGCGTCCTGGCCGGCGACCACTGGCGGCGGCACGGCTGGTACCGCTGGTCGCTCGCCCTGTGCGCGCTCGCGCTGTTCGAGCCCCTGCGGGACACCTTCAGCTTCGGCCAGGTCAATGTCGTACTCCTGGCCCTCGTCCTCACCGACGCCCGGCTGCTGGCGAGCGGCCGGGGCCGCTGGGCGGGCGCCGGGACCGGCCTCGCGGCGGCGATCAAGCTGACGCCGGCCCTGTTCATCGGGCTGCTGCTGCTCGCCGGGCGCCGCCGGGCCGCCGCGCGGGCGACCGCCGTCGCGGCGGCCGTGACCGCGCTCGCCGCCCTGGTGGACCCCGCCGCGTCCCGGTTCTACTGGACCCGGGCGCTGTGGGACACCGGCCGGGTGGGCCGCCTGGACTACGTCTCCAACCAGTCGCTCCAGGGGGTGCTGGCCCGGCTCGGCGAGAGCGGCCGCCCGCTGTGGGCGCTCGCGGTGCTGGGGACGTTGTGCGTCTGGGCGTGGCGGAGCCGTCGGGCGGCGCTGGCCGGCGACTGGACCGCGGCCTTCGCCCTCACCGGGGCGGCCGCCTGCCTGGTCAGCCCGATCACCTGGGTGCACCACCTGGTGTGGCTGCTGCCCTCCTTCGCGGTCCTGCTGCGCGCCGGGCACCGCCTGGTCGCGGGCGCGCTGTACGCGGTGCTGTGCACCAGCGTGGTCTGGCTGTGGTCCGACGACGCCTCGGGTCTCGACGGCTTCCTCGGCAGCAACCTCTACACCTGGATCACCCTGGGCCTGCTGCTCGGTCTGCCGACCGGTCAGCCCCGCGCGGCCCGGCCCTTGCCCCGGCCCCTGGCCCGCAGCGCCAGTGCCAGCCCGGCCGCGCCGAGACCGGCGAGCCCCGCCCCGACGGCGGCGGCGGACCAGTCGTCGTCCGGCGTCCCGGACGTGGCCGCCGCCACCGGCGCGGCCGACGCGGCGGGCCGTGCCTTGGGGCGCAGCCCGTCCAGCGAGCCCACCGGATCCACCTGACCGTCCGCCGCGAAGCCCCAGTCGAGCAGCCGGCGGGCCTCCTCGTACACCTCGAACCCGTCGCCCGACTGAGGGTTCATCACGGTCACCTCCAGCGTGCGCCCGCCCCGCCGGGCGGCGGCCACGAGGGTGTTGCCCGCGTTGCTGGTGTAGCCGTTCTTGACGCCGATCAGGCCCGGGTAGGGTGCCACGCCGTCGGCGCCGGTCAGCAGCCGGTTGGTGTTCTCGATGGCGAACGGCGTGCCGTCGCCGGGGAACTCGGCCTGCGCGGTGGAGCAGTACTTCGCGAAGTCGGGGTTGCGCAGGCCCTCGCGGCCGAAGACGGCGAGGTCGTAGGCGGAGGACACCTGGCCGGGGGTGTCGTAGCCGTCCGGGGACAGCACATGGGTGTCCAGGGCGCCCAGGGCGCGGGCGTTGGTCTGCATCCGCCGGGCGGTGGTCTGCCAGCCGCCGTTGAGGGAGGCGAGCACGTGCACCGCGTCGTTGCCGGAGCTGAGGAAGACCCCCCGCCACAGGTCCGCCACCCGGTAGCTGTGGCCCTCCTCGACCCCGACCAGGCTGCTGCCCTCGGCGACGTCGGCCAACTCCTGGTAGCTGACGGTGTGCTGCATCCCGCTGGGCAGTTTCGGCAGCACGGTGAGGGCGAACAGGGTCTTCAGGGTGCTGGCCGGGGGCAGCGGCCGGTGCGCCTCGCTCGCGGCCAGCACCTGCCCGCTGCCCGCGTCGGCGACCAGCCAGGACAGCGCGGAGACGTCCGGCAGATCGGGGGCGCTCCGGCGCGGGCGTACCTGTACGCCGGAGCGGTAGAGCAGGGCCGGGGCCGGGGTGGCCGCCCGGGGCGCGGGCGGCGCGGGCTCGCCGTTGCGGGGCAGCGCGCCGCTGTGGTGCCGCGCGGCGGCCGGTGCGGCGCCGGCCAGGGCCGGGGTGAACGCCAGCAGGCCCGCCACACACAGGGAGCAGGCGGGTACGACCGCCCGATATCTGAATCTGGTGATCATATGATCAACGTACGAAGGGGAGTGGCGTGCGCGCGTCGGCCGCGCCGTCCGGCCCAACGGAGCAACCCGGATGCCAGCGGAGCAACCCGGTTGCCGTACCCGGTCAGCTCGCGGGCAGCGTCGGCAGGACCTGCCGCAGGAAGGCCGCGTTGTCGGGGGTGCGCCGCATCCGCTCCAGCAGGGTCTCCAGGCCCGCCGGGGAGCCCTCGCGTGCGCGCAGGGCGCGGCGCAGCCCGTGTACGGCGCCCAACTCGGCCGGGGTGAGCAGCAGTTCCTCGCGCCGGGTGCCGGAGCCGTCCAGGTCCACGGCGGGGAAGACGCGCCGCCCGGCCAGTTCCCGGTCGAGCCGCAGCTCCATGTTGCCCGTGCCCTTCAGCTCCTCGAAGAAGTAGCCGTCGGCACGGGAGCCCGTGTCCACCAGGGCGGTGGCCAGGATGGTGAGCGAGCCGCCCTCCTCGGCCTCGCGGGCGGCGCCGAAGAACCGCTTGGGGCCGATCAGCGCGCCCGCGTCGACGCCGCCGCTGAGGGTGCGGCCGCCCGCGCCGGAGGCGTTGTTGTGCGCCCGGCACAGCCGGGTCAGCGAGTCCAGCAGGACGACGACGTCCTCGCCCGCCTCGACCAGCCGCTTGGCCCGTTCGACGACGAGTTCGGCGAGGGCGATGTGCTCCTTGGCCGTGCGGTCGAAGGTGGAGGCGTACACCTCGCCGCGCACGGTGCGGCGCATCTCGGTGACCTCCTCGGGGCGTTCGTCCAGCAGCAGTACCATCAGGCGGCACTCGGGGTGGTTCCCGGCGACGGCCGCGGCCAGCTGCCGCAGCAGCACGGTCTTGCCGCTCTTCGGCGGGGCCACGAGAAGACCGCGCTGGCCCTTGCCGACCGGGGTGAACAGATCGGCGACCCGCCCGGCCATCCCGGCGTCCGGGTGTTCCAGGCGCAGCCGGCGGCGCGGGTGCAGCGGGGTGAGGTCGCGGAAGTGCCGGCGCGCGGCGAGGTCGCCGGGCGCGCGGCCCTCGACCCGGGCGATCTCGGTCAGCGCGCGCTGCGCGCCCCGGGCGCCCTCGACGAGGTCGCCCTTGCGCAGCCCGTACCTGCGGATCAGCGCGGCCGGCACCTGCGGGTCGGCGGGTCCGGGAAGGAGGCCGGGGGCCCGCAGGTGTCCCTTCCCGTGTGTGTCGATGTCGAGAACGCCGGTGACGAGCCGGGCGGCCGGGGCCTGCGGCTCGACCGGGGGGTGTTCGAGTGTGGTGGTCATGGAGGGGTGTCCTTTCGCGGATTTCGCGGACGAAGAGCGCAGAGAAGAGCGTGGGAGGGGGAACGGCCGCGAGAGCGGGAGGCGGATACGACCTGCCTCCGGGCGGCGGGAACCACACCCCGGACACGACGGCGAAAGCCCTGGTCACGAGGTGGTGCGGAGAAGAAGCCCGGGGCCGTGCGAACGGCTCGGCCGAGGGGCTGGAGAGAAGACGGCGACATCGGTGCCGGTACGAGGGGCACGCACATGCGCTGTTCGCACTATACCGGTGCGCTCGGTGTCGTCAACAGATCGGTGCGCGGGGGTATTCCCGAGGGCCGGTGCGCGGGCCCCGCGAAAAAGGTCCGGAGGCCCGGTAAAAGGCGGAGGCCCGGTAAAAGGCGGGGGCCCAGGAAAAGGGGCGGCCCCGTGCGGACCGCCCCCTCCCGGCGTCAGGAACGCGCCTGCGCCTCCTCGGCGATCTGTTCGAACCGCGCCCCCATCGCCTCGGCGAGCGCCTGCGCGCCCGACAGCGGGCGGACCATGACCATGAAGTCGTCGATCAGCCCCTCCGCGTCGACGTGCAGGAAGTCACAGCCCGTCAGCTCGCGCCCACCCACCCGGGCGGTGAAGACCAGCGCGTGGTCGGGGGAGTCCGGGGCGCCGAACTCGCGGACATAGCGGAAGTCCTCGAAGACCTGGAAGACCGCGCGCAGGATCGCGGCGGTGATGGCCTTGCCCTTGTACGGTTTGAAGACGACGGGACTGGTGAAGACGACGTCCTCGGCCAGCAGCGCCTCCACGGCGTCCGGGTCCCCGGCCTCGACTGCCGAACGGAACGCGTGCATCGGATCACCCCTGTAGGTTGGGTCGGTGCGGATGAAACTGATCCATGGGTACGAGAGCTGACGGGCTGACGGACATGTTCGGACCCGAAGGCCCCTCGCTGCGCGAACTCGCCGTCCAGGCGCTGTCCTCCGTCGAGCGCGGATACGACCTGCTCGCGCCGAAGTTCGACCACACGCCCTTCCGTACCGGTGGCCGGGTGCTCGACGCCGTGGCGCGGGCGCTCGCCCCGCTGGGCCCGTTCGACGACGGGCTCGACCTGTGCTGCGGGACCGGCGCCGGTGTGCGGGTGCTGGCCGGGCTGTGCCGCCGCAGCGCCGTCGGCGTCGACTTCAGCGCCGGGATGCTGGACGTCGCCCGGCGCGAGGTCCGCTCGGGGGCCGGGCCCGCGATCGGCTGGGTGCGCGGCGACGCGCGGGCGTTGCCGTTCGCCTCCGCCTTCGATCTCGTCGTCAGCTTCGGGGCGTTCGGCCACTTCCTGCCCCGCGAGCTGCCGGGCCTGTTCGCCCAGGTCCACTCGGCGCTGCGGCCCGGCGGCAGCTTCGCCTTCCCGCTGCCGGCGCCGGCCCCCGCGACCGGTCCCCTGTTCTGGACGCTGCTCGGCTTCGACGCGGTGATGCGGGTGCGCAACGCCCTGTGGCGGCCGCCGTTCGTCATGTACTACCGGACGTTCCGGCTGGGCACGGTGCGCGCGGAGCTGGCACGCGCCGGGTTCACGACCGAGCTGCGCGCCCTGCCCGAGTTCGGGCGGCGCGCCGACGGCAGCCCCCGCGTCCGGCTGGTGGTGGCCACCAAGGCGGCGGCGTAGCGCGCGAGTTGAAGCCGGTCCGCTGATCACAGGGCGCCGTACAGGGCGTCGATCAGGGCCATCTTCCGGGGGTCGTCCATGACGCGCGGACCCATCCGGTTCATGACGTAGCCCAGCGACACTCCGGCCTCCGGATCGGCGAGCCCGCACGAACCGCCGAACCCGTCATGGCCGAACGCCCGCGGATTGGGCCCGTACGCGCCCTGCGGCCCGCTCAGCCACAGGCCGAGCCCGGCCTCGCTCGCGCCGCCGAGGCCCGCCCCGAGGACCAGGTCGACACAGCTGCCCTGCCCCTCGCGCACCCGCTCCGCCGCCTCGGGCGACAGGATCCGCCGCCCGCCGAAGGAGCCGCGCCCGGCGAAGACGCCGTACAGCGCCGCGACCGCCCGCGCGGTGCCGTGCCCGTTGCCCGCCGGGACCTCCGCCGCCCGCCACGCGGGTGTGTTCGCCTGGACCGGGCCGATCGCCGGGTTGGCCATCGCCGCGAGCGTCAGCCGGTTCCACTGGCGGAAGGCGGGGGAGCGTTCGTCGTCCGAGGTGTCCGGGGCGTACGTCAGCTCGGCGGCCCGCCCGTACTCCCCGACCGGCAGGCCCACGCTGAAGTCGATGCCGAGCGGCCCGGTCACCTCCCGCTCCAGGAAGGCCCCCGGCTTCAGCCCGGTGATCCGCCGTACGACCTCGCCGACCAGGAAGCCGTACGTCACCGCGTGGTACCCGGACCGGGTGCCCGGCTCCCACCAGGGCTCGGTGGCCGCGAGCCGCGCGGTGGTCAGCTCCCAGTCGTACAGGTCCTGGACGCTGTGCGGCCGGCGCAGTCCGCACAGCCCGGCGCGGTGCGACAGCAGATGCCGTACCAGCACCTTCTCCTTGCCGGCCGCCGCGAACTCGGGCCAGTACCGGGCCACCGGCGCGTCCAGGTCGAGCAGCCCGCGGTCGGCCAGCAGATGCGCGCACAGCGCCACCGGGCCCTTGGTCGTCGACCACACGTTCACCAGCGTGTCCCGCTCCCAGGGCCGGGTGCGGGCCGTGTCCGCCCAGCCGCCCCACAGGTCCACCACGGTCTCCCCGCCGAGGGTGACCGCCACCGCCGCGCCGAGTTCGCGCCGGGCGCGGAAGTTCTCCTCGAACGCCTCGCGCACGGCCGCGAACCGGGGAGCGCAGAAGCCGTGCACCCCGGCCGCCTCCGGAGCAGGCCGGGTCTGCCGGGCGTCGTGCGTGGCTGACATGGGCCCTCCGTGGTCGCGGGAACGCCCGGCCCGTGTCGGCCCCGGACCGGGCACCCCGAACATACCGACCGGTCGGCCATCGAGGAAGAGGTGATCTCGGGCGTACGCGCGCAGCCGGCGCATCCTCACCGCGTCGTGGAAGGGTCCGCCGCCCTCGTGGTCGTCGAACTCGTGCACCTCGATCGTCTTGTCCGGGTGCGCCCAGGAGGTGAACGCCGCGAACACGGTCGACGGCGGGCAGGTCTCGTCCTCCAGGGCGGTCGAGAACAGGGCCGGCGCCCGGCCGCGGGCCGCGAAGCGCACGCCGTCGAAGTAGGAGAGGGTGCGCAGGGCCTGCGCCGCCCGGCCCCCGGTGGGTCTTCAGGGACAGGCCGACCTCGCGGTAGGGGCGGCGGTCCGTCAGGGTGATCGCGCGCGGGAAGTCGCACAGGAACGGCACGTCCGGCGCCACCGCGACCAGGCCGGGGACCAGCGCGCCGACGGCGAGGGTGATGCCGCCGCCCTGGCTGTGGCCGAGCGCCACCGTGCGCGCCGCGTCGGTCAGCGGATGGGCGCGGGCCGCCTCGATCGCGCGCACCGTGTCCGTGAACATTTGCCGGTAGCAGTGGTTCTCGGGCGCGTCGATGCCCCGGGTGAGGAAGCCGGGATGGGCGGGCCCGGAACGCACCGGGTTTGCGGTGCCGCCCCCGCCGCCCCAGGCGTTGCCCTGCCCCGGGGTGTCCATCACGAAGTGCGCCCGGCCCGTCGACGCCCACAGCAGGTCCTCGTGCGCCAGCCGCGCCCGCCGCCGTACCCGATGAACTGCACGACCAGCGGCAGGGGTCCGGCGCCGGCCGGCAGCCGCGGCCAGCCCTTGACCGGGTGCCCGCCGAACCCGGCGAACGTCACGTCGTACACCTCGACCGCGGCCGGCCCGGACTCCACCGGCTCGAAACGGACGGCGAGTTCATGTGCGCGAGCCTCGCCGAGGGTGGTGTCCCAGAACGCGTCGAAGTCCTCGGGCTCGGCCGACTCGCTCCGGTGGGCGCGGAGTCGGGACGGGGGCAGGTCGAACCGGGACGGGGGCAGGTCGAACAGGGCCATCGGCCACCGCCTTCGCCGGGGGAGCGGGAAGCGGGGAGCCCATCGTTCGAGGACGGCGCCCCGGCCGACCATGGCCCGGAACCGGGGTGTTCAGGTTCGCGGCTGGGTCCACCTCGGCCCGGTGCGGGCCCACGCCCGCTCCCACTCGGCGAGCCGGTGGCGCAGCGCGACCCGGCGGGCGACGGTGTGCCCGAGGACCACCGCGCCCCCGGCACAGGCCGCCGCGCACACCCCGATGGTCACCGCGTGCTGGAGGATCGCCGCACCGGACGCCGGCGCGGCGACGACCTGCCCCCGGGAGTCGACCCACACCGGGACCGTGTCCCCGGTCCGGGTCCCGGCCGGTACCCGCGCCCAGGCGGTCCTGGTGACCCGGCCGGGCTCGGTCCAGCGCACCTCGGCGCGGTGCAGATGCCCGCGCTCGACCCGGACGGCGGCCGGATCGCCGGACACCGTGGCCGTGACCCGGTGGCGCGCGGCCCGCTGCGCCGCCGCGCCCGCCGCGTCCCGGTCGTGGGTGTACAGCCCCGCGGCCACCCCGGCGAGGGGCGCCACCACCAGCAGCAGCACGGCGACGACCAGCACCGTCCACGCCTCGACGACATCACAGCGCCGCCGCAGCGGACTGCGCCGCCAGCGCCAGCCACGCACACGCACCCGGGTCCGCATGTCCGCCTCCTCGCCGAAGCCGACCGGCCGCCCGCCCGCGCCGCCACCCGCTCCGGTGTGCGCGCACGAGCGTCCACACCCGTCTCGTACCCCGTACGGCGCACCCGGCCCACCCGGTGAACCGCGAGTTCAGGCCCACTTGAGGCACGTTCGAGCCATGTGCCCCGCGAACGCGCCGGTGGCGCGGCTCAGCCGAAGCGTTCGATGCGGATACGGTCCGCCGGCTGACCGGCGCGGACCAGCAGCCGGGAGACATGCTCGGCGAACCCGTTGGAGCCGCACACGTACGCCTCCCATCCGCCGGGCGGCCGCTCGGCCAGCAGCGGCGCCAGATGCGCGGCCGTCACCCGGCCCACCGGCACTCCGGCGGGGGCGCTGCGGGTGAACACCGGGGTCGTCTCCGCGCCCAGCTCGGCCGCGTAGATCAGCTCCTCGGGGCTGCGCGCGGACACCAGCATCCGCAGCGGCACCTGGAGACCGCGTCCCCGGTGGTGCCGGATCATCGACATCAGCGGTACGACCCCGGAGCCGGCGCCGAGCAGCAGCGCGGGCCGGTCGCCGGGCCAGGCGAAGAAGCCGCTGAGCGGGCCGCGCACGTCGATCGTGTCCCCGGGCCGGGCCACGGTGTGGAACCAGCCGGAGACCTCGCCGTCCGGCACCCGGTCCAGGGTCAGTTCGACATGTCCGCTGTCGTCGGGCGCGGAGGCGATCGAGTAGTGGCGCTGCGCCGTGTAGCCGTCCTTGGCGGTCAGCCGCAGCATCAGGTGCTGGCCGGGCAGATGCCCTGCCCACCGGGGCACGGCGAGCCGGAAGGTGGCCGCGTGCGGGGTCTCGCGGCGGATCTCCGTCAGGGTGGCCGTCTGCCACGTCGACTCGGCCTGCTCGCCCACGGCGATCCGGCCGGGCACCGCGAACCGGGGCGCGCCACCGGGCATGGTCGTCGTCTCAGTCACCGGCGTACCGCTGCTCTTCCCAGGGGTTGCCGCGCGGGTGGTAGCCGTTGCCCTCCCAGAAGCCCGGCTCGTCGTGGTCGAGGAGGGTGAGGCCCGCGATCCACTTGGCGCTCTTCCAGAAGTACAGATGGGGCACCACCAGGCGCGCCGGGCCGCCGTGTTCGGCCGGCAGCGGCGCGCCGCCGTACTCCCAGGCGATCCAGGCGCGGCCGCCGGTGAGGTCGGCGAGCGGCAGGTTCGCGGTGTAGCCGGTGTGCGAGCGGGCGAGTGCGTGGGTGGCGGCCGGGGCGGGCCGCACCACGTCGAGGAAGGCGTCGAGCGAGACCCCGCCGAACCGCACTCCGAACTTCGACCACCCGGTGACGCAGTGGATGTCGCCCTCGTACGCTGAGGCGGGCAGCGCGTGCGCCGCGTCCCAGTCCCAGGTGTACGGCCGCTCGACCAGGCCGTCGACGCGGAAGGTCCAGTCGGCGGGGGTGAGGTCGGGGGTGACCTCGGCGGACAGGACGGGCCAGTCCTCGCGCGCGTCGTACTGACCGGGCGGCAGCCCCGGGTTGTGCTCGCGCGCGCGGCCCGTGAAGCCTCGCGTGACGTTCATGCTTCAACCGTACGCTGTCCGGGCGGCTGCTCCGTGCCTGGTCACCGGCCCGGTGCCCGGCCACGGGGTCGATCGTTGCGGTCGTATGAACAGGGCCGGGGAGCGGGAATACCGGACGCGGGCCGCTCCTTGGCGATCGGTACCGGCCATGGCATGCCGGACACCGGTGCGAGAGAAGTGAGGGATGAGAATGCGCAAGGCGTACGGTTCCGGCACGGTGATCGAGGTGGCCGCGTGAGCGTCATCGGCCCCCGGTCCCATCCGCACGTCCTCGACAACCCCGCCCGCGCCTCCCTCACCGGCCCGCACGCCCGCTTCGCCGAGCGGCGCGGCCGGGTGCTGCGCTATCCGGTCGACGTCTCCCCGTGGCCGGCGCTGCCCGACGAGCCGGAGGCGCGGGACTGGGCCGACCTCGCCGCGCTGGCCGGGGCGGGCGCGGAGGTCCCGCTGAACGGCTACTGCGGGGACGTCCCCGAGGACTGGGAGATCACCTTCCACGTCGGCGGCGTCCAGCTCGTGGACGACGGTCTGGCCGCGGCGCCGGACGCGGAGGCGGTCCGCCTCGGCCCGGCCGACGTGCCCGAGATGCTGGACCTGGTGGCGCGCACCCAGCCGGGGCCGTTCCTGCCGCGCACCGTCGAGATGGGCACCTACCTCGGCATCCGCCGCGGGGGCGCGCTGGTCGCCATGGCGGGGGAGCGGCTGCGGCCACCGGGCTGGACCGAGATCAGCGCGGTGTGCACCGACGCCGGTGTGCGCGGCCAGGGCCTGGCCAGCCGGCTGATCCTCGCCGTCGCGCACGGCATCCGGGAACGCGGCGACACGCCGTTCCTGCACACCAGCGCCAAGAACACCAACGCCATCCGGCTGTACGAGTCCCTGGGCTTCCGGCTGCGCCGGACCACGTCGTTCCTGGCGGCGCGGGCCCCGGAACGGCTGACGGACGGGCGGCCGGCGGTGCCGGTGGGGTGATCGTCGTACCGCGTCCGGGGTGATCGTCGTACGGCATGCGGAGGTGGTCGTCCGACGGGGCGCTCAGTCGGTGCCGATGCCCTCGGCCCCCGCGTTGTAGCGCTCCAGATAGGCCGCGAAGCGCACCAGGTCGTCCTCGGGCCACTCGGCGAGCCGCTCCCGGAAGGCGGCCCGGCGGCGCCGGGTGACCTGGGCGAGGATCTCCTGCCCGGCCTCGGTCAGCTGGAGCACCTGGACCCGTTGGTCCTCCGGGTCCGGGCGGCGCTCGATCAGGCCCGCCCGCTCCAGCGCGGCGACCTGGCGGCTCACCGTGGACTTGTCCAGGGCGTAGTGCGCCGCGAGATCGGTGGCCCGGCAGCCGCCGCTCTCCTCCAGATGGCCGAGCAGGGTGTACGACACCAGGGACAGCTCGGGGTGCATACGGCCGGCCGAGGCGCGGGCCCGGCGGGCGAAGACCGTCATCTCGCGCTGGATCGCCTCGACGGCCGACTCCGTGGTGCGCACGGGACCTCCCTCCTGCGGCGTTCTCCGGTGCTCCGCATTCCGGTTGCAGAGTACAACTCGCGACGTCAGGGGGCCGAACCCGGCCATGTCCGGTGGGGTATGGTGACCGTCCGGTCGCGGAGGTGCGCGGCCCCGAGTGCGAGGAGGTGGGACCCATATCCGCTGTGTCAGCCGGGGTGCTCTCTCCTCGTGACGGCGCGGTGCACCGGCAGCGGTGACCGCGGGAGCGCCCTGCGGTCTCGCGCTCCCGAAAGGCATCCGTCCTTCCATGCCCACTCCCTCTTCCCTTTCCCCGGCGGCCGTCGTCTCCGCGTTGCGTGCCGCCGGGTGCGTGTTCGCCGAGGACGAGGCGGAGTTGATACTCGCCACCGCCCGGGACGCCGCCGAACTCGCCTCGATGGTGGACCGCCGCGCGGCCGGTCTGCCGCTCGAACACGTCCTCGGCTGGGCCGAGTTCCACGGGCTGCGCATCGCCGTCGAGCCCGGCGTGTTCGTCCCCCGCCGCCGTACCGAGTTCCTGGTGGACCGGGCGCTGGCCGAGGCCCCGGACGCCTCCGTCGTCGTGGACCTGTGCTGCGGCTCCGGCGCGCTCGGCGCGGCCCTCGCCGCCGCGCTGGACGGGGCGCGGGTGCACGCCGCCGACATCGACCCGGCCGCCGTCCAGTGCGCCCGCCGCAACCTCGCCCCCTACGGCGGCCACGCCCACCAGGGCGACCTCTACGCCGCCCTGCCCGCCGTCCTGCGCGGCCGTGTCGGTCTCCTGACGGCCAACGTGCCCTACGTCCCCACTCCCGACCTCCCGCTGCTCCCCGCCGAGGCCCGCGACCACGAGCCGCCCACCGCCCTCGACGGCGGCCCCGACGGCCTCGCCGTCCTGCGCCGGGTCGCCGCCGGGGCCCCCGCCTGGCTCGCCCTTGGCGGCCGGCTCCTGTCCGAGACCAGCGAACGCCAGGCCCCGGCCGCGCTCGCCGCCTTCACCGAGGCGGGCCTGAGCGCCCATGTGGCGGTCTCGGAGGAGTGGTCGGCGCATGTGGTGATCGGAGTGCGGGATAAAGCCGTGTGAACACGACGGAAGCCGACAGCCGTGTGAACACGACGGAAGCCGCCCCGCGCGCCGTCAGCACTCCTTCGCGCGGGCGATGAGCAGGGCCACGTCGTCGTGGTTGTCCGGGTGGTGGAGGGTGCGCAGGAGGAGGTCGCAGGTCTCCTCCAGGGGGCGGGTGGGGTCGGTCAGCAGGGACAGCATGAGGTCCAGGCGTTCGTCCAGGGTGTGGTGGCGGGTCTCCACCAGGCCGTCGGTGTAGAGGACCAGTTCGTCGCCCGGGGCGAAGTCGACCGTGACGGTGGAGAAGGAGACGCCGCCGACGCCGAGGGGGACACCGGTGGGCAGGTCGAGCAGTTCCGGGGGCCGGCCGGGGCGGATCCGGGCCGGGGGCAGATGGCCGGCGTTGGCGATGCGGCACTGCCGCAGCCGCGGGTCGTGGACGGCGTACACACAGGTCGCGATGGAGTGGTCCAGGGCCGAGGTGGTCTTGTCCAGGTGCGCCAGGAGCACCGCGGGGTCCAGGCCGAGCGCGGTCAGTGTGGTGGTCGCGGTGCGCAGCCGGCCCATCGTCGCGGCCGCCCCGATCCCGCTGCCCATGACATCGCCGACCACCAGCGCGGTCCGCCCGCCCTCCAGCGGGATCACGTCGAACCAGTCCCCGCCGACCTCGCTGGTGGCCCCCGCCGGCTGATAGCGCGAGGCCACTTCGAGCCCGGTCGTCACCGGCGGGCTGCTCGGCAGCAGGCTGCGCTGGAGGGTGAGCGCGGTGTTGCGGGCGTTCTGGTACCAGCGGGCGTTGTCGATCTGCACCGCCGCGCGCGCCGCCAGCTCCCGGGCGAGCAGCACGTCGTCCGCGTCGAACGGCCGCGCGTTGACGGTCCGCTTGAGATCGAGCGCGCCCAGCACCTCGCCGCGCGCGATGAGCGGCACCGCGAGGTACGAGTGCAGCCCCGCCCGCCCGAGCAGCACGGCCGCCTCCGGGGAGCGGGCGATGCGCGGCAGGTCCTCGTCCTTCACCCGGGGCACCAGCACCGCCTCGCCCGTGCGCACGCACTCGGTGACCAGCCGGTCGGGCGCGTACCGGGCGATCCTGCCGGGCGTGTCCGCGGCCCGTACGGCGTCCGAGGCGTCCTCGGGGCGCAGCGCGAGGGCCCGCAGCACCGCCGGGTCCATGGGACCGAGGGTGCTGGGACGGCCCTCCACCACCGCCTCCAGCAGGTCCACGGCGGCCACGTCGGCCAGTTCCGGCACCGCGACCTCGGCCAGCTCCCGGGCCGTACGGTCCAGTTCGAGCGTCGTACCGATCCGGGCCCCGGCGTCGGCGATCACCGCGAGCCGGCGCCGTGCCGCCTCCGCCTCCATGGCGGCCCGGTGCTGCTCGGTGATGTCGGCCACCGAGCAGGCCACGCCCAGCACATGGCCCGCCGCGTCGTCCAGCCGGTACAGCGAGACCGCCCAGGTGTGGTCCGCGTCCGGGTCCGCGGGCGTACGGCCGACGACGATGTGGTCGATCAGCGGCGCGCCCGTCTCCAGCACCCGGCGGGCCCCGGCCTCCATGCCCGCGATGTCCAGCTCCGGCACCACGTCGGCCATCCGGCGCCCCAGGTGCTCGGCGGCGGGGCGCCCGTTGATCCGCTCCAGGGCGGGGTTGACCGACACGAACCGCAGCTCCGTGTCGAACACGGCGAGCCCGGCCGGGGACTGCATGACCATCCGCTCGGACAGCGCCACGTCCTGTTCGAGGCGCCGTACGGTCGAGCGGTCGGCGGCGAGCCCGAGGGCGTACACCCTGCCGCGGGCGTCCAGCAGCCGCATGTTGCGGAACTCCACCAGACGGGTGCTGCCGTCCTTGTGCCGGACCGGGAAGCCGCCGGCCCAGCTCTGCCCGGTGGTCATGACATCGGCGAAGAGTTTGCCGACCAGCTGCATGTGCCGCTCGTCCACCATCAGCCGGGCCGCGTACTGGCCGAGCGCCTCCCGCGCCGTGTAGCCGAACAGCTCCTCGGCCTGGGGGCTCCACAGCGCGATCCGGCCGTCGGTGTCCAGGACCACCGAGGCCACCGCGAGCACGTCGAGGAGGCCGCCCGGCGGCACGGGCCCGCGGGCCGGCTCGCCGCCCTCCGCCGCCGCAGCCCCGGCTGCACTCATGCCACGCACCGCCTTCGCCCGTCCGGACGGCACGCCGTCCCCCGTGCCGGTTCCCCACGTCCTGTCGCGCTCACATCCGACTCTCCGACGCCGTCGCCGTCAACCTCCACCATCTCTCAACCCGGCGGCGGGCGTCCGCCCGAGCCGGCGCCCGGCCGGGGCGCCGGGAGGGTCCGCGCGGACCGTACCGCGCGGCCGGGGGCGCCGGGAGAGTTCATGTCCGGGTTGCTGCATTGGCCTGTACATGACGATCCAGTCCGGGCCAGACTGTGCGCCGTTCGAGTGTCCCCACCGCCCGTTCGAGGAGTTGGTCATGCCCGCGTCCGCCCGGTCACGCCGCAACGGAGCCCTCGCCGCGTTCGTCACGCTCGCCGCCGCCCTGTCCCTCGCCGTGCCCGCCCCCGCCTCCGCCGCCGGCACCTGGACGGAGACCGGCTCGGACCGCGCCGATCCGCTGACCGAGAGCCAGGGGCTGGCCTCCGTCGAGGTCCCGGCGGGCAGCCCCAACCGCTACACCGGCATCGGCACCGTCCCGCTGAGCGACTCCGTCCGGGGCTGGAACCACGTCGGCGACCCGGACGCGTCGTACGAGGGCTACTACATCGAGCCCTACCAGGAGGACTCCGGCACCGCGAAGATGTACCGGGTGCAGGCGCCCGACGGCACCTGGTCGGAGTACGTGCACCAGCTGAGCCCCGGCGAGGCCCTGAACAACTCCTGGGACGCGATCACCCCGGACGGGCAGTGGATGCTGTCCGGCGAGTGGGGCACGATGAACCGGCTGCTGGTCTTCCCGACACCGGGCGAGAACCGCGGTACGTCGCCCTCGGTGAACCTCCCGCTGGCCGCCACGGTGCGCCTGGACCACGCCGTCAGCGACGTCCAGGGCTGCGACTTCTCCGGCCCGACCACCCTGCTCTGCTCCTCCGACGACTCCGACGGGAGCCTCTTCGGCATCACCGAGCCGCTGCTCCAGATCGACCTGTCGGCCCCGCCGAGCGGCTCCGGCGATGTCACCGGGCATGTCACGGCGCTGCGCCGGCTGCCGCTGCGCAGCGCGTGCTCCGGCACCTTCGAGGCGGAGGGCATCGACTACGACCGGCGCAGCGGCATCCTGCGCGTGATCGTGGTGTCGCCGGGCATCTGCGTGCTCACCGACAGCAAGACGTACAAGTTCTCCCTCGGCTGACCCCGCGCCGCGCGTGCGGGCGCAGGAGGGCGGTGTTTTCCTGGGCGGGGGGGGATGGGCGCGGCGCGGCGGGGTACTCCGGGCAGCGCAGCCCGGCCACGAAAGGAGCGATCAATGGCGAACGAGGACCGGTCGCATCCGGAAACCGTCACGGTGGAGATCAGCGGATGCTCCATGGACGACGCGCGTCTCGTCTTCGAGGCGCTGAACACGTGCTTCGCGTCCGACCGGGGCAAGGACGAGGTGCCCCGGCAACTCCACGAGAGCCGCCCCATGGTGTGGCTCGGCAGTTACGAGGTCACGGACACCCGGGGCGGGGGCTGCCCACCGGTCCACCTCGGCTCGTCCGTGCAGGCGGACGTCCAGGGCGGCTACTGGGCCGTGGACCGCTTCCGCCACACCCTGGACTCCATGTTCACCGTCGAGGAGACCAGCGCGGCCTCCGGCGACCAGGAACGCGATCTGCATCTGCGCCTGGAGAGCCTGTGACGACGCACGACTGACGGCGCACCTCTGCCACGACCGACGACACGCCGTTACGACGCCCCCGGCCGGTCCCGCACCGGCCGGGGCGTACTGCGCCAGGCCGTGCCCGAAGGGCCAGTCGGCGGACGCGTTCTCGGTGACCGTCACGAACACGTTCGCCGGATCGGTCCCGGTGCGCTCGCGCACCAGCTCCGCGATCCGCCGGTACATCGCACGCTTCACCTCCGCGTCGCGTCCGGCGCGCATCGTGACCGCCACGATCACCAGGGAGTCGTCCCGGCGCACGCCCGATGCGGATGAAGGGTGCGGATCGAACGGACTGTACATACTAGTAGGTACTGAGGGCGTGGCGCGGGGCACATCGTTGTGCAACTAGTTGCATAAACGGGGACGGGTGCTCTACAACAAGATGCGACCGCATCTGTGCACGGAGGGCCTGACATGAGCCGCTACCCCCACCTGCTGACCCCGCTCGACCTGGGGTTCACCACGCTGCCCAACCGGGTGCTCATGGGGTCCATGCACGTGGGCCTGGAGGAGGCCGAGCGCGGGTTCGAGCGGATGGCGGAGTTCTACGCCGCCCGGGCGCGCGGCGGTGTCGGGCTCATCGTGACCGGGGGCATCGCGCCGAACGAGGAGGGCCGGCCGTACGAGGGCGGGGCCATGCTCACCACCGAGGCGGAGGCCGAGCGGCACCGGGTCGTCACCGGGGCGGTGCACGAGGCGGGCGGCCGCATCGCGATGCAGATCCTGCACTTCGGGCGGTACGCCTACCACCAGGACCTCGTCGCCCCGAGCCCTCTCCAGGCGCCGATCAGCCCCTTCGTGCCCCGCGAGCTGTCCGACGCCGATGTCGAGCGGACCGTCGAGGACTATGTGCGCGCCGCCCGCCTCGCCCGGCACGCCGGGTACGACGGCGTCGAGATCATGGGCTCCGAGGGCTATCTGATCAACGAGTTCATCGCGGCCCGCACCAACCACCGCACCGACCGCTGGGGCGGCTCCTACGAGAACCGGACGCGCTTCCCGGTCGAGATCGTGCGCCGGGTCCGCGAGGCCGTCGGCGAGGACTTCATCATCGTCTACCGGCTGTCCATGCTGGACCTCGTCCCCGGCGGCTCCTCGCACGCCGAGGTCGTCACCCTCGCCAAGGCCGTCGAGGCCGCGGGCGCCACCATCATCAACACCGGCATCGGCTGGCACGAGGCCCGCATCCCCACCATCGCCACCTCCGTGCCGCGCGGCGCCTACACCTGGGTCACCAAGAAGCTGATGGGCGAGGTGGCGATCCCCCTGGTGACCACCAACCGCATCAACACCCCCGAGCTGGCCGAGGAGTTGCTGGCCGGCGGCTGTGCCGACATGGTCTCCATGGCCCGGCCCATGCTCGCCGACCCCGACTTCGTCGCCAAGGCCGCCGCCGGCACCCCCGAGGCCATCAACACCTGCATCGGCTGCAACCAGGCATGCCTGGACCACACCTTCGGCGGCAAGCTCACCTCCTGCCTGGTCAACCCGCGCGCCTGCCACGAGACCGAGCTGGTGCTCTCCCCGACCCGCACGAGAAAGCGCGTCGCCGTGGTCGGCGCCGGACCCGCCGGACTCGCCTGCGCCGTCAGCGCCGCCGAACGCGGCCACGAGGTCACCCTGTTCGACGCCGCGAGCGAGATCGGCGGGCAGCTCAACGTCGCCCGCAAGGTCCCCGGCAAGCAGGAGTTCGACGAGACGCTGCGCTACTTCCGCCACCAGCTCGACGCCCACGGGGTCGCCGTACGGCTCGACACCTGGGTCGGCGCAGAGGACCTGGCCGACTACGACGAGGTGGTCGTCGCCACCGGCGTCACCCCGCGCACCCCCGACATCCCGGGCATCGACCACCCCCGGGTGCTCGGCTACCTCGACGTGCTGCGCGACGGCGCCCCCGTCGGCGAGCGGGTCGCCGTCCTCGGCGCCGGCGGCATCGGCTTCGACGTCGCCGAGTTCCTCACGGACGGCGGCGACAAGGCGAGCGAGGACCCCGAGACGTACTTCCGCAACTGGGGCGTCGACATGGAGTACTCCACGCCCGGCGGCCTCACCGAGCCGCGCCGCCCGGCCCCGCCGCGCCAGGTCCACCTCCTCCAGCGCAAGACCACCAAGGTCGGCGCCGGGCTCGGCAAGACCACCGGCTGGATCCACCGCGCCGAGCTGAAGCACCGCGGCGTCACCATGGTCCCGGGCGTGCGCTACGACCGGATCGACGACGCCGGACTGCACATCACCGTCGGCGAGCAGAGCACGGTCCTGGAGGTCGACACCGTCGTCCTGTGCACCGGCCAGGAGCCGCGCCGCGACCTGTACGAGGCGCTGGTCGCCGCCGGGCGCAGCGTCCATCTGATCGGCGGCGCGGACGTGGCGGCCGAGCTGGACGCCAAGCGCGCCATCAAGCAGGGCACCGAGGTGGCGGCGGCGCTGTAGGCCCCCTGCGGGGGATCCCTAGGATGAGCCCATGTCACTCCCGCACGCGATCCTCACCGCCCTGCTGGAAAAGCCGTCGTCGGGGCTGGAGCTGACCCGCCGGTTCGACAAGTCGATCGGCTACTTCTGGTCCGCGACGCACCAGCAGATCTACCGCGAGCTGGGGAAGCTGGAGGGCGAGGGGCTCATCCGGGCGCTGCCGGCCGCGCAGCCGTCCCGCGGGCAGAAGAAGAGCTACGAGGTCCTGCCCGCGGGCCGCGCCGAACTGGCCCGCTGGGCCGCCGCCGGGCAGGACCCCAAGCCGCTGCGGGACACGCTCCTGCTGCGGCTGCGCGCCTCGGCGGTGGTCGGCACGGCCGGTCTGGAGACGGATCTGCGCCGCCATCTGGAGCTGCACCAGCGGCAGTTGGCCGAGTACGAGCAGATCGAGAAGCGCGACTTCCCACCGGACCGGGACGCCCCCGAGGACCGGCTGCGCCATCTGGTGCTGCGGGCGGGCATCGACCTGGAGACCTTCTGGACCCGGTGGCTCACCCACGCCCTCGCGGAGTTCGCGCGGCTGCCGGAGTCCGACAAGGTCCCGCCGCCTTTCGCAGGGGACTGAGAGGCCCTCAGAACCGGTACGGCTTCGTGCGGCGGCGCAGATACCAGGCGGTGGTGACGGCGCCCGCGCCCACCAGCGCCGCGCCGGCGCCGAGCGTCAGCGGGCCGTAGTCGCGGGAGGCGCCGCCGAGTCCGCCGTTCACCCCCCGGTTCGGCGCCGGCCGGGTCGTCGTGGCCGTCCCCGGCCGGGAGGTCGCCGCGAGCGTCGGCGCGGAACCGGCGGACACGATCACCGACTGGCTGCCCGCCGTGCTGCCGCTGGAGCAGACCACCACCACGGTGTACGTCCCCGGGCTCACCTTGGACCAGGCCGCGGACTGGCTGATCGTGGTGCCGGACAGCGCCACCTGCCGGCCCTGCGCGAAGTTCGCCTGGCTGCTGGTGAGCAGGGCCGCGGTGCCCCAGCTGCCGTTGATCTGGGCACATGCGCTGGTGACCACGGAGACGCTGGATCCCGTGGTGCTGACGGAGATGCCGGAGACCGCGGCCGAGGGCGCCGCGAGCACGGCCGGGAGCACGGCGGCGGCCGCCAGGCTCGGAGCGAAGCGGAGCATGGATATGGAGTTGCGCATCGGGGCCTCCGGCGGCACGGCCGGCGGTACGTCCCATGCGCCGCCCAGGGTCGGGGAACATCCGTGCTGCCTGGTCAGCAGCCAACGCGGCCCCGGCCGCCGCCGCATCCGGACGGCACCCGGCCGGGTGACGGCACCCCACGCCCGGCGCAGGGCGGGGCCCGCCGGGATGCGCCGGGCGGCGACCTGTGGTCGGGGGCGCCCGGTCAGCGTCCCGTGGTCACCGTGCGCTCCGCCGACCAGCCGCCCCAGGTGCCGTCCGGCAGCCGGGCCCGCAGCCGCACCCGGTGCTCCTCCCCGGCGGTGCGGCCCAGGTAGAAGCTGTAGCGCGCCCGGCCGCGCGGCGGGTTGCCGCCCCATTCCAGCGAGGTCGTGGTGGTGCCGTCCAGCCGGATCGAGTACTCGGTGATCACCCCGTCGGTGTCCGGCGGGTCCCAGGCCAGGTCCAGGTAGTAGGCGCCGTCCGTGCGGTGGGTCGCGGCGGTGAAGCCGGTCGGCGCGGTCGCCCGGCCGTCGTCGGTGCCCGGGGTGGTCAGACGCACCGGCGCGCTCGCGGGGGAGAGGTTGTCGGCCGCGTCCCGGGCCCGCACCGTGAACACGTACCGGGTGCCGGGGCGCAGCCCGGTGACGACCGTCGAGGTCTGCGTCCCGCCCACGCTGTGGATCTGGACCCCGCCCTGCTCGATGTCGTACGACACCACGCCCCGGTCGTCCCGGGCGGCGCCCCACGCCAGCTGGACCTCGCGGCTGCCGACGGGATGCCCGGTGGGCGTGCCGGGGCGGGAAGGTGCCGAGCGGTCGGCCGCGACCCGGGCGGGGGTGCGGGCCCGTACCGTCCGGCTCGGCGGTCCCAGGCGCCCGGCCTTGTCCCGGGCGCGCACGGTGAAGGCGTACGCGGTGGACGGGCTGAGCCCGATGACGTCCACCATGCGCTCGGCGCCGGGCACCTCGGCCGCCTTGGTGCCGCCCCGGTACACCTCGTAGGAGCGGATGCCGGGGCTGTCGTCGGGCACCGCGTTCCACATCACATGCACGGTGGTGGCGCTGCCCGCCTGGGCGGTGACCCCGGTCGGGGCGCCCGGCATCCGGCCCTCGTCGCCGTCGTCGGCCCGGCCGAGGCCGCAGGACGCGAGGAGCAGCAGGGCTCCGGCGACCAGCACGAGCGGAAGGGGAACGCGTCGCACGGTTCTGCCTCCACGGCTGTTCGGCATTCGATGATGAGTTCGGCACATCGACGGCCCCGGCAATGGTCCGGACCAATATGGACCGGCCGGTGCGCCGACGGCAAGAGGCCGTTGCGGAGCACGCCCGGAAGTTACGTATGCTGAACCTCCCTACGGCTGAACTTCCTGCGAGAGAGCGGGAGTTCATGCCCCTGGCGCGGAAACGCTGTCGTCGCCGAATCCGCGCCGGCGCGGGCGGCCGGGGGGTCTGGACCGAGGCCGGTCCGGGTCCCCGGCCCCTGTTGTCCCTGCGCACCTACTTCCGTTTATGCGCTTTGTGCACCAAATGCCGAAATTATTCCCTCATGGGTTGTCAGAAGCGTGCTCCATCCGGTCGCTTCGGGGTGGCCCGGGCGGACGGGTGTCCGGGCCGCGGACCACAGTGGCCTCGACATGTCCCCGAGGAGAGGGTTCCGCATCGTGCGTGTGCGTGTTCCGACGCTGACGCTGGCCGCGGCCGGTGTCGCCCTGATCGCCCCCGCCACGCTGCCCGGCGCGGCCGCGGCCCTTCCGCCCGAGGCGCGGACCGCGGCCCATGGCGACGGCGCCGATCCGGGCGCCGGACGCGGCGCGGGCCCGGCGCCCGCCGCCAGCAGAGACGTTCCTGCCGTCGCGCGCCCCGAGCGGGCCGCCACCACCCCGAGCCGGGGCAGGACCAGCACCGCCCCGCCCCGCACGGACGCCGGGACCGCCCCGGACCGCGCCGAGGGCGCCGTGACCGCCGCCGATCTGCTGGCCAAGGTCGGCACCTGCGCCCAGATCTCCGCCGGCCGCTACCGCACCGACGCGGACAGCCCCGCGACGGTGCCCGTCTGCGGCGCCCAGGGCGCCGTCTTCTGGAGGGCCGACCTCGACATCGACTGCGACGGCCAGGCGACGGCCCACTGCAACAGCCAGACCGACCCGCTGTACTCGCCCGGTACCGCCTATGTGCAGTCCGACGGGCGGCCGCTGAACGCGGAGACCCTGCCCTACATCGTCGTACCGGCCGCGAGCAGCCGCTGGAGCCCGGCCGCGAGCGGGGTGCGGGGCGGTTCCGTCGCCGCCGTCGTCTACCAGGACCGGGTGCAGTACGCGGTCGTCGGCGACACCGGCCCGAGCGACCTCATCGGCGAGGCCTCCTACGCCACCGCGCGGGGCCTCGGCATCCCCGCCGGACCCAGCGACGGCGGGGTGCCCTCCGGGGTCACCTACATCGTCTTCAAGGACTCCAAGGCGGTCCCCATCGAGGACCACCAGGCGGCGGTGATGATGGGGGAGCGGCTGGCCCGGCAGTTCGTGACCGACAACTGACCAGCCGCACCGGTGCCTTGAGAGCGTGTCACACCTTGCGGTAGTCGTACGCCTCCGTCGCGGCGGCCTCCACCGCGGCCAGGTCGGCGCCCGTGGAGGCCGTCACCACCGCGGCCACCGCCCCTTCGAGGAACGGGGCGTCCACCAGCCGGGTGTCCTCGGGCAGTTCGTCCTCGGCGAGCAGCGCCTTCACCGTCAGTACGGCGCTGCCGAGGTCGGTGAGGACCGCGACCCCCGCGCCCCGGTCGACGGAGGCCGCCGCGGCGGAGATCAGCTCGGCGCTGGTGCCGAGCCCACCGCCCTCCGTGCCGCCCGCCGGGGCCACCGGCACCGCGGCGGCCCCGCCCGCGAGCCCCTTGGCCAGCGCGGCGACCGAGGCGGCCACCTCCGCGCTGTGCGACACCAGCACGATCCCGACCAGCTTCTCCTCGCTCACGTCAGCCCTCCGCGGTCTCGGCCAGCGCGGCCATCAGCAGCGCCGACGACGTCGCACCCGGATCCTGGTGCCCGACGCTGCGCTCGCCCAGATAACTCGCCCGGCCCTTGTGGGCCAGCAGCGGGACGGTCGCCTCCGCGCCCTGCTCGGCGGCGGCGCGGGCGGCGGCGAAACCGTCGCCGAGCGCGTCCACGGCCGGCAGCAGGGCATCGACCATGGTCTTGTCGCCCGCGGCCGCCCCGCCGAGCTTCATCACCCCCTGCACCCCCGTCCGCAGCGCCTCGGCGAACTGCTCCTCGGTGACCTCCGGGGCCTCCCCGAGCGCCTTGCCGGTGCGGCGCAGCAACGTGCCGTACAGCGGCCCCGAGGCGCCGCCGACCGTCGAGATCAGCAGGCGCCCGGCGAGCATCAGCACGGCACCCGGGGTACCCGGCGTCTCCTTGTCCAGCTCCGCCTGCACGGCCGTGAACCCGCGCCGCATGTTGCTGCCGTGATCGGCGTCCCCGATGGCCGCGTCGAGGGCGGTGAGCCGTTCCGCCTCGCGGTCGACGGACGCTGCGGTCGCCGTCATCCAACGGCGGAAGAAGTCGGCGTCGAGCACTGGACCTCCCAGCATAGTTAAGGGCGTTGAGACGTGTACCGCCGTATCACATCCCCCAGCGCAATGCCGGGGTGCGCACCGGCGCGTCCCACAACCCGAGCATCTCCTCGTCGACCTGGCACAGCGTCACCGAGGCGCCCGCCATGTCCAGGGAAGTGACGTAGTTGCCGACCAGGGTGCGCACCACGGCGACCCCGCGCTCGGCCAGTACCCGCTGCACCTCGGCGTTGAAGCCGTACAGCTCCAGCAGCGGCGTGGCGCCCATGCCGTTGACCAGTAGGAGCACCGGGTTGTGCGGGGACATGTCCTCCAGGATCGCGTGCACCGCGAAGTCCGCGATCTCCCCGGAGGTCATCATCGGCCGCCGCTCCCGGCCCGGCTCCCCGTGGATGCCGATGCCCAACTCCAGTTCGCCGTCCGGCAGATCGAAGGTGGGGCTGCCCTTCGCCGGAGTGGTGACGGCGCTCAGCGCCACGCCGAAGCTGCGGGAGCTCTCGTTGACCCGGCGGGCCATCGCCTCCACCTGCTCCAGCGGCCGGCCCTCGGCCGCCGCCGCGCCCGCGATCTTCTCCACGAACAGCGTCGCCCCGGTGCCGCGCCGGCCCGCCGTGAAGAGGCTGTCGGTGACCGCCACGTCATCGTTCACCAGCACCTTGGCGACCTGTATGCCCTCGTCCTCGGCCAGCTCCGCCGCCATGTCGAAGTTGAGCACGTCACCGGTGTAGTTCTTCACCACGAACAGCACCCCGGCGCCGCTGTCCACGGCCGCCGCCGCGCGCACCATCTGGTCGGGCACCGGCGAGGTGAACACCTCACCCGGACAGGCGGCGGAGAGCATGCCGGGACCGACGAACCCGCCGTGCAGCGGCTCGTGCCCCGACCCGCCACCGGAGACCAGGGCGACCTGTCCGTGCACCGGGGCGTCCCGGCGGACGATCACCCGGTTCTCCACGTCCACCGTCAGATCCGGATGCGCGGCGGCCATCCCGCGCAGCGCGTCCGCCACGACGGTCTCCGGCACGTTGATCAACATCTTCATGCCCGTCTCCCAGAAAGCTCAGCAGGTGGTCCCTGACCGGCGTTCGCCCTGCTCAGGCCGGGTGGGACCGGATAGGTGGTCGGAGCCTTGCACCTCAGTATCGGCCTTGTGGCCGTGAAGGTCATGTGCGCTGCGGCATTCTGCCCGGCCGCACACCGCCCGAACCGGCCCCGGCGGGGCGCGTCGTGGCGCGGAACGGGCGCGCTCACCGTGCGTCACCTCCCCCCGGCCGGGGCAGCTCGACCACGACGAACGCCTGCCGGCGCGCGGCCGTCGCGTCCGGGTCCGAGGGGGCGCCGAGCGGCGGTGCGTTGCCCTCGGAACGGGTGGTGACCTCGATGTCCGCCAGGAGCGTGACGGCGTCCCCGTCGGCCTGGAGCCGCGCCAGGTGCGTGGCGAGCGCCGAGCGGAACACCTCCGCCACCCCGTCCGCGCGCGCCTGCCCGCGCCGCAGCGCCTCCCCGAAGTGGGGGAGACCGCCGCGCATCCCGTTGGCGTGGCCGACGACCACGACCCGGGGCGGCGGGAAACCCGCACGCGTGTTCGCCACCGCGGCCCAGGCCACCTCGGCGGCCAGCCGGTGCACCGTCTCCCGCCGCGCTCCCGACAGCTCCACCGAGCCGTCCGCGAACTCCACCCCGCCGATGGTGAGGCGTTCACTGCGGTACGACGACGGGGGCGGGGCCGCCGGGGTGGTTGCCGGTGCCGGTGCGGGCGCCGTGGCCGGGTGGTGCGGCTGGGCCGACGGCTGCTCCGCCGGCCGGTGCGGCCGTACCGGGGCCGGCTGCGGCTGCTCGGTGGGCCGGTGCTCCGTCCGGGGGGCCCGGGGCGCCCGGGGTGCCGCCTCGGACGAGGACGAGGGCGAGGGTGGGGCCGTGGTGGGGTCGGCGGTGGTGTCCCGCGGCCGGGGGTCGTGCACCGCGACCGTCGTACGGCGGCCCTGCTCCCGGTCGCCGCCCGGCGTGGGGTGCTCGGTGGAGACCGCGACCGGGAAGTCGGCCGCGGTCAGCCGCCGCTGCGCGATGCCGTGCTGGTAGTTGATGAGATACCGGTCGAGCCGGTCCCGCAGCTCCCCGTGCACGGCCTCGGCCCGCTGCCGCGCGGCCTCGGGCAGGACCCCGCCGAGCGTGGGTCGGCGGGCGTTGCCGCGCCCGGTCACGGTGATCCGGGGCAGCGGCAGACCGTTGTGGTGGTTCCACAGCCCGGCGCGGGTCGCCAGTTCGGCCACGTAGTTGAGCTTGCGGCCCTCGTCCCGGCTGATCTGCCGGGAGCCCTCGCGGAACCCGATGTCCACCTGCGGCAGCCGGTGGCCGTGCACGATGACGGAGGTCAGCGGGTTGGCCTCGGCCGAGGGGGCGGAGGTCAGCAGGTCCGCGCTGACCTCGTGCATGGACTCGCCGGGCCGCTGGGAGAACATCCGGAAGTGCCACAGGTCGCTGCCCTTGGTCAGCTCGGACGCCTGCTTCATCCGCGCCTCGGCCACCTTGACCGCCTTCTCGTACGCGGCGTCGGCGTCGGCGCGCCCCGGGCCGTGCTGGGGGATCGCGTCGCGGGCCTCCCGCGCGTCCACCGCCCTGCCGAGGGCGTCCGCGAGGGCCAGATGGCGTTCCAGCCGCTTGACCTGCGCCTCGTCCGCCGCGCCCGTGCGCGCGCTGTCCAGCTCGTCGCCGATGGCCTCGTGCAGCTTGTGGACGCCGTCCGGGGTGGCGTGCCGGAGGTTCCGGGCCACGGCCGACTTCACGATGGCGGCCACATGGGCGCGGCGGGCGAAGTTCTCCAGTGTGATCTGGTGCTTGCCGTCCTCACTGGCGAGCACGACGGCGGCGAAGTGGTAGCCGAAGTGGCTGTGGTCCGGCTCGCTCGGCTTGGCGTAGTTGTGCGCCAGGCTCGGCACGCCGTTCTCGTCGACGGCGTTGATCGAGTGCACGAGATACGCCTCGCCGATCTTCGCCCAGGCGTGCTCGTTGATGCCGATCTCGCGCGCGGCGGCCGACAGCACGTCACGGCGCGGATTGTCCAGCGGGTCGTAACTCAGGGCGCTGCCATAGGACTTGCCCGGGGCGGGGCCGTCGCTCTCGGCGATGAACCGGTCGTCCCGGCCCACCTGCCGGGCCGCCCACGAGGGATCCAGCGCCTCGGACCGCTCACCGTCGGCGACCAGGGTGAGGGACTCGGCGAGATGGTGGATGCCGGTGACCTCGGTACGGCCCAGCGCGTTGATCGGCGCCTTGGCGAGCCCGGTGCCGTCCGGACCCCGGAAGACCACGTGCGAGGCGGCGACATTGCCCGAGACCATCTGGGCGAAGTCCCGGCAGATCTCCTCCTCCGACTTCCCGGACCGGGTGAGGAACTGCGGGGTGACACGCAGCAGTTCGCGGTGACCGCCCTGGCCGTCACCGACCCGCAGCCTGACCGTGTCGGCCTTCAGCCGCACCAGGCTGCCCGCGAGGGCCAGTTGGTGGTTGGCCGATTCGATCGCCTTCGGGGAGGCGAACACCTGCTGGCCGTAACCGCCTTGACGGTGTGCCAGCGAGAGGTCACCGGACACATGGAGCGGCGGATGCTGGCTCACCAGGGTCTGCTGGTGGCCCTGCGTCGGCACGATCAGCCGGGGCACGTCACCGGTGTCGGCCGGGCCGTAGTCGAAGCCGGTCTGCCGCATGCCGGTCGGCTCCTCGAACAGCGTCGTGCCGGGTCCGGCTCCGATCACTTCGTAGTCGCTGGTCGTCAGCGGGTGGGCGCCCAGCCGGTCCAGCAGGTTCTCCGGGGTCAGGGGCGAGCCGTGATCACCCGGGTGCGGGAGCAGCTTGGCCGCGTAGTCGGGGCTGCCCGGGTCGTGCTCCGGGGGAGGGGCGTCGAACAGGTCAAGCGGCCCGCGCGCACTGCCCAGATGCAGCGACCAGCCGCCGTCCCCGCCGCTCAGGTCGAGGCGTTCGGTGCCGGTGCGCCAGTCGAGAGTGGGGCGCACCTCGGCGCCGGTCGACCACACCGCCGTACCGGCCCGGTCCGCCACCAGCTGCGCGAGGCCCTGGTCCTGCGCGTGCGAGACCAGCAGCAGGATGTCCTGGTCCGGGCCGCGCAGCGGGTCGCGGGCGACGAGTTCGGCGAACTCCGCCGGACCGGACACCTGGATCGTCCGGCCGCCCATCTGCAAGGACAGCCCGTCCCCTGGCGTGCCCAGAGCGGTCACCACGTACGGCTCCCGCCAGGGCGCCGCGTGCTCGGCGGACTCCCCGCCCGGCCCGGACACCGTGTAGCTCGTCAGGTCCGGCGGCACCGCCCGCGCCCCCGTCCAGTCGCGGCCCGTGACATGTCCGAAGGAGTCGACCAGCGCGGTGTGATTGTCGAGCGCGCCGTGCTCGGTGGCCAGGAAGTGCGCGCCGAGCGCGGCGGCGTCCCGCGTCGACTCGGGCCCGGCGTGCGCGGTGAGGGCCAGCAGGTACCGGTAGTCGTCCGCGCTCGGCGCCCCGTCCAGATGCAGCACCTGTTCGGCCAGCAGCTCCAGATGCGGCCGGTGCTCCGCGTCCGGCACCGGGTGCGCCAGATCCATCGACTGGAGGGTGAGCAGGGCGTCATGGGCGCGGTCGTACGAATCCTGGTCGAGCGTGTCGCCGTACAGCCCGTCCAGCCACGCGTACTCGCTCCGGCGTTCCTGCGTGTACTCCTGGAGGATCTCCGACCAGTCCGTCTCCTCCTCGTCGCCGCGCTCCCCGTAACTCTCGGACCGCGGCATGCGCGGGTCCTGGGAGGTGTGCTCCTCCTCGGCGAAGTCGCGCCGGGGATCGGTCACCGGGTCGACCCAGACATGGCGCCTGGTCACCGGCTCGGCGTCCGTACGGGCCTGCTGCCAGCGGGGATCCTGCTCCGACGGGACCGTGTCCGAGGGGACCGTGTGCGGCGGCTCCCCGCCGGCGCGGGGGACGGACTCGGGTACGTCGCCGACGAGCGCCCCGAGCAGCTGGAGGTGGCGGCCGCGCAGCCCGCCCTGGGCGAGGCCGTCCGGCGCGGGCCGGTGGAAGTCGCCGAGCAGACTGCCCGCCACCTGCGCCCGGCCCGAGCCCTCGTCGTCCTCGCGGTACTCGTCGCGCAGCCCGAGCTGGTGGCCCAACTCATGGGCGTAGGCGACGGGTTCGGCGTCCGGCCACCAGGTGCGCTGGTCCATCGGGCGGTCGTGGCCCGCGAGGTCGACCACCAGGTGGGGGTCGGCGTCCACGGGCACGCGCTCCACCGTCACATGCAGCAGGCTGCCGTCGGGGAGGCGGTGGTCGGGGCGGTTGTAGAACTCCTCGGCGCCCTGCCGGAGCCGCTGCCAGGCGGTGCCCGGGTCGTGTCCCGAGCCGTCCCGGAAGGCGACCCGCACGGTCAGATCGGTGACCTTGGTGTCGCCGACGCGGAACGCGCGGGCGTCGAAGGCGGAGCGGACGACGAAGCGGGGGGTGCGGTCGAGGGGGCGGCGCGGGGCGGTCGACGTACTGGCCGTGTGCGCGGTAGCCGTGTGCGGGGTGGCCGTGGAGGCGGTGGTGGTGTGCGCGGTGGTGGCGGGGGCCTTCGGTGCCTTCGGCGCGGCCTCGTCGGAGAACGGCGGCTTGGCCTTCGGCGGTGCGGTGGTGGTGCTCTGGCCGGAGGGGTGGTCCGGGGTGCGGCTGGCGTCGTAGTGGTTACGGCCGTTGTAGTACACGTCGACCGTGCGGTCGCCGCCCTGCGGACCCACCGTGCGCAGATGGGCCGTGCCGTCGCCGGTCGCCTGGAACGTACGCAGCCGGATGCCGAGGGTGTGCGCGACGAGGCCGGGGAACATCTCGCCCTCGTCGGTGTTCCACGCGTCGTTGCCCGGCACCCAGTTCTGCACGGCCCGGATCAGCGCCCGGTGTTCGGCCGGGGTGAGCGGCTGGTGCAGCGCGGTGTCCACGACGGCGCCGACCAGACGGCCGTGGTCGTCGACGTAGTCCAGGCTCAGCGGCTCGGAGTGGGTGGCGAGGTACGCGAACTGGGCATGCGGGGCGAGGGCGGTGTCGCCCAGCTGCCAGCGGCCCTGCGCGTCCGTGGTCTCGGGCACCTCGGCCGCCGCGCGGTCGGCGGCTTCCTGCGCGGAGAGTTGATGGGGAGGGGCCGTGAACTCCTGGGCCCGCGCGCCGACATAGAGGGTGCGCAGCGCCCGCGGGCTGAGCCAGTCGGGCGAGGTGACGTGGTCCACACCGGCGTCGTGCAGCCGCTGCTGCAACTGCTCGTAGGACTCGGTCCGGAGAGTCTGCCGCAGCCGGTTCTCCTGGCTGCGGCGGTACAACTCCGTGACGTCGAAGGGCAGATCCTGCGGACGGGAGTTCCGCACCCGGTCCAGCACCATCTGGTGCAGGTTGCGGGCGGCCCGGCCCAGCGCGGTGTCGGCGCCGACGGGGCCCCGCTGGGTGCGGATCTGGTGCACGACGGCCCCGTGCTGGGCGCGCGCCTGGTCGGCCGTACCGCCGTGCAGGGCGCTCGGCCAGTGCTCGGGCGGGGTGCTCGCGAGCACGGAGTACAGCAGGCAGCGGCCGTCACCGGGGACGGGGACGCGGGGCTGGGGCGGGGCTTCGGCGGTGTGGTCGTCGGCGGTGTGGTCCTCGGCCGTGTGGTCCAGCTGGGTGTGCTCCTCCTGGGTGTGCTCCTGCTGGGTGTGCTCCTCCTGAGTGTGCTCCTGCTGGTCGTGGTCCTGGTGGTCGTTCTTCTGCTGGGTGTGGTCCTGCTGGGTGTGGTCTTCCGGCGGGGAGGGCTTGACGGTCTGGGCCGTCTCCTCGGTGGACCTGGGGTCCTCGGACTTCTCCTGGGCGGGCTTGATGGACTCGTGCGACTCGGCCGGCTTGTCCGTGTCGACGAGCTTCTGGCTCTCGACCGGCTCCTGCGTCTCGACCGGATTCTGCGTCTCGGCCGGCTGGTGCGTCGTGTCCTGCTGCTGGGTCTCCTCGGGCGCCTTCACCGGCTTGGTGTCGGTGGTCGTGGTCGCGTCCGTGGTCGCCGTGCTGTCCTTGGACGTGGAGCTGTCCTTGACAGCGGTGGTGTCCGTGGATGTGGATGTAGACGTGGACGTGGACGTCGTCGTGGTCGCGTCCTCGGTCTTCTTCGCCGTCCAGTAGTAGACGTGCCCGTCCGTGTGCGCGGTGTTCCCGTACGTGCCGTTCTCGTCGTACTTCTGCGTGCTCAGCCGCACCGGCTGGCGCATCAGCACCTGGGCGCCCTTGAGCGTGGCCTTGCCCGGCTCGGTGGCGGTCTTGCCGTGCGGCAGGACCGGGGGCGCGAGGGTGCGGGTCGGGACGCCCGGGGCGCGGGTCACCGGCGAGCCGCTCTCGAAGGTCTGGTCGCGGTCCAGCTTCAGGGCGTTGGTGGGCAGCGGGACGACGACGCTCGGATTCTTGGTGGTCACGGGCACGGCCAGCGGCGTCAGGCTCGCGTTGAGGCCGTTGCTCGCGGTCGCGGCCGACTCGTGCTCGGTGGCGACGGTGATCTCGTCGCTGCCGTTGTCCCGGGTGGAGATCTCCACCGCGTCCCCGGTCGGCTCCAGCCGGACCTCCACACCGGTCCTGCCGTCGCTGCCGAGCGGCACCGTGCGGTAGCCGTTCGCGGGGTCCTTCAGCTGGTGGAAGACCGTGGGCAGGGTGCCCGAGCCCAGCGCCCGGCGCAGCGAGAACTGCTGTTCCAGCGGCAGGCGTTGCTCACTGACCAGAGGATGATCGGCGTCGAGACGGGGATCGGACACGAAGGAGCCGATCAGTTTGGTCGCCGCCTCGGGCGTCATCGCCCCCGCCCAGTGACCGATCGTGGTCGCGGCGGAGCCCAGCCCCCAGGAGAGGGCCGCACCCGTCTTGCCCAGCACGCCGTCGCCCCAGGGCCGGGGCGTGGTGAGCACCGTCTGCGCCCGGTCGTACAGCCCGGCGTGGTTGTCGAAGCCCACCAGGTCGTGGGCGGAGTCCAGCGACGCCTGCCAGCGGTCCCGGTCCGCCTTGGGGACGAGGGGCCGCATCTCGACCGTGCCGCCGCCGTCCAGGATTTGCTGCTGCGCCTTCGGCGGCTGCTGCTTCTGCTGTTCCTGCCGGTGGGCGGCCGCCTGTTCGGCGGTCTCCGTCAGGGACTTGGGCACGTCGACGTGGACTCGCCAAGTCGGCTCCACGGGGCGCGGCTTGACGAGGTTGACGAAGCGGCCGTACTCGGTGCGCCGGGTCACGGTGACCTCGAAGCGCATACGGTTGCCGAACCGCACGGTGTCGCCGAACTTCGACGTCTTGTGCTCGACCTTGGTGGTGACCCCGGTTTCGGCGCTCTTGGTCCGGCTGCCCTCGGCGCCCCCGGACGGCGCCCACGCCACGCTGCCGAGGCCGAACTTGTTCTCCTCGGCCTTGACGGCGGCGGCGCTCTCGCCGGGCTTGGGCTTGACCACCGGGGCGTAGGAGATACGGAAGTTGCCGTCGGCGCCCAGCGACCAGTTGTGCCCCGCGCTGCCCTTGACGGTCTCGCTGAGGCCGACCTTGCGGGTGGTGTCCCCGGTGGAGTGGTCGCCCTCGTCGGCCCACTCGTCCCGCGGGACGCCCCGCACCAGGACCTCGGTGATCACCCGCTGGGTGCGGGACTCCTGCACGTGGTAGTCGAGGATGCCCCGGCCCACCAGGTCCTCGTAGTTGGCCGACAGGTTCTCCGGCGAGAAGGTGTCGGCGAACGGCAGCGCGCTCTCGGGCACGTCGGAGGCCTTGTCGAGGCCGCGGATCTGCCGGTCGATCTCGCCGAGGATCTCGTCGGAGCGGGGGATCTCGGCGGTGGCGCCGCCCAGCAACCCCTTGGCGAGCAGCGGGGCCTGGCGGGTCCCGGTGGTGTCCGGCGCCTTCGAGGCGTCCTCGCCGAGCCGTCGTACGTCGTCGTCGGAGAGCAGCACCAGCACCCGGTGCTTGCTGTGCTGCGGGTCACCGAGGGTGGTGTTCCCCTTGGCGTCGGTGACCCGGCCCTGGACGGTGACGTCCGCGTCGGCCTCGTACACGTGCCAGGTGCCCTTGTAGGCGGCCTTGCGCGAGGTCGTCATCTTCTGCTTGATGTTCTCGCCGCTGTTCTGCCCGGCGCCGCCCTTGCCCTTGAAGCCGCCGCGCACCTGGAGGGCGGCGTCGGGGCTGTCCTTGGACGGGAAGCGGCCGGCGTCGAAGCCCACGCCGGCCTTGAACGCCCGGGTGTTCTTGTCGGCGACCTGCGTGGACACGCTGGACTTGGTCTCGATCTCCAGCTTGCCCTCGCCCGGCAGCGTCTCGCGGAAGTGGAGATTGCTCAGCCTGGTACGCGTCGACAGCCCGACGGTGTCGCGGTTGCGGCCCGAACCGACCTGCTCGTCACCGCTGTTGGCCCAGCCGCCGTGCGAGGCGGAGACCAGGGACCGCAGATGGTCCTCGTCGGTGAGCCCGTCCAGGGCGTCCTTCAGCTCGGGCACACGGGCGAGCGCCGATGCCGCGCTCTTCTTCTGGAAGGCGCTGGTCAGCGACTGCTGCGCGGTGTCCCGGAAGTCGTCGGGGGCGGTGACATGGCGGATCGCGTGCCGCTGCGGCAGCACCTCCACCTTGGGGATGGTGCGCGGCGGCGGGTTCTCGGCGGTCCCCTCCGGGCTGCGCGCGACCTCGACCGTGAGGTGGCCGTCGGGCCGCACCTGCGTGATGTGCTGCATGTGCGGGGACGGCGCGATCGTGGACAGATGCGTGGTCGGCTGCTTGGGATCCTCCACGCCGACCATGACGTGGTACGTCACCGGGTGGCCGTAGGTGTCGGTGTCCGCCTCCAGGGAGAACTGCCGTTTCACCTCGGTCTCGGTGCCCATGGTGAGCCCGTGGGAGGGGTTGTGGGCGGTGATGTCGAGGCTGCCGATGGTGAAGCCCCGGGTGACGTCCGGGTGGTCGAGTGAACTGCGCACGTTTCCGGCGAGGTTGACGACGTGCTTGGTGCTGCGGGTGACGGACTTGTCGGCCCCGGTGGTCCGGGTGTTCACGGCCTTCGTCGTCGACTTCCCCGAGCCCAGGTGGTCGCCCTTGCCGGGCTCGGCCTTGATGAGGATCTCGTGCGTGGTGCCCGAACGCCCGGGCAGATGGGGGCCCTTGAGAGTGAACCGGTAGGTGCCGTCCAGCAGCTTGGAGCCGCCGCCGCGCAGCCGGGAGGGCGCGAGCTGCTGCCGCAGCGCGCGCAGGTTGTCCCATGCCTCGGGCGTGACCCGGGGATGGTCCACGGCGCCGGTGCCGGGGCGGATCGCCTCCGGGGGCGGCAGCACACCGGGATGGTCCCGGTGCATCTCCCGCACGATGTGGTTCTCCAGCTCGGTCGAGCCGGGGACGTCGAGGATCGTGGTGCGCGGGGCGGCGACCGGATCGGTGAGCCGGGCCGGCTCCAGCTGCGGATGATCACCGGTGGTGACCTGCGGCAGCTCGTGCGGGACGGCGCGCAGCACCTCGCCGTTCTGCGGATCGATGGTGAGGACGACGTCGCCCGGGGCGGGCGCCGGCTGCTTCACGGACGGCGGCGGGGTGTGGTCGCCGATCTTCGCGGTGCTGGTGGAGTGCAGGCCGTCGGGCCCCGGCGCGAAGTGGTGCCGGATGAGCTGGACCCGCAGCCGTACGTTCGTGGCGACCAGGTCGGCCTTGCCGGTGTGTTCACGGCTGGACTCGGTGCCGATGCTGTTCTTGCCCTTGGCGCCGTGGGCGAGGTTGCTGGAGCCGGTGTAGCCGGCCGTGCCGGTCAGCCAGGTGGTCTCCTTGCTGCCGTCCGTGGCCTTCCACACCTCTCCGGTGGCGCCGCCGCTGAGCCCCAGGGACCAGGAGCTGTTCTCGGTACGGCTCTGACCGTGCTCGCCCGTCGACTTCGAGCCCAGCGTCGCCTTGTCGTCCACGGTGTGCAGGGCCCGGGAGTCGTCCGGTTCCACCGTCAGCAGCAGATGGGCCTTGCCGCCGTCGCTCAGCGTCAGCGGCTTCGACAGCAGGCCGGGACCCGAGGCGTGCTCGAACTCGTTGATGACGTTCGAGGGCTGGAGGAAGTCCTCGATGTCCTGGTGCGCGGTGCCGTCGGGGCGTGCCTCGCGCGGCAGCGCCCTGTAGACGGCGTCACGGGCCGTGTCGAGGCCGGTGATGGACACCGGATGCCCGGAGGCGGGCCGGTCGGCGCCGCTCTTGGCCTGCTTGGCGTCCCAGCCCTGCCAGGCGCGCGGCCGGTCCTTGTCCAGCTCCAGTGGCCGGGGCACGTCGGCACGCACCTGACCCTTGATCTCGCCGTCCGCGCCGGGGGCGGTCAGCCGGGTGCCCTCGTGGTCCGTGACCGTCACCTGGTAGGTGAAGTCGGAGGTGTAGCTGTCGGTCTTGCCGGTGAAGGCGAACTGGTTCGCCGTCTGCGCGGAGGACTTGACCGTGGTCTCGCGCCCGTGCGTGGCGCCGCCCAGCTTGCCGGACGGCGTGATCAGGGCGGACAGCTGGGGGTTGACGGGCCGGATGATGGTCGGCCCGAATTCCAGACCCGCCTCGGAGGAGGTCATCTCCGTCTTGCGCGGGGCGCTCTCGTGCGTCGACTCCACGGGCACGTCGAAGCCGTCCCCGTCGTTGTCCTTCGCCGCGTCCTTCGTCGGATCCAGCCGCCAGGCGGAGGCGGTCGCCTTCACCTCGACCTCGTACGGCTTGCCGTCCACGTGCATGGCGAAGCGCCAGCCGCCGTTGACCATCTGCCCGTGCTGCTTGCGGAAGTTGGCGGGATCGAGAGCCGCGTCCAGGCGCTGGGTGACGGAGGTGTCCCCGGAGTGGCCGCCGAGCAGGGTCTCCACGCGGGTGCGCACGGCGTTCGGGCCCGGGTCCTCGGTGATCTTCTTCCCGGCGAGTCCCTGGATGTGCCGCCCGTCCAGGACGGTGTCCGGCTGCTTCTCCTCGGGCTTCGGCGCTTCCTCGGGCTTGGGTGGCTCTTCGGTCTTGGTCTGGTCTTCGGGCTTGGGTGGCTCTTCGGTCTTGGTCTGGTCTTCGGGCTTGGGTGGCTCTTCGGTCTTGGTCTGGTCTTCGGGCTTGGGTGGCTCTTCGGTCTTGGTCTGGTCTTCGGGCTTGGGTGGCTCTTCGGTCTTGGTCTGGTCTTCGGGCTTCGGCGACTCCTCGGTCTTTGTCTGCTCCTCGGACTTCGGTGGCTCCTCGGGCTTGGGCTGCTCCTGCGGCTTCTCCGTCCAGGTGAGTTCGGCGTTCTCGTGGCCGGGGCGGAAGCGGAGCAGCGGCTCGCCGTCCGGGCCGTGATGGGAGCCGACGATCTTGTCGAAGACGGTCTTGCTGAAGGGGGAGGGCGGGTCCCAGAACATGTGCGCGCCGTGCATCACGGCGATGTCCTTGGCCTGCATCTCCTTGATCAGCGCATCGTGCTCCTCCGGCGGGATCCGGGTGCCGCCCGGGGTGGAGATGTCGAACAGGTCGTGGTCCCCGGTGATGGGCAGCCGCGCACCGTCCTCACCGACACCGTGCACCACGCCGTCGACCACCACGAACTTGTTCTTCTTCGCCAACAGCTCCATTTTCGCCGCGAGTTCGCGGTATTCGACGGAGCGCTGGTTGTAACGGGAGAGGACCTTGTCCCAGTCCTTCTCCGGAACGGCGCTCTTCTCCGGCATCGTGGGCTTGAAGTAGCCGACGAGCCCGATGTTCTTGGGGTCGGCGCCGAGGTGGATGTCCGCCTCGCTGATCGTCTTCGCCTTGATGTCCTGCGGTTTGGCCATGGCCCCGGCGTCCAGCCACTTCGGTGCCGTGGAGTTGGTGGGGCGGACGTCGATGACGAGGTTCTTCTCGCGGGCGATCTGCCGGAACCCCTTGAAGTTCTTCTCCGGGATGCCGTAAGTGTGCCGCGCGGTGTACGAGTTGACCTCACCGTCCTTGAGCGGCTTGGTCCAGGTGAGCTCGGCGTGCTTGTTCTCCGGCCGGAAACGCAGCAGCGGCTCGCCGCCCGGGCCCTCGTGCGATCCCACGATCTTGTCGAAGACGGTCTTGCTGAAGGGGGAGGGCGGGTCCCAGAACATATGGGCGCCGTGCATCACGGCGATGTCCTTGGCCTGCATCTCCTTGATGAGTTCGTCGTGCTGGGGATGCGGGACGCGGGTGCCGCCCGGGGTGGAGATGTCGAACAGGTCGTGGTCGCCGGTGATGGGCCGCTGCTTGCCCTCGTCGTCGACGCCGTAGACCACGCCGTCCTTGACGGCGAACTTGTGCTCCGCCTCGTACACCGCCATCTTGGCGTTCAGTTCGCGGTATTCGGTGGAGCGCTGGTTGTAGCGGGACAGGACCTTGTCCCAGTCCCCCTCCGGGACGGTGGCCCGGTCGGGGGTCCTGGGCTTGAAGTACCCGACGAGTCCGATGGTCTTCGGGTCGGCGCCGAGGTGGACGTCGGCCTCGTTGATGGTCTTCGCCTTGATGTCCTGCGGTTTGGCCATGGCTCCGGCTTCGAGCCACTTCGGTGCGGTCGGGTTGGTGGGGCGGACGTCGATGACGAGGTTCTTCTCGCGGGCGATCTGCCGGAACCCCTTGAAGTTCTTCTCCGGCATGCCGTACGTCTCCCGCGCGGTGTGCGCGTCGACCTCGCCCGGCTTGGGCTCGGGCTGCCGGGTCGGGTCGGACACCGGATCCACCCAGGCGTGCTCCCGGGGAACCGCCGGCGCCTCGGCCCGCGCCTGCTGCCAGGCCGAACCATCCCCGGTGTCCTCGTGCCGGGGGTGGCGGCCCCCGCCCTGCTGGGCGAGCAGGTCGTCATGGCCCGTCGTCAGGGCACCGAGAAGCTTGAGGTGGCGGTCGCGCAGCCCGCCGTGCGGGAGCCCCTCGTGCTCCGGGTCCCGGTGGACGTCGCCCGGCAGGCTGCCGAGGATGTGCGGGCGCTGCGGCGCGGTCTCGTCGGCGTACTCGTCGCGCAGCCCCAGCTGGTGGGAGATCTCGTGCGCGTACTCGACCGGCCGGGCACCCGGCGCCCAGTTGCGCTGGTCCATGTCGTGGCCCGCGCCCACCAGGTCGACGGTCAGATGCGGCTTTTCGTCCGGGCCGACGCGCTCCAGGGTGACATGCAGGCGGTCGCCGCCTGGCAGCGTGTACCGGGGGTCGTTGAAGTACCGCTGCACGCCCTCCTGCGCCCGGCTCCAGGTGTCGTCGACGTCATGCGCGCCCGAACCGTCGTCCCGCAGCGCCACCCGTACGGTGAGATCGGTGTACGACGTGTCGCCCACCGTGAAGCGCCGCTGGTCGAAGCCGGACCGCACCACATAGCGCGGGGTGCGGTCGAGCCGCATCCGGGGCGGCGGCCCCGAGGGGCCGTTGGTGCCGGCCAGCCGGCGCAGGTCGTCCAGGCCCTCGGTGCCGGGGACGGGCTGCCGGGAGGGGTGGTTCGGGTCCTCCTGCGGCTGATCCCTGCGCGCCTGGAGCTGCTGGTCCTCCTGCGGCTGGTGCTGGGGCTGCTCGTGAGGCTGCTGATGGGGTTGAGGAACGGGCTGCTGCGGCGCGGGGGCCGGATTCGTCCGGTGGGCGGTGGAACCGGTGGAATTCGTGGAATCGGCGGAACCGTCGGAGTCGGTGCTCGGGGTGTGATCCGCGGGGACCTTGAGAGCGTCGCCGTCGCCGGACGCGGGCGTGGTCTCGTCGGCGGTCTTCGAGTGCTCTTCGGTCCCGGTGGTGATGCGGTCGAGGTGGCCGGGGGACTCGGGGGCGACGGCCGGACGGGTCAGCTCCTGCCGGAGGGTGCTGGTGCGTTCGTCGTACGTCAGGTGGGAGGACAACTCCGTGCGGATGTCCTCGATCTGACGGGACGTCTCCTCGGGCGCGCCGTCGCGCACACCGAGCAGCTGCTCGGTGTGCTGCTCCCGCAACTGCTCCAGTCGGTCGCCGAGTTCGCGTACCTGGTCCTGGCGGTCCAGCTCGCGTTGGCGCAGATGCTGGTCGAGCTTGTCGAAGGCCGCCCTCGCCTCGGGCTCGGTCGCCGCGTCCTGGGCGCGGCGGCGCAGCTCGGCGGCGCGGGGGTCGTCCTCGCCGTCGTGCAGGGCGTCGAGGCGTTCGCGCAGTTCGCGCTCGGAGGGGCGGTCGGGGGTGTCGGACTTCAGCCGGTCCATGCGCTGTTGGAGCTGCTGATCCGTGCGGTACTCGTGCAGGTCGCGCAGGGCCCGCTCGGCCTCCTGCTCGGTGGCCGCGCGGTCCACCTGCTCGCGCAGCTCGCGTTCGTGCTCGTCCGCGCCGTCGTTGAGGGCGTCGAGCCGCCGGCGGAGATCGGCTTCGCTGCCCGGTGTCGGGGGCCGGTCGGGCGTCGGCTCGTCCGATTTCAGGTGATCGAGACGCTGCTGGAGCTGCTGGTCCTCGCGGTGCTGTTCCAGGTCGTGCAGGGCCTGGTTCGCCTCGTCCGGGGTGCGGGCGCTGTCGAGGCGGTCGTACAGCGCGGTGGTCTCGGGGTCCGAGGTGGGCCGCAACTGGACCAGCCGGTCGTGCAGTTCGGCGTCCTGGCGGGTCGAGTCCAGCTGTTCGCGCAGCCGGTCGGCGGTGGGCTGGTCGGTGGTCAGGGCGAGGCGCTGCCGCAGGTCCTCCACGTCCTGGTGGAAGGGGCGCGGGGTGTCGTTCCCGGTCAGCGACTCGGCGGGGACATGGTTCTCGACGTACGACGAGTACTCGTTGAGCCTGCTGTCCAGCAGCTCGGAGTCCCCGGAGCGGTGGGCCTGTTCGACCGCGTCGACCCTGCTCTGCCACTCCTGCCTGGACCCGGTGAAGTCGGTCAGCCGGTCGAAGCCGCCCTGCGCGTGCGCGTGGAACGCGTCGTAGCGCTGCTGGGTGGTACGCGTCTCGACATGGGTCCGGAAGTCCGACAGGTGCTCCCCGGCGCGCTGCCAGTCGCCGGACGCGGCGGCCTGCTCCACGGCACGGGTGTACGCCGAGCGGTCCGCCTCGGACATCCCGGCGGCCCGCGCGGCCCGGTCCAGGTCCGACACGCGCTGCCGTATCCCGGCGTCGGGCGCGACGGGCCGGGCCGTCGGGGGTGTCGGCGCCTGGTGGAGCGGGTTCGGGTCATGGGTGGGCACGGTGACGGAGTTCAGCTGGTGCAGCTGCTCGGTGACATGCGCGTCGGGGGCCGTGGACTCGGTGTCCACGTGCGGCGTCGTACCGGGCTCGTGCCGGGGGACGTCCGGGAAGACGGGCGTGTGCTCGGTCGTCGGGGACGGGTGGGACTCGGTGATGGTGGGGGACTGGCGGGATTCGGTGGTCGTGGGGGGCTGATGGGACTCGATGGTCGTCGGGGACTGATGGGACTCGGTGATCGTGGGGGACTGGTGCGGCTCGGAGGTCGTCGGTGACTGGTTGTGCCCGCCGATGGTCGGGGTCTGGTGCTGGCCGCCGTCCGTGGGAGACCCGTTCTGGCCGCCGGCCGTCGGGGCCTGGTTCTCGCCGGTGGGCGACTGGGCGCGGGGTGCCCGGGGGGCGACCTCGTCCCGGCCGTAGTCCGTCGTGGGGGAGCGGTGGGACGTGGGGGCGCCGGTGGGGTCGGCGGATGTGGTGGAGCTGGTCTGCCGGGTGGGGCCGGTGGACGTGGTGGTGCCGATGGACGTGGTGGTGCCGGTCGACCGGGTGGACCCGGTGGACTCGGCGGTCCGGTCGGACTCGGCGGTCCGGTCGGACTCGGTGGACAGGTCGGTCTCCGTGGTCCGGTTGGTCTCGGTGGACAGGTGGGACTCGGCGGTCCGGTTGGTCTCGGTGGTCCGGGTGGACCCGGTGGACTCCGTGGCGATGTGCGGTGTCGTCTTCTGGGCGGCGCCGGTGACCGGGCCCTCGGACTCGGTGACCGTGCTGTGCGGGGCGGCGTGCGACGTACTGTCGCCGGTGTCGCCGCTCTTCTCGCCGGTACGACTACCACCCGTGTCCAGCGACTTGACGGAACCGATGCCGCTGCCGGTGCCCGCGCCCTTCTCCCCCCGCCCCGACCCCAGCCCCTTGGTGTCGAAGTCCTCCGCGCCGGGCAGATGCGGGCCGTCGCCGTCGAGGGACAGCTTCGGCAGGTGGAGGTCGGGCTCGGACGGCAGATGGATGTCGGGCGTGTGGACCTCGGTGTGCTCGCCGCCGCCGAACCGCCGCTTGCCCCCGCCGCCGCCCATCGCGCCGATGATGCCCGAGGTCAGCGCGGACCCCATGTCGTTCTCGCCGCCGAAGATCTCGGACATCACCTCGGTGGTGACGATGCTGGACGCACCGCCGATGATGCCCTTGCCGAGCAGCGAGGACGCGAACTTCGGCGCGAAGGCCGAGCCCGCCCCGGAGAAGAGCCCGCCGATCGCACCGCCGATCGCGCCGCCCTCCAGGGCCTGGAGCGTGGCGGCGGTGTCCCACTTGGTGCGGTCGCCCTTGAGGAACTGGATCCCCTGGATCACCGCGTCCATGCCCACCATGAACCCGACACCGGTGGCGATCGAGATCAGCAGCCGCTTCAGCAGCATCTTGACGATCATCCGCACACCGGTGACCAGGGCCGGGATCGCCTCCGGCGCCCAGAAGGCGAGTTCGGCGATCTCGACCGCCAGCCACACCAGCTGGGCGATGATCATGTACTTGGCGTACTCGACCTGCAACCCCGTGTTCCGGCCCAGCTCGCCCAACTGCCCCGCCGCATCGGCCATGTCGGGGATGTTGGACTTCAACTGCTGGGTGAAGGCGGTGAACTCGTCGGCGACCTGGCCGCCGACACTGTGCAGCACACCGCTGGTCGCCGGGTCGATCTCCCGGCTGATGGCGGTGAGCTGGCGCGCGGCGTCGTCCCACGCCGCGCCCAGGCTGCGCAGTTTGTCCTCGTCACCCTTGGGCCAGTCCTGTCCGACGGCCAGCTTGGCGACCCAGCCCAGTTCCGGGGGCAGTTCGATGCTCATGACTTGGTGTTCTTCACCCGTGTCTCGGTGGGCTGGACCTCGGCGGCGGTGTGCAGCCGCCGGGTCGCCTCGACGTTCTGGTCCTCCATGCGTTCGAGATTGACGGCCATCGTGCGGATGCCGTCGTGCATGCTGTCGACCAGCTGGCCCATCTGCCCGGTGCTGTCGATGATCTGTTTGTGGGGCGTGGCGTACTGCTCGTAGAACTGCTTCCCGGTGGCGTCGTCGCCCCAGCAGTCGCCCAGCTCGGAAAGGCGCCCCTCCAGGCCCTTGCCGATGTCCCGGAACCGCGCCGCCAGTTGCTGTACGTACGGCAGCTGGTTGCGCAGCCCGTCGGTGTCGACGTAGAACTCGCCGTCAGCCATGCGTTCCTCCCTGGATCCGGTGGTCGTCGTGGGGTGCGGTGCGGGGCGTCATCGGCCGTCACCGCGTCGTACGTCCGGCCGCCCCTCGGCGAGATACTCGCGCACCTGGTCGGGCATGGCCGGTTCCTCCGCGAGCAGTTCCGTGGCGTCGACCCTGCCCTCGATCAGGTCGGTGAGCCGCACCCCGGCCGGCAGGCCGTGCGAGCCGACCTCGGCGACGGCCTCCAGCGCGTTGGCGCGGGCCTGGCGGATGGTGGACAGCAGCGCGTCGGAGAGTTCCTTCGGCGCCATCCGGTGGTAGGCGCCGGTGGGAAACTCGATCGCGGTGACCTCGCCCTGCGCGTTCACGGTCGCCTTGACGGACTGCCGGGGGGCGGTCGCCGTGCCGGTCACCTCGTTGATCCGGCGCCGTGTCTCGACGGCCTCCGTGCGCTGCTTGCGGTACAGCGCCAGCAGGTCCTCTATCTCCTGGTCGTAGGGGCTGCTCATCCGAGTCTCCTTGCGTCGTGCGATGGTGCGGCGGCGGGACGGCGCCGGGTGGCGGACGGCCGACGGGTGGCGGACGGCCGACGGGTGGCGGAGCGCCGCCGGGTGCCGGGGGCGGTCACAGCACCGCCCCGGAGCCGTCGGAGGCCGCCGTGCCCCAGGTGTCGCCCTCCTGGACCAGCAGGTCGGCGATGCCCCGGGACGGCTGCGCCAGTTCCTCCTCGGCTTCCGCCTCCTCCAACGCCGCCTCCTGCGGGGGCAGTTCGGCGGTGAGTTCCGAGGGGTCGCCGGCGAACGAGCGCAGCGGGACGGCCGGGATGACCATCTCGCCGGGTCCCGCGGCCCCGGACCGGTTGGGGCGCCAGGTGGAGAGCCGGGGTCCGTCCGCCTCCTCCGCCGTGGCACCGGCCTCGCCGGTCCAGGTGCCGGCGTCCTCCGTCGCGTAGCCGGGTGCGAGGACCTCCTCCTCGTCCTCGGTCGGCACGGACCACAGCAGCGGTACGAACGCCGCTCCCGCGCTGTCCCAGGCCGCCGTGTCCTCCGCCTCCGCCTCGGCACCGGTGGCGGGCGTCAACGCCACGTGATCGTCTAGGAGTTCGG
Organism: Streptomyces sp. WP-1; assembly: GCF_030450125.1. Classification (NCBI taxonomy): domain Bacteria; kingdom Bacillati; phylum Actinomycetota; class Actinomycetes; order Kitasatosporales; family Streptomycetaceae; genus Streptomyces; species Streptomyces sp. WP-1. The sequence goes on from NZ_CP123923.1 coordinate 7,081,707, forward strand.
GATCGTCCGGCACGTCCGGCACGTCCGGGTCGCCCGCGTCGAGCGGCCGCGCGGTGCCCTCACCGCCCACCGGAAGCACGACCAGTGCCGCCGCGTCGTCCTCGTCCCGGCGCCGATGCCGTCGTTCGGCGGACTCCTCCGCGGCACCCGCCGCAGCGGCGCCGAGGGCGGTCGCGGCCACCGCCGCGGCGGTCGCTCCCGCCGCCGCTCCGAGCAGGGTGGCGGGCAACGCGCCCTCGCCCACGCCCTCTTGGGCCGACACCACCGGACGCTCGCCGTCGGCCTCCGCCTCCGGCGTCCAGGCGTCCGCGTCGGGAGTCAGCAGACCGGAGGCGTCCGACCGCTCGTCCCGCGCCCCGTTGGAGGGGGCGCCCGCGCCGGGCAGCATGCCGGGCATCGCGGGCGCGGCCTCGCCCGCCGCGACGGCACCCGTCTCCCCGGCCCCGGCCTCGTCCGCCCAGGCGGCATCGGCGTCCCCGGTCTCCGCGAGGGGCTCCACGGGGGCCGCCGTCGGCTGCGGCGCGATGGGCAGTCCGTCCGAGCCGATCATCATTCCCTCGGTGGGGTCCGGCAGCGCGAGGCCCTCGCCGCCCGCTCCGGCGCCCCCGACGATCTCGTCGGGCACCCCGGGTTCACCGGTCCACGGCTCGCCCTCGGGCTCCAGCAGCCCCGAGGCGTCGCTCGGATCGGTCGTGCCCTGCGCGGCCGGGCCGCCCGCGCCCATGCCGGGCATCATGGGCATGCCGCCCGCCCCGGCGCCGGTGAGGCCCTCCTCGGTGGCGAGCGCGCCGGGCAGCGCCTCCGCCTCCTCGTCCAGGGGCAGCCCGAGCCCCTCGCCGCCCGGCAGGGCGCCGGCACCGCCGATCTCCTCGCCCACCTCGGGGTCGCCGAGCCAGGGCTCGGCCTCGCTGTCGATCAGCCCGCTGGCGTCGCTGGGGTCGAGGGCGCCGCTCTGCGGCATGCCGCCCCCGCCCATGCCGGGCATCATCGGCATGCCGCCCGCCCCGGTACCGGTGAGGCCCTCGTCGGTGGAGAGCCCGCCGGGGTAGTGCGCGGCCTCCGCCTCGTCCACCGGCAGCCCGAGGCCGTCGCCGCCCGCCTCGGCGCCCTTGCCGCCGATCTCGTCGGCCACGCTCGGGTCGCCGAGCCAGGGCTCGGCCTCGCTGTCGATCAGCCCGCTGGCGTCGCTGGGGTCGGGAGCGCCGCTCTGCGGCATGCCGCCCGCGCCCATGCCGGGCATCATCGGCATCCCGCCCGTGCCGAGCGCCTTTTCGCCCGCCGGCAGGCCGTCGAGGGAGGGCGACTCCAGCGCGTCGTTCAGGCCGGCCGGCGATTGGAGTCCGTCCGGCAGCTCGGACTCCGTGCCGAGGCCGCCCGGGAACTGCTCGGGGGCGACATCGCCGAGTCCTTCCCCCGTGTTCAGGCCGCCGGTGCCGCCGACACCCGTGTCGCCGGGGAAGTCCTCGGGGAGTCCGTCGGTGCCCGACCAACTGGCCGGGTCCTCGGCGAGGTTGTCGGCCAGCGTGGGGAACTTGCCGACGCCGCCGCCGGTGTTGAGGCCGCCCGGGAAGGCGGTGGGCGTCAGTGTCGGAAGATCGTCGCCCACGCCGGAACCGCCCGGGAAAGCGGTGGGCGTCAGCGTCGGAAGGTCGTCGCCCACGCCGGAACCACCCGGGAAAGCGGCCGGGTTGAGCGCCTTGTCCAGGGCGTTCGGGTCGAGGGTGTCGTTGCCGAACGCGTCGTTTGGAAGCCCGTCCAGGCCGGGCGCGTCGCCGCCCACGTCCGTGCCGCCGGAGAACGGCGAGGGCGTGGCGAGCGCGCTGATCGGATTCACGCCGGGCATGTCGGGATTCGGGAGGCCCGAGGTGTCGGGGGCCGAGAACGCCTGCGGATCCGGCGCGTTCACGTCGGGCAGGTTCGGGTCGGTCAGATCGGGGTCGGAGACGTCCGGGACGTCGTCGGTGACATCCGGGCTGTCGGTGGGGCTGGTGACCGGGGGCGGGGTGTGCACCGAGTCGATGGTGACCTGGTACTCGCCCGCCAGGCTCTTGAGCACCGCCCGCATGTCGCTGGTCATCATCTCGACCAGCTGCGGCTTCTCGTGGATCGGGATCAGGCCGTTGCTCATCGGCTTGACGCCCATCTTCACGGCCTGGTCGGCGTACCAGGCGTCGATGTCGGCGATCTTGACCTGGGCGTTGTGCAGATTGACCGAGTTGTTGGCGAGCTGCTGGGGCACGGAGTTGCCCGCCTCGCCGCCGGAGAGCACGTCCGCGGTCGCCTTCACCTGGCGGGAGAAGGTGTTGATCATGTCGCAGAAGGCGTCCGCCGCGGCGCCCTTCCACGGGCCGTTCTCCCCGGCCAGCGCGTTCGCCTGGTCGGCGAGACTCTTGGCGATCCCGGCGAGCACCACCTGGGCGTCCAGGAAGTGGCCCGCCGCGTCCATCAGGGACTGGGGGTCGGAGATGCCCTTGGCGCGCTCCTGGTTGGCGTCGGAGCCGGTTCCGGCGGACATGCCATTGATGGCCGCCATGATCTGCTTCCAGTCCCACGAGTTGTAGTCGTCGATCGACCCCGGATCGTTCCCGGGATCGGCGAAGATGCCGTCACCGCTGTCGCTGAACCCGCCGGTGTTGTAGTCCGGGCTGCCCATCTTTGCCCCAGTCTCCCGCTTGCGCCCCTGTCAGGGTCCCCGCCGCCCCCGGTCACCGTCGTACGGTGCCGGGGGCGGCCAGGACCACCCGTCAACTTGCTCCGCCGCCGGACCCGCCGGCGTCGGTCACCAGGCTGGTGAAGTCACTGGTCGTGCTCTGCATGGCGTTCTGCAGATCAGTGGCCTTCATCCGCCCGGCGTCTTCCAGAGTGGTGTAGTGCTGCGCCAACTGCTTGACGCCGTCGCGCAGATCACCGAGGCCCTGGGCCAGGTCCTGGAACACCTTGATGTACGACTCCTTGAGCCCGGAGTCGGCGTTCGGACCGTTGACCTTCGTCCGGATCTGGTTCGCGTGGTAGAACGCGCCCGGCTCGGTCTGCACCTTCCCCAGCTCGGTCGCGGCGTCCCGCGTGGGCTGGATCAGCTTGTCGATGTTGTCGGCGAACAACAGCATCGACGGGGTGTCCACGCTGGTACCGCTGCCCGGGTCACCCGAACCGCCCGGTACGTTGGGCGGGTTGAAGGTGTTGGACGCGGTCACGGTGCCGTGCCCGGAATCGAGCGTCGTCCCGCCGTCGTAGTGCTGCGGGTCCGGAGTCGGAGTCGACGAGTGCGTGTCCGGGATCGGCAAGGGCTGGTCGGCCATCGGTCACCCCCAGAGCCGAACGCCCTGGCGCTCGCCACTGGAGTAGTACTCGTTGATCTCACCGAGCATCTGCGTGGCGGAGGCGGCCTTCTGGGTCATGTCCGCGGCGGCCGCGTCCCACTGCGCCTTGACCTGCTGGTAGGTCTGCTGGGCGTCGCTGGTCCACTCGCTGAGGTGCATCTTCGCCGCGTTGTCCAGCTCGGTGAGAGTCTGGTTGATGCGCTGCGTGATGGAGTTCATCTCGCCGACGATGTAGTCGACCTGCTCCATCTGGACGGTGTACGTGGTCATCTGCTGTCCGGCTCCTTGGGAACGGATGCGAGTACGAAGGGATGTGCGTCGGTCGGGGGACCGGTCAGGAGGGGAAGCCCGGCAGACCGACGCTGCCCGAGCCCATCTGCTGCGCGACCTGCTGCGCCTGCTGCTGGGTGTTCTCGTGGGTGTTGGCGTAGACGTGGGTGTTCTGCGCCAGCTTCTCCAGCATGGTGCGCAGCGACTGGTTGACCTTGTCGAAGTCGGTCAGCCAGTCCTGCATGGCCGTGTGGTAGATGTTCGCGGCCTCGCCGCTCCAGCTCGCCCGCAGGCCCTCGATCTGGCCGTCCATCTGCGCGTACGAGCCGGTCGTCTCGTCCAGGGCGGTCTGGAAGCTGCCCTGGGCGGCGGTCATTCCCTGTAGTTCGACTGACGTCAGTGCCATCGTGTGTCCTCTCTCGAACTGCGGCGCCGGCCTTGGCCGTTGACAGCGCTGTCGCACCCACGGGGGATGCGCGCCGACGCCGGATGGTGGGGGGTCACCCGCCGTCCGCCGCCGCACACGGGATCGTGCGCGGCGCCGGGGCGGACGTCTCTCATGTCTGCACCAGGGGCCTCGCCTGGGGCGGCGGCTCCGTGGTGCCCGGCAGCCCGGCCCCCGGGTGCGGGGCGTTCGCCGGCTGCGCTGCCGTGGCCGGTGCGGGGTGGGGCGGCGGCGCGCCGTTCGCACGCGGCGGCGGACCGGCGGGTACGGCGGTCCGCGCGGCCTCGGGTGCCCGCGCGCCGTTCGCTGCGGGCGGCGGGCCTGCCGCCCCCGAACCCGCCGAACCCGCAGTGCCCGTCGAATGCGCGGTGCCCGCCGCGCTCGAAGGGCCCGAAGGGCCGGGCCCCTGCGTCGTGTCGGAGGCCGCGGCTCCCGGGAGGTCCGTCGCGGAGACGGTACGGGTGCGGGCGGACGCGGCGAGCCGTTCCGCCAGCCGGTGCGCCTCCCAGGCGCCCCCGGGCGGCGGCGAGGCGTCGAAGGCGGCGGCCAGCATCTCGGCCGCGTCGTCGGCCAGCTGGAAACCGAAGGCCCACAGCCGGCGCCGTACCAGCTCGATGGCCTGCTCCACGGTGTACGGGTCGAGCCGCAGGTACTCGGCGAACTCCCCGGCGATGTCGGCCCGTTCGCCGATCAGCGCGCGCAGTTCGGCGGGCGAGCCGCACAGGGCGAGCACCGTGTCGCAGGGGGTGCCCGCGAGCCGGGCCAGTCCGTCGAGCACCGCCGAGCGCTCGGCGGGCGAACGGCGGCCGAGGGCCTCGTCGAGACGCAGCACCAGCAGGCCGCCCTCCGCCTCCTCCAGGGCCGTCGCCAGCCGGTGGGCGGGCTGCTTCGGGAAGCGCGCCGGGAGCGCGGACAGCCGTACCTCGTGCACGGTGCCCGAGGTGAGCAGGCCCGCCTCGGTCAGACAGCGCGCGTAGGTCCGGGCCAGTGCCCGCCGGCCGCTGCCCTGCGGTCCCTCCAGCACGATGTTGGCCTGCGCGGACACCGCCCGGCCGGGCTCGCGCCCGGCACCGGCGAGCGCCGCCACCCGGGTGGCCAGGGCGGCGCGGGCCGCGTCGAGACCGGCCATCGCGGCCAACTTCCGCAGACCCGCAGGTGCTTGGGGCGCGGCGGCGGGTGCCGTGGAGGGGGCGGGCGCCGGGCCCGCGGGCTGCGGGGCGCGGGCCCCTCGGCCGGGGCGCTGCTCGCCCTGGCCGCTCGCCGGGGCCGCCGGGCCGCCCTGCGCCTCCGCCGCCCCGGCCGGCACGGTGATGACGTCCGCGCCGTCGAGACGGGACAACTCCGTGTCGTCACCGGGGGGTCCGGCGGCGAGCCGGGACGCCTGCCGGCTGATCATCTCCTCGAAGACCTGGCGGGCGACGCGCCCGTTGCCGAAGGTGGCGCCCTTGGGGACGTCCTGGAAGTAGCGGTCCAGGGCCTCAAGCGCCGAACCCGACAGCTCGTAGTAGTGCTTGGCGCACAGGCCCCGCACGATGGTGACCAGTTCCTCGGCGCTGTAGTTGGGGAACTCCACGGTGCGGGCGAAACGCGAGGCCATGCCCGGGTTGGAGGCGAGGAACTGCTCCATCTGCGCGGAGTACCCGGCGACGATCACCACGACCTCGTCGCGATGGTCCTCCATCAGCTTCATCAGCGTGTCCACGGCCTCCTGCCCGAAGTCGGGGCCGTTGCCACGGGACTGGCTGGTGAGCGTGTACGCCTCGTCGATGAACAGCACACCGCCGAGCGCCTTGTTGAAGACCTCCGTGGTCTTGATGGCCGTACCGCCGATGATCTGCGCCACCAGGTCGGCGCGGGCCACCTCGACGATATGGCCCTGGCTGAGGATGCCCAGTTCCGCGAGGACCGCGCCGTAGAGCCGGGCCACCGTGGTCTTGCCGGTACCGGGCGGACCCGCGAAGACCAGGTGCCGGCTGATGGGCGGCATCGGCAGGCCCATCTCCTGGCGGCGCTGCGCCATCTTGTTCAGGTTGATCAGGCCGGTGACCTCCAGCTTCACGCTCTCCAGGCCGACCAGCCCCTCCAGCTCCGCGAGGGGCCCGGTACCGGTGTGCGCGGCCGCCCGGGTCGCCGCCTCGGCGTCCGCCGCGCCGGAGTCGCCACCACCGGTGGCACCGGTCGTACGGCCGGCGGGATCGCCGCCGGTGTCGACGCGCTCCACCGAGACCTGGCCCGACTTGAGCTGGCGGACCGGGGCGCCGCCGTTGTCGCGGATCTCGCAGTCGTGCACCCGTACCGGTTCGTCGGTGTTGCAGCGCACCCCGTCGCCGCCGTTGTCGAAGACGGTGCAGTTGGTCAGTTCGGCCCGCGAGGACGCCTGCACATGCACACCGTGGCCACGCGCCCCGTTGACCCGGCAGCCGACCGCGGTGAGGGCACCGCCCGCGCTGACCCGGATGCCGTCGCCGTCCGCGCCGGTGAACTCGCTGTCCTGGGCGCTGAGTTCGCACTCCGCCCCGACGAGCGTCGAGCAGCCGGTGAACGCCGAGCCGGTCACCTCGGCGCGGGCACCCGAGGCGAGGGCGAGGCCCGTGCCGCCCCCGGAGCGCAGCCGCAGCGCGGACAGCGTCGCCGAGGCACCCTCGGACAGCTCGACGCCCGTCACCAACTCGGCGTCGCGGAGCGTCACCTGGGTCCTGGCCCCGGCGCCCCGCAGCGCGGGGCCGCCCGCGTCGGCCGTCAGCCGGTCCAGCACCACCGCACCGTCCGCCACCTGCACGGCCGCCGTGCTCGCGCCCTCGACGGCCAGCCCCGCGCCCTCGGCACGGCCGCCCGCCTCGACCAGCAGACCGGTCGGGGTGCCGGTGATCCGGCAGTCCTCGATACGGGGCCGCGCGCCGGCCGAGACATGGATGCCCTCCCGCCGGGCCCCGGCGACAAGGCACTCGCGCAGCACCGGCGCGCTGCCCTCGCCGACCCGGACCGCCTGCCCACCGGAACCGGTGAACGAGCAGCGGGTGAGCACGACTTCGGCCGCGCTGGTCAGATACGCGTCCAGGGCCGCGCTGCCGCTCACCTCGACACCGGTGAGCGTGGCACGCGCGTTCTGCTCCACGGCGAGCGCGGGCTTGCCGCTGCCGCTGATCCGGGTGGCCTCCACCACCGCCGTGGCCTGCCCGTTGACGCAGACCCCGTTGCCCCGGGCCCGGTCGAGCCGGCAGTCGCGCAGGGTCAGCCGGCCGTGCTCGGCCACCACGACCGCCGACGAGCCGACCTCCTTGATCTGCGTGCCCTCCACGGCGTTGGCGCCGCCGGAGGTGACCACGATGCCCGCGCCCTGCGCGTTGGTGACCTGGCAGTCCCGCAGCGCGACCACGCCGTCCTGCCAGGCCAGCACGGCCGCCCATGCCTCACCGGAGATCCGGCAGCCGTCCAGCGCGGCCTGCCCCCGGCGCACGTCGAGCACCGGGGCCTCACGGTCGGTGCCGGACAGCTGGAGGCCGGTGAGCTGGACCGCCTCCGCGTCCAGGACGAGGGTGCTGCCCGAGGCCGCCGCGATCTCCACGGTGCCGCCGGCGCCCTCGGCGGCCAGCGTCACCGCGCGATTGATGTACAGGCTCTCGTCGTACCGCCCGGGCGCGACGGTGATCAGCGCGCCGTCGGTGGCGTCCGCCAGGGCGTCGGCGATGGCGCGGTAGGCCCCGGGGCGGTCCGGGGACACCAGTAGCACGGGCCGGGTCACAGTTTCGCTCCCTCGTCAGGCGCACTCAGGTCGCCGCTGTTGCCGTTGCCGTCACCGGCGTTGTGCGGACGCTGCGGCGGTGTCGGCGCCCCGCCGATCAGACCCGGGGGCGTCCCGAGGCCGTCCTTGCCGCCGCCCCGCTCGTCCCGGCCCGCCGCGTCGTCGGCGCGCAGCGCGGCGGCCGCGCGGTCGAGTCCGTCCCGGGCGATCTCGTCCAACGGCACCCGCTGGACGTCGACCTTGCCGTCGGAGGCGATCTCCGAGGGCGACAACTCCCTTAGCAGCACCGGCCCTTCACCCTCCGCGGGGCGCAGCACCTTGAACGTGGTGCCGGGCAGGAACACCACGCGGTCCGGCTCGGCGGGGTCGATCAGATTGGTACGGCGGGCGGTGATCGACCAGATGAGGAAGTCGGTGGCGTCGTGCGGACCGGGACGCGGGGCGCCGTACGCCGTGCAGAACGCCCACTCCGTCACCAGCCGCCCCTCCCGGAACCACGCCCGCTCCGCCGCGCTCGCCCGGGCCCGCAGCAGCGCCGCGCCCCGGTACGAGGGCAGCCTGCGCAGCCCGGCCGCCACACAGCGGGCCAACGGCACGTGCGGACCGACCGCCGCGGCGCGTACGGCCGCGTTGACCTGCGCGCTGTCCCCGGACAGGAACAGCCGTACGGCCACCAGGTCGGTGAGCGCGTCCGTGGCCTCGCCGCGCGCGCCGCCGCGCAGTCCCGGGGACTCCGACATCACCCGGGACACCGTGCCCGCGACCGCGTTGTACTGCGTGCTCAGCGTCCGGCGCACCCAGTCCCGCTCCTTCTCGGTGCCGCGCTCGGGCGGTACCGCGCAGGCGGACGCCTTGGGGGTCGGCTGGACGCGGACACCGGGGACGGCCGCGGGTGCGGGCGCCGGGGACCTGGGGCCGTCCGGGGTGCCCGGCGCGGGGGCGGTTGGCGCCGGCCCGTCGGCCCGCTCGGTCTCGGCGGGCGCCACGGGCGCGGCGGCCGGGGAGTCGGACTCCAGCCGGATCAACTGCGCGGGCCGCACGGGGGGTGCCGGGGGAGCGGCGGGTGCCGTCGGCGGCACAGTGGACTGCGACTGCGACTGCGACTGCGGCTGCGACTGCGACTGCGACTGCGGCTGCGGCTGCGGCTGTGGCTGTGGCTGTGGCTCGGGCTCCGGGTTCTCGGCCGCAGGTGTGGGCTGCGGCGTCGACGGACCGGCGCCGGGGCTGTCGGGCGCGTGCGGGACCGACGGCTCCGGCTTCGGCGCAGGCCGCTGCTCCGGTTCCGGGCCGGTCGGTCGCGCGGGTACGTCGGTCCGCGCCGGGCGCTCCGCCTCCCCGCCGCCGGGCCCGTCCGCAGGGCGCGGATTCTCCCTCGCCGGCTCACCCGGAACCCCCGGCTCACCCGGAACCCCCGGCTCGCTCGGATGGCCCGGTTCGGCCGCACGTCCCGGCTCGGACACGGCCGGAAGGTGGGGCAGCGGAAGGCGCGCGGGCGCGGCGGGAGGAAGCGGCGCGGGCACCGGCGGAACGGGACCCTGGACCACGGGCGTCGCCGGAACCGGTTCCTCACCCACGGGTGTCGGCGCCGGACCGTCGGTGCGCGGCGCGTCGGGCATCGGCCCCGGTGCGGGGCGCGGCGCCTCCCGCACCGGCTCGGGCACCGGCATCGGCGCGGGACCGCCGGTCGCCGTGGCCTCCGACGCGGTGGCGAGGGTCTCCCGCTCCGGGGGCCCGGCCGGGGCCGTCTCCCCGGCCGCACCGGTCACCTGGACGTCGTCGCCCGACTCGACCCGCGGCAACCCGGCCGACGGCACCTCGGACTCGGTCCTGGCCGGGGGAGGCGCCGTCACGGGCGGTGCCGCCGGTGCCGCGTTCCCTCGTACCCGGACGGTCGCCTCGTCGAGGTCCAGATGTGCGAGCGCCGAAGCCGCGCCCGACCCCTCACGTCGTACAACTCCGTTGTCGATCGCGGGAGTTGCGGCCTGCTCCGGCGAACTCCAGGGTGCCGCCTCCGCCGTCCGTACCTGGCCGCGGAACGCGGTGGGGGCGATCGCCTGCGGGCCGGTCGCCGTGGCGTCCGGTGCCGACCACAGGTGGGCGTCGTCCGCCGGGACGACCACATGGCCCGGCTCGTCGGCCGGGGCGATGGTGAAGCCCTCGCGGCGCTCGGGGTCCAGCCGCCACAGCATGTCCTCGGCGAGCGAGCGCATACGGTCGGCCGTGCCGGGCGTGCTGCGGTCGTAGAGGATGGCCGCGTAGCCGGGCGCGGCCGGAATCCGGCGTACCGCGTCGCCGTCGGCGGGCTCGGCCAGCGGGCGCATCCACAGCCCGCTCTGCACCACTTCGAGCACCGCGTCGGCGGCGTACTCGTACACACCGGTGGTGATCTCGGGCACCCCGAACAGGGGCCTGCGCAGCCCGAAGAGGGCGGGCGGGGCCGGAACGCTCTCGGTGCGCGGGAAGTACATCAGCTCGCTGACGAACGGGTGGTGGCCGAGCGTGCCGTCCGGCCGTACCGCCGCCACCTCGGGCGAGTCGAGCCCGGCGCGCGACTCGACGGGCACGCCCGCGTACAGCACCACCTGCTGGCCGAGCGCGTCGGCGAGTTCCTGGCCCAGCGCCTCGGCGCCCTCGGGCAGCGCGACGGGACCGAGGTGCAGGAAGCGCACCCAGGAGCGCGCGGACGGCAGGACCGTCTCCCACAGCCGGGTCACGTCCGCCAGGGTCACCGGCGGTCCGCCGGGGCTGCCGAGGACCACGGTGAGGATGTCGGGATGGCTCGGCAGCCGGTCCACCAGGCGCCGGCCGCTCTCGGCGGCCGGATGGTCGTGCGGGCTGCGCACCCACACCCCGCAGGGCGCCGGCTCGGCGATGCCGTGGCCACTGGTCGTCCAGGGGCGGTCGAAGGTGGAGAACTCCCAGCGCGGCTTGGGGAATCGGCGCGAGTCGCGCTCCGCCGAACGGCCGGGCCGGAACCGCAGCCAGCCCGCGCCGTGGTCGCTCGGGATGAACAGGCCGCCGCCGTCGGTCGGCAGCACCGCGCCGTCCGGGGCGAGCACCAGCCGCCCGAGCCGGTCCGCGATCCGCTGGGCGGCGCGCCGCGACTCCTGGGGCGTGCTGCGGCCGAAGACCAGGCGCAGGCTCTCGCCCCGGCCCGCCAGCAGCCGTGCCACCGCGTCCGCCGAGCCCTCCAGCGACCCGTAGGGGAGATCCACCACGGCCAGGGTGTGCTGGGGGTCGGCGGCGAGCCCCGCGGCGAACGCGGCGGCCCCCGGGTCGGGTTCGCCCTTGGGGTGCACCAGCAGGGCCCGGCCCTCGGCCCGGCACTGCAACGCCGTCCCGCCCGCCCGGGCGGTACCCAGTCCTCTGCGCATCCGCTCACCCCACCCGTGCGGCGGAGCCGGTGGGCGACGGATCGGCGGACACCGCCGGGACCGGGGCCTCGCCCGTGGTCCGGCCGCTATCCGAAGTTCCCTGTGCCTGATGGGAGTCGGCCGAGGGCGAAGCCGTCGCCCCGTCCTGTCCCGCCTTCACCGTCAGCGCCGCCACCGAGCGGTCGAGGACCGGTCCGTGGGGCAGCGCCACCAGCAGGCTCTCCGGCAGCGCGGTCGCGGTGCCGGAGCCGATGCCGAGGGACTGCGCGGCGGAGGAGCCCAGCGGGTAGACGATGCCCTGGTCGGTGATCAGGAAGGTGTGCGGGTTCGCCACCCGCGCGGCCACCTCCCGCTGGTCCACGGCGTACACACCGTGCGACGGCGGCACCAGCACCCGCTGCCTCCCCGTCGCGGCGGCGCCGCTCTCCACGACCACGGCCGCGCTGAGCCGGGCCCCCTGGGTGCTCTCCCGCAGGCACACCGCCTGCCCGGAGGTGTCGACCGCAGGGGCGCCGAGCACGTCCGGGGCCCCGCTGTCGAGGGAGTGGTGGGCGGAGACCTTGGCGGAGGCGATGTCGGTCACCGACACCTCGCGGGTGGCCGGTGCGCCGGGCCGGGCCGCGAGCAACGCGGCCTCGGTGGCGCTGACTTGGGTCACCCCGTCGGCGGTCATGACGTAGGTGTGCCGGGCGCCCGCCGTGCTCATGGTGAACAACTGGCCCACGGTGACGGGCCGTCCGGCGATCTTCCCGGCGGGGCTGCCCATCCGGTCGAGCTTCGCCGGGGCGAGCGCGGCCCCGGTCGGTACGGCGGCGAGCCACGCGGTGGACGCGGCCACCGGGCGGTCGCCGTCGAGGCCGAGCGCGATCAGCGCGGACTGGGCGGGCACCGGGTACTTGGTGCCCCGCCACAGCACGAACCGCTGCCCGCTCGCGGACTTCAGCAGCAGCTGCCGTCCGGCGGGGAAGGCGCCCGCGTGCGCGCCCGGCGCGAAGTCGACCACATGGCCGGACGGCAGATCCGGGCGCAGGCAGTCGGTCCAGGACCCGGCCAGCAGGGTGGCCGGGGTGGGCAGGGAGTCGGGCGCGCCGTCGATGCCGATGGGCGCGCCGTGCGGTACGCCGCTCAGTGCCTTCGCCGCGACGGTGCGTACGGCGGCGCCCTTGCCGGTCAGCAGCAGCGCGGAGGCGTAGTTGCGCACCGGGCGCAGACTGCCGTCGAGGAAGAGATAGCGGGTGCCGGTCTCCTTCTCCACGACGATCGAGCCGGGTTCGCGCCAGGCCGCCGTGGTCACCGGCGACAGCTTGCCGTAGACCAGGAAGCCCAGGGACAGCAGGACGACGAGTCCCGCGCCGAAGAAGGTGCCGAGGGCGGCCCGCTTGGTGGGGCTGTCGCCGCGGCCGGGGTCGCCGGTGACGAGGGCGGTCGCAAGGCGGCCCATGGCGAACTGGTACGCCTGCATGTGATCGCGTCGGGTCTGCACGCCGCTGCCCCTCTCAGCTCGCCAGGGCGCGGAAGTAGGCGTACGCGTGCAGGACCTGGAGCAGCAGTGGCAGCAGCGCGATCGCGGTGACCGTCTCCAGCAGGTCGCCGCTGTGCCCCCACACCGGCAGCAGCCGGCCGCTCGGCAGCCGCCACGCGGCGACCAGCAGGGCGAGGACCGCGGCGAGCAGCACGGCCACCACGACCACCCGGGCGCCGTCGCCCGCGGCGGCGAACCGGGTGAGCGCCACCGTGACCAGACCTGCGGCACCGGCGAGCACGGTCGGCACGCGCTGTGCGGACCGGTTCAGGCCGCGGGCCCGCAGCAGCACCGCGCCCGCGAAGACCAGCGGCAGCAGCCAGCCGATCCAGCCGCCCTCGCGGGTCATGTACCAGAACCCGGCCGTGTAGACGAGCGCGGAGGACACGCTGAGGGTGTCCAGGAAGGAGCCGGCCGCCTTGACCCTGCGCTCCACCCGCTCCTGCGGCTCCGGGTCGATGTCCTCCTGCAACTCGGCCGCGTTGTGCGGGAGCCGGGGCACCCGCAGCCGGGCGGTGCGCAGCGCGAGCCGGGGCCCGAAGTGGCCGAGCACGAACATGGCGACCGCGACGACGGCGACCGCCTGGGCGCCGTGCCAGCCGGTGGCGTGCATCAGCCCGGTCCCGACGGCGGCGGCGAGCGCGGTGCCCAGCGCGGTGCCGGGGACCACCAGCGGCAGCGGGCGCAGCGCCAGCAGCGCGACGGCCACGACCGCGACGCAGCCCGCCGCGGCCAGCATCCCGGGCAGCCCCGGCGCGAACCCGCCGTGCGGCCCCTGGCGGAACGTCAGCCCGGCCAGCGCGCCGAACGCGAGCGCGCCGAGACCGGCCACCAGCACACTGCCCGCGTCGGCGGAGAGCCGGTCGCCTGCCACGCATCCGGCGGCCAGCAGTACGGCGATCACCCCGGCGCCGGCCGAGGCGCCGAGCCCCGGGCCGAATCCCAGCAGCGCCCACGCCACCGCGGGCAGCGCCAGTGCCGCCAGGGTGAGCGCCAGGCCCCGGGTAAGCGCCGGGCGCCAGCCGCCTGGCAACGCTGTCACGACGTGTGCGACCCCGTCGGAGACGTCGTCGAAGTGCAGGGCGGGCAACGGCTCGTCGGCGGGCCGCAGATGGAGCACCTCGCCATGGCGCAGGTGCGCGGTGGCGGGGGTGGCGTCGGCGTCGAACGGGTCCTCGCCGAGCCGTTGCAGCACCCAGGGCGTGCCGCGGTCCGCCGTCTCCGCCGTCACATGGCGCACCAGGACGGGCAGCAGCGCGGAGACCGGGGTGGTGAGCGGGATCGCCAGGTCGGCCTGGCCGGTGGGGCCCACCACCGTGACCCGGCAGACCTCCGAGGCGGGTGCGGTGACCGCGGGGGCTGTGGTCATCGGACTGCTCCTGGGGAGAGGGAGGGGGACGTGGGGAGGGGGCGCATGCCGCTCATGCCGTTCTTGACGTTCATGAGGACACCAGCCCGGTCTGTACGAGACGTACCGAACGCCGGGTGACGAGCTGCGCCCGGCCCGCGGGCAGCGTGCGCGGCTTGGCCTCGCCGAGGAACTTGCCCTCCTCCTTGGGGTAGGAGAAGAGCAGACCGGGGTTGCCCAGCTCCCACAGCCGGCGCAGCACCGGGTCCATCATGGCGCGGATCGAGCCGGAGGTGCTGCGGGCGACGATCAGGTGCATGCCGATGTGCAGGCCCTGTGCGAGCAGCGGTACCAGGGGCGCCATCGGGGAGGGGGCGCCCGGGGCTCCGGAGAACAGGTCGTAGTCGTCGATGAGGACGAACAGCAGCGGCCCCTCCCACCAGTCGCGGCGGGCGAGCTGCTCCGGGCTGATGTCCGGGCCCGGCACCCGCTTGCCCACCGACACCGAGGCGCTGGTGGCCAGCTGGGCGAGCGCGTCGCTGTCCACGACGTACCCGACCCGGTACGCCTCGGGCACCGAGTTGAGGAGCCCGCGCCCCGGGTCGGCGACCATGATGCGCGCCTCCTCGGGGGTGTAGCGGGCGGTGATGGCGCGGATCATCAGGCGCAGCGCGTTGGTCTTGCCGGTCTCGCCGTCGCCGAACACCATCAGGTGCGGGTTGGTGGTGAAGTCGTGCCAGACCGGTTCGAGGCGCTGCTCGTCCCAGCCGAGGCAGACCTTGAAGTCGTCCTCGGACACCGGGAGATCGGTCACCGGAAGGCGGGTCGGCAGCAGCCGGACGCCGGGGGCCGGGCGGCCCGTCCAGAAGGTGTCGATCTCCGCCACGGCCGACTTGGTGGCCGTCGTCAGATCGCCGGTCTCGCCCGAGCCGTCCAGGCGGGGCAGCGCGGACAGGAAGTGGTGGCCGGCCGCGGTCAGACCCCGGCCGGGCTGGTGCGGTACGGCCGCCGCGGTCCGGGAGCCGACCTCGGACTCCATCGAATCGCCCAGCCGCAGCTCGAACTTGGTGCCCAGCAGGTCGCGCAGCCGGGGCCGGAACTCCGACCAGCGCACCGCGGAACCGATCACATGCAGACCGAACGACAGCCCGCGCGCGGCCATCTCGATGACCCGGGGCTCCAGTTCCTCGTAGTCCTGGCGCAGCGTGCCCCAGCCGTCGACCACCAGGAACACATCGCCGTAGGGGTCGTCGATCTCGCCGGTGGCGCGCAGCCGGCGGTAGGCCGCCATCGACTCCAGGCCGCGCGAGGTGAACTCCTCCTCGCGCTTCTCCAGCAGCTGGCTCAGCTCCGCGACCGTGCGCAGCACGCGGTCGCGCTCCAGACGGGTGGCGACCGAGCCGACATGCGGCAGACCGGCCGTGGAGACCAGACCGCCACCGCCGAAGTCCAGGCAGTAGAACTGGACCTCCTCGGGGGTGTGGGTCAGCGCCAGGGACAGCATCAGGGTGCGCAGCAGGGTCGACTTGCCGGTCTGCGGGGCGCCCGCCACACCGATGTGGCCGTCGGCGCCGGACAGATCGGCGACCAGCAGCTCCCGCAGCTGCTCGAAGGGCCGGTCCACGATGCCGAGCGGCACCCGCAGCGAGCTGAGCGAGGGATGGTCGGCCGCGCTCATGCCGCGCACCGGGTCCGGCACGATGCCCGGCAGCAGCTGGTCCAGGCTCGGGGACTCGGTCAGCGGCGGCAGCCACACCTGCCGGGCCGGCGGGCCGCTCTCCTCCAGGCGCCCGATCAGCACCTCCAGGAGACTCTCCTCGCTCTGCTCCCCGCCCGCCGCCTGGGCGGCGGCCTTGCGTTCGGCGGCGGCCGACGCCTCCCGGGCGGCCTCCAGCGCCTGCTGCTCGGCGACCCGCTCGGACAGCAGCGTGCCCTGCTGCTCCAGCCCGAACAGGGTGATCTCCTGCCCGGCGGCGCCCAGTTGCGCGGAATGCTCGGCCTCGCCCACCGGTTCCGGGGCGGCACCGGAGACGTAGGCGGCCTTGAAGCGGACCAGGTTGGTGGTGTCCACCTTCAGGAAACCGTTGCCCGGCGCCGACGGCAGCTCATAGGCGTGCGAGACGCCGATGACACTGCGCGACTCCATCGCGGAGAACGTCCGCAGGGCGATCCGGTACGACAGATGTCCCTCGACCTTGTGGATACGGCTCTCGTCCAGCCGCTGGGAGGCCAGCAGCAGATGCACCCCGAGGCTGCGCCCGAGGCGGCCGATGGAGACGAACAGATCCACGAACTCCGGCTTGCTGGCGAGCAGTTCGGAGAACTCGTCCACGATGATCAGCAGCGAGGGCAGCGGCGTCAGATTCGCCCCGGCGCCCCGCGCCTTCTCGTAGTCGAACAGCGAGGAGTACCCGGACTCGCGCAGCAGCTCCTGGCGGCGGATCATCTCGCCGTTGATGGAGTCGCGCATGCGGTCCACGAGGTGGATCTCGTCGGCCAGGTTGGTGATGACCGCCGAGGTGTGCGGCAGCCGGTCCATGCCGAGGAAGGTCGCGCCGCCCTTGAAGTCGACCAGCACCAGGTTGAGGATCTCCGAGGAGTGCGTGGCGACCAGGCCCATCACCAGGGTGCGCAGCAGCTCGCTCTTGCCGGAGCCGGTGGCACCGATGAGCAGGCCGTGCGGGCCCATGCCGCCCTGCGCCGACTCCTTGATGTCCAGCTCGACGACCTCGCCCTCCTCCGTGACGCCCAACGGCACCAGCAGACGGGCGGACTGGGCGATGCGGGGGCGCCACTTGCCCGCCACGTCGAAGGTGCGCGGGTCCCGGATGCCGAGCAGCGCGGTGAGGTCGAAGTCCGACTCCAGCGACCGGTCCACCAGGTCCACGCTGCCGCTGGTGCGCATCGGCGCCAGCAGCCGGGCCAGGGTGTCCGCCTCGGTGCGGCCGAGCGTGTCGGCCTCGGCGGTCACCGTGTCGTCACCGGCCGGGAACGCGACGCTGGTGCCCCGCGTGGTCAGCCGCAGCACCTTCGGACCGCCGGTCATCGCGCCCGTCGCGTCCAGCAGGACGACATTGCGCAGTCCGCCGTGCGTCAGCCGCGACGTCTCCGGCAGCCGCACGCCCTGCGCGAGGACCACCACGAACGGCTCGGCCACGCTCGGCGAGGCGTCCGGGTCGTGGTCGGGCCGGTCCCGCACCTCGGTGCCGAGCAGGTCCATCAGCGCCTCGTGGTCCTCGGCGGCGAGCCGCACCTGACCGGCGTCGTCCTCCTCGTGCGGATGCGCGTTGTGCGGCAGCCACTTCAGCCAGTCCCACTCGGCCCGTGCCGACGCCCCGCCCAGCAGGGCGATCCGCAGCTCGTCGGGGGAGTGGAACGCGGCGAGCTGCGCGACCATCGCCCGCAGCAGCCCGAGCGCCGGCTCCGGCTCACCGGCCAGCTCCACACTGGTGAACCGTCGGAGCGCGACCGGGATCGGCAGCCGGGGCACCGTCTGGTGCGCCTTGGTGAACCGGCGCAGCGAGATCGCGGTCAGCGGCTCCAGGTCCTCCACCGGCTTGGTCTGCGGCGGCAGGAACTCCAGCGCGGCGCGGCGGACGCCCTGTCCGATGCGGACCCGGCCGAAGTCCTCGTGCGCCGGGCGGCGTTCCCACAGCCGGGTGCCCATCACCAGCGCCCACAGCCGTCCCGGGTCGGGGTTGTCCCAGAGCAGGGCGGCCCGCTGCTGCTCGGCGGCCTGCCGGGCCTGCCGGCGCTTCTGCGCGAGATAGCGCAGATAGTCCCGCCGTTCGGCCCGCATCCTGCGCCGGCGCTCGGCACCGGCCCGGCCGATCTGGGTCAGCGTCATGCTGACCATGGCGACGCCCATCATTCCGGACATCATGTACGTCGTCGGTCCGGCGCTGCGCATGGAGAACATCAGCACCATGGCGCCGGTGCCCAGCGCCATGGGCAGGTACATCAGCGCCGATCCGAAATCGGCGCTCGCCGGTTCCCCCAGGACCGGGGGCTCCGCCAGCTCGACCTGTCCCTCGGGGAGCTGCGGACCCTCGGCGCGCGGTGAACGTTTGGCCACCACGGTGCTCAATGCAGGGACCTTTCTGAGGCGCTTACGGGCATGGCTGGTCAACCACTACTGCGTGGGCGCGGGTTGATGCTCGGTGATGTGGAGGGCAGTGATCCACTACTGGGCAGATGATAGGCGCGGGAACGGTGAGACGGGTGAACACATCTCACCTCTGAGGCGCCAACTCGGAAATTTTGCTTGGCTTTTTAAATAGTTGATCCGCGCACCTTGTGCCGGGAGCCGCTCACTCCCCCGGGATCTGGGGGTTGTTGATGATTGTTTGAGGTTCACCCGTGTCCGGCGGCGGAAAGTGAACCTCTGGTTACGGAGATGCGAACACGCGGTGTGTTCCCGGCGTTCGTCGCCGCACGTGACGTATCGCCTACGCACCGTGCCTCCGCTTCGGCGCCGCCGACGCGGGGAACTCGGGGCGACGGATGCCGCCGACCGCGGAGGAGGTGCCGTCGCCGTGGACGACTGGGAGATGTGGGACAGGCGCGCGCAGGCCCGGCTGTCACCGCGTGAGCGGCTGGCGCTGCTGGAGATCGAGGCGCGTCTTCGCGAGGACCGGGGCTTCGCCCGCCGGATGGGCGGCGGCGCCCACCGGGAACGCGGGGACCGGGCGCACCGGCGGATCTGGCTGCCCACGGGCGTCCTGCTGCTGGCCCTCGCGTCCGCGTCCTGCGCGGTCATGGGCATCCGCACCGCGGACCCCGGGCTGCTGTGGTGCTTCGCGGCACTGTGGCCGCTCACCCTCTTCCAGGCATTCCGCCTGCTGTGCCGGCTGGCGCGCCGCAGGGGCCGCTCCGGGGACCGGCGCGGCTCCTGGTTCTGACCCGCCGACGCGGGCCGCCGAATGCCCCCGGCGGGGCCTCCCTCATGGTCTCCGCCTTCCCTCGTATGGCCTCCCGCCTGCGCTTTCGAGGCGTTGAGTCGCGCCCGGTCGCACCCCACCGGACAATCGACTCCAACGTGTGAAACCAACTGATAAGGGCACTCTGCTGCCAGTGCCGTCCGGACAGCGGCGGCCGCACCAGGGCAGTCCCCCGAAGCCGCGGGACACGAGCCCTGTCCTCTCCCCACCGCCGGCCCGGCGACACCCGGTCCGGGTGTGGCCCCACGCCACGCGAAAGCGTTCTCGGGACGCGGACGACACCGACCGATGCGACAGCGAGATGGCCGCGACGCCATCCGGCATCGGCGTACGTGGACGCAGGACGAAAAGGAACAACCATGACAGGTGACACACCCTTTTTCTGGCGGCGCGCCCTCGTGACCGGTGGCGCCGGCTTCCTCGGCTCCCACCTGTGCGAACGGCTGCTGGATCTGGACGTCGAAGTCGACTGCGCCGACAACCTGTGCTGCGGGCGCCGGGAGAACGTGGCCCACCTGGAGGACCGGCCCGGCTTCCGGTACGTGTTCTGCGACGTCAGCGAACCCGAGTGCGCCGACCGGCTGCCGGGACCGTACGACCTGGTCCTCCACTTCGCCTGCCCGGCCTCGCCCGCCGACTACCTGCGGATGCCCCTGGAGACCCTGGACGTGGGCAGCCTCGGCACCCGCAACGCCCTCGGCCTCGCCGAACGCGACGGCGCCCGCTTCCTGCTGGCCTCCACCTCCGAGGTGTACGGCGACCCCCAGGTGCACCCGCAGCACGAGGGGTACTGGGGCAACGTCAACCCGGTCGGACCGCGCAGCGTGTACGACGAGTCCAAGCGGTTCGCCGAGGCCCTGGTCACCGCGTACGCCGGCGCCCGGGAGGCCGACGCCGGGATCGTCCGGCTGTTCAACACCTACGGGCCCCGGATGCGCGCCCACGACGGCCGCGCCGTGCCCACCTTCATCTGCCAGGCGCTGGCGGGGGAGCCGCTCACCGTGGCCGGCGACGGCAGCCAGACCCGCTCGCTGTGCTACGTGGACGACACCGTCGACGGCGTGCTCCGCGTGGCCACCAGCAGATCGGTACGGCCGGTGAACATCGGCGGCAGCGACGAGATCACCGTCGCCGACCTGGCCCGCCGCATCGTCGCCCTCACCGGGTCCCGCTCGTCCCTCGCCTTCGTCGACCGGCCCGTGGACGACCCCGGCCGCCGCCGGCCCGACACCACGCTCGCGCGCGAACTGCTCGGCTGGTCACCGCAGATCCCCTGGGAGGAGGGCCTGAAGCAGACCATCGCCTACTTCGCGACCCGGCTCCCGCAGCCGGTGCCGAGCACACCGCAGCCGGCCCCGCAGCCCTGAGCGTCCCTCGCAGCCCTGAGCGTCCCCCGCCGCCCTGGAGGCAGCGCATGCACGTCCTCGGAATCAACGCCCTCTTCCACGACCCCGCGGCCGCCCTCCTCACCGACGGCAGGATCGTGGCGGCCGCCGAGGAGGAGCGGTTCTCGCGCCGTAAGCACGGCAAGCGGCCCCTGCCCTTCTCCGCCTGGGAGCTGCCCGAGCGGTCCGCCCGCTGGTGCCTCGACCGTGCCGGTCTCACCCCGGCCGACCTGGACGCCGTCGCCTACTCCTACGACCCGTCGCTGGCCCGCCCCGCCGAACGACTCGGCCTGCACGACCCCTGGGACCACCTGCGCCAGGAATACGCCCGCCGCGCACCGGAGTTCCTCGCCGAGGCCCTGCCCGGCCTGGACCCGGCCAAGGTCAGGTTCGTCCCGCACCACATCGCGCACGCCGCCTCCGCCGGGCCCGTCTCGCCGTACCCGGACTGCGCCGTCCTCGTCCTGGACGGCCGCGGCGAATGCGGCTCCCACCTGGCCGGCCGCTACACCAACCGCGAACTCACCGTCCTCGGCACCCAGCAACTGCCCGATTCCCTCGGCCTGTTCTACGAGGACCTCACCCAGCACCTCGGATTCCTGCGCAGCAGCGACGAGTTCAAGGTGATGGCCCTCGCCTCCTACGGCAGCCCCCGCTTCGCCGGCCGGCTGCGCGAGTACGTCCACGCCGACGACCGGGGCGGCTTCCGGGCCCGCCCGGTGCCCTGGCCCGAACTGGTGCCGCCGCGTCCGGCCGGCGGCGCCTGGAGCCGGGACCACGCCGACCTCGCGGCCAGCGCCCAACTGTGCCTGGAGGAAACCGTCGTCACCATCGCCCGGTGGCTGCGCGGACGCACCGGCGAGGACGCGCTCGCCCTGGCCGGCGGAGTCGCGCTCAACTGCGTGGCCAACACCAGACTTTGGCGCGAGAGCGGCTTCGCACACCTTTGGGTGCAGCCCGCCGCCGGGGACGCCGGTACGGCGCTCGGCGCGGCCGCGCACGTCGCCGGCCAGAAGGACACCGTGGAGCCGATGCCGACGGCCGCCCTCGGCCGCGACTGGAGCGACGCCGAACTGCGCGGGTGGCTGGAGCGGGCCGCCGTACCGTACGAGGAGCCCGCCGACATCGCCGAGACAGCCGCCGAGGCGCTCGCCGCGGACCAGATCGTGGCCTGGTTCCAGGGCCGCGCCGAGTACGGGCCCCGCGCGCTCGGCCACCGCTCGCTGCTCGCCCACCCCGGCCGGGCGCGGAACCTGGAGCGGCTCAACGCGGTCAAGGGCCGCGAGGAGTTCCGGCCCGTCGCCCCCATGGTGCTCGCCGAACGCGCCGCCGAGATCTTCGACGGGCCGCTGCCCAGCCCGCACATGCTGTTCGTGCACGACGTGGCCGCGCACTGGCGGGACCGGATCCCGGCCGTGGTGCACGTCGACGGCACCGCCCGCATCCAGACCGTCGACCGTGACCAGGAGCCCCTGGTGGCGCGCGTGCTCGACGGCTTCGAACGGCGTACCGGGCTGCCCGTCGTGGTCAACACCAGCCTGAACACGGCGGGTCGGCCCATGGTGGACGACCCGCGCGACGCCCTGGAGTGCTTCGGCTCCGCCCCCGTGGACCTGCTGGTGCTCGGCCCGTTCGCCGTCCGCCGCGGAAAGGCCTTCGCATGAGCGCCGCGCCCGCGTACACCGTCGTCGTCCCGACGATCGGCCGCCCCTGCCTCGCCCAGTGCCTGCGCGCCCTCGCCGCGGCCGAGGGGCACGTCCCGCACGAGGTGATCCTCGTGGACGACCGGCCCGGGACCGAGGGCGAACTGCCCCTGGCCGCCGCCGGAGTGCTGATCGACCGGATCCGGATCCTGCGCACCGGCGGCAAGGGCCCGGCCGCCGCCCGCAACGCCGGCTGGCGCACCGTCGAGACCCCCTGGACCGTCTTCCTGGACGACGACGTCCAGGTGCGGCCCGACTGGTCCCGGCGACTGGCCGAGGACCTGCGGCAGGCGGGCGAGGGCATCGGCGGCGTCCAGGGCCGGCTGCGGGTCCCGCTGCCCCAGGACCGCAGGCCCACCGACTGGGAACGCACCACCAAGGGTCTGGAGGACGCGGCCTGGGCCACGGCCGACATGGCCTACCGCACCGCCGCGCTCGACCGGGTCGACGGCTTCGACGAACGCTTTCCGCGCGCCTTCCGCGAGGACGCCGACCTCGCCCTGCGCGTCCGGCGGGCCGGCTGGTTCCTCGTCCGCGGCCGGCGTGTCACCCGGCATCCGGTCCGCCCGGCCCGCTGGTGGGCCTCGCTGTCCGCGCAGCGCGGCAACGTCGACGACGCGCTGATGAACCGGCTGCACGGCCCCGGCTGGTGGGCCCGCGCCCGGGCACCCCGCGGCCGGCTGCCCCGCCACCTCCTGGTCACCGGCGCCGCGCTCGCCGCGGCCGGCTGCGCCCTGGCCGGACACCGGCGCACCGCCGCCGTCTGCGCCGGACTGTGGGGCCTGGGCACCGCCGAGTTCGCCCTCGCCCGCATCCTGCCCGGCCCCCGCACCGCCCACGAGATCGCCAAAATGCTCGGCACCAGCGTCCTCATCCCACCGCTCGCCGTCCGCCACTGGCTGTCCGGCATCGTCCGGCACCGGCACGTCCAGCCACTGGGAGGCCCCCGATGACCGCCGACCACACCGGCGTGCCTGGCCGCACCGGCACGTCCGGCCGTACCGGCACGCGCGCGACGGTCCGGCGGCCCGCCGACGGCGCCGCCCCGGCCCCGCAGCGCCACGCCGACCGTCCGCCGTACGGCAGTGACCACGACGGAGTCCGGCCGCTCGTGGCGCGGTACCGCCCGGTCGGTGTCGCCCCTCTCCCGCACCGCCCCGGCACGGCGATCCCCGGCAGCGCCGCGCCGTTCGGCGTCCCGTACCGGCACGCCCGGCCCCCGGGAGGCCCCGCATGAGCGCCCTCTCCGCCGTCCTGTTCGACCGCGACGGCACCCTCGTGGCCGATGTGCCGTACAACGGTGACCCCGACCGGGTCCGGCTGCTGCCCGGCGCGGCCGAGGCCGTCGGCCTCGTACGTGCCGCCGGGCTGCCGACGGCCGTGGTCAGCAACCAGTCCGGCATCGGCCGCGGGCTGCTCACCACCGAGGACGTCGCCCGGGTGGACAAGCGCGCGGACGAGCTGCTGGGCGGCCTTGACGCCTGGCTGCACTGCCCGCACACCCCGGACGCCGGCTGCCCCTGCCGCAAGCCCCGCCCGGGCCTGGTCCTCGCCGCCGCCGGACGCCTCGGCGTCCCGCCCGGAGCGTGCCTGGTCGTCGGCGACATCGCCGCCGACGTCCTGGCCGCCCGCGCCGCCGGCGCGCACGGCGTCCTCGTCCCCAACGACGCCACCGCACCGGCCGAGGTACGGCGCTTCGCCCGGCACAGCGCCCCCGACGTGCTCACCGCCGTACGCGCCGCCCTCGGTGTCCGCCCGGGGAGGCGGTCGCGATGACGGCGCTCGTGGTCCGGCTCGACAGTTTCGGCGACGTCCTGCTCGCCGGGCCCGCCGTGCGCGCCGTCGCGGCCCACCACGACCGCGTGGCCATGCTGTGCGGCCCACGCGGCGCCGACGCCGCCCGCATGCTGCCCGGAGTCGACGACGTCCTCGTCTGGGAGGCGCCCTGGGAGGGCTTCGAACCGCCGCCCGTGGACCCGGCCGGCATCGGCGACCTGGTCGCGCGGCTGCGGTCCGGAGCGTACGACACCGCGCTGATCCTGACGTCCTTCCACCAGAGCCCGCTGCCCACCGCGCTGCTGCTGCGCCTCGCCGGGACCGGCCGCATCGGCGCCGACAGCGCCGACCACCCCGGCCGGCTGCTCGACGTCCGCCACCGCCGCCTGCCCGGCCGCCACGAGGCCGAGGCCGCCCTCGACACGGCCGCCGCGATGGGCCTCACACCCCCGCCGGGCGACGACGGGCGGCTGCGCGTCCTGCCGCCCCCCGACACCGGCGCCCTGACCGGCAACGGCCCCTACGTCGTCCTGCACCCCGGCGCCAGCGCGCCCGCCCGCGCCTGGAGCCCGCGCCGCTGCGCCGAGGCGGTGACGCTGCTCGCCGACGCCGGGCACCGCGTCGTCGTCACCGGCGCCCCGCACGAGAAGGCACTCACCGAGTACGTGAGCGGTACGGCGGCCGTGGACCTCGGCGGCCGCACCGGCCCCCGCACCCTCGCCGGAGTGCTGCGCACGGCCGACGTGGTGGTCAGCGCCAACACCGGCCCCGCCCACCTCGCCGCGGCCGTCGGCACCCCGGTCGTCTCCCTGTTCGCGCCCGTGGTCCCCGCCGGACGCTGGGCCCCCTACGGTGTGCCCGCCATCCTGCTCGGCGACCAGGCGGCGCCCTGCGCGGACACCCGGGCCCTGGTCTGCCCGGTACCCGGCCACCCCTGCCTGGACGAGGTCACCGGACAGGACGTGGTCGGCGCGGTGCACAAGCTCGTCCAGGAAGGGCGGACATGAACATCCTCGTCTGGCACGTGCACGGATCGTGGCTCACCACCTTCGTGCAGGGCCCCCACACCTACCTCGTCCCGGTGACCGAGGACCGCGGCCCCGACGGCCTCGGCCGCGCCGTCACCTGGGACTGGCCCGCCTCCGTGCGCGAGCGCACCCCCGGGCAACTGCGCGCGGACGACATCGACCTGATGGTGCTGCAACGTCCGCGCGAACTCGCCCTCGCCCAGCGCTGGACCGGCCGCCGGCCCGGCCTGGACGTCCCCGCCGTGTACGTCGAGCACAACAGCCCCGACGCCGCCCCTGAACGCCAACTCCACCCGCTGGCAGGGCAGTCGGCGATCCCCGTCGCCCATGTCACCCACTTCAACCGGCTGATGTGGGACAACGGCCGGGCCCCCACCGAGGTCGTCGAACACGGCATCGTGGACCCCGGCCGGCAGTGGACCGGCACCGAGCGGCGCGCCGCCGTCGTCGTCAACGAGCCCGTGCGCAGGGGCCGTACGACCGGCACCGACCTGCTGGCCCGCTTCGCCCGCCGCACCCCCCTGGACGTCTTCGGGATGCGCACCGAGGGACTCGCCGGCCACCTCGGCCTGCCGCCCGACCGCGTCCGCACCCGCGACCTGCCCCAGCGCGAACTCCACCGCGCGATGGCCCGGTGCCGCCTCTATCTGCACCCCGTGCGCTGGACCTCGCTCGGACTGTCCCTGCTGGAGGCCATGTTCCTCGGCATGCCGGTGGTCGCCCTGGACACCACCGAGGTCCGCGAAGCCGTACCCGAGGGCGCCGGGGTGGTCTCCAACCGCCTCGACGTCCTGGAGGACGCCGTCCAGGCGTTCCTCGCCGACCCCGGACACGCGCGCCGCACCGGCGACGCCGCCCGGGCCGCGGCCCGGGCCCGTTACGGAGAGCGGCGCTTCCTGGACGACTGGGAGCGCCTGATCAAGGAGGTCACCCGATGAGCCGTACTCCGCACACGGCCGGGCGCGTCGCCATGGTCTCCGAGCACGCCAGCCCGCTGGCCGCGCTCGGCGGACCGGACGCGGGCGGCCAGAACGTCTACGTCGCCCAGGTCGCCCGGCACCTCGCCAAGAAGGGCCACCGGGTCACCGTCTACACCCGGCGGGACTCGACGGGCCTGCCGGACGAGGTGACCCTCATCGACGGCGTGCGCGTGGTGCATGTGCCCGCCGGGCCGCCCGCACCCGTCCCCAAGGACGAACTCCTGCCCCACATGGCGGAGTTCGGGCAGTTCCTGGCCCGGCAGTGGGCGGCGAGCCCGCCCGATGTGGTGCACTCCCACTTCTGGATGTCGGGCCTGGCCGCCCTCTGCGGCGCCCGCGGCCTCGGCATCCCGGTCGTGCAGACCTATCACGCCCTCGGCACCGTCAAACAGCGCTACCAGGGCAGGGCCGACACCAGCCCGCCGCAGCGCCTCGCCGTCGAGGAGGCCATCGGCCACGAGTGCGCCCGGATCATCGCCACGTGCAGCGACGAGGTGGCCGAACTGAAGGCCATGGGGCTGCCCGAGGACCGGTTCGACGTGGTGCCCTGCGGGGTCGACCCCGACCAGTTCGCCCCGCTGCCGGGCACCCGTCCGGCCGGGGCCCGCAGACGGCTGCTGGCCGTCGGCCGGCTCGTCCCCCGCAAGGGCTTCGACCGCGCCATCCGCGCCCTGGCCGGCGTTCCGGGCGCCGAACTCCTCATCGCGGGCGGCCCGGAGGCCGAACTGCTCCGCGGCGACCCCGAGGCGCGGCGCCTGCGCGCGCTGGCCGGCGAGTACGGCGTGGCCGACCGGCTCACCCTGCTCGGCGGGGTGAGCCGGACCCGGATGCCCCGGCTGATGGCCGGCGCCGACCTCGTCCTGTCGCTGCCCCGCTACGAGCCCTTCGGCATCGTCCCGCTGGAGGCCATGGCCTGCGCCACCCCGGTCCTCGCCACCGCGGTCGGCGGCCAGCTCGACACCGTCGTGGACGGCAGCACCGGCGTCCTGGTCCCGGCCGACGACGACCACGACCTCGGCGCCGTCGTACGCTCCCTGCTCGACGACCCCGGGCGCCTGGACCGGTACGGAGCCGCGGGCCGCCGACGTGTGCTGGCCCACTACACCTGGGACCGCGTGGCCGACGGGGTCGCCGGGGTCTACGGCGCCGTGTCCCCGCGCCCCTCGCTCTCCGGAGTCGTCCGATGAACAACGCCACCGACACCGGGCACTGCGACGACCTGATGAAGGCCCTGGAGAACTTCCGCGGGTGCGGCCCGCTCATCGGCCGCTGGGGCGCCGAACTGGCCCGCCGCCTGGGCCTCGGCTCCCGGCTGCTGGTCGCGGGCAACGGCGGCAGCGCCGCCCAGGCCCAGCACCTCACCGCCGAACTGGTCGGCCGCTACCGCGACGACCGGCCCCCGTTCTCCGCCCTCGCCCTGCACGCCGACACCTCCTCCACCACCGCCATCGCCAACGACTACGGCGTCCAAGAGGTGTTCGCCCGCCAGACCGCCGCCCACGGCCGGGCCGGCGACGTGCTCATGCTGCTGTCCACCAGCGGCGCCAGCGCCAACCTGCTGGCCGCCGCCGACCGCGCCCACCGCCTCGGCATGACCGTGTGGGCCCTGACCGGCCGGGCCCCCAACCCGCTCCAGCTCGGCGCCGACGACACCCTGTGCGCGGACGCGCCGACGGCCGCCACCGTGCAGGAACTCCACCTGGTCGCCGTGCACATGCTGTGCGAGGCGTTCGACCGGGCGGTGGAGCGGGGGGAGGCCGACGGACGGGCGTACGCCCGCGGCGAGGGCCGGCCGGGCGAGGTGGGACGGCTGCTGGACGGCCGCCCGGTGGCCCTGCGAAGGGACCGGACATGACCCGCACCGGTACGACCGCCCCGCGCACCCCGCTGGTCGTGGTCGGCGACGCCCTCCTCGACCACGACCTGTGCGGCCACGCCGAGCGGCTGGCCCCCGACGCGCCCGTACCCGTCGTCCACGACACCCGGCGCAGCTCCCGGCCGGGCGGCGCGGCCCTCGCCGCCTGCCTGGCCGCGGCCGACGGCCGCCCGGTCACCCTCGTCACCGCCCTCGGCACCGACCCCGCCAGCGCGGCTCTGCGTGAACTCCTCACGGGCCGCGTCACGTTGGTGGAGATACCGCTGGCGGGCAGCCTCAGCAGCAAGACCCGGGTCCTCGCCGGGGACCGCCCGCTGCTGCGCCTGGACGACGGCGAGGGGCGCGCCCGCGAGGCCACCGGTGAGGCGCAGGCCGCGATCACGGCGGCCCGGGGGGTCCTGGTCGCCGACTACGGCCGGGGCACCGCGGACGTCCTGCGGGACGCGCTGTGCCGTACGGCCGCGGCCCTGGTCTGGGACCCCCATGTGCGGGGCGGGGCCCCGGCGCCGGGGGCCCGGCTGGTCACGCCCTCCGCGCAGGAGGCCCGCGTCCTCGCCCGCCGGCTCGCGGACGGCGAAGGAGAGCCGGACGGCCCCGCCGGGCTGCGCACCGCCGCCCGGGACGCCCGCGACCTGGTACGGGCCTGGCGGGTCCAGGCGGTCGCCGTCACCCTCGGCGAACGCGGCGCGCTGCTGTCCCGGGGCGAGACACCGCTGCTGGTGCCGACCCCGGCCGCCGCGGCCGGCGACCCCTGCGGCGCGGGCGACCGGTTCGCCGCGGCCGCCGCCGGACTGCTCGCCGACGGCGCCTTCACCGAGACCGCCGTCCAGGGCGCCGTCCACGCGGCCACCCGGTACGTCGCCGAGGGCGGGGCCCGCGCGGTGGCGGCACCCGCGCACCGGGACCACCCCGGGGAGCCGGAACCGGCGCCGTCCGACGACAGCACCGCGGACGCCGTACGCACCGCCGCCCGGGTCCGGGCCGCCGGCCGTACCGTCGTCGCCGCGGGCGGCTGCTTCGACCTGCTGCACGCCGGTCACGTCGCCCTCCTCCAGGCCGCCCGACGGGCCGGCGACTGCCTGATCGTGTGCGTCAACTCCGACGGCTCGGTCCGCCGACGCAAGGGCGACGGCCGCCCCCTGGTGCCCGTCGCCGACCGGGTCCGGGTGCTGCGTGCCCTGGAGTGCGTCGACGCGGTCGCCGTCTTCGACGAGGACACCCCCGAGCGCCTCCTCGCCGACCTGCGCCCGCACATCTGGACCAAGGGCGGCGACTACGCCCGCACCCCGCTGCCCGAACAGTCCCTGGTGGAGAGCTGGGGCGGCCAGGTCCTGCTGCTGCCGTACCTGGACGGCCGTTCCACGACGGGCCTCGCGCGCAGGGCGGCCCTGTCCCCGGCGGCCCCCCGGGGGCCGGGCGGCTGAGCCCCGGGGGCCGGACGGCCCCTCTCCCCACACCGACCGGCGCCGTTCCCCGGCTCCTGGAGGACACCACGTGACCCGCACCTCCCTCCCCCCGACCGTCCTGGTGCTGCGCGCCCTGGGCCTCGGCGATCTGCTGGCCGGGGTGCCCGCGCTGCGCGGCATCCGCCGGGGGTTCCCCGGGCACCGGATCGTGCTCGCACAGCCCGCCGGGCTCGCCGAACCGGCCCTGGAGAGCGGCGCGTTGGACGCCGTGTTCCCGGCCGAGGCGCCGGGCCGGGCGGTACCGACGCTCACCCACTGGCCCGGCCCGCCGCCCGACGTGGCGATCGACCTGCACGGCAACGGCCCCGAGAGCCGCGCCGCCCTCGCCGCCCTGCGCCCGCGCCGGCTGCTCGCCCACGCCTGCCCGGACGGCCCGCCCTGGCACGCCCAGACGCACGAACGGGACCGCTGGTGCGGCTTCCTGGCCCACTACGGCATCCCGGCCGACCCCCGCGACCTGCGCCTGCCCCCGCCCTCGGCGCCCTCCCCGGCGCCCGGCGCGGTCCTCGTGCACCCCGGTGCCGCCTCGGGCGCCCGCCGCTGGCCGGCCGAGCGGTTCGCCGCCGTCGTGCGGTGCCTGCGGGCCGCCGGACACCAGGTGGTGCTCACCGGCGGACCGGGGGAGGAGACCCTCGTCCGAGCGGTCGCCGAACGCAGCGGTGTGCACCACCAAGACGTACGGGCCGGCGGTATGCCCCTCGCCGAGCTGTCCGCGCTGGTGGCCGAGGCGTCCCTGGTGCTCTGCGGCGACACCGGCCTCGCCCATCTCGCCTACGCCCACGGCACCCGCTCCGTCACCCTGTTCGGCCCCGTCTCCCCACGCCTGTGGGGGCCGCCCCCGAGCCCCGACCACCTGGCCCTGTGGAGGCCCGGCCCACCCGGCGACCCACACGGCCCCACCCCGGACGCCCGGCTGCTGCGCATCGGCTCCGGCGAGGTCGCGGCGGCCTGTCTGACACTGCTGCGGTGTCACCGGGGCGAACCGGCGGACCAGCCCGTGCGACCGGCGGTGGCCCACGCCAACTGAGCCCGCTCCCGGCCGAGTTCGCCCGGACCCCGGCGACGAGGACCGACCGGGCACCGTCGCCGCCCTCACCCGTGCCCGCGCTGCCCGAGCGGCCGCCGGTCATCGTCGTGGACAACTCCGGTGACGGCCGCGCCCGTCGGGCCGTGCACGGCCACCCGCCCGCCGCGCCCCGCCGCCAACTCCGTTGCCCCGGGCCGTGATCCGGCCGTCCGGCACGCCCACAACCCCTACGTGACCTTCTGCGACGACGACTCCTGATGGGGCCCGGCAGCCTCGCCCGCGCGGCCGACCCGCTGGACGCCCGGCCCCGGGCGGTTCCCCGGACCGGCTGCCGACCCCTTCCCGATGCGCACCGCCGCCTGCCGGGCGAGCGACGGCTTCCGTCCCGGCCTGTGGCTCGGCGGAGAGGAGGCGCCGTTCGCCTGCGACCTGATCCACGCCCGGGGGACTCGCCGTCCACCACCCGGCCTCCCGGCTCCGCGACAGCACGGCCCGGCCCGCGCGGCACCCTGCGGTCCACCCGGCCGCCCGCCCGCCCCGCGCCGCACCGGTCGGCTGATGCGCACGGCCCCCCACACCGCCCCCCCCGAGCGCCTTCGCTCACGCACCGCGCGCCTGCCCTGGCTTCTGCGTCGGGGGCGCCCCCCCCCGCGCCCCCGACCTGCGACATCGCCCTTCCCCGCTGGAACAGGCACACCGCGATTCCCCCGTCCGCCGCCCCGTCCGCTGAGGTCCGCCGTCCCCGTACGGCCCGAATCCCCGCGCGCCTCCGCCGCGTCCGGTTGAGACCGGGGCGTCCGCCGTGCAAGGTGGGGGTCCGAGGTCAGGTTCAGGGCCGGGACACGGCCGCACCGACCCCCATCCGACCTGTCCGGGTGACCCATGAAAGCCTTCTCGCCGCGGCCGGGCGCACCGGCCCCCCTGATGATCGAGTCCTCCGTCGTGGAGGGCCTGCCCGCCGAGGGCGCGCTGCTGCTGCGCATGTCGGGCACCCTGGACGCGCACGGAGCCCACGCCTGGTCCCGGGAGCTGCGCGGTCATCTGGAACAGGCGGACCGCGCCGGGCTGCGGCCCGTCCTGGACATGGCCCACGTACAGCTGGGCGGCGCCGCCGTGCTGCGCACCCTCAGCGAGACCACCCGGGTCCGTACCGGCCGCCCGGACCTGATCATCGTGCGGGCCCGGCCGGGCGTCCGCGAGGCCGTGCGCCTGGCCCGCCTGGAGGGCGTGCGGCTGTACGCCACCCTGGACGAGGCCGTGCGCGAACTGGCCCGCGCCGCCGCCAAGGCGGAGGAGCTGCCCGCCTGGCGCTCACCGATGGCCGACCCCCTGCGGCCGTCGTACGAGGACCTGCACCAGGAGGTCCGCGCCCTGCGCGCCCGGGTCCGCACCGCCCCGGTGATCGGCATGGCGCAGGGCATGCTCATGGCCCGCTACGCGCTGCCCG
The DNA here is from genome assembly GCF_030450125.1 of Streptomyces sp. WP-1. Lineage (NCBI taxonomy): Bacteria > Bacillati > Actinomycetota > Actinomycetes > Kitasatosporales > Streptomycetaceae > Streptomyces > Streptomyces sp. WP-1. The sequence goes on from NZ_CP123923.1 coordinate 7,113,356, forward strand.
AGACCGGCGGCGCCTTCCGGGTGCTGCGGGAGACCTCCCAGCGGTTCAACGTGCCGCTGCGAGTCCTCGCCTCCGCCGTCGTGGTGGCCCGCCCGCCGGACGGCCCGGCCTGGTTCCCCGGCCGCCGCCCACTGCCCGTGCCCCCGCTGCGCATCCTCGGCCGCACCGACCGCGACCCCCGCTGCCGGGGGCGGATGATCGACGCCGTACTGCGCGAGGCGCTCGCCATCGGCCGCGCCCCGGCCGGTCACGTCCTGTCCGTCGACCCCGCCGTGAACGCGCTCGCCCTGGAGGCCCGGTACGGCGGCACGGACGCCTACCTCGACCACCTGGGACGCGGCCGCGACGACGGTACGGCCGAGGCGGTCGCCCGCACCCGGGGGCGGCGGGTGAGCATGCCCGACGTGGCCGCGGCGGAACTGCTGTCCGAGGACGGCCGGCGCGCCCTGCTCGCGAGCGGCGCGCGGGCCCTGCAGTGCGTCCCGGTCCTGTCCTCCGCGGGCTGCTGCGCCGGTCTGATCACCGTGCACTGGCCCGAAGCCGGACACCGGCCGACCTCCCCCCAGGCCGAGGCCCTCGGCCTGCTCGCCGCCGACACGGCGGCCTGGCTGGCCTGGTACCACCGCACGGTCCTCCTGGACGCCCTCGAACACCTGCATCGCCGGCTGACCCGGCCCTGAGCGGGAGACTTCAGGCGCACGGAGAAGGACCCCGGCAGCCGCCGGGGTCCTTCTGCGCCGGGTCACCGATCAGTCGGGCCGGGTCACCGGTCGGTTCAGTGAGCGCCGAGCCCCCCGCCTCCGAAGGACCCGCTGGACCCGCCGCTCCAGCGCGGACGCTTCTGGTCCTCGCTGGTCTTGGAGTCCATGTTGCTCAGCTCGTAGGGGGTGAGGGGACGGCCGCCCTTGGGCATCCTGGGGACCTCCTGGTAGTCCCGGTTCTCCCGGACCTCGTGCATCGCGCCCTCCGGTGGCAGCTTGGGCTGCTCCTCGGGACGTGGGCGAGCGGGCTCCTGGGACCTGACGCGCGAGGTCAGCCAGAAGCCGCCGGCGAGCAGTGCCAGCAGCCCGACGGCCACGACGAAGAGCACAAGGCTCATCAGGCCGCTCGCCGCGGCCAGCTGCATCGATGCGTTGTTCATACGAGAGGGATACCCCCCCGATAGTCGGATGAATCGAACAAATGGAATAAAAGGGTCCTGGCAGGCGTGGCGGCCCGGGGGTTTGTCCCGGAGTCTCGGGGCAACCCGCACCCTGTGACCCAGCAGGCTTCCCCGCAGCAGCTCTACCGGTTCCTGGAGGATCGCTTCAGCTGCGCCCAGGCGTGCACGGAGTGTGCCCGCGCCTGCTCGGTGCGGGTCAGCCTGGTCGACCCGGGCGGCCCCGAGAGCCAGGAGCGGGCACGCCGGCTGGGCATGATGTGCGCCGAGGTGTGCGACGCCACTTGCCGGATGCTGTCCGAGGAGGGCCGGCAGGACGAGGAGGGGCTGCGGGGCCGGGTGGACTGGTGCCGCCGGATCTGCCTCGAAGGCGCCCGCGCCTTCGAGGGGCACCCGGGCGCCGAATCGACCGCGGCGGTCTGCCGGGCCTGTGCCGACGCCTGCGCCGACTTCCTGGAGACGCTGGCCTGACGCTTCCCAATTTCTGGAACACGTTCTACGGTGTGCGCCGTCAGGACCGCCCTTGGGGAGCCTGGAGGCGCCGTGCACCTCGACCACACGCCCGAGCAGCAGCGACTGCGCGCCGAGCTGCGCGCCTACTTCGCCCGCCTGGTCCCGGACAACGCCTACGCCCGGTACGCCGACCCGGCCGCCCGCAAGCGCTTCTACCGCGACACGATCCGCACCCTCGGCACCGACGGCTGGCTCGGCGTCGGCTGGCCCGAGGAGTACGGCGGCCGGGGCATGTCGGCGATGGAGCAGTTCATCTTCTTCGACGAGGCCGCGCAGGCCGGCGTACCGCTGCCGCTGATGGCGCTGAACACGGTCGGACCGACCCTCATGAAGTTCGGCACCGAGGAGCAGAAGGCGTACTTCCTCCCGCGCATCCTCTCCGGTGAGATCGACTTCGCGATCGGCTACAGCGAGCCCGAGGCGGGCACCGATCTCGCCGCGCTGCGGACCAGGGCCGTACGCGACGGGGACACGTACATCGTCGACGGACAGAAGATCTGGACGACGAACGGCGACACCGCGGACTGGGTGTGGCTCGCCGTGCGCACCGACCCGGACGCCCCGCCGCACCAGGGCATCACCATGCTGCTGGTGCCGACCCGCGACCCCGGCTACTCCTGCACCGTCATCAACACCCTGGCCTCCCACGACACCACGGCCAGCTACTACGAGAACATCCGGGTCCCCGTCGCCCGCCGCGTCGGCGCCGAGAACCAGGGCTGGCGGCTGATCACCAACCAGCTCAACCATGAACGCGTCACCCTCGCGGCGCACGGCACGATGGCCGTCCGCGCCCTGCACGACGTCCAGCACTGGGCGGCACGCACCGGACTCGCCGACGGCCGCCGGGTGCTCGACCTCGGCTGGGTGCGCCGGCTGCTCGCCCGCAGCCACACCCGCCTCGAAGCCCTCAAACTCCTCAACTGGCAGATGGTCACCGCCGTCGAGGACGGCACCCTCACCCCCCAGGACGCATCTGCCGTCAAGGTCTACGGCTCCGAGGCCCGCCGCGACGCGTATGCCGCCCTCATGGAGATCACCGCCGCCGCGGGCCCCCTCAAGGAGGGCTCGGCAGGCGCCGTCCTGCACGGCGAACTCGAACGCGGCTACCGCTCGGCCGTCATCTTCACCTTCGGCGGCGGCAACAACGAGATCCAGCGCGAGATCATCTCCTGGATCGGCCTGGGAATGCCGAGGGTCCGGCGCTAGCCGGCCGGTTCAGCGTCGCGCCCACTGCTCCCCGGTGATCTCGTACCGCACGCCCCCGTGCTCGGCACCCTCGACCATCTGCATGTCAGGGGAAGCGGGGATGCGGTCGGTGAGCGTCATGCCGAGCTTCTCCATGACATTGCGTGACCCGCGATTCATGGCCATCGTCTCGCCCCAGACCGTCCGCAGCCCGAGTTCGGTGAAGCCCTTGTGCAGCAGGGCCCCCGAGACTTCGGTGGCGTAGCCCTTGCCCCAGGAGGCCTGCCGCAGCCGGTAGCCGAGTTCGGTCTCGTCGCGCGGGCCGTCCGGTTCGGGGCGCAGACAGAACCAGCCGATGAACGCCCCGCCGTCCTTCTCGTACGCGGCGAACAGCCCGAGATCGCCGTCCCACCTCTCGTAACCGGCGAGGACGGACGGCAGTTGGCGTTCGCGGACGATCTCCGGAGCGGTCGCCTCGCCCCCGCTCAGAAAGCGCATCACCGCCGGGTCGCTGTCCAGCTCGATCAGCAGGTCGGCGTCGTCGGCCGTGAAACGGCGGAGGGCCAGGCGCTCGGTCTCCAGATATGTGTCCACGGACCAGATCATGCCGGAGCCGGGCCGGCCGCCCAACGGCTTTTCCCGGCCACCGCCGTAGGCCGCGCCCTGTCCCCGATCAGGGCAGTATGTGTGATTTTCTTGGCGCATCTGTGCGCTGTCCGGGTCGTCGGCCGCGAGGTATGCGTGTTTTGTCCCATACGCGCTTCTACGCTTCGCACGGTCCACCGTCCGGAGCGGCCCGGAGAGGCCGAGAGAGGACTCACCCCATGTCAGCTCCCGTGGTCGTCATCACCGGCGCGCTCAGCGGAATCGGGCGGGCCACCGCCCTCGCGTACGCGCGGCAGGGCGCCGACGTCGTCGTCTCCGGCCGGCACCCGGACCCCGGCAAGGAACTCACCGGGGAACTCGAAGGGCTGGGCGGCCGGGCCCTGTTCGTCCAGGCCGATGTGCGCCGGGAGGACGACGTCCGCGACCTCGTCGACCAGGCCGTCGACCGCTTCGGCCGGATCGACGTCGCCCTCAACAACGCCGGTACCGAGGGGCACTCCGCCCCGATCACCGCCGTCACCGAGGACGACTACGCGGCCACCTTCGACACCAACGTCAAGGGAACCCTGCTCAGCCTGAAGCACGAGTTCCGCGCCATGCGGGAGCGCGGCGGCGGCAGCATCGTGAACGTCAGCAGCGTGTACGGCCGGACGGGCTACCCGGAGGTCGCCGTGTACGCCGGCAGCAAGCACGCCGTCATCGGCATCACCAGGGCAGCCGCCCTCGAAGGCGCCGCGCACGGCATCCGGGTGAACGCGGTCGCCCCCGGATTCACCCGGACCGGGATGTACGAGCGGGTCACCGGGGACGACCGGACGCGCGAGGCGGTGAACTCCGTGCTGCCCCTGCGCCGGCCGGGCACCCCGGAGGAGGTGGCCGACGCCGTGATCTTCCTCGGCTCCGGCAGGGCGTCGTACATCACCGGCCAGACCCTCACCCTGGACGGGGGCCTCACGGCGGGCGCGCCGCTGTTTCCCGGCGCCTGACCCGGCCGTCGCCCCTGACCCGTGGTCCACCCGTGCACTACGGCACTCCGAGCGGTGGTATCTCGTCCACGTTCTCCCGGGTCACCACATAGATCAGCTTGCCGCTGCCGCTGCCGCTGCCGCTGCCGCTGCCGCTGCCGCTGCCGCTGCCGCTGCCGCTGCCGCTGCCGCTGGCGGTGCTCGCGGTCGCGGTCGGTTCTCCGTCGGTCGGTACGGCGGGGAAGAGCGGGCGAGAGGCCCTTGCGGGCCGGTTCGTCACGGCAGTGGGGTCTCCCGTGCCGTGATCCACAGCTCGTACCACTCCTCGTGCGTGAGGTCCGGTGCGCGCAGTGCCGCGTCCCGGCAGGCGCGGATCCGGTCGGGGCGGCTGGTGCCGATCACCGGGACGATCCCGGCGGGATGGCGGGCCAGCCACCACAGCAGGACCGTCTCGGGGGTGGTGTCCTTGCTCCGGGCCAGTCGGCGCAGCAGCCCGGCGGTGGGGGAGTCGGCGTCCCCGGTGTACCGGCCACCGGCCAGGGCGCCCCACGCCTGGAGCTGGATGCCCCGGTCGACGCACGCTTCGAGAGTGCCCTCGGGGAACCCGTTGGACGTGGCCGCCGGCGTGTTGAGCAGCACCCCCGCCTCGACCCAGTCGCGCCGGGCCAGGCTCATCTCCAACTGGTTCGCCACCAGCGGGAGTTCCAGCCGGGACTGGAGGTGCGCGATCTGCGCGGCGCCCATGTTGGAGACGCCGAAGCGGCGCACCAGCCCCTGCCGGTGCAGTTCACGCAGGGCGGCGGCGATCTCGTCGGGCCCGGTCAGCGGGTCGGGGCGGTGCAGCATGAGGGTGTCGATCACGTCGGTGCGCAGTCGCGCGAGGCTCTCCTCGACCCGCCGGAGGATCGAGTCCCCGCGCAGGTCGTACCACCCCGGCCGGTCCCCCTCGGCGAGCCGGATCCCGCACTTGGTCTGCACGGTGATCCGCTCCCGCAGCCCCGGCGTCCGGGCCAGGACCTCGCCGAACACGGCCTCCGACGAGCCGAACCGGTAGATGTCCGCGAGGTCGAACACGGTGATCCCGCACTCCAGCGCGGTCTCCACGGCGGCCTGCGCCCGGTCGACGTCCTCGGCGGTGTACGGCGTGCGGTCCCAGCCGCCGCCGAGCCCCATGCAGCCGTAGATCAGCCGCGTCTCGGGGGCGCGTGCGGCGGGATCGGTGGATACGGTCGTCAACTGGCTTTCTCCTTCAGGGCGTCGGCGAGCAGCTCGGCCGCGGCGAGCACCGGGAGCCGGGTGTTGGCCGCGGGGACAGAACGGAGGGGAGCACGGAGGCGTCGGCGCCGCGCAGATCGGGCACGCCGTGCACCCGGCCCGCGCCGTCGGCGACCGCGAGCGGGTCGGCCGTAGGGCAGGGCGTGCGCGTCACGCAGCGAGCGCGGCCAGTCCGAGGGGACGGCTCCGTGGTCGGGTCCGGCCTCCACCAGGCAGACCGTGCGGGTGGGGTCCTCGCTGAGCCGCGCGGCGAGCACACAGCCCGCCACGCCGCCGCCGAGCACCAGCACGTCGTGGTGGCCCGTGACCGGGCTCATCCGCCCACCTTGGCGGCCTGCTCGTCCGCGTCCGACTCCGCGACCCGGGCGAGGAGCCGGTCCCGCGAGATGGCGTCCGCGCGGGTCGAGGGCACGGTGCAGGCGTGGGCGCCCGCGATCGCGCCGTAGCGGGCGCAGCGCAGCGGGTCCAGGCCGTCCAGCCAGCCCAGCAGGAAAGCGGCGGCGAAGGCGTCGCCCGCGCCGTTGGAGTCCACGACGGGCTCCGGCGGGGCGACGGCGGGCACGTGGGTCAGCTCCCCGTCGGCCAGCAGGTGGGCGCCGTCCGCGCCCGCGGTGGCCACGACGATCCGGGCCCGGCCGCGCGCCGCGATGTCGCGCATGGTGTGCTCCGGGTCGGCCAGCGCCGTGGTGGACAGGAAGACCAGGTCGGCGGCGAGCGCGAAGGGCTCGTGGTACGGGTTGGCGCCGTCCCAGTTGTGCAGGTCCGTCGAGACGGTGAGCCCGGCCTCGCGCAGCACCGGCAGGGCGTACGAGCACGGGTGGGTGATGACCACGTGCGCGTGCCGGCTGCTCGCGGCGAGAGCGCGCAGGGTGTCCTCGGGCAGCCGGTCGGACTCCTGGGCGCGGGTGTCGTCGTACAGGGACAGCCGGCGCCCGTCCGGGCCGACCAGGTTGACCGCGCGTTTGGTGCCGGCGGGCGAGGGCACATCGGTGAGCGGGATGCCCCGGTCCCGGTGCAGCGCGCGCACCAGGTCGCCCTCCGGGTCGGCGCCGACCAGGTCGATGTGGTGGGCGCGCAGGCCCAGGGCGCTCACGCCGAGCGCGACGAAGTCTCCGCTCTGCCCGGCGCGGGTCACGATGCCCGGCCGGATCATGTAGCTGTCGGCGTAGGGGACCGGCAGCTCCGGTACGTGGACGACGGTGTCCACGCCCGCGCCGCCCAGGACGAGGACGTCGGTCTCGGTGGTCATGGCAGTCGGCTCGTTTCTCGCGTCGCTCGGGTTGGTGAGTCAAGCAGTCGCCCACCCGGCTGGCAAGAACTTGCTGCAATTTTCAGCAAGTGGGCGCGGGCGGCGAAGAAGTTCAGCCACTTGACAGAGTCCGCGGGCTCCCAGCCGTAGACCAGGCTCACCCGCGGCACGGTGGCGTCGGGGGCCGCGCCCACCATCCGCTCGGCGGCCGGCTCGGCCCGGCCGTAGACGTTCGCGGGAGCCGCCGGGGTGGCCTCGTCGTTGTCGGGGCCGCTGCCGTCGAAGACGTTGTCCGTGGAGATCAGCACGGTACGGCGGCCCCGCGCGGCCACGGTCAGATGGCGGGCCGTGGCGCTGTGCGGCGCGATCGCGCGCTCCGGGTCGGCCTCGCACCAGGTCACGTCGGAGGGGCCGGGCACCAGCACGAGCCGGTCCGGCCGCACCGAACCGACCACCTGGGCGCAGGCGTCCGCGTCGGTGGCGTCGAGCCGCACCCAGGGCGCGGTGACCCCGGGCGGCGGGGTGCGGGAGGCGAGGACGGGGTTGTCACCCCGGGCGGCCGGTCGCGCGGCCACGGCGCGGCCGACGAAGCCGCTGCCGGCGATCAGCGTGGTCGTGCCGCGGGCCCCGAAGACTCCGGTGCCCGGGTCCGGGGCGGCCACCGGCGGCTCACCACCACCGCCCCCGAGAGCGGCGAGCGGCACGGCGTCGGTGAACCCGGGCTGCTGCTCCGGGTGCACTGCGCGGAGGTCGACCTACCTCCAGGTGCCGCGCCGCTCCGGTTACCCGCTCACCGACGCCCAGGCCGACCGTCACATCGCCGAACGCCGCGTCAGCGCCCGCCTGGTGGGCCTCGGCCCGGAACAGGCCCCGGCGAACCGCGCCGAACCGGCCGCGTACTTGTAGGAGATGCGCCCCCGCCTCGCGGCGGGACCCGAGGCCCGGGAGATCGACGCCTTCCTCCGCCGCCCACCGGTGCACCCCCTGCCGATCCCGGCCCGCGACCTGCTCCGGCGCCGGGCGGCGGCCCTCGCCCACGCCGCGCTGCCCCCGTACACCCACGCCCTGTACGGCAGCCCGGCCCCCGCCACCGTCACCCGCCGCCTGCACACCACCGGCACCCTGCCGCACCGCATCCCACCCCACCTGCGTCGGCAGCGCCCCCCGAGACACATCCTGCGCGCCGTCTCCTGCCTCGGCCCCGCCGCGTGCCCGGCCCCGCACAAGGTCCCCTGACGCCCCCTGGCCCACCGGACCACCCCGTGTTACGAAGGACCATGCCCGTGAACCAGGGAACCCGCGCGTACGACGCCGTCATCGTCGGGGCCGGCCACAACGGTCTGGTCGCCGCCGCCTATCTGGCCCGGGCCGGGCGCTCCGTGCTGGTGCTGGAACGGCTCGGACACACCGGTGGGGCCGCCGTGTCCAGCCGGCCGTTCGCCGGGGTGGAGGCGAGGCTGTCGCGCTACTCCTACCTGGTCAGCCTGCTGCCGCAGAAGATCGTCGCCGATCTCGGCCTCGACTTCCGGGTGCGCTCACGCACCATCTCCTCGTACACCCCCGTGGAACGCGCGGGCCGCCCCACCGGCCTCCTCGTCGGCGGCGGCGAGGCCCGCACCCGGGACGCCTTCGCCCGGCTGACCGGCGGCGAGCGCGAGTACGCCGCCTGGCAGCGCTTCTACGGCATGACCGGCCGTGTCGCCGAGCGCGTCTTCCCGACCCTCACCGAGCCGCTGCCCACCCGGGACGAACTGCGCCGCCGTATCGACGACGAGAGCGCCTGGCGGACCCTGTTCGAGGAGCCGGTCGGTGCCGCCGTCGAGAAGCACTTCGAGGACGACCTGGTCCGGGGCGTGGTCCTCACCGACGCCCTGATCGGCACCTTCGCCGACGCCCACGACCCCTCGCTGGCCCAGAACCGCTGCTTCCTCTACCACGTCATCGGCGGCGGCACCGGCGCCTGGGACGTGCCCGTGGGCGGCATGGGCGCCCTCACCGACGCCCTCGCGGCGGCGGCCCGTTCGGCGGGCGCGGAGATCGTCACCGGGCACGAGGCGGTCCGTGTCACCGGCGACGGGAGCGGCGCCGAGGTCACCTACCGCACCGCCGACGGCGAGGGCGTCGCCGCCGCCCGGCACGTCCTCGTCAACGCCTCGCCGCAGGAGCTGGCCGCCCTCACCGGGGACACACCCCCCGAGCCCGCCGAGGGCGCCCAGCTCAAGGTCAACATGCTGCTCACCCGGCTGCCGAAGCTCCGCGACCCCGACGCCGACCCCCGCGAGGCGTTCGCCGGCACCTTCCACATCGCCGAGGGCTACGGCCAGTTGGCCACCGCCCACGCCGAGGCCGCCGCCGGCCGGCTGCCCGCCGCGCCGCCCTCCGAGATCTACTGCCACTCCCTGACCGACCCCACCGTCCTCGGCCCCGAACTCGCCGGGCGCGGCTACCAGACCCTCACCCTCTTCGGCCTGCACACCCCGGCCCGCCTCTTCGACCGGGACAACGACGGCGTCCGCGCGGAACTGCTGGACGCCACCCTCGCCGAGCTGGACGCCCACCTCGCCGAACCCCTCGCCGACTGCCTGGCCACCGACGCCGACGGCCGCCCCTGCATCGAGGCGAAGACCCCGCTCGACCTCGAACGGGACCTGCGGCTGCCCGGCGGCAACATCTTCCACCGCGCCCTGTCCTGGCCCTACTCCGAGGAGAGCACCGGCCGTTGGGGCGTGGAGACCCCGCACCCGCGCGTCCTGCTGTGCGGGGCGGGAGCCGTGCGCGGGGGAGGAGTGAGCGGCGTACCCGGGCACAACGCGGCCATGGCGGTGCTCGAACAGGACCGCTGACGACAGAAACTGACGGCACGTCAGAAAAGGTCTTCCGTCATGCGGGCCGGTGCGGCATCCTGCGCCCATGCAGACGGAGCTGAGCGACCAACTGGGCATCGAGCACGCCGTCTTCGGCTTCACGCCGTTCCCCGCCGTCGCCGCGGCCATCAGCCGCGCCGGCGGCCTCGGCGTGCTCGGCGCCGTCCGCTACACCGCCCCCGACGACCTCGGACGCGACCTCGACTGGCTCGACGCGCACACCGACGGCCGCCCCTACGGCCTGGACGTCGTCATGCCCGCCCGCAAGGTGGAGGGCGTCACCGAGGCCGACGTCGAGGCGATGATCCCCGAGGAGCACCGCCGGTTCGTGCGCGACACCCTCGCCGCGCACCAGGTCCCCGGACTGCCCGAGGGCGAGACGGCCGGCTGGCGGATCACCGGCTGGATGGAACAGGTCGCCCGCGCCCAGCTGGACGTCGCCTTCGACCACCCGATCCGGCTGCTCGCCAACGCGCTCGGCGCACCGCCCGCCGACGTCGTCGCCCGCGCCCATGAGCGGGGCGTGCCCGTCGCCGCGCTCGCGGGCAGCGCCCGGCACGCCCGCAAGCACCGGGACGCGGGCATCGACCTCGTGGTGGCCCAGGGCTACGAGGCGGGCGGGCACACCGGGGAGATCGCCACCATGGTGCTCACCCCGGAGGTCGTGGAGGCCGTCGCCCCGCTGCCCGTGCTGGCCGCCGGCGGCATCGGCAGCGGGGCGCAGATCGCCGCCGCCCTCGCCCTCGGCGCCCAGGGCGTCTGGCTCGGCTCGCTCTGGCTGACCACCACCGAGGCCGAGCTGCACTCGCCCGCCCTGACCCGCAAGCTGCTCGCCGCCGGGTCCGGGGACACCGTCCGCTCCCGCGCCCTGACCGGAAAGCCCGCCCGCCAGCTGCGCACCGCCTGGACCGACGCCTGGGACGACCCGGCGGGACCCGGCCCGCTGCCCATGCCGCTCCAGGGACTGCTGGTCGCCGAGGCGGTCTCCCGCATCCAGCGGCACGAGGTGGAACCCCTGCTGGGCACGCCCGTCGGGCAGATCGTCGGCCGGATGACCAGTGAACGTGCCGTCCAGGCCGTCCTGGACGACCTCACCCGCGGCTTCGAGCGGGCCGTGGACCGGATCAACCGCATCGCGCGAAGGAGCGGCACATCATGAGCGCACCGGTGACGCCCCCGATCGGCTTCTGGGCCCAGGCCGCCCAGGATCCCGGCCGCACCGTCCTGATCGCCCCCGACGGCGCGCAGTGGAGCGCCGGACGCCTCGCCGCCGCCGCCGACAAACTGGTCCACGGGCTGCGCGCGGCGGGCCTGGAACGCGGCGACGCCTTCGCCGTCGTCCTCCCCAACGGCGTCGAGTTCCTCACCGCCTACCTCGCCGCCACCCAGGCCGGCTTGTACCTCGTCCCGGTCAACCACCATCTGGTCGGCCCCGAGATCGCCTGGATCGTCGCCGACTCCGGCGCCAAGGTGCTCATCGCGCACGAGCGATACGCCGACCCCGCCCGCGCCGCCGCCGACGAGGCCGGCCTTCCGCAGGAGGCACGGTACGCGGTCGGCACCGCTCCGGGCTTTTGGCCGTACGCGCAACTCCTCGACGGACAACCGGAGTCGGCGCCCACCGGACGCGAACTCGGCTGGGTCATGAACTACACCTCCGGTACGACCGGACGCCCGCGCGGCATCCGCCGCCCGCTGCCCGGCAAGCCCCCCGAGGAGGCGTACCTGGGCGGCTTCCTCGGCATCTTCGGCATCACGCCGTACGACGGCAATGTGCACCTCGTCTGCTCGCCGCTCTACCACACGGCCGTCCTCCAGTTCGCGGGCGCCTCCCTGCACATCGGCCACCAGCTGGTGGTGATGGACGGGTGGACCCCCGAGGAGATGCTGCGCCTGATCGACACCCACCGGTGCACCCACACCCATATGGTCCCGACCCAGTTCCACCGGCTGCTGGCCCTCCCCGAGGAGACCAGGGCCCGCTACGACGTCTCCAGCATGCGGCACGCCGTCCACGGCGCCGCGCCCTGCCCGGAGCACGTCAAGCGGGCCATGATCGACTGGTGGGGGACGTGCGTGGAGGAGTACTACGCGGCCAGCGAGGGCGGCGGCGCCTTCGCCACCGCCGAGGACTGGCTGAAGAAGCCCGGCACGGTCGGCAGGGCCTGGCCGATCAGCGAACTCGCGGTCCTCGACGACGACGGCAACCGGCTGCCGCCCGGCCGGCTGGGCACCGTCTACATGAAGATGAACACCGGCGGCTTCGCCTACCACAAGGACGCGGACAAGACCCGCAAGAACCGCGTCGGCGACTTCTTCACCGTCGGCGATCTCGGCTACCTGGACGAGGACGGCTGCCTGTTCCTCCGCGACCGCAAGATCGACATGATCATCTCCGGCGGGGTCAACATCTACCCGGCCGAGATCGAGTCCGTGCTGCTCGCCCACCCCGCCGTCGCCGACGCCGCCGCCTTCGGGATCCCGCACGACGACTGGGGCGAGGAGGTCAAGGCCGTCGTGGAACCGGCCCCCGGGCACGAGCCCGGGCCGGAGCTGGCCGCGGCGATCCTCGGCCACTGCGCGGACCGGCTCGCCGGGTTCAAGCGGCCCCGCAGCGTCGACTTCGTCGCCGAACTGCCCCGCGACCCCAACGGCAAGCTCTACAAACGACGGCTGCGCGACCCCTACTGGCAGGGACGCACCCGGCCGGTCTGATCCGGTGCCGTCCAGGCCAGGGCGCGGTACGGGTGGAATCCGGTCCTGTCGCAGTCCTTGACCCCCCGGTCCCGCCGCCGCAAGATCTGCGGTCATGAGCAAGGCACAGGGCGGCACGGCCGGCGGCGGACAGGGCGGCAGCACGGTCGACGCGATGCTGCGGCGCAGCGCCCGCCGCACCCCCGCGCGGATCGCGGTCGAATACGGCGAGCGCGCCTGGACGTACGGCGAACTGGACGACGCGGTCTCCCGCGCCGCCGCCCTGCTGCTCGCCGAGGGCCTCGCCCCCGGCGACCGGGTCGGCGCCTACGGCCACAACTCGGACGCCTACCTGATCGCCTTCCTCGGCTGCGCCCGCGCGGGCCTGGTCCACGTCCCGGTCAACGACCACCTCACCGGCGACGACCTGGCCTATCTCGTCGGGCAGTCCGGCAGCACCCTGGTGCTCACCGACCCCGGCCTCGCGGACCGGCTCCCGGACGGGGTGCGGTCGCTGCCGCTGCGGGACACCGGGGACTCGCTCCTGGCGCGGCTCGCGGACACGGCGCCGTACGACGGCCCGGGACCGCGCGCCGAGGACCTGGCGCAACTGCTCTACACGTCCGGTACGACCGCGCTGCCCAAGGGCGCGATGATGACCCACCGGGCCCTGGTGCACGCGTACGTGAGCGCGATCACGGCCCTGGACCTGCGCGCGGACGACCGCCCCGCGCACGCGCTGCCGCTCTACCACTCGGCGCAGCTGCACGTCTTCCTGCTGCCCTACCTCGCGGTCGGCGCCACCAGCCTCATCCTGGACGCGCCCGACGGGGACCTGCTGTTCGACCTGATCGAGGCGGGCCGCGTGGACAGCGTGTTCGCGCCGCCCACCGTGTGGATCGCCCTGGCGAACCGGCCCGACTTCGCCGGCCGCGGCCTCGACGGACTCCGCAAGGCGTACTACGGCGCCTCCGTCATGCCCGTGCCCGTCCTGGAGCGGCTGCGCGCCCGGCTGCCGCACCTCGCCCTCTACAACTGCTTCGGGCAGAGCGAGATCGGCCCCCTCGCCACGGTCCTCGGACCGGCCGAGCACGAGGAGCGGCCGGCGTCCTGCGGGCGGCCCGTGCTGTTCGTGGAGGCCCGGGTCGTGGACACGGAGGGCCGGGAGGTGCCCGACGGCACGACCGGCGAGATCGTCTACCGCTCGCCCCAGCTGTGCGAGGGCTACTGGGACAAGCCCGAGGAGAGCGCGGAGGCGTTCCGCGACGGCTGGTTCCACTCCGGCGACCTCGCGGTCCGGGACGCCGAGGGCTGCCTCACGATCGTGGACCGGGTGAAGGACGTCATCAACTCCGGTGGTGTGCTGGTCGCTTCCCGGCAGGTCGAGGACGCCCTCTACACCCATGAGGCGGTCGCCGAGGCCGCCGTGGTCGGCCTGCCCGACACCCGCTGGATCGAGGCCGTCACGGCGATCGTCGTACGCCGCGGCGAGGTGACCGAGGAGCAACTCGTCGCGCACGTACGGGAGAAGCTGCCGTCCTTCAAGGCGCCCAAGCGGGTGCTGTTCGTGGACGCGCTGCCGCGCAACGCCAGCGGGAAGATCCTCAAGCGCGCACTGCGGGACCGCTTCACGCGGGGGTGAGGGCGTCGCCCGCGGTCCGCCGGGCATTCATCCGGCGAGCCGCTCAGCCCCGGCCGGTGTCGCGCGGCCGCAGGTCCACGATCCGGCGGATCTTGCCGACCGAGCGCTCCAGCGACTCCGGCTCCACGATCTCCACGTCCACCGACACCCCGATGCCGTTCTTCACCGCGGTCACGATGGACCGGGCCGCCGCCTCCCGCGCCTGAGGGGTGGCACCGGCGCGCGCCTCGGCCCGCACGGTGAGCGAGTCCATCCGGCCCTCGCGGGTCAGCCGCAGCTGGAAGTGCGGGGCCACGCCCGGCGTGCGCAGCACGATCTCCTCGATCTGCGTGGGGAACAGGTTCACCCCGCGCAGGATCACCAGATCGTCGCTGCGCCCGGAGATCTTCTCCATCCGCCGGAACACCCGCGCCGTGCCGGGCAGCAGCCGGGTCAGATCCCGGGTCCGGTACCGGACGATCGGCATGGCCTCCTTGGTCAGCGAGGTGAACACCAGCTCGCCCCGCTCGCCCTCCGGCAGCACCTCACCGGTGACGGGATCGATCACCTCCGGATAGAAGTGGTCCTCCCACACGGTCAGACCGTCCTTCGTCTCCACGCACTCCTGCGCCACCCCGGGACCGACCACCTCCGACAGCCCGTAGATGTCCACCGCGTCGATCGCGAACCGCTCCTCGATCTCCCGCCGCATCTGCTCGGTCCACGGCTCGGCCCCGAAGATCCCGACCCGCAGCGAGGTCGTACGAGGGTCCACGCCCTGCCGCTCGAACTCGTCCAGCAGCGTCAGCATGTACGAGGGCGTCACCATGATCACGGCTGGTTCCAGGTCCTGGATCAGCTGGACCTGCCGCGCCGTCATGCCCCCGGACGCGGGGACGACCGTACAGCCGAGCCGCTCCGCGCCGTAGTGGGCGCCGAGGCCGCCGGTGAACAGCCCGTACCCGTACGCCACGTGCACCACGTCACCGGGGCGCCCGCCCGCCGCCCGGATGGAGCGCGCGACCATGTCGGACCACATGGACAGGTCGTTCTCGGTGTAGCCGACCACCGTCGGGCGGCCGGTGGTGCCGCTGGAGGCGTGCAGCCGGCGGATCCGCTCCCTGGGCACCGCGAACATCCCGAACGGGTAGTTCTCCCGCAGGTCCGCCTTGGTGGTGAAGGGGAAACGGGCGAGATCCGCCGGCGAACGGCAGTCCTCGGGGTGTATCCCCGCCTTGTCGAAGGACTCCCGGTAGAACGGCACCCGCTCATAGGCGTGCCGCAGCGAGGCGCGCAGCCGCTCCAGCTGAAGCGCCCGCAGTTCCTCGGGGCCGAGCCGTTCGCCCGCGTCCAGCAGGTCCCGCGCGTCCGCCATCGGCACGTCTCCTCACCCAGACATTCCGGACGACCGATCATTCGGTCGAACTGTTCGGAGCCAGTAATTCAGGCCAAGGGGGTTTTGGACAAGAGGGCTGCGGAGATTTGTCGTGCCGCCTGCGCGAACGCCGTGCGGCCGGGCGCGCCGGGCCCCGTCTCCAGGCGTGTCCTGCCGTCCGAGCCGAATATTTCAAGATTGATAGGCTCTGGACATGACCGACTCCTCGAACGGCCGGAACCCGGTCCCCGGGTTGCCGCTGCACGATCTCGCGGGCTTCACACACCGGTGGGTCGAGGGGGACGGTGTCCGGCTGCACGCCGTGGAAGGCGGCCGGTCAAAAGGCCCCACCGTCGTCCTGCTCGCCGGATTCCCGCAGACCTGGTGGGCCTGGCGGAAGGTGATGCCCGCCCTCGCCGAGCGCTTCCACGTGATCGCGGTCGACCTCCCCGGACAGGGCCACTCCGAGCGCCCGCACGGCAGTTATGACACGCACACCGTCGCCTCGCACGTCCAGGCGGCGCTGACCGCGCTCGACGTGCCGAAGTACTGGCTCGTCGCCCACGACATCGGGGCCTGGGTCGCCTTCTCGCTGGCCCTGAAGTACGAGGACCGCCTGCACGGCGTCGCCCTGCTCGACGCCGGCATTCCCGGCATCACCCTCCCGGAATCCGTCCCGCTGGAACCCGAACAGGCCAAAAAGACCTGGCACTTCGCGTTCCACCTGGTACCCGAGCTGCCCGAGACGCTCCTCACCGGTCGCGAGCGTGACTACGTGCACTGGTTCCTGACGGCCAAGACGCTGTCCCCGGACACGTTCGACGGCGCCGAGGTCGACCAGTACGCCGCCTCCATCGCGGCCGAGGGCGGGCTCCGTGCCTCTCTCGCCTACTACCGTGACGCCCCGAGATCGGCGCGCGAGAACCGCGACGCTCTCGAACGCGGGCGTCTGACCGTCCCGGTCCTGGGAATCTCCAGCTCCCACGGCTCGATCCCGGACATCGCCGCCTCCATCGGCCCCTGGGCGGAGCACACGACCGGTGTCGTCGTCCCGGAGGCCGGCCACTTCATTCCCGACGAGCAGCCCGGCGCGGTCGTGGACGCGCTGACCGCGTTCATCGATCACGAGCGCGATGGGTAGTCGGCCACCGCCACCTCCCGCGCCCACCGGTAGTCCGCCTTGCCGCTCGGGGAGCGGTGGACGGTGTCGGCGAGGACGAGCTGGCGGGGGATCTTGTAGCCGGCCAGCCGGGTACGGCAGTGGGCCCGCAGCTCGGACAGGGAGAGCCGGGGCGCGCCCGCGCGGAGCTGCACCACGGCCGCCACATGGTTGCCCCAGACGGCGTCCGGCACCCCGGCGACCAGGGCGTCGTACACGTCCGGATGCGCCTTGAGGGCCTGTTCGACCTCCTCGGGGTAGACCTTCTCGCCGCCGGTGTTGATGCACTGGGAGCCCCGGCCCAGCACGGTGAGGACCCCGTCCGCGTCGACGGTGGCCATGTCGCCGAGCAGCACCCACCGCACCCCGTCCCGTTCGAAGAAGGTCTCGGCGGTCTTTGACGGGTCGTTGTAGTAGCCGAGCGGGACGTGCCCGCACTGCGCGATGCGGCCGACCGCGCCTGGGGCGACCGGCTCATGGGTCGCCGGATCGACCACGCGGGTACGGGAGTTGACCCGCAGCCTGAAGCCCCGCTCGGGCCCGGAGTCCTCCGTCGCCGTGCCGTTGAACCCGGACTCGGAGGAGCCGAAGTTGTTCAGCAGCACGGCGTTCGGGACGAGTTCGGCGAACTGCCGGCGCACCGTCTCCGACATGATCGCGCCGGACGAGGAGACGCTGAACAGCGCCGAGCAATCCGTGCCTTTCATGGGCCCGTTGAGCGCGTCGATCAGCGGGCGCAGCATCGCGTCGCCGACCAGGGACATGCTGGTGACCCTCTCCCGCTCGACCGTGCGCAGCACCTCCTCGGGCACGAACCTGCGGTGCAGCACGACGCGTTGGCCGAAGTTGAAGCCGATGAAGGCGGTGAGCGTCGAGGTGCCGTGCATCAGCGGGGGAGTGGGGAAGAAGGTGATGCCACCGCCGCCCGCGGCGACCCGCTCGGCCAGCTCCACGGGCGCCTGCACCGGCTCACCCGTCGGCGCACCCCCGCCGAGCCCCGCGAAGAACAGGTCCTCCTGACGCCACATCACCCCCTTCGGCATACCGGTCGTGCCACCGGTGTAGATGATGAACTGGTCGTCCCCGGAACGGGTCTGGAAGCCGCGCTCCGGCGAACCCGACGCCTCGGCGTGCGCGAAGTGCGCCGCCATGCCGATCCCCGCCGGGCCCGGCCCCACCCGCAGCAGCCGCCGCAGCCCCGGCGCGCGCGGCACCGCCGCGCCCACCCGGTCCTCGAACTCCGCGTCGTAGACCAGCGCCACCAGATCCGCGTCCCGGTAGAGGTACACCAACTCCTCTTCGACATACCGGTAGTTGACGTTCACCGGGACGATCCGCGCCTTCAGGCAGGCCAGTACCGTCTGCACGTACTCGACGCCGTTGTACAGATGCAGGCCCAGATGCTCCCCGGGGCGGATCCCGCTGCCGAGAAGGTGATGGGCGAGGCGGTTGGCCGCCGCGTCCAGCTCGGCGTACGTCAGCCGGCGCTCCGCCCCCGTGCCGGGACGGTCGAGACACACGAGCGCCTCGCGGTCCGGCACCGCGTCGACCACCGACTCGAACAGGTCGGCAAGGTTGTACTCCACCGCTCCTCCTGACCCCGTCGGTCCGTCCGGCCATCAGCACAGCAAAGCCCGCCGCAACTGGGAAGGCCCCGGAACAAAAGAAACTGACTGGGCGTCAGAAAACTCTTGAAGTGCCCGGCCGTCTCCTGCAACCTGTTCTCGTTCTCACCGAACCGAGGGGAGAGGCCCATGGGCGGGACGGAACACCTCACCGTGCGACGCGAGGGCGCCACCCTGGTGCTCACGCTCGACCGGCCCGAAGCCAGGAACGCGCTGTCGCTGCCGATGCTCGTCGGCCTCTACGACGGCTGGCTGGCAGCCGACGCGGACGACAGCGTCCGCTCCATCGTGCTCACCGGGTCCGGCGGCTGCTTCTGCTCCGGCATGGACCTGAAGGCGCTGGCCGGTGACGGCATGCGCGGCCAGGCGCACCGCGACCGGCTGAAGGACGACCCCGACCTGCACTGGAAGGCGATGCTGCGCCACCACCGCCCCCGCAAGCCGGTGCTCGCCGCCGTCGAGGGGTACTGCGTCGCGGGCGGCACCGAGATCCTCCAGGGCACCGACATCCGGGTCGCGGGCGAGTCCGCCACCTTCGGCCTGTACGAGGTCCGGCGCGGACTCTTCCCGATCGGCGGCTCCACCGTCCGCCTGCCACGCCAGATCCCGCGCACCCACGCCCTGGAGATGCTGCTCACCGGCCGCCCCTACAGCGCCCGGGAGGCCGCGGACATCGGACTGATCGGCCATGTCGTGCCCGACGGCACCGCCCTCGACAAGGCCCTGGAGATCGCCGAGCGGATCAACGCGTGCGGCCCGCTCGCCGTCGAGGCCGTGAAGGCGTCCGTGTACGAGAGTGCCGAGATGAGCGAGACCGACGGCCTCGCCGCCGAACTCGCCCGCGGCCGGCCCATCTTCGCCACCGCCGACGCCAAGGAGGGCGTCCGCGCCTTCGCGGAGAAACGGCCCCCCGACTACCAGCGCGCCTGACCGGCGGAGTCCCGATGCCCGACGTCCTCGAACAACGCGCCTGACCCGAGGAGCCACCATGCCCGACGTCCTCAAAGCGCCCCTCGTCGTCGAATTCCCCTTCACCCGCTCCCTCGGCCCCGTCCAGCGCGCCTTCCTCACCGGCCTGCGCGAACGCGTCCTCCTCGGGGCGCGCACCACGGCCGGACGGGTCCTCGTGCCGCCCGCCGAGTACGACCCCGACACCGCCGAGGAGCTGTACGACCTGGTACCCGTCGCCGCCTCCGGCACGGTCACCACCTGGGCCTGGAACCACGCCCCCCGCCCCGGCCAGCCCCGCGCCACCCCCTTCGCCTGGGTCCTGGTCCGCCTCGACGGCGCCGACACCGCCCTGCTGGGCGCCCTCGACGCCCCCGGCCCCGACGCCGTCCGCACCGGCATGCGGGTACGCGTCCGCTGGGCCGCCGAACGCACCGGCGCCATCACCGACATCGCCTGCTTCGAGCCGTACGACGGCCCCCCGGAGCAACCCGCCCCGTACACCGGCGAGTTCGAGAACCCGGTCACCGGCATCGTCGTCCCCGCCCGGCTCGACTACACCTACACACCCGGCCGCGCCCAGTCCGACCACCTCCACGCGCTGGCCGAGCACAGGATCGTCGGCGAACGCTGCCCCCGCTGCCGCAAGGTCTACGTCCCGCCCCGCGGCGCCTGCCCCGCCTGCGGCGTCGCCACCACCGAACACGTCGAGGTGGGCCCGCGCGGCACCGTCACCACCTTCTGCGTCGTCAACATCAAGGCCCGCAACCTCGACATCGAAGTGCCCTACGTCTACGCGCACATCGCCCTCGACGGCGCCGACCTCGCCCTGCACGCCCGGATCGGCGGCATCCCCTACGACCGGGTGCGCATGGGCCTGCGCGTGGAACCGGTGTGGACCGAGGGCGCCCGGCACCCCGACCACTACCGCCCCACCGGCGAGCCCGACGCCGACTACGACACCTACAAGGAACTGCTGTGAGCGGGCCGATCGCGGTCGTCGCCTTCGCGCAGAGCGACCACCGGCGCACCACGGACGAACTGTCCGAGGTCGAGATGCTGATGCCGGTCCTGCACGAGGTCCTCGCGCGAACCGGCCTGCGGACCGCCGACATCGACTTCACCTGCTCCGGCTCCAGCGACTACCTCGCCGGGCGCGCCTTCTCCTTCACCATGACCCTCGACGGCGTGGGCGCCTGGCCGCCGATCTCCGAGTCCCATGTCGAGATGGACGGCGCCTTCGCCCTGTACGAGGCCTGGTCCAAGCTGCTCACCGGGGACGCCGACACCGCCCTGGTCTACGCGTACGGCAAGTCCTCGCCCGGCTCGCCGCGCGATGTGCTCACCCGGCAGCTCGACCCCTACTACCTCGCCCCGCTGTGGCCCGACTCCGTGGCCCTCGCCGCGCTCCAGGCACAGGCCCTGCTCGACGCCGGGGACACCGACGAACAGGCCCTCGCCGCCATCGGCGCCCGCAGCCGGGCCGCCGCCACCGCCAACCCGCACGCCCAGCTGCGCGGCCCGGTGCCGCGCGGCGATCACGTCGTACGGCCCCTGCGCAGCGGCGACTGCCCGCCCATCGGCGACGGCGCCGCCGCGGTGATCCTCGCCGCCGGCGACCGGGCCCGGCGGCTGTGCGCACGGCCCGCCTGGATCCGGGGCCTGGACCACCGCATCGAGCCCCACTCCCTCGGCGCCCGCGACCTCACCGACTCGCCCTCCGCCCGGCTCGCCGCCGAACGGGCCGGCGCCTTCGAACGGCCCGTGGACACCGCCGAGTTGCACGCCCCCTTCAGCTCCCAGGAGGTGGTCCTGCGCAAGGCGCTGCGCCTCGGCGACGAGGTGTGCGTCAACCCCTCCGGCGGGGCCCTCGCCGCCAACCCCGTCATGGCCGCCGGACTCATCCGCATCGGCGAGGCCGCCGCCCGCATCCACCGGGGCGCCTCCGACCGCGCCCTGGCGCACGCCACCTCCGGCCCCTGTCTCCAGCAGAACCTGGTCGCCGTACTCGAAGGGGATCCCCGATGAGCAAGGAGCCCGTGGCCGTCGTCGGCATCGGCCAGAGCAAGCACGCGGCCGCCCGCCGCGACGTCTCGCTCGCCGGGCTCGTCCGTGAGGCCGCCCGACGCGCCCTGGACGACGCCGAGCTGGACTGGGCCGTCCCGTACGTCACTCCGCGGGTCCCGTACGTCACTCCGCGGGTCCCGTACGTCCCCCCGCCACAGGCCGCCGTCCCCCCCCGCCGCCCCCTCACACCGGCAGCAGCCGCCCCACCAGCTCCCCGAGCTGCCGCGCCGTACGGCACTCGTGCATCTCCACCAGGTCCGCGTACGCCGGCGCCGCCGAGTCCCCGGTGCCCCACTGGCCGGCCGGCTCCGGGTTCAGCCAGTACACCCGCCGGGCCCGCCGGGCGATCTCCCGGACCGCGGGCAGGTTCGGGTCGCTCCGGTTGGTGCGGGCGTCGCCGAGGACGAACACCGTGGTGCGCGGGCCGACCGCGGCGCCGTACCGCTCGGTGAACTCGCCCAGCGCCATGCCGTAGTCGCTGCTGCCGTGCCAGCCGGTGAGCGTGGCCTCCTCGCGGATGCGGGCGCCGAGGCCCTCGGGGTCGGCGCGGCCGTGGCCGAGCAGGCCGGTCACCTCGTCGAGCCGGTTGACGAAGGCGAACACCCGGACCTTGCTGAACTGGTCGTGCAGCGCCTGCACCAGCAGCATCGTGAAGTCGGAGAAGCCCGCCACCGAGCCGGACACATCGCAGAGCAGGACCAGTTCGGGGCGGACCGGACGGCGCCGGCGCAGCACCGGGCGCATCGGGACACCGCCCGTGGACAGCGAGGAGCGCAGGGTGCGGCGCAGGTCGACGGTGCCGCGCGCGGCCCGGCGGCGGCGCGCGGCGAGCCGGGTGGCCAGCTTGCGCGCGAGCGGCTGAACGGCCCTGCGCAGCTCGGCCAGTTGGTCCCTGCCCGCGAACAGGAAGTCGACCCGGTCGGCCGTCGGCCGCACCCCGCGCCGCGCGATCTCGTCCCGGCCGCGCCGCTCGGCCACCCGGCGCCGCGCCTCCGCGCCGACCAGCCGCCGGAACTCCTCGATACGGCGCCGGATCTCGTCGTCCAGCAACCGGTCGGCGAAGTCACCGCCGGCGCCCGCCCCGGCCCGTACATCGGCACGCACCCGCGCCAACAGGGTTCCCGGGCGCAGCCGTTCCAGGGTCTGGTACGCCGACCAGCCGTCCGACCCCGGCGAACTCCCGTATCCGCCGAGCCCGTCGACCGCCTGGGCCGCCAACTGGGCCATCAGAGCACGGTCGTCGGCCGCGAGCGCCTCGGCCAGCCGGTCGCGCAGGCTCTCGCGGTCGGCGGGACCGGCGTCCGGGGCGCCCACCCCGCGCGGGAAGTAGAGGTCGAAGACCGGGTCGAACACGGCGCGTTGGGCCGGACCGTGCAGCAGGGTCGCGGCCAGCCCCTCGCGCAGCAGCTCCCGGTCCGCGAGCCCCAGCGCCTCGGCCGCGCGGGCCGCGTCCACCGTCTCCCCGGTGCCGATCCGCACCCCGTGCGCCCGCAGCGCCCCGACCAGGCCGGTGATCCGCTCGGCGGGGTCCGTCACAGCGCGTCCAGATCGAGCTTGGCCGCGGCCTTCTGGATGTCGTCCTGGTGCTTGAGGATCACCCCGAGACTGTCCCGTACGACCGTCTCGTCCAGCGTGTCCGCGCCCAGCGCCAGCAGCGTGCGCGCCCAGTCGACGGTCTCGGCGACGGACGGCGCCTTGCGCAGGTCCATCGCGCGCAGCGCCCCGACCACCCGGACGACCGACTCCGCCAGCGCCTCGGGGAGGCCCGGCACCTTCAGCCGTACGATCCGCCGCTCCAGCTCCTCCTCCGGGAAGCCGATGTGCAGGAACAGGCAGCGGCGGCGCAGCGCCTCGGACAGCTCCCGGCCCGCGTTGGAGGTGAGCACGACGAACGGGCGGCGGGTCGCGGTGACCGTGCCCAGCTCCGGAACCGTGATCTGGAAGTCGCTGAGCACCTCCAGCAGCAGGCCCTCCATCTCGACATCGGCCTTGTCGGTCTCGTCGATCAGGAGCACCGTCGGCTCGTCGCCGCGGATCGCGGTCAGCAGCGGGCGCGGGAGCAGGAACTCCTCGCTGAAGATGTCGGTGCGGGTCTCGTCCCAGTTCTCGTCCCGGCCCGCGCTGATGCGCAGCAGCTGCTTGGCGTGGTTCCACTCGTACAGGGCCCGGGACTCGTCCACGCCCTCGTAGCACTGGAGCCGCACCAGCCGGGCGTCGGCCACCCGGGCGACGGCCTTGGCCAGCTCGGTCTTGCCGACCCCGGCGGGGCCCTCCACCAGCAGCGGCTTGCCCAACCGGGCCGCGAGGAACACGGTGGTGGCGACCGCGGGCGAGGCGAGATAGCCGGTCTCGGCGAGGCGGGCGGAGACGTCGTCGACGGACGTGAACAACGGGGTCCTCCGGCGGGGTCGGGGAGAGCCGGGCGCGAATGCCGCCCAAGCCCTCCTATCTAAGCGCTTGTTCAGCACCCCTGTCACCCATGGAACCCCGGCCCGCCCGGACCACCTGATCCGCCCGACCCGATCCGCCCGACCCGACCGCCCGCTCCTACGGCCCGCCGCCCGCCCCTTCCCCCATGCGGCCCCCCGTACCGCGCGCCCCTCCCTCATACGGCCCCCGCACCGCGCACCCCCTCCCTCGTACGGCCCCCCACCGCGCGCACCCCGCCCCGCCCGCCGGTGCAATGGACCCGTGACCGCGGCCCCCGACGACTGTCTCGCGCGCAACGAGTGGATCTGCGGCGCCTATCTGAGCAGCCGCCGAGGGATCCTGCTCGACGCGGTCGTCCAGCACCTCCAGCTGACCGCCCTGTCGGTCCTGATCGGCCTGCTCATCGCGGTGCCGCTCGCGGTGCTGGCCCGCCGCTGGGGCTGGGCCGCCGGACCGGTGCTCGCCCTCACCACGATCCTCTACACCATCCCGTCCCTCGCGATGTTCTCCCTGCTCCTGCCCCTGTACGGCCTCTCCGCCACCCTCGTCGTCGCCGGGCTCGTGCTGTACTCGCTCACCCTGCTGGTCCGCAACCTGCTCGCGGGCCTGCGCGCGGTCCCGGAGGAGACCCGGCAGGCGGCGCGGGGCCTCGGCTACGGCCCGATCCGGCTGCTGCTCACCGTCGAACTGCCCCTCGCCCTGCCCGCCGCGATGGCCGGGCTGCGCATCGCCACCGTCTCCGCGGTCTCCCTGGTCACGGTCGGCGCGATCGTCGGCTACGGGGGTCTCGGGAACCTCGTCTACGCGGGCATGAACACCTACTTCAAGGCCCAGGTGCTCACCGCGTCCGTGCTCTGCGTGCTGATCGCGATCGCCGCGGACCTGCTGCTGCTCGGTGTGCAGCGGCTGATCACCCCCTGGACCAGGGCGGCCCGAGCATGAGCACCCTCACCGCCACCTGGGACTGGCTCGCCGACCCCGCGCACTGGTCCGGCGACAACGGTGTGTGGCACCGGCTGCTCCAGCACCTCCTCCTCACCGTCGTCTGCCTCTTCCTGAGCTGTCTGATCGCGCTGCCCGTCGCCCTGGTCCTCGGCCATCTCGGCCGGGGCGGAGCGCTCGCCGTGAACATCTCCAACGTCGGGCGGGCGGTGCCCACCTTCGCCGTGCTGGTCCTGCTGCTGCTCACCCCGGTCGGCAACTGGGGCGAGGGCCCCACCGTCGTCGCCCTGGTGCTGTTCGCGGTGCCGCCGCTGCTCACCAACGCCTACGTCGGGATGCGCGAGGTCGACCGGGGGGTCGTCCAGGCGGCCCGGGGCATGGGCATGACCGGCCGCCAGCTGATGTTTCACGTGGAACTGCCCCTTTCGCTCCCCCTGCTGATGAACGGGGTGCGGATCGCGGCCGTACAACTCGTCGCCACCGCCACCATCGCGGCGCTCGCGGGCGGCGGCGGGCTCGGCCGGATCATCACCGCCGGGTTCAACCTCGCCAGCACGCCCCAGGTGGTCGCGGGCGCCCTGCTGGTCGCCGGGTTCGCGCTCCTCGTGGAGGGCGGCTTCGAGATCGCCGAACGGCTCGGGCCCGCCCGGGCGAGGGGAGGGCGATGAGACGCGTCCTGTGTCTGCTGCTGCTCCTCGCCCTCACCGGCTGCGCCACCGGCCCCTCCCTGGAGAACCGCGGCCGGGTCACCGCGCCGCCCGGGGACAGCCACCACCTCACCATCGGCTCGGCCGGCTTCACCGAGAGCGATCTGCTCGCCCAGCTGTACGCCCAGCTGCTGAACCAGGCCGGGTACAAGACCTCGATCCTCACCGTCTCCAACCGGGAGCTGTACGAACCCGCCCTGGAGTCCGGCCAGATCGACGTCGTGCCCGAGTTCGCCGCCACCTTCGCGGACTGGCTGAACGCCAAGACCCACGGCACCGACGCCCCGCCGGTCGGCTCACCCGACCTCGACGCCACGATGAAGGCCCTGCGCGCGCTCGCCGGCCCCCGCGGCCTCACCGTCCTGCCCCCGGGCCGCGCCGTCGACCAGAACGCCTTCGCGGTGAGCGCCGACTACGCCCGCCTGCACCACCTGAAGACGCTCAGCGATCTCGGCGCCTCCGGCCTGAAGGTACGGCTCGCGGCGGGCGACGAATGCGTGCAACGGCCGTACTGCGCGCCGGGCCTGCGGAAGGAGTACGGCATCGACATCACCGGCGTCGACCCCAAGGGCGTCGGCACCACCCCGGCCAAACGGGCGGTGCAGCAGGGCCGGGACCAGATGGTGCTGACCACCACCACGGACGCCACCCTCGACCAGTTCGGCCTGGTCCTGCTCGCCGACGACCGGCATCTCCAGAACGCCGACTACGTGGTCCCGGTCGTCAACCGCGCCCGCGCGGGCGGCGCCGGGGTCGCCAAGGCCCTCGGCCGGCTGGGCGGCGTCCTCACCACCGTGGACCTGGCCGACCTGAACGAGCAGGTCGACAGCTGGCGCAGGCTTCCCGCCGACGTGGCCCGCTCCTACCTCAAGGACAAGGGCCTGCTGAAGTAGGCCCGCCCGGGTCCGCGCGCACCGGATCTCACGCGTCGGACACCGAGTCGAAGGGCACCTGCCCGCGCGCCACGCCCCGCGCGTCCGCGTCCACCGAGCGGCGCAGCGCCTCGTGCAGCTTCGCCGGGGTCAGCACCCCGAGGAAGCGCGCCCCGTCCAGCACCGCGACCCACCCGGCGTCGTGCTGGAGCATCACCCCGAACGCCTGCTTCAGCGGGGCCCCGACCGGCACCCACGCGGTCATCCGATGGCCGAACTCCCCGACCGTGCCGCCCGCCGCGAGATCCGCCACGCCGACCCAGCCGTGCAGATCGCCCCGCTGGTCCAGCACCACCGCCCAGCGCGCGCCCTGCTCGGCCAGCCGCTCCCGCGCCCGTTCGGCGGGCTCGTCCGGCCGGGCCACCGGCGGCTGCTGGAGATCGTCCGGCTCGATCGCGGTCACCGAGAGCCGCTTCAGCCCCCGGTCCGCGCCCACGAACGAGGCGACGTACGGCGTGGCGGGCGCCCCCAGCACCGCCCCCGGGGTGTCGAACTGTTCGATACGGCCCTGTCCGTACACGGCGATCCGGTCGCCGAGCCGGACGGCCTCCTCGATGTCATGGGTGACCAGCAGCACCGTCTTGCGCACCTCGGCCTGCATCCGCAGGAACTCGTCCTGCAACTGCTCGCGCACCACCGGGTCGACCGCGCCGAACGGCTCGTCCATCAGCAGCACCGGCGGATCCGCCGCCAGCGCCCGTGCCACGCCGACCCGCTGGCGCTGCCCGCCGGACAACTGCTCGGGGTAGCGGGGCCCGTACGTCTTCGGGTCCAGGCCCACCATGTCGAGCAGCTCGGCGGCCCTGGCCCGTGCCTTGGCCCGCTTCCAGCCGAGCAGCGCGGGCACGGTCGCGGTGTTGTCCAGCACGGTGCGGTGCGGGAAGAGGCCCACCTGCTGGATGACGTAACCGATACGGCGGCGCAGCCGCACCGGGTCGACCCCGGAGATGTCCTCGCCGTCCACGGTGATCCGCCCGGAGGTCGGCTCGATCAGCCGGTTCACCATCATCATGGTCGTGGTCTTGCCGCAGCCCGAGGGGCCGACCAGCGTCACCAGCTCGCCCTCCGCCACCTCGAAGGAGAGGTCGTCCACGGCCGTCGTACCGTCCGGGTAGCGCTTGGTGACCTGCTCGAACCGGATCATGTCCTCACGCTAACGGCGCCGCCGGTACGACGCGCGCCGACGCCGGGCGCCGTTCCGGTGGTTCAGTCCGGTGGTTCAGTCGTCCAGCAGGATCACTTCCAGCGTGCGCGGCCCGTGGACGCCCTCCACCCGGTCCAGCTCGATGTCACTGGTGGCCGAGGGGCCGGAGATCCAGGTCAACGGGTGGGTGGGGGCGAGGCGTTCGAGGGCCTGGGGGACCGAGGCCACGACCTGCGCGGGTACCCTGACCACGCAGATGTGGTGGTCGGGGATCAGCGAGATACGGCGGCGGCCCTGGCCGGGGGAGCCGTCGAGGACGAGGGTGCCGGTCTCGGCGATCGCCACGGCGCAGCCGGTCACGACGCTGCCGACCCGGTCCAGGCGCTGCGGGGTGTCCCCCGGCCGGTCCTCGATCCGCTCCAGGTTCGTGGCGGCCAGCCATTGCGGTGGCAGCCCCGGGGGCACCAGCACCTCCCGGGAGCCGCGCGCGGCGAGCAGCCCGGCGATCAGGTCGGGCAGGTCCCGCGCGCCCGTGCGGTGCACGACCGCCCGGTAGTCCGCGAGGTTCTCGGCCAGCAGATCGACCGTCTCCTCGACCGTCCGCTTTCCGTGCTCGCGCAGATAGTCCCGGGCCACGGCCTCCGCGTACGGCCGCTCGTCCGGGGGTACGTCGGCGAGCGCGCGCCGCACCCGGCCCAGGATCCGCTCCCTGCTGTTCACTTGGCGTCCTTTCCGCCGCGCGTGCGCTGCCACCAGTCGCGGAACGGCTCCGGGGGCAGCGTCGGCAGATCCCGCGTGCCGGACCACGCCCGGCCGGGGCCCGGCAGCGTACGGGGGTGCAGCCGGCGGGAGCGGGAGGCGAGCCGCTGGCCGGTGCGCAGGGCGCCCGGGTGCCCGAACGCCCACGCCGCCGCCCGCATCGCGGCGCGCTCGGCCGCGTGCCCCCTGGCCGGGCGCAGCACCACCTTGTTGCCGCGCCGCACCGCCGGGCCGCCCTCGACGACCCGTTCGCGCAGATGCACCAGCACCTCGGGGATGTCGATGGCGACCGGGCACACCTCGTAGCAGGCGCCGCACAGGCTCGACGCGTACGGCAGCGAGGCGTCGATCTCGCTGGCCGTGCCCCGGAGTTGGGGGGTGAGGATGGCGCCGATGGGGCCGGGGTAGACGGAGCCGTAGGCGTGGCCGCCGGCCCGCTCGTAGACGGGGCAGACGTTGAGGCAGGCCGAGCAGCGGATGCAGCGCAGGGCCTGGCGGCCGACCTGGTCGGCGAGGGCGTCGGTGCGGCCGTTGTCGAGCAGCACGAGGTGGAAGGCGCGCGGGCCGTCCTCGTCCGTCGTGCCGGTCCACATCGACGTGTACGGGTTCATCCGCTCGGCGGTGGAGGAGCGGGGCAGGGTCTGGAGGAAGACCTCCAGGTCGCGCCAGGTGGGCACGATCTTCTCGATGCCGACGACCGAGATCAGCGTCTCGGGCAGGGTCAGGCACATCCGCCCGTTGCCCTCGGACTCCACCACGACCAGGGTGCCGGTCTCGGCGACCATGAAGTTGGCGCCGGAGACGCCGACCCTGGCCCGCAGGAACTTCTCCCGCAGATGCAGCCGGGCGGCCTCGGCGAGATCGGCGGGTGTGTCGGTCAGGTCCCCGGGGGCGGGGCGGCCCCAGGCGGCCATCTCGTGCGTGAAGATGTCACGGATCTCGCCGCGGTTGCGGTGGATGGCGGGGACGAGGATGTGCGAGGGGCGGTCCTTGCCCAACTGCACGATCAGCTCGGCGAGATCGGTCTCGTAGGCGCGGATGCCCTCGGCCTCCAGCGCCTCGTTGAGCCCGATCTCCTGGGTGGCCATCGACTTGACCTTGACGACCTCCGACTCGCCGGTCTCCTTGACCAGTTCTGCCACGATCCGGTTGGCCTCGTCGGCGTCGGCGGCCCAGTGGACGGTGCCGCCGGCCGCGGTCACCGACGCCTCCAGCCGCTCAAGGTAGCGGTCGAGATGGCGCAGCGTGTGGTCCTTGATCCGGCGGCCCGCCTCGCGCAGCCCGCCCCAGTCGGCCAGTTCGGCGACCGCGGCGGCGCGTTTGGCGCGGATGGTGTGGGTGGCGTGCCGCAGGTTCCCGCGCAGGGTCGGGTCGTCCACTGCGGCGCGGGCGGCCTCGGGGAAGGCCGGCATGCCGACGAATGTGCTGCTCACAGGGACGGGTCCTCCTCCGTGCCGGCCAGGATCTCCGCGAGGTGGACGGGGCGCATGTCCACCTTGAGACGGCTCATGGTGCCGCCGATGTGCATCAGGCAGGAGTTGTCGGCGGCGCACAGCACGTCGGCGCCGGTCGACTCGGCGTTGCGTACCTTGTCCGTGCCCATCGCGGCCGAGACGGCGGCGTTCTTCACGGCGAAGGTGCCGCCGAACCCGCAGCACTCGTCCGCGCCCGGCAGCTCCACCAGGTCCAGCCCCCGCACGGCCGCCAGCAGTCGGCGCGGCCGGTCGCCGAGGCCCAGGCTGCGCAGGCCGTGGCAGGTGGGGTGGTAGGTGACCGTGTGCGGGTACCAGGCGCCCACGTCGGTCACGCCGAGCACGTCCACGAGGAACTCCGTCAGCTCGTACGTCCTCGGCACCACCGGCGCGACGGTCCGCGCGAGCGAGTCCCCGCGGCCCTCGGCCCGGGCCCGTTCGCCCATCCGGGGATACAGCTCCCGCACCATCGCCCCGCACGACCCGGAGGGCGTCACGATCGCGTCGTACTCCCGGAACACCTCCGCGAACCGCCGCGCCAGCGGCTCCGCCTCGTGCCGGTACCCGGTGTTGTAGTGCGCCTGCCCGCAACACGTCTGCCCCATCGGGAACTCGACCTCGACCCCCAACCTCGTGAGCAGCTTCACCACGGCCTTCCCGGTCTCCGGATAGAGCGTGTCATTGACACACGTCAGGAACAGGGCGACACGCATCGCGGCTCCTCGGCAGGGATCACGGGGCGCGACGCAGCCTAATCGCCACGGGGACAGCGGCGCAGACCGGGGAGCGGGGGCGTGGCGCGCGCGGGCGGCGGCTGCCGAGCACCTCATGAGCGGGCCCGGCCGGTATGCGCGGGCCCGCGCCCGCGTGCCGTGACGGCCCGCCACCCGTCCACCCGGGCCCACCCCCCATGTGCTGAACTTGACCCGTCCGTCCCACCCCTCCCGGGAGACCCGTTGAGCATCAGCTACCGCCAGCCCGGCGTCGTTCTGACCGATCGCCGGTTCACCGTGCCCCTCGACCACGCCGATCCCGGTGGCGAGAGCATCGAGTTGTACGCGCGGGAGGTGGTCGCGGGGGACAAGGCGGGCAAGGAACTGCCCTGGCTGCTGTACCTCCAGGGCGGTCCGGGCTTCGGGGCGAATCGTTTCGTCGGACGGCAGGCGTGGCTCGACCGCGCGCTCGACGATTACCGCGTCCTGCTGCTCGACCAGCGCGGCACCGGCAGTTCCACCCCCGCCACCCGGCAGACCCTCCCGCGGCGCGGCGGACCGGCCGCACAGGCCGACTACCTCGCCCACTTCCGCGCCGACTCCATCGTGCGCGACTGCGAGGCCGTCCGCGCCGAGGTCACCGGCGGCGCCCCCTGGACCGTCCTCGGCCAGAGCTTCGGCGGCTTCTGCACGGTGTCGTACCTCTCGCTCGCCCCCGAGGGCCTGGACACCGCCCTGATCACCGGCGGACTGCCCTCGCTGGACGCCCACGCCGAGGACGTCTACCGCGCCGCCTACCCCCGCATCGAACGCAAGGTCACCGCGCACTACGCCCGGTACCCGCAGGACATCGAGCGGGCCCGCCGCATCGCCGACCACCTGCTCACCCATGACGTGGTCCTGCCGAACGGCTACCGCCTCACCGTCGAGGCGTTCCAGTCCCTCGGCCTGATGCTCGGCAGCGGCGACGGCAGCCACCGCCTGCACCACCTCCTGGCGGACGCGTTCGTCCGCACCCCGGCCGGACCCGAGCTGGCGGACGCCTTCCAGGAGCAGGTCCAGAGCCTGCTGTCGTTCGCGGGCCACCCTCTCTACGCCCTCGTCCACGAGTCGATCTACGGCCAGGACGCCCGCCCCACCGCCTGGGCCGCCGAACGCGTGCGCGCCGAGTTCCCCCGGTTCGACGCCGCGAAGACGCTCGCCGGCGACGAGCCGCTGCTGTTCACCGGCGAGACCATCCACCCCTGGATGTTCGAGACCGACCCCGCCCTGCGCCCGCTGCGCGAGACCGCCGAACTGCTCGCCGCCCGCACCGACTGGACGCCGCTGTACGACCGCGACCGCCTCGCCGCCAACGAGGTCCCGGTCGCCGCGGCCGTCTACCACGACGACATGTACGTCGACGCCGGCCACTCGCTGCGCACGGCCCGCGCCATCCGCGGGCTGCGCACCTGGGTCACCGACGAGTACGAGCACGACGGGCTGCGCAGCGGCGCGCCCCGGGTGCTGGACCGGCTCCTCGCGGTGGTCCGGGACGAGGTGTGACACAGCGGGTCCGGGCACCCTCGGCGGGCGCCCGGACCCCGGGCAGGGCAGGACCTCACGCGGCGAGCGCGTGCCCCGGGTGCAGTACGACCTTGGTGTAGCCCTCGATCCGCTTGTCGAACTTCTCGTACGCCTGCGGTGCCTGGTCCAGCGGCAGTTCATGGGAGACCACGAAACTGGGCCTGGCCCGCTCGGCGATGATCAGATCGCGCAGCTGGCGGTTGTACCGCTTCACATTGCACTGGCCGGTGCCCATCTTCTGGCCCTTCTCGAACATCTTGCCGATCGAGACCAGGAGCTGGCCGTGCTTGGCGTGCTCGTCGGGCCCGCCCGGGTCGGACGGCACATACAGCCCCGGCACGCCCAGCCTGCCGGTCGCCCGCACCGTCTCCACCAGCGCGTTCAGGACGACGGCGGGCTCCTCGTGGCCGGCGTCGTCGTGTGCCTGGGCCTGGTAGCCGACGGCGTCCACGCCCTTGTCCGTGCCCTCCCCGTTCGTCTGCGCCCTGATCTGCTCAGCCGGGTCGCCCTGGGTGAAGTCGATGGGGATGGCCCCGATCTCCTGGGCCTTGGCCAGCCGCTCGGGCACCCGGTCCACCACGAACACCTTGGACGCGCCGCGCAGCATCGCCGAGTAGGCGGCCATCAGGCCCACCGGCCCCGCGCCGTAGACGGCCACGCTCTCACCGGGGGACACCTGGGCCAGCTCACAGCCGTGATAGCCGGTCGGGAAGATGTCGGCGAGCAGTACGAAATCGGTCTCGAACTGTTCGCCCGGCGGCAGCTTCAGACAGTTGAAGTCGGCGAACGGCACCCGCAGATGCTCGGCCTGACCGCCCTCGTACGGGCCCATGGCCACATATCCGTAGGCGCCGCCGGCGAAGCCGGGGTTCACCGTCAGACAGAAACCGGTCTCGCCGGCGAGGCAGTTCTTGCAGAATCCGCAGGCCACGTTGAACGGCATCACGACACGGTCGCCCACGGACAGCGAGGTCACACCGCCGCCGACCTCCTCGATCACCCCGAGGTTCTCGTGCCCGAAGACGATGCCCGGCTCGGCCGCCGTGCGGCCCTCGTACATATGCAGGTCGGAACCGCAGATCGCGGTCGACGTGACGCGTACGAGCACATCGTTGGGGTGCTCGATGCGCGGATCATCGACGTCTCGCACCGCCACGCTGAACGGCTTTTCGTAGACGACGGCTTTCACCTTGGTCACCTCCGCGTGGAACGCTGGACGGCGGCGGCGAGCCAGGACCGGGGGAGCAGGCGCCCACCCGGGCCCCCGGTATGTGCCGGAGCCCCCGTGCGCGCGCTTCACCGCCGGTACTTCCAGGTAACCCCCGCACGCCGGGGGTCGCAACCCCCCACCGGGCGGCCCGGCATTCCGGCTGGTCGACGCCAGTAGGCTGTGCTCATGCCAGATCCGACAGCCGGGCTCGGAGAGCTGCGCGGGGACTGCGGCAGCTGCTTCGGGCTGTGCTGCGTCGCCCTGCCCTTCGCCGCCTCCGCCGACTTCGCGCTCGACAAGCCCGCGGGCAGCCCCTGCCCCAACCTCGCCGCCGACCACCGCTGCGGCATCCACACCCGGCTGCGGGACAAGGGCTTCACCGGCTGCACCGTCTACGACTGCTTCGGCGCCGGCCAGAAGGTCTCGCGGCACACCTTCGACGGGCAGGACTGGCGTACGGCGCCGAAGGACCGGGCGCGCCGGATGTTCGACGTGTTTCCCGTCGTACGACAGCTGCACGAACTGCTCTGGTACCTGACCGAGGCGCTGTCCCTGCCCGCCGCCCGGCCCGTCCACCCCGAGCTGCGAAGGGCCCTCGGCGAGACCGAACGCCTCACCCTGCTGCCCGCCGGGGAACTGGCCGCACTGGACGTCGCCGCGCACCGCGCGGAGATCAACGTCCTCCTGCTGCGCACCAGCGAACTGGTCCGGGCCGGGGCCACCGGCGGCAAGGGCAAGAAGGGCGGCAGGGGCAAGGACCGCCGGGGCGCGGACCTGATGGGCGCCCGGCTCCGGGGCGCCGACCTGCGCGGGGCGACCCTCCGCGGCGCCTACCTCATCGCGGCCGACCTCACCGGCGCGGACCTGCGCGACGCCGACATGATCGGCAGCGACCTGCGCGGCGCCGACCTCTCCGACGCCGATCTGACCGGCGCCTTCTTCCTCACCCAGCCGCAGGTGAACGCCGCGAGGGGGAACGCGGGGACGAAGCTGCCGGGGGCGCTGAACCGGCCGGGGCATTGGGCGGAAGAGTAGCGCCGACGACGGGGGAGTGACCGGGCGCCGGGCGGTCGGGGCGGGCTTCGGCGCCGGGACCGGTGTGGACCGGGTGCCGTCGTGGTCGGGGCGCGGGGTCGCCGTGCGGGTGACGGGCATTCCGCACCGCGCGGTGTCCCCCGGTGTGTGGAGCGCACCCCGGTCACCGCCGACTGCTGCCGGGCGGGCCCCAGCGGTCGCGGAGCACAGGTCCACCGCCCGCCGGGCAGGAAACCGGGCGCCGACACGGCCTTCTCCGTACGTGCCCGGCAGG
Organism: Streptomyces sp. WP-1; assembly: GCF_030450125.1. Lineage (NCBI taxonomy): Bacteria > Bacillati > Actinomycetota > Actinomycetes > Kitasatosporales > Streptomycetaceae > Streptomyces > Streptomyces sp. WP-1. The sequence goes on from NZ_CP123923.1 coordinate 7,147,848, forward strand.
GTCTTTCCCGTACGCGCCCCGACCCGTCCGCCTCCCTCGGCCGCACAACGGCGTGCCCGCCCCCGGTCGCGACGCCACTCCAGCCCCCTCAGCCTCCGTCCCCTCAGCCTCCGCTCTCCGCACCCCCGTTCGCCTGCGCCGGGCAGCCACCCCCGGGAGCCCCGTCGTCCTCCCCCTCCGCCGCCGGGCCCGGCCGCGCCGACCGCCCGGGATTCGACCGGCGCGACAGCCGTAGGCGGAAGTCCTCCGGCATCAAGGTCAGCCGTTCGGTCACCGCCAGCTGGTACGCGGGGTCCGCGTGGAGGTCGTAGCGGCGCAGGAGGAGCGCGAGGACGAGGGTCGCCTCGTGGAGGGCGAACTGGCGGCCGATGCAGGCCCGCAGCCCGGTGCCGAAGGGTTTGAAGGTGTGCGGGGCGCGGGTGCGCACCTCCTGCGGGGTGAAGCGGTCCGGGTCGAAGTCCTCCGCGTTCGCGCCCCACACCGCGGGGTCCCGGTGCAGCATGGGCGTGAGGACCAGGGCCCAGGCGCCCCGGAGCATCGGATGGTCCCCGTCGAGCACCGTGTCGCGGCGGGCCTCACGGGCGAACGCGGGCGCGGTCGGCCACAGGCGGAGCGACTCGTCGAGGACCCGGCGCACATAGCGCAGCTTGGCCACCTGCTCGTAGCCCGGGCGCCCGGTGTCTCCCCAGACGCGGTCCACCTCGGCGCGCGCCCGCGCCGCGATGTCCGGGTGCCGGGCGAGGTAGTACAGGGCGAAGGAGAGCGCGCCCGAGGTGGTCTCGTGCCCGGCGACCAGGAAGGTGACGACCTGCTGCCGGACGTTCCGCGCGGACAGCTTCTCGCCGGTCGAGGGATGCTCCGTGGCCAGCATCCGGTCCAGCAGATCCCCGTCACCGCCGCCCGAAGCGCGCCGCTCCTCGACCAGGGCGTCGACCGTACGGTTCAGATACGCCATGTCGGCCGCGTTGCGCCGGGCCGCGCCGCGCAGCAGCAGCGGGGCCAGCGGGCCGGGCACGGAGTTGAGCCGCTGGGCGTAGGCCAGGGTGCCGATCATCGCCGAGACGAAGGGGTGCGGCCGGTCCCGCTCGAAGGAGCCGAAGTCGTGCCCGAACCCCGTCCGCGCGATCGTCTCCAGGGTCAGCTTGGTCATGTCCCCGGGCACGTCCACCGGGCGCCCGGCGGCCAGTTCCCGGTCCCAGCGGTCGGTCAGCCGCCCGGCGACGGCCAGCATCATCCCGTGGTAGCCCGCCATCGCGTCCCGGCTGAACCCGGGCACCAGGACGTCGTGCGCCAGCTGCCAGTTGGGCTCGTGGTTGTACGCGGTGAACAGCCCGTCCCCCGCGATCGGCCGGAGGTTGGCCACGCCCAGCCCGACATGCTTGGCGAACCGGGACTCGTCGGCGAGATCGGCGGCCGGTCCCGCCCCCCACACCAGCACGATCTCCTTGTTGAAGATCCGGCGCCGGAAGATGGGCCCCAGCTCGCGCGCGAACCGCATCGAGTCCTGGACGGGCTTGCGCCGGTCGACGCCCACCACATCGCCGAGCAGCGGCAGCCGGCGCGGCGGATGCGGGACGCGGTCCAGCTCGGGCCACCCCAGCTCGGCACTCCGGAAGCCCTTCGGCAGCCGCGGGTCCCCGGCCGCATCCGTGGTCCGCGCGCTCTCCGTCGTCTGCGCCATGACGCCGATCTCCCTTGACCCGGCGGGCCGTCGAGCCCCGGCGCACGCCTGTTGTACGTGGATTCAACAACGGCCTTCAGTCTCGTCCGCTTGTTGAACCGACGTCAAGTAAAGTGACGCCATGCCCGCGAACCAGGGGGAGCGCGCCCGGCGCCGCCTCAGCACCGGCGAACGCCGTGAGCAGCTGCTGACGGTCGGCGCGCGGCTGTTCTCGGAGAGCCCCTACGACGAGGTGTGGATCGAGCAGGTCGCCGATCTCGCCGGGGTGTCCCGGGGGCTGCTCTACCACTACTTCCCGACCAAGCGGGACTTCTTCGCGGCGGTCGTGGAGCGCGAGAGCGAGCGGATGCTGCGCATGACGGCGGCCGAGCCGGGCGTACCGGCCCGCGAGCAGCTGACCGCAGGGCTCGACACCTACCTCGGCTACGTCGAGGCCCACGCCCACGGCTTCCGCGCCTTCCACCGCGCCGACGCCGCGGGGGACCAGGCCGTCCGCAGGGTCTACCAACGGGCCCTGGCCGCACAGGAGAAGCAGATTCTCGCCGCCCTCGCGGCCGACCCCGAATTCGGGCCGGTCTTCGAGCGCGCCCCCCATCCGCGCCTCGCCGTACGCGGCTGGCTCGCCTTCACCACCGCCGTCTGCCTGGAATGGCTGCGCGACGGCGAGCCGGGCCGGAAGCAGGTACGCGACCTGTGCGCACGCGCGCTCCTCGGCGCCCTCGCCTGAGCCTCGCGCGCCTCGGGGCCGACCTGCCCTCACACCACCCTCGCACCGCTTCTCTCCGCGCCGTCAGGGATCTACAGACCGAGTAAAGGACGGGGCGCCTGGTTGGCGTGCCACTCGATCTCCGATAGGTTAGGCAAGGCTTACCTAAGGAGGTCTCGGGATGGGTGACACGCAGGCATGGACGGCCGCCCCCGGCGCGGCGGAACGGGCGCGCTCGGTGCTCGCCGCCGCCTGGTCGTGCGCGGTGACCGCGGGCGGCGCACGCGAGGAGTACGTCGGCGCGCACACCGTGACCGACGAGGGCGCGGTCCTGCTGACGGTGCCCGAGGACAGCGCCCTGCACGTCGCGGCCCTGTGCGTGCCGCGCCAGGACTCCCGCGCGGTACTGGAGTTCGCCGACGTGGCCCCCGTCCCCGTGCGCGACCGGATCCGCGCCCGCCTCTGGCTGGCCGGCCGCCTCACCCCGACGGGCGACGCCCTGCGCTTCCACCCCGCCCGGGTGGTGCTGCGGCAATCCTGCGGCGCCGTACTCGTCGACCCGGACGAGTTCGCCGCCGCCCGCCCCGACCCGCTGGCCACCGCCGAGGCCGGACTGCTCACCCATCTCGCCGAGGCCCACCCGGACGCCGTGGAGCGGCTCACCCGGCTGGTGCAGCCCGAGAGCCTGCACGCCGCGATCCGGGTACTGCCCCTCGCCGTCGACCGGCACGGGCTGACCCTGCGTATCGAACGCACCCGCGCCCACGGCGACGTACGCCTGCCCTTCCACACCCCGGCCGACGACCTCGGTCAGCTCACCGAGCGGGTGCACGCCCTGCTGGCGCAGGCCAGCGCCGCCGGGTGCCCCCGGACGCTACAGCGGCAGCGCGCAGACGGCGACGGGTGACGCGAACGGCTCGCCGGCGGAGCGCAGTTCACCGCGGTCGGCGTCGACACGGAAGACGGTGACCGTGCCGGAGCGCTGGTTCGCCGCGAACAGCAGCCGGCCGTCCGGCGAGAAGGCGATCTGCCGGGGGAAGTCCCCGCCCACCGGCACCGTGCCGAGCAGCCGCAGCCGGGCCCCGTCGGCCTCGACGGCGTACCTGGCCAGGCTGTTGTGCCCGCGGTTGGCGAGGAAGGCGTACCGGCCGTTCGCCGTGACCAGCAGCTGCGCCGGGTAGTTGGTGACGTCCCCGGTGGCGCCCGTGGACTGCGGCTCGCCGATGGTCAGCCGGCCGCCGGCGGGGTCGTACCCGCAGACGACGACCGTGTCGTCCACCTCGTTGGCCAGATACGCGTACCGCCCGCCCGGATGAAAGGTCAGATGGCGCGGCCCCGCGCCCGGCCGGGTGTGCGCCTGGCCCACCTCGGTGAGCGTGCCCTTCGCGGGGTCGAGGCGGTACGTGTAGACGGTGTCGGTGCCGAGATCCACCGCGAGCAGATGACGGCCGTCGGGGGCGGTGCGGAACTGGTGCGCGTGCGGCCCCTCCTGGCCGGGGCCGGGCGCCGGTGAGGTGTGTGTGACCAGGTCGGTGCGCTCGCCGAGGGCCCCCGAGGCGTCGATCGGGTGCACGGCGACACTGCCCGACGTGTAGTTGGCGCTGAGCAGCCATCGCCCGGACGGGTGCACCGACAGATGGCAGGGGCCCGCCCCGCCGGTGCTCCGGGTGCCGAGGACGCGCCGGTCGGCGAGCCGTACGGCCGTCACCCCGCCGTCCTGGCGCTCGTCCACCGCGTACAGGGTCCGGCCGTCCGGGCGGACGGCGAGGTACGACGGATCGGGGACCCCGGTGAGCGTCCCGGACCCGGTGATCCGGCCCGACTCCGGGTCGTACGAGGCGAGCCCGATGCCGGTGCCGCCGCCCGGCACGGAGGTGTACGTGCCCAGGTACAGCGGGCGGGGCCCGTCGGCACGGCCGGCGGGCCGGCGCCCCGGGGCGGTGCCCGGCGCGGGGTCCGGGGGAGGGGCGGCCGGTGCCGGTACCGCCACGGCGGCGGCCGCGCCCGCGCCCATCCCGATGAATCTGCGCCTGTTCCAGCGGCCGTCCGCTCCTGCCCGCGTGCTCATGCGCCCACCTCAGGTCGTCCCGGTCGTGCACGGCCACCCTCGCCCGGGCCGGGCCCGCAGGGCAAGCCCGGCACCGACCCGGCCCGCTCACCGCGTCCGGTCACCAAATCCCGTACGGCGCCACAGCTCCTCCTGCACCCCGAGCCGCTCCCGCAACCGGGTCATCCGGGGCAGCTTGGCGCGCTGCTCGCGCGAGACCCGGTCCAGCTCCTCCAGCAGCCGATGGGTGCGGTGCTCGGTGTCCATCTCGTCGATGATCCGGGTGGTCTCGGTCAGTACGGCGCCCAGCAGCTGCCAGTTCGCCCAGTCCGCGCGGATCTCCTCGCGCAGCTGCTCGGCCAGCCGGTCACGGGTGCCGGCCGCGGTGTGCAGCTCGGCCGTCAGCCGGGACTCCGCGGACTCGGCGTCCGCACTCAGATGGGCGGTCACCAGCACCGCGAAGCTGACCACCGCGTCGCCGATCTCCGACAGCAGCTCCTCCACGGTCGCCCCGACGTGGGGCGGGAACAGATGGTCGGACTCGCGGGCCTTCGCGAGGTCGGTGAAGGAACGGGCCAGCACCCGCAGCACCACCGTGCAGATCTCCAGCGTGTCCAGACCGGTGCGCAGCACCACCCGGTGCAGCAGCCCCTCCTTGACCCGCGGATTGAGCCGCAGACTGTCCTCGGCCTGCCGCAGCGAGGCGTCGACCTCGGCGATGTACTGGTCCAGCCGACGCGCCTCGTGCAGCCGCTCGGCCGCCCGCTCCCAGGGGATCCGGTCCGCGGCCTCCTCACCCATCCGCAGCATCAACTGGCGCACCCGGCGCGCCAGGTCCTCGATCGACTCGCCCGCCTTGTCCACCCAGACGGGCGGCGGCAGCAGCAGATTGCAGGCGGTGCCGACGACCGCGCCGATCAGCGTCTCCACGATCCGCGCCCAGGCCGTGAACCCGACCGTGGTCACCCCGAGCACCAGCATCGCGCTGATCGCCACCTCGGCGACGTACTCGTCCACCCGCACCAGATGGCCGACGGCCAGCGAGGCCACGATCAGCAGCGCGAGGCTCCACCAGGTCAGGCCCACCAGCACACTGAAGGCGATGGCGACCAGGACGCCGGCCACCACCGCGTTCACCCGGCGGATGCCGTTGGTGAGGGTGGCGTAGAACGTCACCTGGACCACCAGCAGCGCGGTCAGGGGCGAGGTCAGCGGGGCCGGCTCGGGGCTGAGCCGGAGCGCGATGACGTAGGCGATCGTCGCCGCCGTGGCCGATCGCAGCGTCTGGACGACCACCGGCTCCCGGCGGCGCTTCGCCAGACGCAGCAGTCCCTCGAACCCCTTGCGTACCTCGTGCATCCCTTGGCCTGTTCCCGTTCCCCGGGTGCGTCGAACGTGGCTGTTCGAGGGGGATGAGGGGTTGGGCCATCCGGCGGGGGCCGGGAGCGGGCGGCCGGGGGGCGGGGCGGGACGCCGGGGGCCGGGGGCCGGGGGCCGGGGGCCTCAGACGTACAGCTTGTCGAGGAACGCGGCCAGATTGCCCGTCGTCCGCGCGATCTGCTCCTCCACGGTCAGGCTCTCCTCGATCCGCATCCCGGTGTCCGGGGCCTTCTTGCCCCGCACGTACAGCGAGCACGACAGGTCCGTGCACATGTACAGGCCGACCGAATTGCCCTCGCGGCCCGCCGTGCCCGCCTTGCGCGCGGTCATCAGGGACACCCCGCCGCCGCGATGCGTGGTCAGGCACAGGGAGCACATGCTGCGGTGCAGGAAGCCGCGCTGGGAGGAGGGGAAGCGCAGCGCGACACCGGCCGGCCGGCCCTCCCGCTCGGTGACCAGGTAGCTGCGGTCGGGCGCGCCCGGATCCCGCCAGCCGAGGAAGTCCAGGTCCTCCCAGGGCTGTTCCTCCAGGTCCCGCGGCACGGCGAGTCGCTTGGCCTCACCCTTGGAGCAGTTCACGAAAGAGCTGCGGATGTCCTGCTCGGTGAGCGGCTTCATGGAAAATCCTTCGTCGTGCGTGCGCCGGACCCGGGAAGATGGGGCCCCTGATCAGCCTAGGTACCCCTGGGGAGGACGGGCCAATGGATTTCCCGGACGGGCTTTCGAGCCGTGCCCTGCGCGCACTGCGCCATGTGGGCGCCCGCGCCTGCGGACCCCCGCTCGCCCCCGGCCCGCGCATCACCCTCGACTTCCACCCCGACCGGCTCTCGGGCGGCCTGCCGATCCTCGACTCGCTCGCCCGGGACGGCGTCCACCACTCCCAGTTCGTCACCGGCACCAGCAACGGCGGGCTCACCGCGCACCGCGGCGGCGACCGCCGGCGCTGGGAGAGCCGGATCTTCGGGGGCGCCTACGACGACGCCGAGCCCGCGGAGCGGCCGGTGTACGGCGCGCTGGACTTCCGTCGCCAAGTGGTGGGCTCCGCCCCGCGGTTCGGCTCCTCGCACCTGCGGCTCACCGCCGGGGGCACGGCCCGCGCGGCCTTCTGCTACCCGGACAGCGCCGCCGAGCCCGCGGACTTCGGCGCGGCCTCGGCGATGGGGCTGATCGCCCTCGCCGAGGCGGACGAGCGGGACGCCCTCGACGACTACATCGAGAGCCATGTCCACGGGGGAGTGCTGCTGACCCGGGACGTCGAGGCCCTGGTCCTGGACGCGAGCTACCGCGGCACCCCGGTGGAGGCGGCCGCCCGGAGCCTCCCCTTCCCCCTGGAACGGCACCTGGGCTACGTCCTCACCGTCGACCGGCTCCGCGACCACGCCGACTACCGGGGTGCGCGGTACACCGCCCTCGGCACCCGCCTCGCCTCCGACGGCGTCCTGACCCCCCGCCACCTCGGCGACGCCGCCCGCACCGGCCGTCACGACCTCCAGCACCTGAAGATGCTCTGGCACACCCTGGCCCGCTTCGGCGCGCCGGAGGGGGCGGGCACGGCGCGCGCCGAGGAGGTGTGCGCGGCGGGCTGAGCCGGCGGCTTTGCCCCGGCGCGCGGAACTCACGGAGTTCCTGCTTAGCTCACAGCATGAACTAAGGGTTGGTGGAAAGTCGCGTTCCGGTCGCCCGAAGGAGTATGTTGCAGGTCGGGCATGGTTCGTGAAGGGAGCCGCATGGCGGGGCGGAACGGACGCACGGTGCGTGATCTTCGGCGGGGCAACCGCACCGCCGTGTTGCAGCGGCTGTACTTCGACGGCCCGTTGAGCCGGTTCGAGCTGGGTCCGGCCACCGGTCTCAGCTCCGGGTCGGTCAGCAATGTGGTCGCCGATCTGGTCGCCGACGGGCTGGTCGAGGAGGCCGGCAGCGTCGACTCCGACGGCGGCCGGCCCCGCACGCTGCTGCGCGTCGCCCCGGACAGCGGGCAGATGATCGGCGTCGACGTCGGCGAGACCCGCGTAAGGGTCGAGCTGTTCGATCTGGCCCTGAACGAACTCGCCCGCACCGAGCGCCCGTTGACCGCCCGGCGTTACGACGCCGACGTCATCGCCGGACACATCCGCGAGGGCGTCGCCGAGGTGCTGGAGGCGCGGGACGCCGTGCCCGAGCGGCTGTTGGGCATCGGTGTCGGTGTCCCCGGCATCGTCGAGCACACCGCCGACCGGGGCGCCGTGGTCCACGGGCAGACCATCGGCTGGGACGCGGTCCCGCTGGAGCGGCTGCTGCGGGCCACCTCCGAACTGCCCGAGCCCGTGCGGTACTTCATCGACAACGGCGCCAAGACCCTGGGTCAGGCCGAGATGTGGTTCGGCGCGGGCCGCGGTGCCCGCAACGCCGTCGTCGTGCTGTTCGGCTCCGGTGTCGGCGCCTGCCTGGTGACCCCCGAGGTGGAGCGCGGGCGGGCCGTCGAGTGGGGGCATCTGACGGTACGGGTGCGCGGACGCCGCTGCCGTTGCGGCGCCCCCGGCTGCCTGGAGGCGTACGCGGGCGCCGAGTCGCTGCTCGCCCGCTGGCGCGAGGAGGGCGGCCGTCCGCCGGCCGGTGCCGACGAGGAGACCGCGCTCACCGCCATGCTCGCCGCCGCCTACCCGGCCGACGGCGGTGCGGCGGACCCGGTGGCGCTGGCCGTCCTGGAGGAGACCGCCGAGTACCTCGGGGCGGGCCTGTCCGACCTGATCAACCTCTTCCAGCCCGAGCGGATCATCGTCGGCGGCTGGGCCGGGCTCCAGCTCGGCGCCCGGTTCCTGCCCGCCGTACGCCGGCATGCGACGACGTACTCCCTGCGGCACCCCGCCGACAAGGTCACCATCGAACTCGGCCGCCTCGGTCCGGATGCCGTGACCGTCGGCGCCGCGATCCTCCCGCTGGCCGACTTCTTCACCAGCGGCGGCCACCGGCCCGCCCCCGCCCCCGAGAGCCCGCTGCCCGCCTGGCGGACGGCGTTGCGGGAGCGGACCCCGGGCGCGTGACGGGCGCGTAACGAGCCGTCGGACGGGGCGAGTTGGGGCCTCAGACCTGGGGCAGGGCGCGGCCGAGCAGCGGGAGCAGCCGGTCCCGGTGGCGCTGGAAGGCGGCGGCGTCGAAGGCGTCGGTGTCCGCCATGGTGAAGCCGTGGACGGTGCCGGGACAGACCTCGGTGCGGTGCCCGACGCCCGCGGCCTCGAACGCCTCGTCGAGCGTGGCGATGCCCTCGGGTGTCATGTCCTTCTCGGCGAGGCCGAGATGCACCTCGGCGGCGAGGTGCTCCGGGATGAGCAGATGCGGGCTGTCGGGTTCCTCGGTGACCAGGGACCCGGGGTGGAACCCGGCGACCGCGGCCACCCGGTCGGGATGGGCCGTCGCGGTGCGCATGGCCAGGACGGCACCCATGCAGTAGCCGATCGCGGCGATGGGCCCGGCGGCGACCTCGGCCCGGTCGGCCAGGAAGGCCACGTAGGCGTCGGCGTCACGCAGCACGCGTTCGGTGGTGTGCGCCTCGACGAGCGGCATCAGCTGGGCGATGACCTTGGGCCGGATATCCTCGCCGATGTGCTCGGGCAGGTCGATCAGCGGCGCCGGGCCCTGCCGGTAGTACACGTTGGGCACGAGCACGTAGTACCCGTGTCCGGCCAGTTCCCGGGCCATTTCCTCCAGCACCGGCCGCAGGCCGAAGGCGTCGGGGTACATCAGCACCGCGGGATGGCGCCGGTCGTCGTCGGGAAAGGCGGCGAACGCGTCGGCGACGCCGTCCGGGGTGGGAATGCGCGGAGTCCTGGTGGGCATGATCGACCATCCTTGCCCGCGTCGCCGGACGCACGCAAGGGAGGTCAACCATGCGGGGGACAGCGGACGTTCAGCCAGGTGACTCGTCCGGGCCCGGGTGCTCGGGATGGACCGTGCCGGTGCGCGGCGCGCCGCGCGGACCGGTTCCGGCCTCGTCCGTGTCCGGCAGTTCGTCCCCGAGGTCCCTATCGTCTCCGCCGTCTCCGCCGTCTCCGCCGTCTCCGCCGTCCTGGTCGTTCCCGTCGTTCTCGTCCGTGGGGCCGCCCGGATTCTCGCTCGACCGACGGTCCGCCGAACGGTCCTCCGGTCGATCCGCCGGCCGGTCCCCGGGCAGGTCCCACGGGTCGTCGGACCGTGCCAGCTGGTCGGGCATGTCCCTCGGGACCGGATCCGGCTCCGGCGCCCCCGTGGGTTCCTGTGCGCGCTGTGCTGCCATGATGCTCTCGCCTTCCTCCCCTTGCGTGCGATCAGAACGTGCTCGCCGGTCAGCCCACCTTGCGGCCCCGCATCGGCGCGGTGTCCAGTCCGCCGCCCCGCTGGAGCCCTTCCAGGAACTCCTCCAGCACCTCGGTCGCCGTCCACCGGGGCCGCCAGCCCAACTCCTCGTGCGCCCGCGTGCAGTCCATCAGCGGCAGCCGCAGCACCGCGTCGAACAGATGCGGGGACGCCGGCAGCAGCCGTAGATTCCAGGCGGCGGCGACGGCCGAGCGGACGGCCGTACGCGGCAGGCGCACCGGACGCGCGCCGAGCAGCTCGCCGAGGACCGCGGCGTCCAGCGGCGGGTCGGCGGCGAGGTTGAAGGCGCCCCGGGCTGCGGCCGAGCGCACCGCGAGCCGGTAGGCCTCGGCGGCGTCGTCCGTGTGCAGCGCCTGGACGCGCAGTCCGGGGATGTCCGGCAGGAACGGCAGCAGCTCGGGCCGGGCCAGCGGGCCGGGCAGGAAGCGGCCGCCGAAGATCCGGCGCTGCTCGCTCGCCGACTCCCGCTTGAACAGGAACGCCGGCCGCATCCGCACCACCCGCACCTCCGGGTGATCGCGTTCGAACACGTCCAGGGTGCGCTCCAGATACGCCTTCTCCCGGCAGTACGCGGCGTCCGGCCAGCCGTGCGTCGGCCAGGACTCGTCCACCGCGCGGTCCTTGGGACCCGGCGAGTACGCCCCCACGGACGAGGCGTGCACCAGCACCGGCACCCCGGCCGCGGCGACCGCCTCGAACACCCGGATGCTGCCGAGCACATTGGTCCGCCAGGTGGCCGTCGGATCGTGCGTCGGCTGGAACGCCCACGCCAGATGGACCACCGCGTCCGCGCCCGCGAAGCGCTCCGCGAGGTCCGCCCCGTCCGACGCCAGGTCGACGGCGGACCAGTCGGTACCCGGCGGCGACCACTCGGGCATCCGGCGCGCGAGGCCCCGTACCGAGGCGATCCCGGGATCCTGGGAGAGCAGGCGCACCACGCTCGTACCGACATTGCCGGTGGCCCCCGTGACGACCACCGTGCTCCCCGCTGAGCTGCTCACCTTCGGCTCCTTCCGTTCTCGGGCGAAGGGTCCGCGACGAGGGGCCGGGTACCCGGGCGGTCCGCCCGCACACGCGTGCCGGGGACTCGGACACATGTGCTTGACGTGCCGGGTCATCGACCGCGTGGTCTGCTGTGGGCACGATCGGGATCATCGGCGGACCGCCGCCCCCGCGCGCCCGCCGGTGCTCGCGCGCCGTATCCCGAGGAGGACCCCCATGCCGTACTACGAGAGCCCCGTCGACGGCACCCGGCTGCACTACGCCGACCACGGTCCCGCCTCCGGTGCCGTCGCCGTCTTCGTCGCCAGTGCCTATCTGGGCCACGAGATGTGGGAGCACCAGATGCTGCCGCTCGCGGAGGCCGGGTACCGCTGTGTGGGCCTGGACCGGCGCGGGCACGGGCGCTCGGACGACGTCTGGTCGGGGTACGACCTCGACACGCTCGCCGACGACCTCCAGGGGCTGCTCGACCATCTCGACCTGCGCGAGGTCACGCTGATCGCGCACTCGGTGGGCACCGCCGAGGTGGTGCGCTGCCTGACCCGGCACGGCTCGTCCCGGGTGGCCCGGGCCGCGCTGGTCTGCGGGGTGGGTCCGGGCATCATGCGCTCCGAGCGGCTGCCCGACGGCGTGGATCCGGCGCTCGCGCGGGCCGACGAGGAGTTCTTCCGGCGCGACCGGCCCGCCTGGTTCACCCGTTTCGCGGACGCCTTCTTCGCGGCCACCAGCGCGGGGAACGAGGTCTCCGACGCGTATACGCGGTATCTGGTCGACCGCTGCCTGGTGGCCACGCCCCGCGCCGCCACCGGCGTACGGTCCGTCGTGACCGGCCTCGACCTCACCGCCGAGCTGCCCGCCGTGGACGTACCCGTGCTCGTCGTGCACGGCACCCATGACACCTCCGCGCCGCTGGCCCATACGGGTGAACGGCTGGCCCGGCTGGTGCCGGACGCCGCCCTGAAGGTGTACGAGAACGGCGGCCACGGCCTGTTCTTCACCCACGCGCAGCGCCTCACCGCCGACCTGCGGCGGTTCCTCGGCGCGGCCGGGGCGACGGCGGCCACCACCGGGATCTGCCGGATGCTGGCCGTGGCTGGGATCGGCGGCTAGCCGGCCCCGGCCTCCCGGCCCCGGCCTCCCGGCCCCGGCCTCCCGGCCCCCGCCCTGGCCTCCCGGCCCCGGCCTCCCGGTTCGGAGAAGAAGCGAGCGGCCGGGAAAAGAGGAAGCCCCGGCCGTGACGGGGGGATTCACGGCCGGGGCGGCTCGGGAGTGGGTGCGGACGGCGGTCGCCTCTCGGCGAAAGGCTCCACAGGGCTTCAGCCGAACGATCGTCCCTGTGGGCAAAAGGTGAGGCCCGGGGACACTGTCCCGTCCGTACCCACGCCTGGTTCAACGGGCGACCGGCACCCGCTGTTCCACTCCCGGCCGGTGACCTGTGCCACAGGCCGGAGCGCTCAGGCCAGCGGGCTGCCGTCGAGGCGGGCGAGCAGGTCCGCGGGGTCCGCGTAGACCGCCTCCGCACCGGCCTCCGTCAGATCGGCCCTGGGGATCCCGCCGCACAGCACACCCAGGCAGCGCACCCCGGCCTTGGCGCCCGCCCGCATGTCCCACACCGTGTCCCCGACGAACACCGCGCGCTCGGCCGGCACCCCGGCCAGCTCCAGCGCGTGCTCCACCGGCTCCGGGGCGGGCTTGCCCTCCTGCACGTCGTCGCTGCTCGCGGTGGCCTCGATCGCCTCGTCCGCGTCGATGGCCCGGCGCAGCGCGCCCAGCTCCGAGCCGCTCGCCGAGGTCGCGAGGACGACCGTCCAGCCGTCCCGGCGCAGCCGTCGCAGCAGCTCACCGGCGCCCGGCAGGGCGGGCAGCCGGTCGAAGTACTGCCCGTACAGCGCCTTGTGCGCCGCGCTGAGCTGCGCGTCCTGCTCGCGGTCGCGGTCCTCGCCCAGCAGATGCGCGATCAGGTCCGAGGAGCCGAGGCCGACGGCCCGGTGCACGGCGTGCATCGGCACGGTGTGACCGGCCTGCCGCAGCGCCTCCCACCAGGTGACGACGTGCAGATGATTGGTGTCGACGAGGGTTCCGTCGACATCGAAGACGGCGGCGCGCTGCTCCATCCGGGGCCTCTCTGTACGCTCGTTGTGCTTCCACCCCGGGTACCACGTCAGGCGCCCGCCACGCGCGCCGGTATCCGCCCCTCGCGCGTCCACCCCAGCAGCTCCCGCGCCGACCAGGTCGTGACCACCCGTTCGGCGGGCACCCCGCACTCCTCGGCGCGGGCGCAGCCGAGGATCTGCCAGTCCAGCTGACCGGGCGCGTGCGCGTCGGTGTCGATCGCGAAGAGGGTCCCGGCGGCCACGGCCCGGCGCAGCAGCCGGCGGGGCGGGTCCAGCCGTTCGGGACGGCTGTTGATCTCGACGGCGGTGCCGGACTCGGCGCAGGCGGCGAACACCTCGTCCGCGTCGAACTGCGACTCCGGGCGCCCCCGGCCGGTGACCAGGCGTCCGGTGCAGTGCCCGAGGACATCGGCGTGCGGATCGCGTACGGCGGCCACCATGCGGCGGGTCATGGCGCCGGCGTCCATCCGCAGCTTGGAGTGCACGGACACCACGACCACGTCCAGCCGCTCCAGCAGCTCGGGCTCCTGGTCCAGCGAGCCGTCGTCCAGGATGTCGCACTCGATGCCGGTGAGCAGCCGGAACGGCGCCCAGCGCGCGTTCAGCCCGGCCACCGCGTCCAGCTGCTCGCGCAGCCGCTCGGGGGAGAGCCCCCGGGCCACGGTCAGCCGCGGCGAATGATCGGTGAGGACGGTCCACTCATGGCCGAGCGCGGCCGCCGCCCGCCCCATCTCCTCGATCGGGCTGCCCCCGTCGGACCAGTCCGAGTGCGTGTGGCAGTCGCCCCGCAGCAACGCCCGGAGCGCCGACCCGGGCCCCTCGGGGCCGGCGCTCTCGCTCTCCTCCTCCAGCTTGCGCAGATACCCCGGCACCTCCCCGGCCAGCGCCTCCCGCACCACCTGCGCGGTCTTCGGCCCGACCCCCTTCAGCGACTCCAGCGACCCGTCCGCCGTCCGCGCGGCCGCTTCCCCCGGGGGGAGCCCGCCCACCACCCGAGCGGCCGTTCGAAACGCCTTGACGCGGTAGCCGGGCGCCAGCGACCGCTCCAGCAGAAACGCGATCCGCTCCAGGGCGGCGACGGCATCCATACGACCAAGCCTCACACCAGGCGCCCCCCGGGGGCGCGGGGAACCGCGCGATCGGCCACGCGCCACCCGCCCCCCTCGACGGCACCGCGCCCCTACGGTGATCGGGGCTCGTGAACCCCCCTTCCAGGGCGTTCCGTCCTAACCTGAATTGCATGACCGAACAAGCAGCCCCTCACATCTCCCAGCCGCGGATCCTGGTGCTGGGCGTGTGCCCGGGGAAGCCGGGTGAGCCGCCCTTCCGGATCATGGAGATCGACGGGGAGGTGATCGGCGCGGCCAGGAACGTCACCGATGTGCTGGAGGTCGCCGCCGCCTACGGGATCACCATCCACGATCTCGACGATCCGGACGTGGTCCGCTGGGTGGGCGGCGGCAAGTACACCTGGACGCTGCACTGAGCCGCCGGCTCAGCCCACCGTCCACTTCTGGTTGGCGCCGCCCGTGCAGGTCCAGATCTGCAACCGTGTCCCGTTGGCCGAGTTGTTCCCGGTGACGTCGAGACACTTGTCCGCCTGCGGGTTGACGATGTCGTGCGCACCCGTGACGGTCCACTTCTGGTTGGTGCCGCCGGTGCAGTCCCACAGCTGGACCGCCGAGCCGTCCGCCGTACCCCGGTCGGTCACGTCCAGGCACTTGCCGAGCGCCCGTATCGTGCCGTCCGAACCGACCGTCCAGGACTGCGCGGCGGTGCCGTTGCAGTCGTAGAGCTGCACCGGGGTGCCGTTCGCGGAGTTCGCGGCCGCCACGTCCACGCACTTGCCCGCCAGCCCCCGGATCGGGAGCCCCGCCGCCGTGTCGCTGGTGGTGACGGAGACCGAGTCCACCACCAGCTGCGCCGGGAACCGGGTGCTGCCGTCCGGGTCGCCGGGCCAGTAGCCGCCCACCGCGAGGTTCAGGATCAGGAAGAACGGCCGGTCGTTGTAGACCCAGGTCTTGCCGCCCAGGTCGGCGGGCGTGCGCTGCTCGTAGACGGTGCCGTCCACCGACCAGGTGATCGAGTCGGGCGCCCAGTCCACGGCGAAGGTGTGGAAGCCGTCCGCGAAGGCCTGTCCGTTCGGCAGGCTGTAGGCGGCGCCGATGCCGCCCGAGCCGGAGTAGCCGGGCCCGTGGATGGTGCCGTGCACGGTGGAGGGCTCGAAGCCGACGTTCTCCATCACGTCGATCTCGCCCGAGTCCGGCCAGTTCACCGGCGTGCCGAGCATCCAGAACGCGGGCCACATGCCCTGCCCCCGCGGAATCTTCATCCGCGCCTCGACATGCCCGTACTGGGCGTTGAACTTCCCGGCCGTGTTCAGCCGGGCCGAGGTGTACTGGCAACTGCCGTACCAGCACTGGTATCCCGCCGGATTCTCCTTCCTGGCCGTGATCACCAGATGGCCCTGGCCGTCCAGGGCCGCGTTGTCGGTGCCCGAGGTGTAGTACTCCCGCTCGTGGTTGTTGACGTTGTCGCCCGTCTCCTCGGTCCACTTCGAGGAGTCGACCGCCGAGCCCGCGGGCCCGTCGAAGGTGTCCGAGAAGGTGGTCACGGCCGCGGCGGGGGCGGCGGCCCGGTCGGCGGGGCGCGCCTGCGCGGGGCCGACGGCGGCGGCGCCGACCAGGGCGGCGGACAGGGCGGCGAGCAGACATCTGCGGAGCAGGCGTGGGGAGGCCATGGCTCTCCGATCGGTGGGGGGGAGGCTCTCGGATGAAGCGATGCCTCTTGATTTAAGGAGTGAGATAAGTAGGCGTCAAGAGGCCGGTGCAGACCCGCAGTTGATGACCGGCCTGCGCGCCGGTTTCCGTTCACGCTCCCGGGGCACTCCGCCCGCGGACCCGCGCGCCGCCGCCCCACCAGGGGCCCGGCGGTGCTTGGATGCACCGAGCGGCGAAGCGGACACACCACCGCGAACCGGGACGGCCGGACGGGAGCCGGGGAAAGAGGAGGCGGCGGATGCGACGGCGTACGACGCCTCGTGCGGTCCTCCTCGCGACCGGTGAACTCCTCCTGTGGTGGGCCGCCTTGGCCCTGCTCTGGCTGGTGCTGATCAGCACCGTCGACACCCTGGAACGCATCGTGGGCGCGAGCGTCGCCGCCGTCGGCGCGCTGCTGGCACGGGCCGGCCGGCGGGCGGTGACCTGGCGGTGAACGGCTGGATCCTCGCGGCGACCGTGGAACTCGGCGGGGGAGGGGCCGCCGCCCTGTGGGGCGTGACCACCGGCCCCACCGCCCGCCGCGTCGTCGCCCAGAACCTCACCACCGCCGCCCTGTGCCCGGCGCTGCTGCTGCTCGCCCAGGGCTACGGCCGCCCCGCCTATGTCGACCTCGCCCTGCTGCTCGCCCTCCTCGGACCCGTCGGCACCCTGGTCTTCGCCCGGCTGCTGCACGAGGACCTGGAGGGACGGCGGCCGAGCGCCTGGGGACTCACCTACGCCGTGGCCGCGATGGGCGCCGCGGTCGTGATCGCGGTCTGCGCGGCCACCGGACCGGGCCGGGCCATGGTGAAACTGCTGGTCGTCGGAGCGCTGCTGATCGGCGGCAACCTGATCGCCTCCCGGGCCCTGTCGGGCGGCTTCCGGGGGGTGCGCGGTGGCTGACCGGGGACGGCAAGGCGGCCGGGGGAACCGGCGGGGAACCAGGAGCAGGAGAGGTGTCGTATGTCCGATGCTCTGATCCTCGTGGCCCTGCTGCTCGTCGCCGCCACCGCGACCGCGGCCGTCACCCAGCGCGACCCCGCCCGGCAGGCCCTCGTGCTGTCCGTGCTCGGGGTGCTCCTGGCCGTGCTGTTCACCGTGCTCCAGGCCCCCGACGTCGGCCTGTCCCAGCTCGCCGTCGGGGCCGCCCTCACCCCGCTGCTGATCATGCTGTCGGTGCGCAAGATCCGCAGGCGCCGCCGGGACCGGGACGGCGCGCGGTGAGCCGGCGGCTGCGGCTGTGGCTGCTCGCCGCGGGCGGCGCCGGGCTCGCCGCCCTGCTGGCCGCCGCCTGCCTCGACCTGCCGGGATTCGGCGGCCGCTCGCACCCCTACGGCACCCGGGCCGTGCGCGCCTCCCTCGCCCGGCACACCGCCAACACCATCGCCTCCGTCAACTTCGACCAGCGCGCCTACGACACCCTCGGCGAGATGAGCATCCTGTTCGCCGCCGTCCTCGGCTGCGTGGTGCTGCTGCGCCAGGCCCGCGACGAACACCGCGAGCGGCCGCAGCCGGCCGAAGTGGCCCGTCCCGTACGGCGCTACGCCCTCCTCGTCGTCCCCGTCGCCCTGGTCTGCGGCCTGTACATCATCGCCCACGGCCAGCTCAGCCCCGGCGGCGGCTTCCAGGGCGGCGTGGTCACCGCGACCGCCCTGCACCTGCTCTACCTGGGCGCCGACTACCGCGCGCTCGAACGGGTCCGCCCCCTCGGCGTCTTCGGGGCCACCGACGCCCTGTCCGTCTGCGCCTACGTGGTGCTGGGCCTCGCCGGGGTCCTGGCCGGGACCGCGTTCCTCGCCAACACCCTGCTGCCGTACGGCACGTTCAACACCCTGTCCTCCGGCGGCACCGTCCCGCTGCTGAACGCCGCCGTGGGCATGGAGGTGGCGAGCGCGGTCGTCGTCCTGCTCGCCAACTTCCTCGACCAGGCCGTGGAGATCGAGGAGGAGAACGGACCATGAGCGCCCTGATGCAGGTCCTGCCGTACCTGATCGCCGCCTATGTCTTCCTGACCGGCTGCTACGGCCTCGCCACCAGCCGCAATCTGATCCATGCCGTCGGCTGCCTCTCGGTGTGCCAGGTGTCCACCTACATCCTGCTCCTCGCGGTCGGCTACCGGTCCGGCGGCACCGCGCCCGTCTTCTCCGACATCGAGCCGGGCACCCGGCCGCTGGTGGACCCGGTGGTCCAGGCCCTCACCCTCACCGACATCGTGGTCGGTGCCACCGTCACCGCGCTGCTGCTCGCCCTGGTGCTCCAGATCGTCAAGCGGCACGGCACCCTCGACCCGGACGAACTGCGGGAGCTGCGCGGCTGATGCCCCATCTGCTTCCGCTCCTCGTCGCGGTGCCGCTGCTCGGGGCCGCCCTGCTGACCGCCGCCGGACGCCGGCTGCCGCGGCCCGCCGCCGAGGTGACCGGCCTCGTCTTCTGCGCCGCGACGGCCGCGCTCGCCCTCGTACTCCTGCTGAACTCCGCGCCGCCGATGGTCGAATGGGTCGGCGGCTGGGTGCCCGTCGGCGGGGAGAGCGTCGGCATCGAGGTGATCGGGGACGGGCCCTCCCTCGGCATGGTCTCCCTGGTCTCGCTGCTCACCCTCTCCGCGCTCGCCTACTCCTGGCGCTACTTCGACGAGCCGCCGCGCGGCCACGCCGGTTCCTTCCCCGCGCTGATGCTGGTCTTCCAGGGCGCCATGTGCGGATTCGCCATCGCCGGGGACCTGTTCAACGCCTTCGTGTTCTTCGAGCTGATGAGCGTGGTGGCGTACGCGCTGACCGGCTTCCGCATCGACGAGGCCAAGGCCGTACAGGGCGCGCTGAACTTCGGGGTCGTCAACTCGCTCGGCGCGTACGCCATGCTGACCGGCATCGGCCTGCTCTACGCCCGCACCGGCGAGCTGTCCATGTCGAAGATCGGCCGGGGCCTGGACACGTCGGCCGGGCACGGCGGGCCGGACGCGCTGGTCCTCGCCGCGTTCGTGCTGGTACTGACCGGGCTGCTGGTGAAGGCGGCCACCGTGCCCTTCCACTTCTGGCTCCCCGACGCCCACGCCGTCGCCCCCACCCCGGTGTGCGTGCTGCTGTCCTCGGTGATGGTCGAACTCGGCGTCTACGGCGTCTGGCGCGTCTACGGCACCGTGTTCGCCGGACCCGGCGGCATCCCGGCCGCCGACCTGACCCGCGCCCTGGTCACCCTCGGCGTCCTCACGGCCGTGACCGGCGCCGTCATGTGCTGGTACCAGCGGCACATCAAACGGCTGCTCGCCTTCTCCACGATCGCGCACACCGGCCTGTTCCTGGTCGCCGTCGGCGTGCTCACCCCCGAGGGCGACGACGGGGCCGCCCTGTACATCCTCGGGCACGCCGGGGTG
This sequence comes from Streptomyces sp. WP-1, assembly GCF_030450125.1. NCBI lineage: Bacteria > Bacillati > Actinomycetota > Actinomycetes > Kitasatosporales > Streptomycetaceae > Streptomyces > Streptomyces sp. WP-1. Next base: position 7,167,235 of record NZ_CP123923.1, read on the forward strand.
AAGGCCGCCCTGTTCGCCTGCGCGGGCGCGCTCCTCGACCGGTTCGGCAGCGTGGACGAGCACGAACTGCACGGCCGGGCACGCGAACTGCGGGCCACCGGTGTGCTGTTCGCGGTGGGCGGGCTCGCCCTCGCGGGGCTGCCGCCCTTCGGCACCGGGCTCGGCAAGGCGGTCAGCGAGGAGGCGGTCGGTGGGCCGCTGACGGTGGTGTACGTGCTCGCCTCGGCGGTCACGGCGGGCGCGGTGCTGCGGGTCGCCGCCCGGGTCTTCCTCGGCCTCGGGCCGCCGCCCGAGGACACCGACGCCTACGAGACCAGCGGCTCCGCGGAGCGGCCCGAGACGTCCGGGCTGCTGGGCCGGGTGCCCGACATCATGACGACGGTCCCGGCCGTGCTCCTCGCGGCGGCCCTCGCCGTGGGATCCGTCCCGGGCTTCGGCGACCTCGTGGCCCGCTCGGTCAACGAGGCGGGCTCGGGCGGCGCCCGGGCATCCGCCGTCTGGACCCTCCACGGCGTCCTGCTCGGAGTGGTCTGCGCCGTTCTCGCCCTGGCCCTCGCCACCGCCGCCGTCACCCGCCCCCGCCGCCCGTCCGCCCCCGCGTGGCTGACGCCCCTGCGCCGCCTCCAGTCCGGTCACGTCGGCGACTACGTCGCCTGGCTCCTCCTGGGCACCACCCTGCTGGCGGCGCTGGCCCTGCCGGGGGTGCTCGGCGGCTGACGGGCGGCCGGCGCGCCGCGGGTAATGACTCCGCTTTACCGGAGCAAATTCCGTCTCGTGCGTTCAAAGAATTGCTCTGTTCGTGATGAGAGTTTCCTTGAAGAGGGCGCGACACGGCGTGACGGGCGTGCGCCGTGACCAAAACTTCCGGGCATGGCAACGAACGTTCTCGACGCGACCGCCGCCACCGGCACCGGCCGCCGCGCACCATGGAAAACCCCGGTGGGCGAGCCCTCGTACGCCCGTCCGGCACTCCTGGTCCTCACCGTGCTCGCCGCGGTGCTCTACTCCTGGGGCATCGCCCATAGCCAGTACCACACCTTCTACGCCGACGCGGCCCGCAGCATGACGGGCAGCTGGAAGGCGTTCTTCTACGGCTCTTTCGACCCCGCGAATTCCATCACGCTCGACAAATCCCCGGGATTCCTGTGGCCGCAGGCGCTGTCCGCCCGCCTCCTCGGCTTCCACCCCTGGACCCTGACGCTGCCCCAGGTGCTGGAAGGCGTGGCGAGCCTGCTGGTGCTGTACCGCCTGGTGCGCCGCTGGGCCGGGACCCACGCGGCTCTCATCGCCGCGACGGCCTTCCTGGTGACCCCGGTCGCCGTCGGCCTGTTCCGCACCTCGGTGGAGGACCCGGCGTTCACCCTGTGCCTGCTGCTCGCCGCCGAGGCCACCCAGCGGGCCGCGCGGGCGGGCCGGCTGCGCCCGCTGCTGCTGGCCGGGGTCTGGGTGGGCGCCGCCTTCCAGGCGAAGATGCTGGAGGCGTGGGCCGTGCTGCCCGCCCTCGCCCTGGTGTACCTGGTCTCGGCCCCGCTCGCGCTGCGCCGCCGCCTCGCCCACCTCGGCCTGGCCGGCCTGGTGACGACCGCCGTCTCGGTCTCCTGGATGCTGCCGGTGACCCTCGTACCCGCCAAGGACCGCCCGTACGTGGACGGCACCACCAACAACTCCGCGTTCAGCATGGTCGTCGGCTACAACTTCCTGAACCGCTTCGGCTCGCTCGGCATCAGCGCGGCCGCCACCGGGAGCGTCAGCGCGACGCAGGGCGGCGGGCACCGGGGCGACCGGGAGAGGGGAGCGGCCGGACCCGGGGGCGTGCGCGCGGACGCGCACCGGGCCTCCGGACGGCAGGGCGCGCAGGCCGCCGCGGGCACCTCACCCTTGGCCGCGGGCGGGTTCGGCGGCGCGCAGAACGGGTGGGCGAAGATGTTCGGGACCACGCTCGCCGCCCAGACCGGCTGGTTCTACCCGTTCGCCGCCGTGGCCGTCGCCTGCGGGCTGCTCTGGCGGCGGGGCCGGCCGCGCACCGACGCCTCGCGCGCCGGGTTCCTGCTGTGGGGCGCCTGGCTCGCCACGTACTTCCTGGTGTTCAGCGCGGGGAGCGTCGGCCCGCACACGTACTACATGGGCGTGATCGCGGTGCCGCTCGCCGCGCTCACCGGCGCCGGGACGGTGCTGATGTGGCGCGCCCACCGCGCGGGCGGGCGGCGCGCCTGGGCCCTGCCGGGCGCGGTGGCGGCGACCACGGTGTGGAGCGCCTGCCTCGCCGACCGGTTCGCCGCCTCCTTCCTGCCGTGGCTGGCACCGGCCGTCGCCGCGCTCGGCCTCGCCGCCGTCGTCCTGCTGGTCCTCGGCCGCCCCGAACGGCCGCGCCCCGGGGGCCGGTCGGCGCTCGCCGGGCTCGCCGCCTCCCTCGCGGCCCTGCTCCTCGCCCCGAGCGCCTGGGCGGTGCAGGTCTTCAACCCGGCTTACGGCACCTCGGGCATGGGATCGGTGGGCCCGACCACCCCCAACCGGGAGCGGGCGAGGGGGAGTTCGGGACCCCAGGCCGCCGGGGGGCGCACGGCGTCCCCCTCCGGTTTCGCCGCCCTGGCCGGTATCGCCTCGGACGGCTCACTGACCCCCGACGAGCGCCGCCTCCTCGACTACACCCGCGCCCACCGGGGCGGCGCCCGCTATGTGTTCGCCACCACCAACTGGAACGCGGCCTCCCCGTACATCCTGTCGGCCGGCGCCGACGTCCTGCCGCTCGGCGGGTTCAGCGGCAAGGTGCCCTTCCCCGCCCAGGCCGGCTTCCGGCGGCTGGTGGCCACGGGGCAGGTCCGGTACGTGCTCGCGGGCGGCCCCGCAGGACTCGGCCCCCTGGCCGCCGGCACCGGCAACACGGCCGCCGGGCCGACCGTGGCGACGCGGATCGCCGACTGGGTCGAGGCCACCTGCGCGAAGGTCCCCGCCTCGGCGTACGGCGGCAAGGAGACCCCCGCCGCGCCCCCGGCCCCCGGGCGGGCCGCGAGGACGCTCTACCGCTGCGGCCCCGGCCAGTAGCATGAGCGGCGGCAGCCCGGAATGATCATGCGAGGAGCAGATCGTGCGCGACATCGCCGTCTTCAGCGGCAGTGCCCATCCCGAACTGGCCAAGGAGGTCTGCGCGCATCTGGGGGTGCCGCTGAGCCCCACCCGGGTCAGCCGGTTCGCCAACGACTGCCTGGAGGTACAGCTCCAGGCCAACTGCCGGGAACGGGACGTCTTCCTGATCCAGCCGCTGGTCAAACCGGTGCAGGAACACCTGGTGGAACTGCTGCTGATGTGCGACGCGGCCCGGGGCGCCTCCGCCTCCCGGATCACCGTCGTCATGCCGCACTACTCCTACGCCCGCTCCGACAAGAAGGACGCGCCCCGCATCTCCATCGGCGGCCGGCTCGTCGCCGACCTGATGGTGGCGGCGGGCGCGAGCCGGGTCCTCGCCATGACCCTGCACTCCCCGCAGGTGCACGGCTTCTTCTCGGTACCGGTGGACCATCTGCACGCGCTGCGCGAACTGGCCGCGCACTTCAGGCAGTACGACCTCTCGCGCACCACGGTGGTCTCCCCGGACCTCGGCAACGCCAAGGAGGCCGCCGCGTTCGCCCGGCGCATCGGCGCGCAGGTGGCGGCCGGTGCCAAGCAGCGGTACGCGGACGACCGGGTGAGCATCAGCTCCGTCATCGGCGAGATCGCCGGGCGCGATGTCATCGTGCTGGACGACGAGATCGCCAAGGGCAGCACGGTGCTCGAACTCCTGCACCGGCTGCGCGAGTTGGGGCCGCGTTCGATCCGGGTGGCGTGCACGCACGGGCTGTTCGCGGCCGGTGCGCTGAAGCGGCTCGGGGAGCAGCCGGACGTGCTGGAGATCGTCTGCACCAACACCGTGCCGATCCCGGCCGACGAGCACACCGACAAGCTGCGCGTCCTGTCCATCGCCCCGGCCCTCGCCGAGGCGGTACGGCGGATCCACGACGGGGAGTCGGTCAGCGCGCTGTTCGAGGAGGGGTGAGCCGGTCCCGTCCCCGGGCTCCCTCAGCGCGCACCGGACGCGGCACCGGCTCCCGCCAGGGCCGCGTCCGGCGTGGCGTGCGGCGGCAGCAGCCGGGACAGGCCCGTCGCCCGCAGCACGCGCAGGGTCAGCGGGTGGGTGCACACCAGGTGCGCCTGCCCGCCGTGCCCGAGGAGCCGGGTCCGCGCCCGGTAGAGCAGGCGCAGCCCCGAGCAGTCGAAGAACTCCACCGGCCGCAGATCGAGCACCACCCGGGCGCCGGGGCGGCCGGTGATCCGGTCCAGCAGCGGGAGGATCTCCGCCGCCGCCACGATGTCGATCTCGCCCCGGAACTCCAGGACGGTGTACGCCCGATACGCGTACACGCGCAGATGCCGGGTGAGGGACACGGGTTCCCGTCGCACCTCGGCAGCACCTCCCACCCGCGCCCGGACGTCGGATCTCCGACCGTCAAGTTACCCTCGTTGGAAGGAATTTGAGCATGTTCGATTGACATATGTCTTCGGGTTTGTCGTGTGTCCGGCCGCCGTTCAGTCGGCCAGCAGCACCAGCTTCCCCGTGGTGCGCCCGGTCTCGCCCTGTTCGTGCGCCTTCGCGGCGTCGGCCAGCAGGTACGTCCCGGCGATCGTCGCCCTCAGCCGCCCCGACCCGGCCAGTTCCGCGACCGACCGCATTCCGGCCCGGTCGGCGTCCACCAGCATCCGTACCGCCCGTACGCCGAGCCGCTCGGCCTCGTCGTACAGCTCGCGGGAGCCCACCGGCACGATCGACACCAGGATCCCGCCGGGCCGCAGCGTCCGCAGGGAGCGCAGGGCGGTGTCGCCGCCGAGGGTGTCCAGGACGACGTCCACGTCCCGTACCGCCTCCGTGACATCGGTGGAGTGGTAGTCGACCGGCTCGTCCACGCCGATCTCCCGCAGGAAGCCGTGCTTGGCCGCGCTCGCCGTGCCGATCACGTACGCGCCGTGCGCCGTGGCGATCTGCGCGGCCACATGCCCGACCCCGCCGGCCGCCGCGTGGATCAGCACCCGCTGCCCCTGCCGTACCCCGGCCCGCTCGGTCAGCGCCTGCCAGGCGGTCAGCGACACCAGCGGCAGCGCGCCCGCCTGGGTGTGGTCGACCGAGGCCGGCTTGTGCCACAGGGCGCGGACCGGGGCGATCACGTACTCGGCGTGCGAGCCGTGTCCGAAGGGGTAGGGCAGCATGCCGAACACCTCGTCGCCGGGCCGGAACCCGGCCACGCCGATCCCGGTCGCGGCGACCTCCCCGGAGACGTCCCAGCCGAGCACGAACGGGGGCTCGCCGAGGAATCCGCCGGTGGCGCGGTGCTTCCAGTCGGTGGGGTTCACACCGGCGGCCCGCACCCGGACCAGTACCTCGTTCGGCCGTGGCTCCGGCCGCTCCAGCGTCACTTCCCGCAGCACCTCGGGGCCGCCGAGGACGTCCTGGCCGATGGCTCGCATGGTGGTCACGTCGTTCATGCTCCCCCAGCCTGTCCCGCCGCGCCTCGCGGCGGACCGGCACCATGACGGAGTTTCGAACGTTCCGGCCCGCTCCCGCGTCCAGGGGGCGTAGGGATCCGGTGGACGAGTTGGGGGCGGAGCATGCGCGCAGGGCTGGCGGCGGTGACGGCCGTGGCGGTGGCGGGATGCGGCGCCGACGGCCACGGGACGGGACCCGGCCCCGGCCTGGTGGTGCGGGGAACCCCGCCCGCACGGCGGACCGCTGCACATCCGCACCGAGGCGGCGGACGCAAGCGGCACACGGGCTGCTCGCTACCTCCGGGGCGGCCGGGCGGGCGCTGGAGTGCGACGGGAAGATCTTCGACGGCGGCGGGTCCGACGCCTGGAGAGCCGCCGAGGGGGCGGGCGTACGGCGGTAAAGGACCTCGGCGGGGGGACGCGCCGTCGGGGACAGGCCTGACGCGCGGGGCCGTCCCCTGCGGCCACACTGGAGCGCACCCGCTTCCCCCGGCGCACTCGCATCCCATCAGGAGGCCGAACGCGATGACCCCGCCGCCCGCCCGCACCGCCGAGCAGCGCAAGAAGGACACCCTGCACCGGCTGGAACACGACGAGGACGCCTGGGTGGCCACGGCCGGACCCGACGGCGGCGCGCCCTACCTGGTGCCGCTGTCGTTCGTCTGGGACGGTGCCCTCCTGCTGTTCGCCACCCCGGCCGACAGCCCCACCGGCCGCAATCTGGTCGACAGCGGCCGGGTCCGGCTCGGCATCGGGTCGACCCGGGACGTCGTCATGGTGGACGGCAGCGTGCAGTCGGTGAGCCCGGAGGACCTGCCCGAGGAGGACGCGGAGGTCTTCGCCGGCAAGACCGGCTTCGACCCCCGGCGGCTCGCCACCCGCTATCTGTACTTCCGGGTCGTGCCCGAGCGCGTCCAGGCCTGGCGCGAGACGAACGAGCTGCCCGGGCGGGATCTCATGCGCGAGGGCCGGTGGCTGGCCGAGGGGTGAGGACGGCGGCTGAGGACGGCGGTCGGCCGCCGAGCCGGACTGCTCGACGGCCGAGAGCCAATGCCTGAGCCGAGACCGGCCGCCCGAAGCCGAGACCGGCTGCCTGAGCCGAGACTGGCCGCCTGGCGGCTGACACCGGCTGTCAGACGGCTGAGACCTGGCCGCTCGACGCCCGGGGTCGGCCGTCCGACGCCCGGGGTCGGTCGCGCTGCGACCTCAGCGCCGCCCTCGCTTGCCGCCCTTGCCGTGCTTGTCCCGCTTGCCGTCCTTGCCCTCGGTACCGTTCTCGCTGTCCTCGGCCACCGGCCACACCCCGGTGGAGCGTGCGATGGCCTTGGCGCCGGTGCGGTCCACGGCGCTGCGCACCACCGCGAAGATCGCGCCCTGGAGGGCGGCGGCCAGCAGGATGTCGCGCAGCCGGCGGTCCTCGTCCAGGGCGGTGGGCGCGTCGTCCTCGTGCCGGATCGCCTTCCACGCCTGCTTGAAGGCGAGGCTCGCGACCGCGCCGCTCGCCCAGCTGAGCACGAAGCCGATCGGCTGGTAGACGAAAGGGAGCTTGGTCTTCTTCGACTTGGACATGGGTGACTCCTTCCTCGTCAGCGGGTTCTCATACGGGGCGGCCCGCGGGGGCCACCCGTTCGCCCTCGGGCACCGGGCCCGGGGGCGTGCCGTCGCCGAACGGCCGGCCGCCCAGCTCCTCGCGGTGATGCGGGCTCAGCCAGGACCCGAGATCGGGGCCGAGCGGCACGATGCCGGTCGGATTGATCCCGGTGTGCACCTGGTAGTAGTGCCGCTTGATGTGGTCGAAGTCGACCGTGTCGCCGAACCCCGGGGTCTGGAACAGGTCCCGGGCGTACGCCCACAGCACCGGGTCCTCCGCCAGCTTCCAGCGGTTGCACTTGAAGTGACCGTGATAGACCGGGTCGAACCGGACCAGCGTGGTGAACAGCCGGATGTCCGCTTCCGTGAGGGTGTCGCCGACCAGATACCGCTGTCCGGCCAGCCGTTCGGCGATCATTTCCAGCCGCCGGAAGACACCCGCGCACGCCTCCTCGTACTCCTTCTGATGGGTGGCGAACCCGGCCCGGTAGACGCCGTTGTTGACGTCCTCGTACACCCCGGCCATCACCTCGTCGATCTCGTCGCGGCGGGCCGCCGGATACAGGTCGGGGGCGCCTTCGCGGTGCAGGGCCGTCCACTCGGTGGCGAGGTCCAGGGTGAGCTGCTGGTAGTCGTTGGTGACCAGCTTCCCGCTCCGCACGTCCACCACGGCGGGCACGCTCACCCCGCCCGGGTAGCCGCTCTCCCGGCGGTCGTACGCCTCACCGAGGTAGCGGATGCCGAGCACCGGGTCCCGGCCGTCCGGATCCAGGGTGAACCGCCAGCTGCGGTCGTCCTGGATCGGGTCGGCGACCGCCATCGACAGCGCGTCCTCCAGGCCCAGCAGCCGGCGGGAGATCACCGACCGGCTCGCCCAGGGGCACGCCCGCGACACCACGAGGCGGTAGCGCCCCGCCGCCACCGGCCACCCGTCCCGCCCGTCCGCCGTGATCCGGTCCCGGAAATGGCTGCGCGACCGGCTGAAGCTCTTGTGGCCGTAGGCGCGGTTGCCGTCACCGCCCATGTCTCCTCCTCGCCACCGGGTCCCGGACCCTTGCCGCCCGGCTCCCCGGAACACCGACTTCTCCGTCAGAGCACCGACTTCCCCGTTTCCGGGCACCCGCACGGTGTGATTCCCCGGCCCCCGGGCAGTCGGCCCCCGTGAGCGGAACATCACCGGAACGACAGGAAGACGGGGCCGCCCCGGCGGGTGCCGCCCGCACCGACGAGCACGAAGGGGCCACCGACCGGCGGGTCCGGGCCCGCGAGCGGCGCACCCGGGCGAGCGACCGCCGCACCCGGCTCACCGTCCTCGTGGCCCTCGCGGCCAATCTGCTGATCGCCGCGGCCAAGGCCGTCGGCGGCATCCTCTCGGGGTCGCCCGCGCTGCTGTCGGAGGCCGCGCACTCGGTCGCCGACTCCTTCAACGAGGTGTTCCTGCTGGCCGCCCTGCGCCGCAGCCGCCGCCCCGCCGACGACCGGCACCCCTTCGGCTACGGCAAGGAACGCTTCTTCTGGTCCCTGCTCGCCGCCGTCGGGATCTTCGTGATGGGCGGCTGCTTCTCCTTCTTCCAGGGCTTCGAGGCGCTGCGCCAGGACACCATGGAGACGACCCGCGGCTATGTGGTGGGCCTGATCGTGCTGGGCGTGGCGCTGCTCGCCGAGGGCGGCTCGCTGCTGCGCGCCCTGCACCAGGTGCGCAGCCGGGGCGGCCGGGCGGCGCTGCGTGATCCGGCGCTGCGCACGGTGGTCGCCGAGGACGGCACGGCGGTGCTCGGCGTGCTGCTGGCGATCGCCGGGATGGCCCTGCACATGGCCACCGGGCAGGTCGCCTGGGAGGCGTCCGCCTCGCTCGCCATCGGGGTCCTGCTGGTCTACATCGCCTACCGGCTGGGCCGCGAGGCCCGCGACCAGCTCATCGGACAGGCCGCCGACCCGGAACTCAGCGGCCGGATCCGCGCGCTGCTGCGGGCGCAGCCGGAGATCGACAGCGTGGCGGAGCTGTTCACCATGAAACTGGGCCTCGACTCCACGCTGGTGGCCGCGCGCATCGACCTCGCGCCGGGCCTGGACAGCGAACGCGTCGAGGAGGTCGCCGACCGCATCAAGCGCTCGCTGGCCGCGACGTTCCCGGCCGCCGACCAGATCTTCCTCGACGTGACCGACAGCCCCGACGGCGAGGCACGGCAGAGCCCCGCCGCGACGGGGGAGCGCGGCGGGGCCTGACGGCACGACTGCCCCTCCCAAAGAGGCCTCACACCTGAGGGGTGAGGATTTCTCCGGTGGGCGTCGCCGTGGGGAGCGGTCAGCTGCCCTCGGCCGGCTCCAGCACGAACACCGGGATCTCCCGGTCGGTCTTCTGCTGGTACTCCGCGTACGGCGGGTACGCGGCGACCGCCCGCTCCCACCACTGGGCCTTCTCCGCCCCGGTGACCTCACGGGCCCGCATGTCCTGCTTGACCGGGCCGTCCTGGAGCTCGACATGCGGATCGGCCTTGACGTTGAAGTACCACACCGGGTGCTTCGGGGCGCCGCCCTGCGAGGCGACCACCGCGTACGCGCCGTCGTGCGCCACCCGCATCAGCGGCGTCTTGCGGATCTTCCCGCTCTTCGCGCCCCGGGTCGTCAGGACGATGACCGGCATCCCGGTGTCCAGCAGGGTGTTCCCCTTCGTCCCGCCGGAGCTCTCGTACAACTCCACCTGATCGCGCACCCACTGCTCCGGACTCGGCTCGTACTCGCCCTCGAGAGGCATGGGATCCGTCCCCTTCGTCGCTCCAACGCATGCATGTGCACCGGTCACAACACCGGCGGCCGCACGCTTCATCCGTACCGTGCTTCCCCGCCTCGCCGCGATCATTACCGCCACCGTCCTCGCGTCACCCTCACCGCGCCCGGCAACCGTGGCCGGGGCGGTGAGCGGCGGTTGCGCCGACTGGCCGGAATCGGACCCTCGCACCTTCGCGATCCGGACGGATCGGGAGGATCCTTGAAGTGGCTGAACTTGTCATCGACCCATAGGTGCCTGAGGCATCTAATGAAGATCGGCACGACGCACCTCTTCGTCTGCGAGGTCTTTCCATGACGGAACTGACGGACATCACCGGCCCGGCGAACCCGGCCGACCCCGTCGCCTTCCCCCAGGACCGCACCTGCCCCTACCACCCGCCGACCGGCTACGCCCCGCTGCGCGAGGCCCGGCCCCTGGCCCGCGTCACCCTGTACGACGGCCGCGAGGTCTGGATGGTCACCGGACACGCCGCCGCCCGCGCCCTGCTCGCCGACCCCCGGCTGTCCAGCGACCGCCGCCGCGGCGAGTTCCCGTCGATCTCCCCCCGTTTCGAGGGCGTCCGCGACCGCCGGGTGGCGCTTCTCGGCCAGGACGACCCCGAGCACCAGCGGCAGCGGCGGATGATGATCCCGTCGTTCACCCTCAAGCGCGCCGGCGGGCTGCGGCCCGCCATCCAGCGGATCGTGGACGGCCTGCTGGACACGATGATCGAGCAGGGGCCGCCCGCCGACCTGGTCTCCGCCTTCGCGCTGCCCGTGCCGTCGATGGTGATCTGCGATGTGCTCGGCGTGCCCTACGCCGACCACGAGTTCTTCGAGGAGCAGTCCCGGCGGCTGCTGCGCGGGCCGACCGCCGAGGACAGCCAGGGCGCCCGCGACCGTCTGGAGGAGTATCTGGGCGGCCTCGTCGACGCCAAGGCCCGGCAGTCCGAGCCCGGTGACGGCGTCCTCGACGACCTCGTCCACCAGCAGCTGGGCCAGGGCACGCTGGAACGCGCCGACGTCGTCTCGCTCGCGGTGATCCTGCTGGTCGCGGGCCATGAGACCACCGCCAACATGATCTCCCTCGGCACCTTCACCCTGCTCCAGAACCCCGGCAGGCTGGCCGAGCTGCGCGCGGATCCGGCGCTGCTGCCCGCGGCCGTCGAGGAACTGATGCGGATGCTGTCCATCGCCGACGGGCTGGCGCGGGTGGCGCTCCAGGACATCGAGATCGACGGCACCACCATCCGGGCCGGTGAGGGGGTCTTCTTCTCCACGTCGGTGATCAACCGGGACCCGGGCCAGTACGACGACCCCGACGCCCTGGACTTCCACCGGCCCACCCGCCACCACGTGGCGTTCGGGTTCGGCATCCACCAGTGCCTGGGGCAGAACCTGGCCCGCGCGGAGCTGGAGATCGCCCTCGGCACCCTGCTCACCCGGCTGCCGGGCCTGCGGCTTGCCGCGCCCGCGGAGGAGATTCCCTTCAAACCCGGCGACACGATCCAGGGGATGCTGGAACTCCCCGTGACCTGGTAAGAGGCTCAGCTCATGCACATCGAGATCGACAAGGACGTCTGTATCGGCGCGGGCCAGTGCGCGCTGACCGCACCGGGTGTGTTCACCCAGGACGACGACGGGTTCAGCATGCTGATCCCCGGCCGCGAGGACGGCGCGGGCGACCCGAACGTCCGCGAGGCGGCCCGGGCGTGCCCGGTGGGCGCGATCACCGTGACGGACTCGGCGGCGGCGGAGGCGTAGGTGGGCTGAGCGAGGTGATGACGGGGGCGGGTAGCGGGTAGCGGGCGGTGGGCTTGGTCGGCCGCTCGCCTGCCCGCGTTCGCCCGCGTGCCGACTCGCCCGCCTGCTCGCTTGCCCGCGTGCCAACTCGCCGCCTGCTCGCGTTGGCCGCCAGACCGCCAGACCGCCAGACCGCCAGACCGCCAGACCGCCAGACCGCCAGACCGCCAGACCGCCAGACCGCCAGACCGCCAGACCGCCAGCCTGCGTTCGCCAGCCCGCCAGCCCGGATCCCGCCTGTCTAGCCGGCTGCTCGCGCTTGCCTGCCGGCCTCCCGCCTGCCCCGCTGCCGACCCGCCCCTCTGGTCGGCGGGGCGGCGTCCGCACCGGCCGTCGCCCCCGACCGGTGGACAGCGGGCCGTCGCGTGGTGCGGCTTTCGCTCCGAGCGCGCGGCGGGCGGGGTGCCTCGGGCAGGTGGATCCGGGTGTTGTCGCCGTCGGCTGATCGGGTCGGGGTGGACGTTCGAGTCGGCTCGTCGCCCTGGCCGACCGGCGGGGCGGTGAGCCTGCGCCGCTGCCGCTGCCGCTGCCGCTGCCGCTGCCGGTGTCGCCGGTGTCGGCCAGGGGGCCCGCAGACCCCCGTCGCCCAGGTCGATCCGCGATGGCGCCGGTGCCCGTGTCGGCCGCCGCTTGGGCGAGCCGGTGCGGGCGGCAGGCCGAGGCGCGGTCTCCCGGGGCCGCCCGCGCCGGACGCCGTGAGGTGGGCCCGGCTGCCCCTGCCGGTCGCCCGCCGCCGGGGGCTCAGCTGGCGTGCATGCTCTGCGCCATCCGTACCAGTTCGTCGCTCTCCGCCGCGTCGATCTCGACATCCAGGACCGTGCAGACGCGGGCCAGGAGGAAGTAGAAGCCCGCGAGGACGAGGGTCTCCACGATCTGTTCCTCGGTGTAGTGGGCGCTGACGGCCGCGTAACGGGCGTCGTCCACGACGGGCGAGGCGGCCGCGGCGGCGCCGAAGGCGACGAGCGCCCGCTGGGCCGGGGTGAACACCTCCGCGTCGTACCGCTGGGCGCGCAGGGCCGAGCGCTGCTCGTCCGTGACACCCGCGGCCCGGGAGATGGGCACGTGCTGCGCCCACTCGTACTCGGCCTCGAACACGGTGCCGTAGGTGAGGATGAGCAGCTCGCGGTCCATCGCGCTGAGACTGGCGTCGGCGAAGAGCGAGGCGCCCAGCCGGGCGATCTGCGTGACCGACCGGGGCGCGTGCCCGAGCATCCGGTACACGTTGATGATGCGCCCCTGGCTGAGCGAGCGCAGGGATTCGGGCAGCGCCTCGGTGTCGAGGCAGGGGATGCGGGACATGGGGTCTCTCCTCGGGACGGATCGGTACGAGGGGCAGAGGGAAAGGCGGGGGAGGGTCAGGAGTCCTGGTCGTCCAGCCAGCGAGGCTGTGACGAGCCGCGCGGGACCAGCAGCGGGCCGCGCCAGGCCGGCGGGGTCTCGCTCAGGGTCACCGGTGGTGCCACCAGGGAGAGTTCGCCGAGCGGAGTCGCCCGGGTGAGACGCTCGGGCTGGACCAACGGCGTGGCGGGCAGCAGCCGTTCGATCTGCTCGTGGGTGAACGTGCCCAGCTGGTAGGCCCAGTTGGAGACACCGGCGAGGGAGACCCGGACCCGGTAGCTGCCGCCCTCGTGGGCGCGGCGCAGGACCGCGCTCATGACGCCGGCGGCGACGAGATAGGCGGCCAGATAGTCGTTGAGCATCCGGCCGGGCGGCAACTGCGGGCGCCCGTCCTGCCGTTCGCTCCAGTTGACGCCGGTCAGCGCCTGGGCGTGCTGGTCGAAGCCGCCCCGGTCCTGCCAGGGGCCGCTGTGGCCGTAGGCGCGCACCGAGACATGGATGACGCCGGGGGAGATCTCGGCGCACTCCTCGGGGCTGAGCCCGAGCCGGGACATCTTGCCCGCCCGGTGATTGTGCACGAACACGTCGGCGGTGCGCAGCAGTTCCTCGAACGCCCGCCGGCCCTCGCTCCCGGAGTCCAGGGCGAGCCGGGCCGAACGCAGGCCGACACCGGTCTCGTTCCAGCACAGGTCGTGGTCAAAGGCGTTCGGCTCGCACACATGCAGTACGTCGGCGCCCTGCTCGGCGAGGACCCGGCCGGCCGCGGTGCCCGCGAAGACATGGGTGAACTGCAGGGAGCGCAGCCCGGACAGCGGCTGATCGCCGGCCGGCAGCGGACGCGGCGGGGCGTCGCCCACCCGCTCCACGGCCACCAGGGGCTCGTCCAGCACGGCCCGGCCCTGCGGATGCGCGAGGAACTCCTCCCGGCTGCGGACGATCGCGAGCGGGACCCCCCGGACGGCCGCCTCCTCCTCCAGCTCCCAGGAGATCCGCCGCCCGACGGCCGCGCCGATGTGCTCGCGGGTGTGCGCCGCGCCGAGCATGTCGAGGAAGGCGTCGCGGGTGCTCGGGTAGCAGGCGATCGGGATGGCCCAGCGGTCGTCCGCGGTGCGGTACAGATCCCAGAGCGCGGGGGCGAGCCCGCCGCCGAGTCCGAGGACGCTGCCCATGTTGGAGCCGTAGCCGTTCAGCGTGTTGCCGCCGCCGAGGTAGGGCGTGAGCTGGTGCATCGCCTGCCCGAGATCGAGGCCGAGGCGCTGCGGGCGGCCCGTCGCGCTGTGCCAGATCTGCGCCGCGCCGACGGCGGCGGACAGCAGGGCTATGCCCATGGCCGAGCCCAGCCTGATGGTCGACGGCACCAGCGGATCCTGGCCGCGCACGACGAGGTCGCTGACCGCGCCGTCCCGCGACAGACCGAGCGTCTTCAGTGTCCTGTCTAATTCACCGACCAGATCGAATTCGTTTTCTTCCATGCCCGGAAACATAGCACCGATGAGATGGTGGTAAACCGGCCGAGCGTCATTTTCGGAAGGGGCGGAGCAAGGTTCCGGTGAATGTTGGGACGTCATCAGTCGGCTATCAGTTCACTATCAGGAAGGGCTGATTCGGTTGTTCTGAAGCAGTCGATTCGTAGAGAGGCGGTGACGTGGATGTCGCATGATTTTCCCGCCGTGGAGGAGCTCGAACACCTGCCGGAGCACGAGCGCCGGGAACTCATCGAGAACCTGGTGGTGGCGGAGTTCAGGAGCGCCCTTTTCATGACCGACCGCGAGGAGTTCGCCCTGGACGTGGGCTTCTTCGACCTGGGACTCACCTCGCTGCGGCTGAGCGAGGTGAAGCTCACCCTGGAGCGGAAGCTGGGGCGAGAGATTTCGACGGCCGCCCTTTTCGGCCATCCGACCGCCGGTCAGCTGATCGACCATCTTTGTGCGTGATCTTTTTCCTGACCGGAGGGAATAAATGTCGGACGCATCGAATCCTACGGCGGCCGAACTGGCCGCCGTTCTCGCCGAACTGCAACGCAAGGAGGAAGCGCTCGCCGCCCTGGAACGCGAGAAATACGAACCCATCGCCGTCGTGGGGATGGGGCTGCGCATTCCGGGCGGGAACAACGGCGTCGACACATTCGCCGAGTTCCTGCGCGAGGGCCGTTCGGGCATCGGGCCGCTGCCGGCCGACGAGCGCCGCCAGATGGCCCCGGGCGACGGCGAGGGAGCCGGCGGGGAGGGAGCCGACGGGGAGGACGGCGGCCTGCCGCACGGCGGCTTCCTCCGCGACGTCGACCGCTTCGACGCCGCCTTCTTCTCGATCTCCCCCAAGGAAGCCCCCTACATCGACCCCCAGCAGCGGCTGGCCCTCCAGACCGCCTGGGAGGCGCTGGAGCACGCGGGGATCGACCCCACCTCGCTGCGGCACGGCGACACCGGCGTGTTCATGGGCGTCACCACCCTCGACTACATCTTCGAGTCCACCGACCTCGCCCCCGCCGACCTCGACGGCTACCTCGCGCCCGGACTGACCCACAGCGCCGTCTCGGGCCGGATGTCGTTCTTCCTCGGGCTGCGCGGCCCGTGCATGACCGTCGACACCACCTGCTCCTCGTCGCTGACCGCCACCCACCTCGCCGTGCAGGCCCTGCGGGGCGGCGAGTGCGGGATCGCGCTGAGCGGCGGCGTCAACGTCATCCACAACGCGCAGAACCACACCATCCTGAAGCTGGGCGGGGTGCTCTCCGCCGACGGGCAGTGCAAGACCTTCGACGAGCGGGCCGACGGCTACGCCCGCGCCGAGGGCTGCGGGGTGCTGGTCCTCAAGCGGCTGTCCGACGCGCAGCGGGACGGCGATACCGTGCACGCCGTGATCCGGGGCTCCGCGGTCGGCCAGGACGGCGAGAGCGCGGGCCTGGTGGCCCCCAACGGCGCCGCCCAGGAACAGGTCATGCGCTCCGCCCTGGCCCGGTGCCGGCTCACACCCGGCGACATCCACTACGTCGAGGCGCACGGCACCGGCACCGCGCTCGGCGACCCCACCGAGATGGACGCGATCAGCGATGTCTTCGCGGAGTCGCACACCAAGGAACGGCCCATGGTGGTGGGCTCGTTGAAGACCAACATCGGGCACATGGAGGGCGCGGCCGGGGCCGGCTCGCTCATCAAGGCGGTGCTCCAGCTGCGGGAGCGTACGGTCTTCCCGCACCTGAACCTCGTCACCCCCTCCCGGCGCATCGCCTGGGACGAGGCCCCCGTCACCGTGCCGACCGAGTGCCGCCCCTGGCCCGGCACCGGCCCCGGGCGCGCGATGGTCAACGGGTTCGGCGTGACCGGCACCATCGCCTCCGTCGTCCTGGAGGAGGCGCCGGCCGCACCCGCCGAGGAGGCGGAGGCCGAGGCGCGCCCGAGCGCCGTGCTCACCCTGTCCGCCAAGAGCCGCGCCTCGCTGCGCCGGCTCGCCGAGCGCTACCTCGACCACCTGGACCGCCACCCCGGCACCCCGCTCGCGGACCTGTGCCGCACCTCCAACACCGGTCGCGCGCACTTCCGTTACCGGATCGCCGAGGTGGTGGGCGACCGGGACGACGCCGTACGCGCCCTCGGCAGGCGGGCCGAGTCCCTGGCGGCGGGCGCCGCCCGCGGCGGCGGCTCGGCGAGCGCCCCGAAGGTGGCGTTCCTCTTCTCCGGCACCGGCACCCAGTACCCCGGCATGGGCGCCGCGCTCTACCGCCAGTACCCGGTCTTCCGCGCCGCGCTGGACGAGTGCGACGCCATCCTCACCCCGCTGCTCGGCGTCCCGCTCGGCGCGCTGGTCCGCGGCGAGTGCGAGGCACCCGAGCGCATCCACGAACCCCGTCACCTCCAGCCCGCGTTGTTCAGCCTCGAATACGCGATGGCCCGGCTCTGGCTGTCCTGGGGCGTGCGCCCCTCGGTGCTGATGGGGCACAGCCTGGGCGAGTTCGCCGCCGCCGCGGTGGCCGGACTGTTCTCCCTGGAGGACGGCGCCCGCCTGGTGGCCGCCCGCGGCCGGCTGAGCGAGGCGCTGCGCAGCAAGGGCGGCATGGCCGCGGTCGGCGCGCCCGCCGCCGACATCGCCCCGCTGGTCGAGGACTACCCGGACCTGACGATCGGCGCCGTCAACGGCCCCGGCCAGTGCCTGCTCACCGGCGGCAACGAGTCGCTCGCCGACGCGGGCCGGCGACTGGCCGAACGCGGCGTCAAATTCACCCCGTTGAAGGGCGCCGTGCCCTACCACTCGCCGCTGATGGCCGAGATCGTCGACGCGTTCCGCGAGGTCCTCGCCGGTGTCGAGTTCCGCACCCCGGGCATGGCCCTGGTGTCCAATGTGACCGGACGGGTGGCCCGCGGCCGGCAGATGGCGGACCCCGAGTACTGGATCAGGCATCTGCTCGAACCGGTGCAGTTCGAGGCCGGTGTCCAGGCGGTGGACCAGCGCGGGCGGCACGTCTTCGTCGAGCTGGGCCCCTCCGGCGCGCTCACCGCGCTGGCCCGCACCTCGGCCGCCGACGGTGACCACGTCTGGCTGAGCAGCACCTTCCGCGACGACCGCGACGGCGACATGGTCCGCCGGTCCCTGGCCAAGGCGTACGAGGCGGGCGTGCCCGTCTCGTGGGCCGGCTACCACGAGGGCGCCTCGCCGCGCCGGATCCCCCTGCCGTCGTACCCCTTCGACGGCAAGCGGTACTGGCTGCCCACCCCGCAGCGCCGGGCCGCCGAGGCCGCCTGGCAGGCGGAGCGCACCGGCGAGGACCAACAGGGTGCGAACGGCGGCCTGTTCTACGAACAGCACTGGGTCCCCCAGAACCTCCCGGACACCCGCCGCGACGGGCGGCGCGTCCTGGTCACCGGGGACACCGGCCGGCTGCCGCGCGCCCTCGCCGAGACGGCCGCGGCGCAGGGCGTCGCCCTCGACGTCGTACCGGACCACGCGGCCCTCGCCGGGGCGCTGGAGAGCGAACCACCCACCGATGTCTGCTGGTTGTGGCGCGCGCACACCGGCGAGGAGACGGGAGCGGCGCGGCTGCGCGCCGAGTCCGAGGCCAACTACCGTGCACTGCTCGCCGTGTTGGACACGCTGGGCCGCTCGGGCTTCGGCCGGGGACAGCGGCTGTGGCTGGTCACCGAGGGCGCGCAGCACCTGCCCGGCGACAAGAACGCCGAACCGGCGGCCGCCGCCACCCTGTGGGGCTTCGGCCGCGCCCTGGGAGCGGAGTTCCCCGGCTACCGGGTGACCCTGCTGGACCTGGCGCCCGGCACCGACGGCGCCGCCGCTCTGGTGGGGGAGTGCCTGGCGGCCGGGGAGAGCGAGCTGGAGATCGTCCACCGCGACGGCGGACGCTGGGTACGACGGCTGCGCACGGCCGACGCCGTGCCCGCGGACTCCCGCCCGCTCACCGTCCGTCCCGACCGCACCTATGTGGTGGCCGGTGCGACGGGCATGGTCGGCCGGGCCGTCGCCCGCCGTCTCGTCGCCCTCGGCGCCCGCCACCTGGCCCTGCTGAGCCGCACCGGCGGCCCCGCCCCGGCCCTCGGCGACGGCGTCACCGCGCACGTCCACGCCTGCGACCTCGGCTCCGCGCCGGACGTGACCCGCGTCCTGGCCGAACTCGCCGCCACCGCACCCCCGGTGGGCGGTGTCGTGCACGCCGCCCAGGAGGCCGCGCGGGACCTGCCGCTCGCCCAGCAGACCTGGGAGAACCTGGACGCCGTGTTCCAGGCCAAGGTCTACGGCGCCTGGCTGCTGCACGAGGCCACCGCCGGCCTGCCCGAGCTGGACTTCTTCCTCGGCTGCTCCACGGCGGGCGCCCTGTTCGGCGCCGCGACCCAGACCGGAGCCGGTGCGGGAGCCGCCTTCCTCGACCACCTGATGGCCCAGCGCGCCGGTGCCGGACTGCCCGCCACCGCCGTCAACTGGGGCCCGTGGGCGCCCCGCGAGCCCGGCCGGCGGCTCAGCTCCTCGCTGGTGCGCAGCTGGGAGGGCCAGGGCATCACGCTCCTGGAGGAGGATGAGGCCACCGACGCGCTGCCCGCGCTGCTGGACGCCGGGCGCGCCCAGGTCCTGATGGGCCGCTGCGACTGGAACCGCTTCGTGGCCCGCAGGGCACCCAGCGCGCTCTTCGCCGAACTGGTCTCGGGTTCCGCCGCGGACGGGACGCCGACCGGTATCGAGGCGCTGACCGGCACCCCGGGGGCCGCCCGCTCGGCCGGGGTCAACGCCATCGTGCGGGCCCGGCTCGCGGACGTCCTGCGCTTCGAGTCGGCCGACGACATCGAACCCGACGCCGAACTGGCCGCGCTGGGCATGGACTCGCTCAACGCGGTCGAGATCCGCAACGCGCTGGAGGCGGCCTTCCGGATCACGCTGCCCGCGTCGGTCACCTTCGACCGGCCCAGCGTGGACCTGCTCGGCGCATACATCGAAGAACTGCTGTCCGGTGCCGAGGCACCGGCGCACGAGGCGGGAACGGGAGCACACCGATGACCACAGCCACACGATCGCGGACCCTGGGGGAAGTGATCTCCCGCCAGGCCGCGCTCCGGCCCGACCAGCCGGCCGTCGTCTGCTCCGGACGGTCGCTCACCTACCGGGAACTGGACCGGGAGAGCGCGCGTACGGCCGAGGTGCTGCGCGCGGCCGGTGTCGTACCCGGCGCCCGGGTGGGCTACCTCGGCAAGGAGGCAGTCGAGTACTGGGAGCTGGCCTTCGCCTGTGCCCGCACCGGCGCGGTCCTGGTCCCCGTCAACTGGCGGCTGACCCCGCAGGAGGTGGACCACATCCTGCGGGACTCCACCACCCAGGTGCTGCTGGTCGACCAGGAGCATCTGCCGGTGGGCGCCGAGGTGCGCGAGGGGCTGCCCACGCTGCGGACCCTGATCTGCCTGGACGCCGACACGCCCGGCGCCGAGTCCCTGGCCGCCCGCAAGGACGCGGTGGCCGCGGGTGCCGGCCCGCGGAGGTCCGGCGGCCGGGACGTGCCGGACGACGCGGAGAGCCCCGTCGTGCAGATCTACACCAGCGGCACCAGCGGGCTGCCCAAGGGCGTCGTCCTGCCGCACCGCAGCTTCTTCAACGTCGCCCGGGCGATGGACGACAACGGCCTGGACTGGCTCGACTGGAAGCCCGGCGACCGCAGCCTGATCGGCCTGCCCGGCTTCCACATCGGCGGCCTGTCCTACGCGATGCAGGCGTTCAACGCCGGTGTCACCGTGGTGTCGCTGCCCGCCTTCATCAGCTCCGACGCGGTGCGGGTGATCGAGGAGGAGAAGGTCACCACCGGCATCGTGGCGCCCGCCATGCTGGAACTGATGCTCCTCGAACCGGCCGCCGCCCGGGGCGCCCTCGGCTCGCTGCGCAAGATCGTCTACGGTGGCTCGCCGATCGGCGAGGACCTGCTGAGCCGGGCGATCGACCTCATGGACTGCGACTTCCTCCAGATCTACGGCAGCAGCGAGACCGGCAACTTCGCCGTCTGCCTGCCGCCCGCCGACCATGTCCCCGGCAGTCCGCGGCTGCGCGCGGCGGGCCGCCCCTACCCGGGGATCGAGGTGCGCATCGAGGACCCCGAGGGCCGGGTGCTGCCCCCCGGCGAGGTCGGCGAGGTCTGTGTGCGCACCCCCGCCCGGATGCTCGGCTACTGGCGGCTGCCCGAGGCCACCGAGCGCACCGTGGTGGAGGGCTGGGTGCACATGGGGGACGCCGGCTGTCTCGACGAGGACGGCTACCTCTATGTCCGTGACCGCGTCAACGACATGATCATCGTGGCGGGCGAGAACGTCTACCCGAAGGAGATCGAGGACGCCCTCGCCCGCCACCCCGCCGTGTCCGGCGCCGCCGTGGTGGGCCTGCCGCACGAGCGCTGGGGCGAGTCCGTGCACGCCCGGGTGGTCCTGGAGCCCGGCCGGCAGGCGGGGGCCAGGGACCTGCACCTCTTCCTGCGCGGCAAGCTGGCGGACTTCAAGATGCCCACGTCGTACGACTTCGCCGACGCCCTGCCCCGCAACCCCAGCGGCAAGGTCCTGCGCCGGGCGGTACGCGACGAACTCGCCGCCGCGAAGAGCTGACCGTACGCCCCCTGCGACGCCGGCCCGCCACCTCACCGAGGGGCGGGCCGGCGCCGTACCGCAGGACCCCGGCCCGGTGAACCCGTCTGGATATGCCGCCCGTTCGGCTTGGGCACGGCCTCGGGGGAGATCGCCGGTGGCGTGGTGCGCGTGTGGACGGCATCGAGCGGACGCCCCGGGGGAGGGGCGTCCGCTCGATGCCGTCCGGTGGGGCTCAGGCGTGCAGATGGCGCCGCAGGTAGTCGTGCCAGGTCTGTTCGAAGGTCCTGGTGAGGGCCGACCGCGGCGCGAACACGTCCCACGAGTGGAAGGCGTGCGCGTACACATGCAGGTCGACCGGGACTCCGGCGGCGATCAACCGCCGTGCGAAGTCGATGTCCTCGTCGCGGAAGACGTCGTACTGGCCGACGGCGATGAAGGTGTCCGGCAGACCGGCGACATCCGTGGCGCGGCCGGGCGCGGAGTACGGGTGCACGTCCGCCGCCCCCACCCGGTCGCCCAGCACCGCGGCCCAGGCGTACAGGTTCTCCCGCCGGTCCCAGACACCGAGGTCGGTGATCTCCCGGCTGGACCGGGTCTCGTTGCGGTCGTCGAGCATCGGGTAGTGCAGCGACAGCAGCCGTGGACGGCGCCCCCCGCGGTCGCGGAGCATCAGCGCGGTGGCCGTGGCGACCGCCCCGCCGCCGCTCGCGCCCGCGAGCCCGATCCGGTCCGGGTCGATCCCGTGCTCGGCGGCGTGCCCCGCGAGATACGTGTACGCCAGATGGCCGTCCTCGGCCGCGCCCGGCGCCGGGGTCTCCGGTGCCAACCGGTAGTCGACCGCGGCCAGTACGACATCCAGCCGCAGCGCCAGGTCCGCGCCGTACGCCCGGGCCGTGCGGTCGTGGGCGCTGCCGAGCACCTGGCCGCCGGCGTGGAAGTGGACCAGGGCCGGGCGGGCGCGGTCGGTGTCGCCGGGGTGGAACATCAGCACGTCGAGCCGGGTCCCGTCCGCGCGCGGGAGGCTCAGCGTCTCGATCCTGACCCGCGGGTCCGGGTCGGGCGCGGGCAGCCACTCCTCGGCCGCCGCCACCCGCTCGCGGCACGCGGGGATGTCGGAGAGGTCCAGCAGGGCGCCGTTCGGTGCCTTGGGCACGGCGGCCAGCGCGGCCGCGAGCTCGGGGTCGATGTCGTAGGCCATGGTCTCTTTCCTTCCCGGGACCGGAACAAGGGGGCGTCGCCCGAGGCGGCGAATCCGACTGCGGGCGGCGATGCCGGCCGGGGCGCGGCGAGCGTGAGAGCCCGGACGGCACCGGGGCGTCGCCGCCGTTCGGGACCGGTGAACGCGACGCGGCCGCGGTGCCGCCCGGAGCCCCGGCCGGGAGCGGGACGAGAACCGCCTAGCGGGTGTAGTCCCGCGGCTCGAAGACGGCGGTGCGCTCCTTGTACGCCTCGATGCTGGCGGGCCAGTTGTTGACCACGCGCCCGTCGCCCGTCTTGTACCAGCTCGCGCAGCCGGCGGCGAAGGCCGTGCCCGCCAGGTCCCGCTGCAATTCCTCGTTGTAGCGGCGCTGCACCTCGGGGGCGACGTCCAGGGTGCGGTTCCGGTCGCCGTCCAGGGAGCCGAGCGCCTTGAGGACGTAGTCGATCTGGCACTCCACCATGAACAGGATCGAGTGGTGGCCCAGGTTGGTGTTCGGGCCGTAGAGCATGAACATGTTGGGGAAGCCGCTGACCGACACCCCGAGGTACGCCTCGGGGCCGCCCTTCCACGCCTCGCGCAGCGTCAGCAGGTCCCGTCCGACGATCTCCGCCCCGCCGGTGCGGTCGAGCGGCTGGAAACCGGTGGCGTGCACGATCACATCGACCTCGTGCAGCCGCCCGTCCGCCGTCCTGATGCCCTGCGGCTCGGCCCTCGCGATGGGCTCCGAGACCAGCTCGACGTTGTCGCGGGAGACCGCCGGGTAGTAGTCGTCGCTGATCAGCACCCGCTTGCAGCCGAACGCGTAGTCGGGGGTGAGCCGGTCGCGCAGCCCCTCGTCGGCGACCTGCGCGGCCAGATGGTCCCTGGCCACCCGCAGGAACTCGTCCCGCACCGGGTTGCCGTCGTCGCGCAGGCCGACGGCCCAGCCGTCGCGCTCCCGGTAGAGGCCCTCGCGCAGCTCGTCGTAGCGGTGCGGCTCGGCGAGCAGCGCGGCGCGCTCGTCGTCGCTCAGCGCCTGGTCCTGGCGCGGCAGCAAGTAGTTGGCGGACCGCTGGAACACCGTCAGCCGCTCGGTGTCCTCCGCGATGGCGGGCACCAGCTGGACGGCGCTGGCCGCGCTGCCGATGCAGGCGACCCGCTTGCCCGTCAGATCCAGGTCCTCCGGCCAGCGCGCCGTGTGCACCTGGGTCCCGGTGAAGCGCTCCGCGCCCTCGATGTCCGCCCAGGCCGGCAGGTTGAGCTGCCCCCACGCGGTGATCAGCACCCGGGCCCGCAGCCGCTCGCCGCGCGCGGTGCGCAGCAGCCAGCGGCCGTCCTCGTCGGACCAGGTGGCCTGCGTGACCTCGGTGCCGCAGCGGATGTGCCCGGTCAGCCCCTGGCTCTCGGCGAACCGTTCGAGGTTGTGCAGGATCTCCGGCTGCCCGGCGTAGGTACGGCTCCAGTCGGGCTGCTCGCCGAAGGAGTACCAGTACAGGTGGGACTGCACGTCGCAGGCCGCGCCGGGGTACGTGTTGTCGCGCCAGGTCCCGCCGATCGAGGCGGCCTTCTCCAGCACCGTGAACGTGTGCCGGCCGGCCTCCTTGAGACGGGCGGCCATGCCGAGGCCCGACATCCCGGCGCCGATGATGACGATCTCGAAGTCCTCGTCCATAGTCATCCCCTTCGTAGTGCCTCTTCGCGGTCCACCCTGGACAGGGCTGCTGATCGACGGCTGAAGGACGGCTGATGGACCGATCGCGGGCATCCGGGAATCATCCATGGGGTGAAGTACCGGAGTAACATGCGGAAAAATTTGCTCACAGATATTGCAATAGAAAAGGATGCGGCAAGTTAACCCTCATCGACTCGAAGGAGAAAAGCGTCCGAGATCGCTTTGGCAGCGCTCTCTGCTTTCTCGTGTCGACTTCCTTTGCGGGGTATGCGCGAGGAATAGTCTCGCGCGATGCGCTGACACGGAGCTGATGCGACGCGGACTCCTCCGGAACAGGTCCGGGAACGGAAACGGGAACGAGGCTGCGGCGGTACGCCCCCGGCGGTTTCCGGGCGTACTGCCGCAGCCTCGTCGCCGGCCGGCCGCTGCCGGCCGCGGCGCCCCTAGGCGGGCACGGCGGCGTCCAGCGAGGGCGCCTGGTTGAGGATCTGCTGGAGCCGCTGGCGCAGCTTGAGCGAGGGCTCCATGCCCAGCTCGCTCGCCAGCCGGTGCCGCGTGCTGTTGTACGTCTCCACCGCCTCGGCCTGCCGCCCGGTCCGGTACAGGGCCAGCATGAGCATCTCGGTCAGCCGCTCCCGCCAGGGGTGGATGGTGCGCATGCGCTTGAGCTCACTGATGCTGTGCACCGGGTCCGCCAGCTGGATCTCCAGCCAGAGCTTGTCCTCGACCGCGCACAGCTGCTCCTCCTCCAGGGCCAGCGCCACGCTCTGCGACATGGGTCCCTGGGCGACGTCCTGGAAGGGCGCGCCGCGCCAGAGCGCCAGCGCCTCGTCGAGCAGGTGGAGCGCCTGGCCGGGGGTGTGCCGGGCGCAGGCGCGGGCCTGGCCGGCCAGCCGCCGGAAGGCCGCCGCGTCGGTCTCCTCGTCGCCCAGCTCCAGCACGTACCCCGACGAGCGGGTGAGCAGCTCCGGTGCCCGGCCGTCCGGCCCGGCCAGTTGCTGGAGGGTCCGGCGTAACCGGTACACATGGGCCTGGAGCGAGTTCTCGAAGGTGGGCGGGGGGTTCTCGCCCCACAGCTCGGTGTACAGCTGCTCGGCGGCCAGCGGCCGGCCGGGGCTCACCAGCAGCGCCGCCAGCAGGGTGCGCTGCCGGTTGCCGCCGACGGTGTGCGTACGGCCGCCGGTGCGCACCTCCAGGGGGCCGAGGAACGCGCAGACCGGACGCGCCGGGGAAACGCCGCGACCGGAAGGCCCGGAAGGCAGTCTGCGGTCGTTGTTCGGATGGGTGTCCTCGACGTGTGAATAGGTGATCACTTTTTCCTCCTGCCGTGCCGTACGCGGTTCCTTTAATTGACTCCAGTAACCTTCGCAACCGCAAGTATCCAGCACAGGCCGACGTCGCTTACAGGCCAGTGCGTGCCCTTTGAAACAATGCTGGTTTCCGCCGGTGATGTCGGGACGGATCGGAGCATGTCGGACATCATCATTGCGGGTTCGCCACCTCTGCGTTCCGATAATCGAGCCCAGCCACGGCCGGTTAAGGCGCCGTATTAACGGTTTTCCAATTCCCGCGCCCGCTTTCATCGGACGATCAGGAACCTGTCAGGTGCGGTTGCTTGGATCGCGGGTACCGCCGACCGCGACCGGAGAAAGAGGTGTGTGATGGGGCCCGTTCGTCAGCCGCTCCGCGTGGGGGTCCTGTTGCCGACCCGGGAGCAGGCGATCCTCGGCGAGCACAGCGCCTCCTCCCTGCTGGACTTCGCGCGCCGCGCCGAACAGCTCGGCTTCGACTCCCTGTGGACGGGCGACTCGCTCACCGCGCGCCCCCGGCTCGACCCCCTGGTGGTGCTGTCCGCCGTGGGCGCGGTGACCCGCCGGGTACTGCTGGGCACCGCGGCCATGGCACCGGCGCTGCGCCACCCGCTGACGGCCGCGCGCATGGTCAGCAGCCTCGACCACGTCAGCTCCGGCCGACTCGTCCTCGGCGTGGGATCCGGCTTCCCGGTACCGGAGTCCGACGAGGAACTGGCCGCCGTGGGCGCCTCGGCCGCCACCCGGGCCGGCACCCTCGACGAGGTCACCGCACTGTGGCGGACGGCCTGGAGCAGCACCCGGCCCGGCGCGCCCACGCACTTCACCGGCCGGCACTGGCAGGCGGAGGGCCTGGACCGGCTGATCTGCCCGGCCGCGCTCGACGGACCGCCCCTGTGGCTGGCCACCGGCGCCGACAGCGCCCGCGCGCTCGAACGGGCCGCCCGCCTCTACGACGGCTGGCTGTCCTCCCGTACCTCCGCCGAGTCCTACGCCGGTGCCCGGCGCCGCCTGGAGGACCTCTGCCGGCGCGCGGGACGCCGGGCCGGGGCGGTCACCCCGGCCCTGTACCTCACGGTCACGGTCGGCCCGGACGAGCGCGGGGCCAGGGTCGAGCTGGACGACTACCTCGAACACTGCTACGGGCGCGCCCTGGAGCAGATGTCGGCCCTGCGCGCCTACGCGTGGGGGCCCAGCGAGCACTGCGCGCAGCGCCTCGCCGACTATGTGCGCGCGGGCGCCCGGCACATCCTGCTCCGCATCGGATCGCTGCGACCGGAGACACACCTGCGGGAGATAGCGGACGTACTCGTCTCCAAGGCCCGCCAGACAGATCAGGAGAGCACATGAGCACCGCCGGCAGCACCCGACGTGCCCGCTGGTTCACCACCGCCGGGGCCGATCCGCACGCCGACCACCAGGTGTTCCTCTTCCCGCACGCGGGCGGCACCGCCCCGGCCTACCAGGCGTGGGCCGCCACCCTGCCCTCCACCATGGACGTGCGCACCCTGCAACTGCCGGGCCGCCAGGAGCGGTTGGGCGAGGAGCCGTTCACCGACGTGGAGCCCCTGCTGGACGCGCTGCTGGAGGTCTTCGAGGCCGAACTCGACGGCCGGCCCTATCTGCTGTTCGGCCACAGCTTCGGCGCGCTGCTCGCCTACCGCCTGTCCGTGGCCGCCGCGTGGAACGGGCTGCCGCCCCCCGCGCTCCTCGGTGTCTCGGCCTGGGCCCCGGCGCTGGAACCGGCCGCCGAACTGGCCCGGGTCGCCACCATGACGGACGACGAACTCCTCGACCGGGTCGGCCAGTTGGGCCTGATGCCGGAGGGTACGACGCTCGACCCGGCCACCCTGGCCTCGATCATGCCCGCGCTGCGCGCCGACTTCCTGGCGGCCGGCAGCCTGCGCGAGGACGGCGAACCGGCGCCCTGCCCGGTCGCGGCCTACTGCGGCACCACCGACCCGATCGTGGCACCCGGCGACATGGCCGCCTGGTCCGGCCACTGCGCCGACTTCCTCGGCGCGACCCAGTTCCCCGGCGGCCACTTCTACCTCTTCGAGCACACCGCGGCCCTCCAGCACAGCCTGGACCGCCATCTGCGCCGCCTGTCCGCCAGGCTCTGACGACCACGCCCCGTCAGGGGCCGCCGCCGGTCGATACGCTTCCCGGGTGACCGAACACGCCGGGGCATCCGAGAAGCCGTTCCTGTACGTCGTCGTCTGCGCGGCCGGTATCGCCGCGGGCGTCGAGGAACTGATCGCGGCCGCGCAGGAGCGGGGCTGGGAGGTCGGGGTCATCGCCTCCCCGGTCGCGATGGGCGGCTTCTTCGACGTCGCGGCGGTCGAGGCCCGTACCGGCAGGGTCGTACGGTCGGCCTGGCGGTCCCCGGCCGATCCGCGGCCGTTCCCGGCGCCGGACGCCGTGGCGGTCGCGCCCGCCACCTTCAACACCGTCAACAAGTGGGCGGCGGGCATCGCCGACACCCTGGCCGTCGGCACCCTGTGCGAGGCCGCGGGCCTCGGGGTGCCGATCGCGGTGCTGCCCTGTGTGACCGGCACGCTGGCCGCCCACCCCGCCTACCGGGAGAGCCTGGAACGGCTGCGCGGGATGGGCGTGCGCTTCGGGGATGCGTACTCCGGTGAGCCGGGCCCCGGCGGCGGTCGCCCGCAGTTCCCCTGGACGACCGCCCTCGACCTGCTGGAACGCGCCTAGGCGCAGGTCAGCTCCGGCCCCTCCAGCATGCCGCCGGTGTAAAGGGCCTGGCCGTCGGGCATCCAGTAGCCCAGCTTGGAGACCACCGTGGAGCAGGTGGCGCCGACGGTGACGCGGACCTTCACCTGCTCCGGGTGGCCGGGCTGGAGTTCGGTCAGCGCGCAGTCCAGGGAGTACGGCAGCCGGTCCTTCGACGGGTACTCGCCCACCAGCGGGTTGACGCAGCGGGCGTCGGAGGTGGCGATCCGCACCCCGCTGCCCGCCTCGCCGATCAGCCCGAACCGGGCGCTGCCGTCGCCCTGCGCACTGTCCCGGCGCACCGTGTAGGTGAGCGTGGTCGTGGCGTCGCGGCGCAGCGTCGTGCGGTCGACGGTGATGGCGTGGGTGGGCGGCGCCTTGGGCGCGGTCAGCGTCAGGGTGGCCCGCACCTGGCCCGTCAGGTCCACCCCGGCGGGCGCGGACCGTACCCGTACGGTGGCCGTGATGTCGTACGTCCCCGGCCCCGGGTAGTCGCCGGAACCGGGCAGCGGGCCGCCGGCCAGCGTCTTCCCGGAGCGCGTGGCGGTCCAGGTGCCGTTGGTCCGGCAGCTGTAGCGGGCCCGGGTGCCGGCGCGGCCGCAGGAGGCCGGGGCGGAGACCGCGAACTGCGGGGTGCCGCTGCCCGCGCACAGATTGACCAGCGCGTACTGGCCGTTGTCGCCGCGCAGTGTGCCGGCGACCGCGCACAGGGTGGCCGGGTCCTCGGCCTTCGGGGCCGGGGCGGCGGCCGGGCCGCCCCAGGCCGGGGTGACGAGGGCCAGGGGCAGCAGCGCCGCCCCGGCCAGTGCTCTCAGGGTGGTCGGACGAGTCGGCACCGCGTTCCTCCCGGGCGGCCATGACCGGCCGGTCGCCGG
The DNA here is from genome assembly GCF_030450125.1 of Streptomyces sp. WP-1. Lineage (NCBI taxonomy): Bacteria > Bacillati > Actinomycetota > Actinomycetes > Kitasatosporales > Streptomycetaceae > Streptomyces > Streptomyces sp. WP-1. Next base: position 7,196,067 of record NZ_CP123923.1, read on the forward strand.
TCGCCTGCCCACGAGGATCATCCGACGGTACGACCGCCCGTCGCTCCCACGCCGAACGGTCACCTGGGGGCAGCAGCACAACCGTCCCGGCGGCCCCTACCGCACCGCGCGTACGTACCCGGCGGCGCCCGGGGTGGAGACGTCCCGGTCCCGGCGGACGATGCTCAGCCGCTTGCCCCAGCCGGCCAGGGCCTTGCGCAGTCCGGCCGACGTGTACTCGATGTCCACGACCCGGTCCCCGAACGCCTTCGCGTAGACCCCGCACTCGTCGTACTGCCCGCACTCCTCCGCCACCGCGAAGTCCAGCCCCGCCCGGCGCCGCTCACCGGCCAGTTCGGAGGTGTTCTTCTGCGCGACGGCCAGGTGCCGGGCGTGCGCGTGCCGGGAGAGCAGAGCGATGAAGGAGACCGCGTCGGAGGCGGAGAGCAGCCCGTCGGAGCGGGTGTAGCTGTCGTAGTTGTCCGGCTCCACCGCGTCGAAGCCCTTGCGCGCGCAGTCGTCGATCCATCCGTCCACCCGCCGCGCCACCCGGGCGCGCTTGGCCGGGGTGCCGATGTCGAGCAGCGCCTCGTTCCAGTCCTTGTCCATGACGGCCTTGCCGTGCGCGTCCCGCAGCAGCAGGTCGCGCGGCCAGGAGGCGCGTTCGGCGGGCTGGGCCTGGAAGGCGTTGACGTAGCAGATGTTGTACAGGCCCGCCGCGGGGGAGTCGGACCGGTCACGGCTGACGACGCGGACGCCGGACGGCGGGGGATAGGCGCCGCCGATCTGGTAGTCGAACCCGGTGTGCCGGGGCGGCAGCCGCACCGAGGGCGCCCGCGCGCCGTCGTCCTTCGCGGTGGTGGCACAGCCCGTCAGGACGGAGACGGTGACGGCCAGTACGACGAGTGACGCGGCGCGGAACATGTCAGGATCAAAGCGTTCAAACGCTTCGGCGGTCAAGGCGGTCCCCGGCCACGTCGTAGGCTCGGCCGTGATCACCCGTCCCGAAGACAGGAGCAGCAACGATGCAGTATGTGAAGCTCGGTTCGACGGGCCTGGACGTGTCGCGTGTCTGTCTGGGCTGCATGACCTACGGGGTGCCGGAGCGCGGCAACCACGAGTGGACCCTTCAGGAGGAGGCCGCCCGTCCGCTGATCCGGCAGGCGCTGGAGGCGGGCATCACCTTCTTCGACACCGCCAACGTCTACTCCGACGGCACCAGCGAGGAGATCGTCGGCAGGGCGCTCAAGGACTTCGCGCACCGCGACGAGATCGTGCTGGCCACCAAGGTCCACGGGCGGATGCGGCCGGGCCCCAACGGCGCCGGGCTGTCCCGCAAGGCGATCATGACCGAGATCGACCACAGCCTGCGCCGCCTCGGCACCGACTACGTCGACCTCTACCAGATCCACCGCTACGACCACGCCACACCGGTCGAGGAGACGATGGAGGCGCTGCACGACGTGGTCAAGGCGGGCAAGGCCCGTTACATCGGGGCGAGTTCGATGTACGCGTGGGAGTTCGCCAAGGCGCAGTACACGGCGGAGCGGCACGGCTGGACGAAGTTCGTCTCCATGCAGGACCACTACAACCTGCTCTACCGCGAGGAGGAGCGGGAGATGCTGCCGCTCTGCGCGGACCAGGGCGTCGGCGTGCTGCCGTGGAGCCCGCTCGCCCGGGGCCGGCTCACCCGCGACTGGGGCACGGTCACCGAGCGCAGCGAGCACGACGCCTTCGGCGGCAAGCTGTACCAGGAGGGCGACCGGACGATCGTGGAGGCCGTCACCCGGATCGCCGGGGAGCGGGGCGTGTCGCGCGCCCAGGTGGCCCTCGCCTGGCTGCTGCACCAGAGCACCGTGACCGCCCCGATCGTCGGCGCCGGCAAGCGCGGGCACATCGAGGACGCGGTCGCCGCCGTCGAACTCACCCTCAGCGACGAGGAGATCGAGGAGTTGGAGCGGCCGTACACACCGCGCGCGATCAGCGGTCACTGAGGCGGGAGCGCGCGTTCTCAGGGGTGATGCGGCGGGGGCGGGGGGATGGTCGCGAGGCCGGGGGCCGGTTCGGGCCAGACCAGCAGGACCGGGCAGGGGGCGTGGTCGACGGCGAAGCGGACCGCCGGGCCGAGACTGCGCGGCCCGAGCCGGGACCGGTCGCCGTCCCGGGCCAGCACCAGCAGATCGGCCCCCTCGGCGGCGGTCACCACCTCCCGCTCCACCCGGCCGGCCCGCTCCTCGCACACGGCGGGCCGGCCCAGCCGCCCGGCCGCGGCGGCCAGGAGTGCGGCCGCCGATGTGCCGCCCAGCTCCTCCAGCAGGACACCGGGGTCGCGTTCCGGATGCCCGCGGCCCAGCAGCCCGGCGAACGCGCCGTGCGCGACCCCGGGCACATCGGGCCCGCTGACATGCAGCAGCACCACCTCGGCGGACTCCGGCGCATGCGTGCGCACGGCGTCCACACAGGCGGGCCAGGTGCCCTCCACCAGCCAGACGATCACCCGCATCGGGTCGGCCTCCCGTCACAGAACGCGCAGCGACCCCCACAGTGCCACCACCGCGACGGCGAGGGAGGACGGCACGGCGAGCAGACCCAGCCGGGTGAACTCGCCGAGGTTCACGCCGTGCGCGTGCTGGTGCACGATCCGCCGCCACAGCAGCGTGGCCAGCGACCCGGCGTAGGTCAGGTTCGGGCCGATGTTCACCCCGAGCAGCACCGCGAGCACCGCGCCGGGACCGGCCGGGGCCGCGAGCGGCAGCAGGACCAGCACGGCGGGCAGGTTGTTGACGATGTTCGCGAGGAGGGCGGCGAGCGCGGCGATCCCCAGCAGCGCGGGCAGCCCGGTGCCGCCCGGCACGACGTGCCGGAGCGCGTCGGCGAGCCCGTTGTCCACCACCGCCCGCACCACGACGCCCAGCGCGAGCACGAACGCGAGGAACGCCGGGGCCGCCGCCCGCACCACCGCCACCGGCGTCGCCTCCCGGCGCAGCAGCGCCCGCCCGGCCAGCACCAGCGCCCCGGCCGCCGCCACCCAGGCGGGCTCGACGCCGAACGCCGACGCCACCACGAACCCGGCCAGCGTGCAGAGGACGGTCACCACCGCGAACCGGGGGAGGACGGGCGCCTCGCCGGTGTCCCGCCCCGCCGGGGCCGCCGCCGCGAGATCACCGGCGAAGAACCGCCGGAACACCACGTACTCCACGGCGATCGCCGCCAGCCACGGCAGCGCCATCAGCCCGGCGAACCGGGTGAAGCTCAGCCCGCTCGCCGCGAACGCCAGCAGGTTCGTCAGATTGGACACCGGCAGCAGCAGCGACGCCGTGTTCGACAGATGCGTGCAGGCGTACACATGCGGCTTGGGGCGTACGCCGGTGCGCGCTGCGGTGGCGAACACCACCGGGGTGAGCAGCACGATCGTGGCGTCCAGGCTGAGCACGGCCGTGATGGCGGAGGCGAGCACGAACACCGCCGTCAGCAGCCGCACCGGGCGCCCCGCCGCCCAGCGCGCCATCCACGCCCCGCACGCCCGGAACAGGCCCTCCACGGCACAGAAGTGGGCGAGCATGAGGACCGCCGCGAGGAAGCCGACCACCGGGCCCAGCCGCTCGGCCTCGGCGCGCGCGTGGTCCAGGGAGATGGCGCCGGAGGCGATCACGATCCCGGCGGCCGGGACGGCCATGACCGCCTCGGGCCACCCGAAGGGCCGTACGACGGCGAAGGCGAGCACCGCGAGGAGCAGTACCACGGACAGTGCTTCGGCGAGCGCGCTGTTCAGGGCGGGTCCTTCCGGATTCGATCACGCTTTCCCGCCCATGAAAACAGATGGCCCCGGCCGCCTCGCGACGGCCGGGGCGGGACGGTCAGGGAGCGGTGCCGGGGCTGAACACGGTCAGGAAGACGGCCGAGGAGTTCCCGGAGACCGGGACCTCGCCGCCCGTCCACGTCACCTTCAGATGATCGCGTTCATTCGGCGGGGTGATCAGCAGGGCCGCCGGCTTGGCCGTCTTCGCGCCGCTGACCCCCGGGTTGGAGAAGGTCAGCCCGGCCCAGGCGCTCTGGCCGGGCTTGAGCGTGATCGTCGTCGACGAGCCCGACTCCCGTCCGGGGTTGGGGCCGAGCTGGCCGCCGGACGCGTTCACGAAGGCCGCGCCCGGGAAGCCGCGCACGGTGCAGGTGCGCCCGGAGGTGTTGGTCAGCACCACGGGGAAGTTCTCCTGTCCCGCGCCCGGGTCGTTGCGGCCCACGGAGGCGCGCAGTTCGGAGGTGTGGCAGCGGCTGCTCGCCGCGGCGCTCCCGCCCCCGCCCGAGGTGGCCGTCGCCCGGGTCGGCGCCGTCGCGGGGGCGCCGGTGGCCGCGGAGGAGGCCGGGGCGGCGGGGGAGGACGTGGTCGTGGTGGCGGAGGCCGCCGATGGGGAGTCGCCGGTCGCGGGCGCCGCCGTACCCGAGGACGTCATGGGCGGATTGCTGTGCACGGTCTGGCCGTTGCCACAGGCGGTCAGCAGGCCCAGCACGGCGACCGAGCCCGCGAACAGGGCTCCGCGCCGCGCGGACCGTGGGGTGTACACCATGTCGCTCAACACTCCTGGTTGGTCGGGGCACGCGACGGACGCGTGCCTACGGTGCCGAGTGCGCCGTCACCCCACTCCGATGCACGGACCGTGGGAAAAGTTCGGAACACGAGGATTCTTTTCCCCGCTTCGGACCCGGACCGACCCTCGGCTCACTCCTCAGCGCACCCGCAGCGAGCGCAGTACGCCATCGGTGGCGTCGCCGTCACCCCGCTGGCGTAGCTGCACATACACCTGCGGCTCGGTGGCGCCGCCCGCCGGGACGAGCGCGGACTCGGTGATCGAACCGCCGTCCGGACAGCCGCTCCAGACCCGCACCAGGCCGTGCCAGTCGGCGCCGCGGAAGTCGCGGCTGCCGGAGTAGTGGCAGCCGGAGTGCGCGAGCGCCTTCACCCGTGCGGTGACATCGCCGCGCGCGCTGACCCCGACGAACACACCGTCGACCGGGGCGGCCGGATCGGGCCAGCGGGCCAGGTCGTCCGCCACCACCAGGCCCGGTTCGTGCCCGGAGCCCAGGCCCAGCGCCCGCGGGTCCCAGCCCGAGTCGCGCAGCTCGCGGTCCCAGCCCGCGGGCACCCGGACGCTCACCCGGCCGCCCGCGTCCGCCACCCGCGGCTGCTCCGGGGCCCCGCCGCGGTGGAGCACCACGGTCACCGTGACCGCCGCCACCGCGGCCGCGACCAGCGCGGCCACCGACAGCGTCACCGCGTTCAGCCGGCCCCGGACCCGGTCCAGACGCGGCCGCGCGGGCCTCCCCTCGGCAGCGCCCCGGCCCGCCAGCCGGTCCAGCTCGGCCGCGAACTCCCGCGCGGTGGGCCAGCGCCGCGCCCGGTCCGGCTCCAGCGCCCGCAGCAGCGCCCGCGCCACGCCGTCACCGAGGTCCGGCCGCAGCCGCGCGGGCGGCACCACCTTGCCCGGCGGCCCCGGCACGCTCCCGGTGACCAGCTCGTAGCCGACCGCGCCCAGGCTGTAGACGTCGGCCCGCTCGTCGATGCCCGTGCCGGGCTCCGCCTGCTCCGGGGGACGGTAGCCCGCCGAGCCCGCCGCCAGGGTCAGCGCCGAGCCCTGCGCGAGGCTCTTGGCGAGCCCCAGATCGGCCAGCAGCACCCGCCGGGTGCCGTCCGGGGCGGTGTGCAGCAGCACATTGGTCGGCTTGATGTCGCGGTGCACGATCCCCGCCTCGTGCAGCGCGGCGGCGGCCCGCGCCGCCTCGGCCGTCAGCGCCAGCGCGTCCGGCACCGGCAACGGGCCGTTCCGCACCAGGTCGGCGAGGGTGCCGCCGTCGGCGTACTCCATCACGAAGTACGGCCGCCCGTCGGGGAGTTCACCGATGTCGTAGACCTGTACGACCCGGCTGGAACCGGCCCGGCGCAGCAGCCGCGCCTCGGACAGGAAGCGCTCCCGGACGTCCAGCCGGTGCGACCAGTTCTCGGCGAGCACCTTCACCGCCACCGGGGCCTGAAGCTCCGGGTCGTGGGCGAGCCACACGGTGGCGAAGGCGCCGGTGCCCAGCGGCCGTTCGAGACGGTAGCGGCCGATCCGCTCCAGGGAGTGCATACGACTATCATGCCTGCCCTGAGATCGACTCGAAGGGGTGCGTGACGTGCAGGACGAGGCGCCGGCGGAGGAACTCGCCCGGCATGCCGCCGCCGGGGACCCGGCGGCCCTGGAGCGGCTGCTGAGCGAGCTGCGGCCCGACGTCGTACGCCGCTGCGGGCGCTTCCTGCCCTGCCGGGAGGACGCCGAGGAGGCCGCCCAGGACGTGCTGCTCCAAGTGGCCCGGTACATCGGCACCTTCGAGGGCCGCAGCCGCTTCAGTACCTGGCTGTACACCGTGGTCGCCAACTGCTGCCGGCAGAAGTACCGCGAGCTGAAGCGGCGGGCCGCCGAGCAGCCCGTCGCCATCGAGCCGGCGCACGCCGTCGACCCGCGCACCACCAGCGTCATCGCCGGTTCCCGGGTGGACCTGCTGGAGGCGCTGGAACGGCTGGAGCGCGAGCATCCGCAGCTGGTCGCGCCGCTGGTCTACCGGGACATCTGCCAGCTGGACTACGCCGAGGCCGCCGAGCGCGCCGGGATCCCGCTCGGCACCTTCAAGTCCCGGCTGCACGAGGCCCGCCGGCAGGTACGGCCCTGGCTCACGAGCCCCTGACCGGCGGCTGGTCGTCCTCCTCGAACAGCGGCAGCTCCGCCCAGATCGTCTTGCCCTCCCCGGTGTGCCGGCTGCCCCAGCGCTGGGTGAGCTGAGCGACCAGCAGCAGCCCCCGGCCGCCCTCGTCGAAGGTCTTGGCCCGGCGCAGATGCGGGGCGGTGTGGCTGGTGTCGGAGACCTCGCAGATCAGCGTGGCCGCGTCATGGATCAGCCGGAGCCGGATCGGATGGGCGCCGTAGCGGATGGCGTTGGTGACCAGCTCGCTGACCACCAGCTCCGCCGTGAACGACGCCTCGCTCAGCCCCCACACGTCCAGCTGCTCCACCACCTGCTTGCGGATCGGCGCGACCAGCGCCGGGTCCGCCGGGATGTCCCAGGTCACCACCTGGGAGGCGGGCAGCCCCTGGGTGCGGGCGAGCAGCAGCGCCACGTCGTCGGCGGCGCCGCCGGACGGCAGCAGGGTGCGCAGGATCCGGTCGCAGGACAGGTCCAGCGAACCGGCGCCCGCGCTCAGCGCCTCGAAGAGCATCGCCCGCCCGGCGTCCCCGTCCCGGTCCCGGGACTTGACCAGGCCGTCCGTGTACAGCGCGAGCACGGTGCCCTCCGCCAGCTCCACCTCGGCGGACTCGAACGGCAGCCCGCCCAGGCCCAGCGGCGGACCCGCGGGCAGGTCCAGCTGGTGCGGGCGGCCGCCCGGCGGCAGCACGACGGGCGGCGGATGCCCGGCGCGGGCCAGCGTGCAGCGCCGCGACACCGGGTCGTAGACCGCGTACAGACAGGTCGCGCCGACCTCGCCGGTGCTGCCGTCCCGGCCGGTCTCCTCCGCGAGCCGCATCACCAGGTCGTCCAGGTGCGTGAGCAGTTCGTCCGGGGCGAGGTCGATGTCCGCGAGGGTGCGTACGGCGGTGCGCATCCGGCCCATGGCGGCCGAGGCCTGGACGCCGTGGCCGACCACGTCCCCGACGACCATCGCGACGCGCAAGCCCGACAGCGGGATCACGTCGAACCAGTCGCCGCCCACCCCCGCGCGTGCCGCCGGCAGATACCGGGAGGACGCCTGGAGGGCGGCCGTGCGCGGCAACGTGCGGGGCAGCAGGCTGCGTTGCAGGGCGAGGGCGGTCTCCCGCTCGCGCGAGTAGCGCCGGGCGTTGTCGATGCAGACGGCGGCCCGGGCCGTGATCTCCTCGGCCAGCATCCGGTCGTCGGCGTCGAAGCCGTCCGGGCGCCGGTGCCGGGTGAAGACGGCGACGCCCAGGGTGAGCCCGCGGGCCCGCACCGGCACCGACATCGTGGAGTGGATGCCGAAGGCCCGCACCTGCCGGGTGCGGGCGCTGTTCCAGTCCGTCCAGGGACTCATGTCGCCCGCGGTGCGGGAGGCGATGATGGTGTGGCCCGCGGTCAGCGAGTCCGCCTGCGGGGAGCCGGACGGATAGCGCTCGGTCCGCCCCGGTTCCATCACCGCCTCCGGCACCCCGTCCAGGACCGAGCGGTGGGCGGCCCGGCGCAGGGTCACCGGGGTGGCGACGCGGGCCGGGGGCTCACCGCCGTACTCCTCGGGGTCCAGCAGGTCGATGGTGACGAAGTCGGCGAGCGCGGGGACGCACATGTCGGCCAGCTCCTGCGCCGTGCGGGTGACGTCGAGGGTGGTGCCGATGCGCATGCTCGCCTCGTTGACCAGCTGGAGGCGCTGCCGGGCCCGGTGGCTGTCGCTGACGTCGTGCGCGGCGAGGCACACGCCCCGCACCCGGCCCGCGCGGTCGCGCACCGGCGCCATCCGGGCGAGCCAGGCGTGCGCCCGGCTCTCGCCGCCGGCCCGCATGAAGGTCCGCACGTCCAGCGGGCGGCCGGTGGCCAGCACCTCCCGCATGCCCCGCGCCAGTTCCTCGCTCTGCGGGCCGTCGACCAGCTCCGTGAAGCGCAGGCCCCGCGCGTGGTCCTCCGGCAGCCCGGAGACCACGGACATGGCGTCGTTCATCCGGCGCAGCCGCAGCTCCTCGTCGTAGACCGCGATCGCGCACGGCGACTGGAGCAGGCCCGCCTCGCCCAGCGGATCGTCCGCGGCGGGCGGCTCCGTGCGGGGCACGGGGGCGAACAGGACCCACCGGTTCCCCGCGCCGTCGGGCGCCGGGCGGTACCGGGCGAGCAGCCACAGGTCGACGCGGTGGCCGTCGAGGTGGCGCACGGCGAGCGTGCCCTGCCAGCGGGAGTCCCGGGGCAGCGTGGGCGCGGGCCCGATGA